>CAYZZU010000028.1:0-30693 GCA_964483105.1 uncultured Nitrospirota bacterium
TGCGCCCCCTGAAGATCCGATCAAAAGGTTTGCCGGACGGGAAGCAGAGCCGGAAACCAGGGAAGGAAAAATTTTGCCTGGCACCAATCTCCCCCCAATCTCCCCTTATCAGAGACAGTGCCTTTTCAAGTCTGATAATTTAAAAATCTTTCCGTTATTATGGAAGGTTTCCTCTCCTTCTGTATTGTGCCAACCATTATACTCGGTTTTTGCCTTGACTTTTTTATGGACTAAACCTAATATGTCAAAGACTTATCCTTCGAAGGAGCCGGAAATGTTTCAGATTTTCCTTTTGATCGTCGGAGCGATCCTGGTCAACAATTTCGTCTTGGCCCGTTTCCTGGGGATCTGCCCCTTCCTCGGGGTCTCCCGGAAGGTGGAGACGGCCCTGGGAATGGGGATGGCGGTGATCTTCGTGATGACGGTCGCCTCGGTGGCAACCTATTTTGTCCAGCACTATCTCCTTGTCCCTTACGGGATCGAATATCTTCAGACGATCACCTTTATCCTCGTGATCGCCGCTCTGGTCCAGTTCGTGGAGATGGTGATTCAAAAGACCAGCCCGGCTCTTTACGGTTCACTGGGGATCTATCTTCCCCTGATTACGACCAACTGCGCGGTGCTGGGGGTGGCGATCCTGAACGTCCAGAAGGACTTCCACTTTATCGAGACCACGGTCTTCGGGTTCGCCGCATCGGTCGGATTTACCCTGGCCCTGGTTCTTTTCGCGGGACTGCGGGAACGGATCGACTTGGCGAGGGTCCCCGAAACATTTCGCGGAACCCCGATCGGGCTGATTACTGCAGGACTTCTTTCCCTGGCGTTTATGGGATTTTCAGGTCTCGTGAAATAATGGAAAAGAGAGGTGAACGATGTGGGCGGCCATCCTGAGCCTGGGCGGCCTGGGTGTCTTCGCGGGGCTGAGTCTCGGTATTGCATCCAGGAAATTTGCTGTGGAGGTGGATCCGAGAGAACAGGCCATTGCCCGGGCGCTTCCCGGCGCTAACTGTGGTGCCTGCGGCTTTCCTGGATGCAGTGGTATGGCGGCGGCCATGGCCAAGGGGACGGCGCCGATCAGCGCTTGTCCGGTGGGTGGGGCTGAAACCGTGAAGGTGATCGCCGGGATTCTCGGAGTGGAGGCTGAGACCCAAGAGCCGGTTGTGGCGCGCCTTCTTTGTAAGGGAGGACGCAGAGAGGCGGGTGAGAAATCCGTTTATCATGGTGTCTCCGACTGTCGGGCGGCGGCCCTGGTTTCCGGCGGGAGCAAGGCCTGTGCTTACGGCTGTCTCGGGTTTGGGACCTGCGCCCGGTCGTGTCCTTTTGACGCCATTACCATGAGCCTTGATGGTTTGCCGGTTATCGACGAGAAAAAATGCACCAGTTGCGGTAGTTGTGTGGCGGCCTGTCCGAAAAAGATCATCCGTCTCCTTCCGGTTGAGAAGAAGGTGACCGTGCTGTGCAGTTCACATGATAAAGGGGCTGCGGTCAAGAAGAAGTGTTCCGTAGGGTGTATCGGATGTAGTCTCTGCAAAAAGGTCTGCCCCTTCAACGCCATTGAGATGGACCGTTTTCTGGCACGGGTTATCCCCGAGAACTGCCGTCAGTGCGGACTCTGTGTGCAGAAATGTCCGACCCGGGTGATCGAGGACCAACTCCAAGGCATCCGGCCCGTGGCCTTCATCCGGGAAGAATGCGACGGCTGTGCCGAATGCGTTAAGGTCTGTCCCGTGGAGGCGATTCAGGGGGAGGCGGGGAAGCTGCATGGAGTGGATCCGGAGAAATGCGTGGGATGTCGTGCCTGTCTGGATGTCTGCCCGCTCCACGTGATCGGAATGCGATCCCGTTCCGGGGAGACGGCGCTATCGGGATCGTAGGCCGGAGCCCGGGTATGGTTTGGAGTCCTTTCGTGATGTCCTCCGGAACCTTAGTTTGTTTTCCTTTGGGTGGAATTATGTCTCAGGAATAGGTTCGGAACCTGAACGCAGAAGATGACCTCTCCCTCAATCCCGTCCTCAATCCATATTTTTCCCTCATGGAGTTCCACGATCTCCCGGCAGAGACTGAGCCGGTACCGGGCCCTCTTTTCGATATCGACTCCTTCCGCTTCTCCGGAGAGGATCTTCCGGATCGAATCGCCGGGAAAGGTGTCGCTCCGGAAGAGAATTTCCACTTTTTGTTCACGGGCGAGGGGAAGGATTCCGATCCGGATGGTTTGGTTCCGGTTGCTCCATTGGATGGCCTCGTGCAGCAGGTTGAAAAAAACCTGTTTCATTCGTGTCTCATCCATATAAACCGGTTTGATGCCGGTCGGTGGTTGAAGGTTGATTGTAATTCCCTTCTGGATCGCGACCGGGTAAAGGTTCCTCCGGCATTTTTCAAGGATTGGGTGCATCTCGGTCTCCACCTCCCGGATCTCGATTTCATCCGTATCCGTATCGAAAAAGGCTAAGTCGAGAAGATCTCCGATCATGGACTGGATCGTTTTCCCCTGCCTGTTGATGAGCTCAATGGATAGTAATTGTTTTTCTGACAGGTTGAGGCGTTGCTCCTTGAGGAGCATATGGCAACTGCCGGTCAGGATCATCAGAGGGGTTTCCAGGTCCTGTGATATGATCTTCAGAAGTTCGTTGTGGATCCGGGTGAGTTCTTCGATTTTTTCCTTTTTCTTGTTCAGAACCGAGAAAGTTTTCTGGAGATCCTCCGTGATTCGTTGACGTTCCATTTTCGCCCGACTGATATAGAGTGTGCGTACCACGGACTTTCGGAGCATACCTAAATCGACCGGTTTCAGAAGATAGTCATAGGCTCCTTCCTTGAGTGATGCGATTGCCTTGTCCATGTCTTGACGGTGCTCTCCAGTCAGGATGATGACCGGCAGATTCGGATAACCCCGTTTGACTGCCTGGAGGAGCTCGAAGCCGTTCATGACGGGCATTTCGAAGTCGGTGACGACCAGGTCGATGGGGTTTGTAGAAATCCGCTCCAGCGCGGATCTCCCGTTCTCGGCGGTAAAGACCCCGTAGCCTTCTGTAATAAAGAAATCCTGAAGAACCTGTATCGCCTTTTCTTCATCATCCACGATCAGGATGTTGATTTGATGATTTTCCCTAAACATACCATCTCCCGAAAATCCGGTGGACCGATATTCCTGAAAGGTTGAGTCAGGGCCATCCCCTGCCTGCGCGAAACCCCGGTTGCGTTCCTCTTTGTCAAAGCTGAAATCTTCGAAATTCTTCCGCAAGATGAAAGGTTTCTTCCGAAAGTTCATTCACCATTTCTTTCATATCAAAAACTCTTTGAAGGTTCAGCCGGGTGATCTCCTTGATTTTTTCCATGAGTTGAATGATCCGGCTGCTGCCGTGGCTTTGCTGTTGAGATGCCTGGTTGATTTGAGTAATCATCTCCATTACCTGTTCGACCGCTTGCGTGATTTGGGAGCTTGCCAGACTTTGCTCCGATGTGGCTCTGGAGACTTGAGAGGCGACTTCCCGGATGGTCTCCTCCGATTTCCGGATGATCCGGCTGCCCCTGCTGAGTTCACGCGCCGCCTGGAGGATCTCTCTGTTTTTTGAAACCGTATTCTCCATGGCCTCGGTGGCGATCCGTGTGCCGGAGGCCTGTTCAACGGTGCTGTTGGCAATCTTCGAGATCATTTCCCGGGTGGATTGCGCACCCTGGGAGATTTTATCCAGGGCATCCTTGGCCTGAACGGAGAGGGAGACTCCCTGACGAACATGCTTTCTTCCGAGGGTCATTGCCCTGACGGTGGCTTCCGCCTCTTTCTGGATATTCAGGATCAATTCTTCAATTTCTCCCGTGGAAGAAGAAGTCCTCTCAGCAAGATTCCGGATTTCATCGGCGACTACTGAAAATCCTTTCCCGTGTTCTCCGGCCTGGGATGCCAGGATTGCCGCGTTCAGGGAAAGCAGATTCGTCTGTTCCGTTACATCCTCGATTACCTGGAGAATTTTCCCGATTTCCTTAACATATTTGTCGAGAAGGGAGAGCCGTCCGGCTACATGATCCATCGACTCCCGTATTTTCTCCATGCCCTCCATGGTTGCCATAACAGCGGTTCTGCCCTCGTTGGAATCCGCAGCCGTCTGTTCCGAGAGGTGAACCGCCTCTTGGGTTGTCTTTTCGATTTCCTGAATGGAGGCGTTGATCTGGTTCAGTGAAGAGGCGGTTTGATGTGTGGATTCGGACAGGGCCTGAAGGTTCGAATCAATCCGTTCGATGGACGACAGCATCTCCTCGACCGATTCGGATGTGTTCTCAACGGTGTTTGAAAGATGAACGGCGTTCCCTGACACTTCACTGATGGAGTCCGTCATCTTCAGGATGGATGAAGACATTTCTTTCGCGACGGAAGAAAGTTTTTCCATATTGCCCGCGACCTCTTCGATGGACGTTCCCATACCGCGGAGGGTTATGAAGGTCTCTTCGGTCGTATGCGACTGGATTTCCGAACCTTCAGCCAGTTGATCCGAGAGATCGGAGGTTTTTTGAGTCACCTGAACAGCCTTCTGGGAAGTTTTCTGAATTCCGGAAACCAACGTCCGGAGATCTGCGACCATCCGGTTGAGCGCTTTCCCAAGGGCGCCGACCTCATCGCTTCCCCGGCTGACCACGTGCCGGGTCAGATCGCCCCGGGCGATCACCTGGGCAAAGTTTACACCTTGAATCAGGGGCTCCGATATCCTTCCGGCAAGGAAGAACCCGATGAGAATGGCGACCAATACCGAAAACAGGAGAATTCCGGAAAGCACCATCCAGGCTTTTCCTTTTGCCTTCTCAAGACCCTCAATATTTCTCGAGATCAGGAGATGCCCCAATATACTGTGGTCCTGCCGGGTCAGAGGCACACTCTTGAGCAGGTAGGGTGTTTTCCCCAGCATTGTCTGAGTGAAGTCGCTCCGGAAAACAGAGGGGTCATGCTCCAGGTATTGCTCGAGTTTTTCCGCATCCCGTCTGTTCAGAGAAGAGGCGATCATTCCCGAGGGGGTGACAAAGCTGATTTCGGTTCCGCTCAACCTTTTGAATTGCTCCGCGAGGTCCTTGTTCAGTAATATTCCCGCGATGATCGTTCCCATGGTTTCACCATCCTTTTGAATGGGGCCGATGGCGAAAATAACGGGTGTTTTCCAAATCATCTGGATCTCCACGGAGAGGACGCCCCGGAGCGCTTTTTGAAGAAGGTTTCCGGGTAGGACGCCCGACTCCTTCTTCAATGTTGCGGTCCGGCCGGACAGGATCTTCCCTTCCAGGTCCGTTACGAGAAGAAGATTGAGGTCGAAGGCCTTGTAGATTTCATCCAGTGTCTCTGTCAGACGATGGGTATCACCGGTCAGCGAGGCGATGTAGGCGGCGTCGATAATCTGCTGATCGCGGACAAAGAGTTGGACGTAATTTCTTGACTTGTTCTTGTATTCTTCGAGGAGGCTGGTTTGATAATTGGCGAGACTCTGAATCTGCCTTTTTTCCTGTTCCGCGCCTTGTTTCTGAATGATCCTCAGAACGAAAAAGAGGGTGACGGCCATTTGAATTGAGATGATCAGGGCAAAGCTCAAAGTAAGTTTCTGACGGATTTTCAGTCTTCCAAACATGAATCTCTCAACGGGGGCCTTCAATGTCCTGGATGGTGAAGGCGTTTCTTCTTACGATCGTCTGGCCCTCGGGACTCAGCACAAAGTCGATGAACCGTTTTACCTGTTGATTCGGGGTTCCGTGCGTCACAAAGTAAAGAGGTCTGTAGTAGGGGTATTCTCCACTTCGGATGCTGTCGAGGTTTGGGAGAATTCCCTGAACCTTCAAAATTTTGACCTTCCGGACACGCGCGCTGGCTATGCCGGTGACGGCAATGGCGTAGGGGTTGTTCTCCACCTCTTTTTCCACTTCAGAGCTGCTTAATAGTTCAATTCTTTTCCGGGCATAATCGCTACCTTTCGGAAGGAACATTTCTCTGAACATGAGGCCGACACCGGAAATCGGGCTTCTCCGGCTCACGATGATGATGGCCTTGTCTCTTGCCCCGACAGTCTTCCAATTTCGAATCTTGCCGGTGAAAATTTTGATGAGTTGCACCCTTGTGAGATCCGATACGGGATTGGATGGGTTCACAATAAAAACCAGGGCGTCATACGCGACTTTGACCAGATTCCCGTTTTGTTGCTCTTCTTCTTTCAGAAGATGGCGGCAAGTCCCTCCGAAGTCCGACCTTCCGGCAAGAGCCGAACGGATTCCCGCGGTCGCTCCCCCGCCATGTATGATGATCCGAATTCCTGTTTTTAGTCGGTAAGCCTCGGCCATTTCCTGCATGAAGGATTTCTTGATGACCCCGCATCCGACGTATTTGAGTGTTTCATTGGAATCCGGAGATGTTTCTCCGGCATGTACCGGCCCGAAAGCAAGCAGAAGAAGCGCAACACTGATCAACAGATATGAAAGTTTTTTCATAACGTTTTCTCTCTCTTCCCGGGAATGGTCCCCTGTATGGCTGTGTAACATTCGGGGTGCAAAAAAGTCCAAACCACTCCATCCATTCTATTGGATGCAAGATAGATGCCATAAAAACAGGGGCGAATGGTGCAAAATATGGCGATTTCGGCCATGGTCTGTACATATTCGTACATCTGCCTCGAGTCTTGTGTTCCGATTTGTCCGGACTGCGAAATGAAATAATGAGAGGGGAACTTGGGTCAGGAAACTATTGCGATCGGATGGAGGTGGAACCTCATTTCCCGGAACCGGGCTTCAGGAAGAGATTGGGAACCTGGACACAAAAAATCACTTCCCCTTCAATCCCTTTTTCCACCCAGATCTTTCCTTGGTGGAGCTCCACGATCTCACGGCACAGGGAGAGCCGGTACCGGGTTTTTTTCTCGATGATCGCTTCTTCCTCGCCGGACAGGGCTTTTGCCGCTGAGTCCATGGAAACGGTGACGCTTCGAAGCAGGATTTCCACCTTCTGATCATGAGGAAGGGGAAGGATGCCGATCCGGATGGCCCGATTCCGGTCGCTCCACAAAATGGCCTGGTACAGGAGGTTAAAGAAGACCTGCTTGATCTTGCCCTCATCCGCATAGACCGGTCTGAGCCCCGAAGGAGGCTGGAGATCGATGGAAACTCCCCGCTGGCTCGCCACCGGATAGAGATTGCGTCTGCATTTGTCCAGGATAGCGTGGAGGCCGGTTTCCACCTTACGGATCCGGACCGGTCCGATCTCGACAAGAGCCAGGTCCAGCAGGTCCCCGATGATGTTCTGAATATTCTCCCCGTTTCTGCTGATCTGTTCGATCGCCTCCCGTTGTTTTTCAGACAGGCCGGTTCCCTCTTCCTTGATGAGCATTTTGCAGCTTCCGGTCAGAATCGTCAGAGGGGCCTCCAGGTCCTGGGAGATGATCTCCAGGAGGTCGTTATGGATGCGGGTCAACTCTTCGAGTTTTTCACTCTTTTTGTTCAGCGCATCGTGAGCATCCTGAAGCGCCTGGTTCAGTTGGCGGCTTTCCTTCCGGGTCTGACTGAGGTGCAGGGCCGTGAACGCCGATTTTCTCAATGTGGAAAGATCGACGGGTTTGAGCAGATAGTCGTAAGCCCCTTCCTTGAGGGAAGCGATGGCCTTGTCCATATCCTCACGGTACTGACCGGTCAGCATAATCACCGGAAGATCTGGGTAACCCCGGTTGACGGCCTGGAGAAGTTCAAAGCCGTTCATGATGGGCATTTCGAAGTCGGTGATGACCAGGTCAATAGGGGTCGATTCAATACATTTCAGCGCGGTTTGCCCATTTTCCGCCGTGAACACCCGGAATCCTTCCAACTCAAAAAGATCCTGGATGATCTGGGAAGCCCTCTCTTCGTCATCCACGATCAGGATGTTCGACTTTCCCCTCTGCTCCATGCCGGCCTCTGAGTTTTTCCATGAGCGTAACATAACCATTTCGGGATTGTAAAGGGCTGAATACTCCCCGAATCCGGCGTGTCGTGATGTCCGGACCCCCTCTGTTGAGAAATTCAGGGGTATTCTTTATCCGTCAGGATCACGAAATAACTTTTGTTCTTTTGAGTGCCGCTGGATTTTTGCTGCTGGGGAGCTGTTCCCGTTTTGTCGCCTTTACGGCGGGAGGTTCATTCCAAGCAGCGTGCGGCCGTCCCATTTGAATCCTTCCTGTATTTTTTCACCGGTTTTCTGGAAGGACTTCCGGTGGACGACCTGAAGGAAGGTGTAAGGGCAACCTTCCAGGAAAATTCCGGAAAGGATTCGTTGGGATTTCCTGTAATCTTTCAGGTCCCGGGGAACCGAGAGGAAATCTCCGATACGACGGACGGATTGAATCTCCATGGTTCCGACCCAGAGAGGGGTTCCGGACTCTTTCAGTTGGGATTCCGTGGACCAGAGACGGAAGACGCGGCGTGTCCGCCCCGCGTGCTGGAAGAGGAGGATCCGCTCAAAACGGCCTTCATGCAATTTGGGAAAGAGAGGGAGACCTTCCACGCGGGTTTCCGGGGAAAGCATTCCCAGGAATACTCTCAGTGTGAATGGAGGAGGGAGACGCCATCCCCTTCTTCTCAGAAAAACGGTCAGGTCTTCGCTTCTGCCGGCCCATTGGAAGATGAGCGGTTGTTTCAGCTCTCCCTCAAAATCGATCCTTCTTGCCGGAAGGTTTTCCCATTCCCCCTGGATCCATTCCTTTTCCCTGATGAGTTGCACGCGGTGTTGGGGGGCGTAAAGGAGGAGGTCCTCCCGGTGTTTCCCTGCAATGTACAGGGGGCCGGTGATGAAGAAGGTGAGAAGCACGGAGGACAGGAGAAGGCGTTTCGGAATTTTTTCCGGGGGTCCCTTGATATACGCGATGCCGGTGAGTGTTGTCCAGGCTCCCCCGAGGGCCAATCCGCTTAGGATGTCGGACAGGACGTGATTTCCGAGATAAAGAGGGGTGAAGGACGTCAGGAAAGCAATGAAAAAGACGACCGTAACCAGACTCAGACTTCGTCGGGTATTTCCGCTGCCTCGTGAGAGGATCACGGCCAGGAAGCCATAGAGCACCAGGACCAGAAGAGATGAATCGCCGAACCGCTCCAGAAAGCCCGTTTTGGCAATCTGTATCGTCGGAGGGACCCGCACGAGGGTGTGAAGCGAAATCCGGCTCAGGATGACCGCGCCCAGCAGGACTCCCGCCCAGTAGCCGGCGGTTCGTCCGCATCGGGCCGCAATCAGGATCAGGAAAATCACTCCAGCGATCGAGAAATTGACCAGGCCGCCTCCCAGTTCCGCGACGGCCACGAAGAAATGATCCCCCCAGGGTGTGCGCAGAGATTCGAGCAGGTGGTAGAGTGATTGATTGACCTGTACCAGTGGATCGCCCGCCATCAGATCCTGCAGTACAGTGAAAAATCCCCACGTGGTGAAAAAAAAGAGCAGTACCAGAAACAAGAGAAGATATTCTTCCCCTTTCCGGCGGTGAAACAGGAATTGAAGAAACCCTTTGGGGATACGAAGCATACCCGTGGAAGGGGTTTCTAAGGCGACCCACTTTTCCAGGTAGGAAAAACAGGACGGACCGTAACGGCTGAGCCATAAAAAACATTTCCGGCAGAACCAGAGGGAGACCCAGAGGGTGCAGGTGAGCAGGACGATGAGCACGGCCAGTCGCGTGCTGACCGTGCCGGCCAGTGCCAGGGAAGTCCCGAAAAAGACACCGGGGAGCAGATAAGCGAAAGCCCAGCCGACAGCCGACAGGATGTTGATGACGATGAATTTGGGAGGGGACATGTCGAGCATCCCTGCCACCATGGGGATGACCGGCCGGATGGGTCCCACAAAGCGTCCCAGGAAGATCCCGAGTCCACCATGTCGCTGGAAGAAGTTTTCACCCCGCAGCAGGAGTCCGGGATTGCGGCGGAACGGCCTGAATGCTCTCAACCGATGGTGATAACGATGTCCGATCCAGTAGCTGATTCCATCTCCCGCGATGGCCCCCAGAATGGCCAGAAGCAGGGTCGGCCTTAATGAGAGGGCACCTGTGCTGATGATCGCACCCACGCCGAACATGAGTAGCGTTCCAGGGATCAGCAGTCCGATCATGGCCAGGGACTCGGAGAACGCGATCAGGAAGATCCCGAAATAGGCGATAGGGTGGTGAGCGCTGATACATTCTAAAATCGCACTTGATGTCATCCCGGATCCCTGGTAGATTTTACAAAACCGCCTTTTGGGATACGAAATTTATAACAGCTTCACAGGGTATGGGGCAAGAAGTTTCAGAAATCTTGATAAAACTTTGAAAGGGGGCCGCGAGAAATTAAAGATTAGTTCTTGACAACAACGGCCGGATGATCTAATCTTTGACAAGTAATTTTGACAAAACCAAAAGAGCGTTTCCGGGCGGAAGTTTCTGCTCTCTCTGTGAAACGGATTCATTTCTTTTTTTATAGAATCAGCATCGTCCATCATGCCTGAAACCGTCATTCCCTACCGATATCTCCCCATTGTGATTTTTTTTGTGATCGCCTTAGCCTTCGGGATGATCACGCTCCTTTTCGGTGCCCTGGTCCGTCCCAGCCGACCGAATCCGGATAAGCTCTCTCCGTATGAGTGCGGAAACGTTCCTTTTATGGATTCCAGGTCCAGGATTTTTATCCGGTACTACCTGACCGCGGTTCTTTTCGTTCTCTTCGATCTGGAGGCGGTTTTCCTCTATCCATGGGCCGTGATCTATCATCGGATCGGTTGGTATGGTCTGATTGAAATGTTTCTCTTTATCCTGATTCTTCTGATTGGTTACGCCTATGCCTGGCGGAAGGGGGCGCTGGAATGGGATTGATCGAACATCGTTTTGAAGAAAACTTCATCACCACCCGGGTGGATCAGTTGATCAACTGGGCCCGGAAGTCATCCCTCTGGCCCATGACCTTCGGACTGGCCTGCTGTGCCATCGAGATGATGACCACGGGGTCTTCCCATTACGATCTGGACCGGATGGGGGTGATCTTCCGCGGATCACCCCGGCAGGCGGACCTGATGATTGTAGCCGGAACGCTCACCTGGAAGATGGCCCACGTGTTGCGGAAGGTCTATGATCAGATGCCGGAGCCGAAATATGTCATCTCCATGGGGAGTTGCGCTTCTTCCGGAGGTATTTTCGATACCTACAGCGTGGTTCAGGGCGTGGATCTTGTGGTTCCGGTGGATGTCTATGTCCCGGGTTGCCCGCCCCGCCCGGAGGCCCTGATGTACGGTATTCTGAAGCTCCAGGAAAAAATTGAGAAACAACGGTATATCCGGAAAGAGTCATGAACGGAATTTCATTGAATCTGGATGAACAGCGGATGATCAATGTGGTAAAGGATCGGCTCCCGGATCTTCCGTTTCACCTGGAACGGTCCTGCGGCCAGTTGTCCCTCGTGGTCGACAGGAAGGATCTTCCGCGGCTCTGCCGGGTACTGAAAGAAGATCCCGCCACCCGGTTTGACTACCTGGCCGACATTTGCGGCGTCGATTATCTCGGGAAGAGAGAGATTCGATTCCAGGTGGTCTATCACCTTTATTCCATTCCGTTGAACCATCGCGTCCGCGTTAAAACGAATGTTACTGAAGAGGACTGTACCGTGGACTCCGTCTCTTCGATCTGGAAGACGGCCAACTGGCACGAGCGTGAGCTCTACGATATGTTCGGAATCGAGGTGAAGGGGCATCCGGATTTGAGACGGATCCTGATGCCGGATGACTGGGAAGGACATCCCCTGCGCAAGGATTATCCCCTGAAAGGGAAGGGACAGCGGGATGATTTTTCTTTTGTTCCGAGAAATGAGAGACCCCCCGGCCGGACGCCTGAGCGCCGTTCCGGGGAATGGTGAGCCATGGGGCCGCGAGGGAAGGGTTTTCCCGGATGGAAACCAAAGAACTGAAAATCAATATGGGGCCCCAACACCCCAGCACGCACGGGGTTCTGCGCCTGGTCCTGGATGTGGACGGGGAGAAAGTGGTCCGGGCTGACCCACGGGTGGGGTACCTGCACCGCGGGATCGAGAAGCTCGGGGAGAACGGTTCCTATCAGCAGGTGATGACCCATATCGACCGTCTGGATTACATCTCGGCCCTTACCAATGAATTCGCTTATTGCCGCACGGTGGAAAAACTCTTGGGGGTCAGCATCCCGGAACGCGCGGAATATATCCGGACCATTGTAGCGGAGATGCAGCGGATTTCTTCACACCTGCTCTGGCTGGCCACCCATGCCCTGGATATCGGCGCCATGACCGTTTTTTTGTATACCTTCCGGGAACGGGAGACCATCCTGGATCTTTTTGAGGAACTGACCGGGGCGCGGCTCAACAACAATTACATGCGGATCGGCGGGGTTAGCCGCGATATCTCTTCTCATTTTATCGATACCCTTTACCCCTTCTGCGAGGAACTCCATAAACGGATCCTTGAATACGACACCCTGATACGCCAGAACCGGATCTGGTTGGGCCGGACCCGGGGTGTGGCGGAGATCTCCGCGGAGGAGGCGGTGGACTACGGTCTTTCGGGACCGAGCCTCCGGGGATCAGGGGTCAACTGGGACGTGCGCAAGGCGGAGCCCTACGGTGCCTACGACAAGGTGGACTGGGTGGTGCCTGTCGGCGAACGAGGAGATGTCTACGACCGGTACTGGATCCGGATCGAAGAGCTTCACCAGAGTGCGAATATCATTCGACAGTGTCTGGATCAACTTCCCGCAGGTCCCGTCCGGATCGACGACCCGAAGATTGTTCCCCCGTCCAAGGAGAAGATGAACCGGGATATCGAGTCCTTGATTCACCATTTCAAGTTGATGACCGAGGGGTTCCATGTCCCGGAGGGAGAGGTGTACTGCGCAACGGAGGTCCCGAAGGGTGAGCTCGGTTTCTATATTGTCAGTGACGGTTCCGCCCGGCCCTACCGGATGAAGATTCGCGCTCCTTCCTTTGTGAACCTCGGGGCCTTCAATCGTCTGGCGAGCGGCGGATATATCGCCGATGTCATCGCCGTGATCGGCACCATCGATATCGTGCTGGGAGAGTGTGACCGATGAAAACTGGAAACGGGGTCACGCAAGAAGGAAAGAGACCATGGAAAGTGTGATCAGTGCCAAATTTTCGGAAGAAACTTTGAAACGGGTGGATGAAATCTTTACCCGCTATCCCACGCGGCGGGCGGCGGCGTTGCCGGTTCTTTACCTGGCGCAGAAAGAATTCGGAGCGCTCAACCGTGAGGCCCTGGCCGAAGTGGCCCGTGTGCTTGGAATTTCCGGGGCGGAAGCCTACGGGTTGGCGACCTATTATTCCATGTTTCACAGCGAACCGATCGGACGGAACGTGATTTATCTCTGTGACAACCTGACCTGTTTACTCTTGGGCGCCGAATCCCTGCGGTCCTACCTGGAGCGAAAACTCGGGATCCGGATGGGGCAGACCACAAAGGATGGCCGGTTCACCCTGAAAAACGCCGAATGCCTGGGGGCGTGCGGGCAGGCCCCCGTGATGCTGATCAATGAGGATCTGTACGAGGAACTGACCGAGAGCAGGATCGATGAGATCCTGGAACAATATAAGTAGTCAATCACTTTCAGGGACCGGCCTGAATCCTTTTGAACATGGAACGCTGGTTGCTGACGGTTGAGGGCCTGTTTTCATGGAAACGATCCTGTTAAGCCGTGTTCATCTTGAGAATTCCAGATCGATTGATGTGTATCTGGAACACGAGGGATATGAGGGGCTAAAAGCCGCCCTTTCCATGACCCCGGTGGAGGTAATCGAGGAGGTGAAACGGGCCAATCTTCGCGGAAGGGGCGGTGCGGGATTCCCTGCCGCCATGAAGTGGAGCTTTGCGGCCTCGGATCCGAAGCGTCCCCGGTATCTTCTCTGCAATGCCGATGAGGGGGAGCCTGGAACCTGCAAGGACCGGCAGATCATGGAGGGGGATCCCCATGAACTGATTGAAGGAATGACGATTGCGGGCTACGCTTTCGGGGCGGATTTCGCCTATATCTATCTGCGGGCGGAATACCCCCGCCTGGTTGGAATCCTTGAGACGGCGATCGCGGAGGCGGAGGAAAGGGGGTTTCTTGGAGAACGGATTCTGGGGAGCGATTTCTCTTTCACGATCCGGGTTCACCGTGGGGCGGGTGCCTATGTCTGCGGAGAGGAGACCGCGTTGATCGAGTCGCTGGAAGGGAAGAGGGGGCAGTCCCGTATCAAACCTCCCTTTCCGGTCAATGTCGGGGCCTTCGGCCTGCCCACGGTTGTGAATAATGTAGAGACTCTTTCGAATGTCTCCCATATCCTCAGGAAAGGCGGGACCTGGTTCGCCGGAATCGGACCTTCGAAGTGTCCGGGGACCCGTATCATCTCCCTGTCCGGGCATGTGAACCGTCCGGGGTACTATGAACTGCCCATGGGGGTGACCTTCCGTGAGGTCATCTATGAGCACGGCGGCGGGATCCGCGGCGGAAAGGAACTCAAGGCCTTCATTCCAGGGGGGGCGTCCGCGCCCTGCCTGACTCCGAAGCATCTCGATGTGAACATGGATTACGATTCCGTGGCCGCGGCCGGAAGCATGCTGGGATCTTCGGCCCTGATGGTCATGGACCAGGATACCTGTATGGTCAAGGTGGCCGCCCGTCTGATGCGCTTTTTCGTGCACGAGTCATGCGGCAAATGTACGCCCTGCCGGGAGGGGACGGACTGGCTTCTCCGGATCCTGGAACGGATCGAGGGAGGGAAAGGGAAGGAGGGGGACATCGACCTCCTCGAGGATCTCTGCAGCAATATTTCCGGAAAGACCTTCTGCCCTCTCGGGGAGGGGGCCTTGGGCCCGGTCCGCGGAACCCTGAAATATTTCAGGGAGGAGTATCAGGCGCATATCCGTGAGCGACGGTGTCCCCTGGCGGGCGGAGAGGGAAAATAAGACGCTGGAATGAAATTTTCATGATCAAGATTACCCTGAATCATCAAGAATATGAGGTGGAGCCGGGTTTGTCGCTGATCCAGGCGGCGGACCGGGTGGGGGTCTATATTCCAAGATTCTGTTATCTTGAGAAGCTTTCCCCTCTGGGGGGCTGCCGAATGTGTCTGATCTCCCTGAAAGGGGTCCCCAAACTCCAGACCGCGTGTACCACCCCGGTCCGTGACGGCATGGAGGTGATCACCGAGTCCGAGGAGATCGAGAAGGCCCGCAAGGCGATGCTGGAATTCCAACTGGCCCAGCATCCCCTCGATTGCTTCTACTGTGACAAGGCCACGGAATGCGATCTTCAGGACCTGACCTTCCAATTCGGAGAAGTCAGAAGGAGATACGATTTCCCCAGACGGAACGAACCGGTCCTCTATGACAATCCCCTGATTGAGAGAAATCTCCAGCGTTGTGTCCACTGTGAACGATGTATCCGTGCCTGTGCCGAGATCCAGGGCGCCCATGCTCTGAGCGCCGCGCGGCGCGGACACTGGACTGAAATCCGGGAAATTCCTGGCGGAGGGGAGTGCCAGCACTGCGGGCATTGCATCGATGTCTGCCCTGTGGGCGCCAATCTCGACCGGCTTTTTACCTATGGCGGACGTCCCTTTCAGATGGAGGAGGGGGAGACGATCTGCCCGTATTGCGGCTGTGGCTGCACGCTCTCTCTGTCAGTCCGTGAAGGAAAGATTATGCGTGTCCGGCCGGCGAAGGTACCGGGGGTCAACCTGGGGAGCCTGTGCGCGCGAGGACATTTCGGCTGGGGGTTTGTGCATCATCCGGACCGGGTGACTCGTCCCCTGATCAAAAGAGACGGAAAGCTGGTCGAGGTGACCTGGGATGAGGCCCTGCTCTTTACGGCGACGCATCTGGAGAAGATCATCCGGGAAAAAGGGGCCGATGCCGTGGGAGGACTCGGTTCCACCCGGGCGACCAATGAATCCAACTACCTCTTCCAGCGTTTCATGCGGTGTGTGATCGGGACCAACAACATGGACAGCAGCGCGAGGCTCCACTATGCGGCGGGCCTCCTGGGCCGACTCGGAGCGAAGGTCGAAATGCCCGAGGCGACCCTCGGCGACGTGAGATCCGCGGAAACGGTCTTTGTGATCGGCGCCGATCCGGTGGGGGCCAATCCGATCCTGGGGCTTGCCGTAAAGAGAATGATTTCCGGCGGCGGGACGTTGGTTCTGGCCGACCCGCGAACGACTCTGACTGCACGTTTTGCCGCCCGTCATCTCCGAATTCGTCCCGGTTCCGAGGTCCCGCTTATCCTGGCCCTCGGCCGGAAGTATCTTGACGAGCCCGCGCTGCAGGAGTTCCGGGAAGAAAACCTGATCGAACGGATCGGGCTGCAATCCGCGGAGTGGGATTTCCTGCGCGATCTTTTCGACGGGGCGGCGAACGGGAAAACGGTCCTGATCGCGGGGCCCGGAGTAACCCAGTCGTACTATGGAGCTAAGGCGATATCGCTGCTGATTCGAACCGCCGTCACAAGAGGGGCCTCTTGCCTCATGACTGCGGACCGGAACAATGAACGGGGAAGCTGCGAGATGGGTTCGCTCCCGGACCGGCTTCCGGGACTTGTTCCGCTGGGGGAGAAAAAACGGTTCGAAGGGGTCTGGGGGGAGCGTATTCCGGACAAACCGGGTCTTTCGGCCTATGAAATGCTTCACGCGGCCCGGGAAGGGAAACTTTCCGCCTTGTATATTATGGGAGAAAACCCGGTGGTCGATTTCCCCGATTCCAGGTTTGTGGAACAGGCCCTGAACTCCCTGGAGTTTCTTGTTGTGCAGGATCTCTTCCTGACACGGACCGCCTCCGTGGCCGATGTGGTGCTGCCGGCGGCGGCCTTTGCGGAACAGGGGGGACGGTTCACCAATCTGGAAGGAAGGGAGCAGTCTTTTTCGGCACGGATCCCGACTCCGGGAGAGGCCCGTCCAGACACAAGAATTCTTGTGGATCTTTCCCGGAAGATGGGGAAGGGGTTTCCCTTCCGTAATTTGAACGAAGTACGGGAAGAGATCGACACGCTGGTTCCCAGGGACGGCGGGAAATGCCGGATTCCCGGTGACGGCGTCGATCTGCCCGACCCGGGTCCGGAGGTTCACTGGGGACCGGTGCCGGATCCGGATTATCCGTTCCTGTTGCTGCTGACGCCCTCCCTGTATCGGAACGGTTCCATGTCAAACCGGGCTGAAGGGTTGATTCGGGCCCAAGAGAAGGCGCTGGTTTATCTCCATCCGGAGGATGCCGCCTCCCTGAAAATCTCAGCGGGTGACCGGGTGGTGCTGGTCTCCAGGAACGGAGAGACGCAGGTGACGGCAGGTATCCGGGAGGGAATTGCGAAGGGATCTTTACAGATGGCGGAGGGGTTCAACGATGCCAGCCCCAGATCCCTGATCTCGTTTGACCCGGACCCGGTGACCCGGACGCCGATGGGGCGTTACACGCAGGTGACCGTAAGGAAGATCTGAGATGAGAACCGATCTTGTCGAAGTGGTGAAATTCCTCTGGAACCACAGCATGATTCAAATTGTGATCGTTCTCGCCTTCACCTTGGTCATGGTTCCGATCCTGACCTGGGTGGAGAGGAAGGTGATCGGGCATATGCAGGTTCGCCTGGGGCCGATGCGCGTCGGTCCTCACGGAATCCTGCAGGGGATTGCGGATGGGATCAAGCTCCTTCTCAAGGAGAATATTATTCCCTCGGGGGCGGATCGGCCGATCTTCATCCTGGCTCCGATCCTGTCTCTGGTTCCGGCCCTGATCACGTTTTCCGTGATTCCCTTTGATCACTGGTTTTTTATTACCGATATCAACATTGCCGTGCTCTATGTTCTGGCCCTCTCGTCGGTCGGGACCTACGGCATCATCCTGGCCGGCTGGTCCTCCAACAGCAAGTACGCCCTGCTGGGCGCTCTTCGTTCCGCCGCTCAGGTCATCAGTTATGAACTGGCCATCGGGCTTGCCCTGGTGGGACCGCTCATGATGGCCGGGACGCTCAGCATGGTGGGCATCACGAAGGCCCAGTCCCACCACTGGTTCGTCATTCCACAGATCGTTGCCTTTTTTGTTTATCTCATTTCCATGATTGCAGAGACCAATCGGGCTCCTTTCGACCTTCCCGAGGCGGAAACGGAACTGGTGGCCGGATTTCATGTGGAATACAGCGGCATGCGTTTCGCCTTTTTCTTCATCGCGGAATACGCCAATATGATGTTGGTTTCCTGCATGGCCACGGTGATGTTTCTGGGAGGGTGGAATCCTCCCTTCCAGGCCTTTCCCGCCATGCAGATTCTGAGGCATGTTCCGGGAGTCTTCTGGTTTTTCGGAAAAATGGCCTGCCTGTTGTTCTGCTTTTTGTGGGTTCGAGCGACTTTCCCCCGTTTCCGGTATGACCAGTTGATGCGGTTGGGGTGGAAGGTGCTGATTCCGTTGGCCATCGCCAATATTCTGGTGACCGGGATCGTGCTTGCGTTTATCGGGTAGTTGCGTTATATAACAGGGAGTTTTTCCTTGCAGAAGGGATTGAAAAAAATCATCCGCTCCATTTTCCTGGTCGACTTGATCAAGGGATTGGCCCTGACCGGAGGTGTGTGGATCAGGAGCATCATCACCCCGCGGCATGTTCTGGTCACCCGACAATACCCGGAGGAGAAACGGCCGGCCTTTCCGAATTTCAAAGGGCATCACGGATTCCTGAAGAACGATGACGGGACCCTGAAGTGCGTGGGATGCGGCATCTGCGCCGGAGTCTGCCCGTCCAAGGCCATCCGGGTCTATACCGAGGAGGGTGAACGGCATGAAAAGGTGGTCACCGGGTATCAGATCGATGCCTTCCGGTGCATCTATTGCGGTCTCTGTCAGGAGGCGTGTCCCAAGGACGCAATCGTTTTGACCCGTCTCTTCGAACTGGCGGACTACGACAATCGTGAGATCTATATCTATAAGATGGACCGGCTTCTCAAGGTGGGGGAGAAACGGCCTCTGTTTCGGGATGAAATCGATTTTTAGGGATTGGATATGTTGAACACCCTCTTTTTCTGCTATCTCTTCGTCATGATTCTCGCCTCGGGGATCCTGATGATCACGCGGAAACACATTGTTCATTCCGTGCTGTATATGTTGTTGATGTTCTTCCATATCTCGGGTCTCTATATCCTGCTGGAAGCGGAGTTCCTGGCCGCGATCCAGTTGATTGTGTACGCCGGGGCCATCCTGGTCCTGTATCTCTTTGTGATCATGCTGGTGAACCTGAAACAGTTGGGGTCTCTCCGGGAACAACTCAGTGGACATCTGCCGTTCGCCCTGATCAGCTCGGGAGTGCTTTGTGCCGGGGTGGTGGGTGTGTTGATGAAGGCAACGATTCCGGGCGGTCCGGCGAAGGTCGTGCAAACGGTGACGAATTCGACCAATCCGGAACTGATGGGGAAGGCGCTTTATACACAGTACCTCTTCCCCTTTGAGGTGGCCTCTCTGATTCTGCTGGTCGCGTTGGTCGGCGCGGTCGTGATCGCCAGCAGGAAGATGTAAGGAAGGGGAACACGATGCACATTACCCTGGAACACTACATCCTGCTCGGAACGCTTCTTTTCCTGATCGGAGTCACCGGATTTCTGATCCGGCGGAATATTTTCCTGATGTTCATGTCCGTTGAATTGATGATGAACGGTGTCAATATCTGTTTCGTTTCCTTTTCCCGGTATTATCACGACATGGCGGGCCAGGTCTTTGTCCTTTTCATCATGACGGTCGCGGCCGCCGAGGCCGCCGTGGGGCTGGCGATTATTCTGACCCTTTTCCGGAACCGGGGAACGTTGAACGCTGATGATTTTCATTTGATGAAACATTAAAACGGAAGAGCAGGCAATCAGATTGTCCACTCTCCTGTTTTCATAAGGAGGAACGCTTGGAACAGAGTCCGACGTGGATGCATATTCTGATTCCGGGACTTCCCTTTCTGGCCTTTCTGGTGAACGGACTCTTCGGAAGAAGACTGGGTACCCGCTCCGCCGCAATCTCGATCGGAGCGGTGGTTCTTTCCTGTCTGTTTTCCCTGATCACGCTGGGGCAGGTCCTTTCGGGAGCGCGTTTCTACGGCCCGGTCTATGAATGGATCTCCGCCGGAATCTTCCGGGTGTCCATCGGTTTTCACATCGATCCCCTGTCGGCGGCCATGATCGCGATGGTCACCTTTGTGGCTTCTCTGATTCACATCTATTCGACGGGATACATGCGTGGGGACAAGGGGTACGCCCGTTACTTCGCTTACCTTTCTCTCTTTACCTTTTCCATGCTGATGCTGGTCCTGGCCGACAATTTCCTCCTGCTTTACCTGGGTTGGGAGGCGGTGGGACTCTGTTCCTATCTTCTGATCGGATTCTGGTATGAGAAAAAATCGGCCGCTGACGCTGGGAAAAAGGCCTTTGTCGTCAACCGGATCGGTGATTTCGGTTTTGGACTCGGCGTGATGTTGATCTTCGTCACCTTCGGGACACTGGATTATCACCAGGTGTTTCATCAGATTCCGGACATTCTGGGCCGGAGCCTCGTGATCCCGCTTTTCTTTACCTCCTTCAGGATCGATCTGGTGACGCTCATCTGCCTGCTGCTTTTTGTCGGAGCGATCGGGAAATCGGCGCAGTTCCCCCTTCACGTCTGGCTTCCCGACGCCATGGAGGGTCCCACGCCGGTCTCGGCGCTGATTCATGCCGCGACCATGGTCACGGCTGGAGTCTATCTGGTCGCCCGGGCCAATCCGCTTTTTTCCGAATCCCAGGCCGCTTTGATGTGCGTGGGGATCATCGGAGGGTTTACCGCCTTTTTCGCGGCCACCATCGCGCTGGCCCAGAACGACATCAAACGAGTCCTGGCGTACTCCACAGTGAGCCAGTTAGGCTACATGTTCATGGCCCTGGGTGTCGGCGCTTACACGGCAGCGGTTTTTCATCTCCTGACCCATGCCTTTTTCAAGGCCCTTCTCTTTCTCGGTTCCGGTTCGGTGATTCACGCCATGTCCGGGGAACAGGATATGCGGAAAATGGGAGGGCTCAGAAACAAGATTCCCTGGACGTACTGGACCTTCATCATGGCCACCCTGGCCATTTCGGGAATTCCGGTCTGGTCCGGATTCTTCAGCAAGGATGAAATTCTCTGGAAGGCCTTCACCGCCGGTAGCCCCTACGGGATGACCCTCTATATCCTGGGCGCCTCGGCGGCGTTCCTGACGGCTTTTTACATGTTTCGCCTGGTCTTCATGACCTTTCATGGAGAATCCCGGGTGGAACCGGGGGTGGCCGCTCACCTGCACGAGTCTCCCCGTAGCATGGTGATTCCCCTTGTTGTGCTCGCGGTCTTTTCCACGATTGCCGGTTTTGCCGGGATTCCCGAAGCCTGGGGAGGCGGGAACTGGATCCATCACTTTCTTGCACCTGTTTTTGCCCAGGGTCCTGCGGGATCGGAGGCCGTTCATACCTCAATCAGCCTGGAGCGCCTGATGGCGGTGATCTCCGTGGTAATCGCGGGAGCCGGGATCGGACTCGCCTGGCTGATGTACCTTCTGAGTCCCTCTCTTCCCCGAAGGGTCGCGGAATCCCTTGGAGGGCTTTACCAGGCGGTATTGAATAAATGGTATGTTGACGAACTCTACGATCTGATCTTTGTGAATCCCGTCAAACGGTTTGGAACCTTCCTCTGGCAATTCGTGGACGTGGGAGTCATAGACGGAATCGTAAACGGTGTCGCCTCACTTTCTCATTTTTTCGGCGAGCGGATCCGGCGCTTCCAGACGGGGAACGTGGAAGACTACGCCCTGTTCATGGTGATCGGTGTGGCGGTTATCCTGGGGGTTTTCCTCTTTTTATAAGCTGTAGCCTGTACAATCAGGCGCATGTTGATTTTTGTGGTCTGAGAACTTGCTGCTGCCCGCGGCTGCATGCTGAGGACTGAATCATTACGGGTTGGACAGATCTATGACGGAACATATTCTCAGTATCATAACTTTCTTTCCCTTGGTCGGGGTAGCGCTCCTTTTCTTCACCCCGAAGGGGAATGACGAAGCGGTCCGGAAGGTGGCCTTCTTCACCGCGGCGGTGACCTTCCTGCTCTCTCTCTTGCCGGTCCTGCATTTCGACCGGGGCACGTTCCGGATGCAATTCACGGAATCGGTTCCCTGGATTCCGGCCTGGGGGGTCCATTATTCCGTCGGGGTGGACGGAATCAGCCTGCTCCTGGTCTTTCTTACGACCCTTCTGTCCCTGATCGCGATCCTTTCCTCCTGGACGGCGGTCAAGGAGCGGGTCCCCGAGTACATGGCCTCTCTCCTGGTTCTGGAGACCGCCATGCTGGGGGTCTTTGTTTCGACCGATCTTTTCCTGTTCTATGTCTTCTGGGAACTGGAGTTGATCCCCATGTTCCTCCTGATCGGGATCTGGGGCGGACCCAGGAGGCATTACGCAGCGATCAAATTCTTTCTGTATACTTTAGCCGGATCCGTCCTCATGCTGGTGGCGATTCTGGTGCTCCACGCTCACAGCGGGGCCTCTCCCACTTTCGATCTTGCAACCATCACACAGAGGGCGGGGGGCTTGAGTCCGAAGCTGCAGTTCTGGGTTTTCTGGGCGTTTTTTCTCGGTTTTGCCTTCAAGGTCCCGATGTTTCCCTTCCATACCTGGCTGCCCGACGCCCATGTGGAGGCGCCGACGGCCGGTTCGGTGATCCTTGCGGGTGTGCTCCTGAAAATGGGGACTTACGGTTTCCTCCGTTTCTCCATTCCGCTCTGTCCGGACACGGTAATGCGTCCGGGCACGGTCCGGATCATGATGGTCCTCGCCACCGTGGCGATTCTCTATGGCGCGCTGGTCGCCATGATGCAGAAGGACATGAAGAAACTGGTGGCCTATTCCTCGGTTTCCCACATGGGATATGTCATGCTGGGGATTTTTGCGTACAATCTCCAGGGGATCTCCGGCGGGATTCTTCAGATGTTCAATCACGGCATTGTCACGGGGGGGCTCTTCCTGATCGTGGGACTGATCTATGAGAGGAGGCATTCGCGTCTGATTGCCGACTTCGGTGGGATTGCCCGGGTCATGCCGGTTTACGCGGCCCTTTTCGCGATCTTTACCTTGGCTTCGATCGGGCTTCCCGGCACCAACGGGTTCGTCGGTGAGTTCCTGATCCTGGTTGGGGCCTTTGCCTCTTCGTACCGGCTGGCCGCTGTCGTGGGCGCCTTCGGCATTATCCTCGGTGCGGCGTATATGCTGTGGCTTTATCAGCGGGTTATCTTCAATCCGATGGTTTGTAAGGAAAACGAGGGGCTCTCGGATCTTACCTTCCGCGAGATTGCGACCCTGGTTCCGCTGTTGATCCTGGTCTTTTGGATCGGTTTTCATCCCGACCCCTTTTTGAATATTCTGAATGCTTCGGTGGAGCATCTGGTTGCTCCGCTTCAGGGATTTCAGGTGGCCCTCAATCCGTGATACCACCGCGGGGGGAGAATCCCCGGGAAGAGCACAATAAAGCAGTGACAGACAAAGCAGGTTTACGAGGAAACCGGATCAGGAGTTAACCGAATATGACGATCGTATTTCCTTCGCTTCCGAACTTTTCCGCCCTCCGGCCCGAGATCACGGTGCTGGTGACGGCTCTGGCGGTACTGACCATCGACCTGATCCGCCCGAAAGGGAACAAGGCCTTTCTCGCCTTTCTGAGCGCGGTGGGGCTGGCGGTTGCGGGGGTGCTGAGCTACCAGGGTCTTCTGCATACCCTTCCGACAGAGATCCTTGGTTATACGGCGGACTCCTACGCGCAGTTCTTCAAGATCGTCTTCTGCCTGGCCGGTCTGATGGTGGTGGGAGTGTCCGTCCGATTCCTGGAACTGGAGGGATTTCATTACGGAGAGTATTATGTCATCGTCCTTTTTGCCATCCTTGGACAGATGATCATGGCCTCGGGGGAAAACCTTCTGGTGATTTACGTGGGGCTTGAACTGATGGCCATCTCACTCTATATCCTGGCCGGATTCTTTAAACGGCAGTCCAAGTCCAATGAGGCCTCGTTGAAATATTTCCTCCTGGGTTCCTTTTCTTCCGGGTTTTTTCTCTACGGGATCATGATGACCTACGGGTTGACGGGGAGCCTGGACCTTTCGGAGATCGCGGAGAAGATTTCGGTGGGAGATCTTTCCGGGTTTCTCCTCCTTGCCGTGATCACCATGGCGGCCGGATTCGCCTTCAAGATTGCAGCGGCCCCTTTTCACTTCTGGAGTCCCGATGTGTATGAGGGAGCCCCCACCTCGGTCACGGCCTTCATGTCGGTTGGTCCCAAGGCTGCGGCCTTCGCGGCTCTGATCCGGGTTTTCACCGTGGCCTTCGGTCCTCTCCGGGTGAGTTGGGAGGTCCTCTGGATCGGTCTTTCCATCGCCACCATGATTACCGGGAATTTTATAGCCCTGCGGCAGACCAATATCAAGCGAATGCTGGCATACTCCAGCATCGCCCACGCGGGATACCTGATGATTGGTCTGGTGACGGGAGGTGCGGCCGGAACCGCCGGTGTCCTGCTTTATCTTCTGGTCTATGCCTTCATGAATATCGGCGCCTTCGGGGTAGTGATCCTGCTGAACCGGATCGGCGAGGTGGGAGATCAGATCGATGATTTCTCGGGTTTGGCCCGAACCAGCCGGGCTTCCGCCTTTGTTATGATGGTTTTTCTGTTTTCACTGGCCGGAATTCCTCCGACCGCCGGATTTGCCGGCAAGTTCTATATCTTCATGGGGGCGGTCCAGGCCGGTTATGTCTGGCTGGCCGTAATCGGTGTTCTGAACTCCGCTGTATCCGCCTTTTATTACCTGCGGGTGATTATGCGGATGTACATGGGAGAGCCGGCGGGGGAGCCGGTCCTCAATGTCTCCCTGGCGATGTCCGCCGTACTATTTGTCGCAGCCACATCCGTCCTGATGATCGGAATATTTCCCGCCTTTTTCGTCGACCTCGCGGTTTCCGCCGCGGGTTCGATCTTTTAAAGTGTGGGGCCGGTCATTATTTTATCCAGGAAACCGGAAAACTCTGGAACCGCCTTAAGATGGGGGCGGGAACGAAACCCATCTCCGTACAGGCCTTTATTTCTTTTTCGAGGATCGTTTTCTTTCATAGCCGGCCAAAATGAGCAAGGAAACCCCCAGAAGGGTTAGCATGGCCGGTTCCGGAATGGTGGGGAACGTTCCCCACCTCTGCGGGCTTCTGTGTATCAATGGAGGATGGGAAGCAGTCCCGAATGGGAGATTCCCAACCCGGATCATTCGATTTTCTTGACCGGAGGTTTGGATTCCATGGTTTGACTCAGCCGTTCCCCTGAATACAGGGTGGCTTTCATCTGCAAAATTCCATGCCAGCAGAAGAAGAGTTTTCCCGCCGTTTAGGTTGATGTTGTTCCGGCTGTCAGTGTTTGCCTGAGTTGCCACTGTTCCGACCATAAAGGCAATCAAAAAAGCTGAAAATGAGCTTAAGAAACATAACTTTTCTTCCCTTTTTCATAATTTCCGGTTTTTATGGTGTTTTTTCCTGCATCTATGCGTGATAGACAGCAAGAATGATGCCATATTAGGTAACCTATTGTTTTATCATGTTTCCCGTTACCGTTGTTGGGAGATCCGTGAGTGATTCCGTATGAAAGTGTAAGAAAACTTAACAGATTTTTTTAAGATGATCTCTTTTCTTAGGAAAGTCCTGTAAAAACAGCAGGATAGCATGTGTAAAGGTTTCCGACAGGTTAGGGTGTTTTAAAAAATTATTTTTTGACACTTTTTTCTTGATCTGATATTCTGAAAACCAGGCCCGGATCTTAGCGGTTTTCACAGAAGCCGCCATGGTTTCCAGCGGGAAAGGGGTGAACCATGTCAAATCGGATTGTCTCCCTGGCCAGGCGGAACAGTATTGAGATTCCTCATCATTTAATGGAGGAGATGTGCCTTCAGGAAGGGGATCGTTTTCTGATTTACAGGGAATCCGGCGTGGTCTATCTGAGGAAGGTGGATGATTCCTCCACCATGGAAAAGCAGAAGGAAATGGAGCGGAGGGAGCGGGAAGAATTCCTGGAGGCCGTGGAAAACTGGTTCCTGACCCACCTGAAAGGATTTGAAGACCGGATGACATTCCAGGGGAGGCTGGAAAGCATGCCGCTTCCTGAAATCCTGCTTTTCCTGGCCATGTCACGAAAAACAGGGCTTTTGATCTTCAGACGGCCGCGGGAGACCAAAAAGGTTTATTTTGAAAAGGGAGAAATCGTGTTTGCCGCGTCTTCGCGTCCGGAAGAGCGCCTCGGCGATCTTCTCATGGAACAGGGAAAGGTGACGCGGGAACAGTACCGGAAATCCGCCCGGAAGATCCGGCCGGGGAAACGGCAGGGGAAAGTACTGGTAGAGATGGGTGTGATCACCCCGGAGGAGTTGTGGAAGGTCGTTTGCGCACAGGTTGAATCAATTGTCCACAGCCTGTTCGCCTGGGGGGAGGGCAGTTTCGAATTTATCGAAGGAGGGCTTCCCACCGAGGAGAGAATCAAGCTTTCCGTCAGTACTCCCAATCTGATCCTGGAGGGGATGCGAAAGATCCAGGGCCGGAAGATATTCGATTCCCACCTCCCGGAGGGGGATCGGGTTCTTTACCGAAATGTCGGGGATCAGGCGTATCTGGACGAAATCGGATTGAGCGGGGAAGAGGAATCGCTTCTTTCCCTGATCGAGTCCGGGATGCGCGTGGAGGAGGTCTGCCGGAAGAGCGCGTTCCCGGAAGAAGAGTCGCGGGAGATCCTTTTGCGGCTTCTTTCGGCAGGTGTGATTCGCAGTTCCAAGGTGAGATCTCCGTACGCCGAGGCTATTCGAATCGAGGATTCGGACAACCTGATCGACCGGATCGAACAGTGCAACATCATCTTCCGCCTGATCACGGAATTCGTCCGGATGTCAGTCGGAGACCGCGTGCACGTGATCCTGGGCGCCTTCTTCCGTGGGATCGATCATGGAGAGGATATTCTCTTCGAGAACATTTCCCTGGAACCCGATGGGTCCCTGGACGTCCGGTCACTTCTTGCCAATATTTCCGAATATCTGCCGTGGGAGCGGGAAGCGATCCTGGAGAAGGGACTCCACACACTCCTCCGGTTCCAGCTTTTCGCTGTGCGGAACAACCTGGGGTCGGAGCAGGAAGGGCAGGTCCTGTCTGCGCTGAAAGAGATGGAATTCCTGAGATAGCGGGTCGTGCGTGATGCATGCGGAACGTGGAGAAAAGTGATGATCGAAGAGAGAAAGGCCCATCCGGAGGATCGGCTGATCCTGGCGTTGGACATGGACTCCGAAGAAAAGGCCCTGGAGATGGTCCGGTTCCTGTCCGGTTGGGTGACGACCTTCAAGGTTGGCAGTCAGCTCTATACGGCATGCGGCCCGGACGTGGTCCGCAGGATTCGGGAAGCAGGCGGTCGGGTCTTCCTGGACCTCAAGTTCCACGATATCCCGAGTACCGTGGCCAAGGCCGGCATCGAGGCCGCCCGCCTCGGCGTGTTCATGTTCAATGTCCACGTCTCCGGTGGTGGAACCATGATACAGCGGTGCGTCGAGACCGTCTCCGAGACCTGCGAGCGGGAAGGACTCATCCGGCCTTTTATGATCGGCGTGACCCTCCTGACCAGTATCTGCGAGGAGACCCTCCGGGACGATATCGGCGTGGCCCGGCCGATCCCCGACCAGGTGGTCCATTTCGCGCGGCTTGCCCGCGAAGAGGGGCTGGACGGCGTCGTGGCTTCGGCGCGGGATGTCCCGCGCATCCGGGAAGCCTGCGGGAAAGATTTCCTGATCGTCACCCCTGGTATCCGTCCTGCAGGGGCGGCTCTGGACGACCAGAGCCGTGTGGCCACCCCCGCGCATGCCCTGGAGTACGGTGCGGATTACCTGGTTGTGGGCAGACCGGTCACCGCCGCGCCCGATCCGGGAAAGGAGGTGCGGAGAATCCTGGAAGAAATACGGGGGGTTACAGGGTAGTCCGGTAGATCTGAAAAAATGTTTTGACTAATTTTGGTTTTCCGATTACTATTTTGCGACTGGTTTTCCAAATTCCCGGTTTTTATTTCCCAAGTTCTGAAGTTGGGGGTGTAGCTCAGTTGGGAGAGCGCAGCGTTCGCAACGCTGAGGTCGTGGGTTCGATCCCCATCACCTCCACCATTTTCTTTCGCAATAGCATTGCGAAAGAAAATGCCGCATCATAGCCCGCAGGGCGACGCCGGGCTATAATCAATCAATCAATCAATCAATCAATGAAAAATGTCGTGGTTTATTCATTGATGAAGTCGTAAAAAGTCATTTTCCTGATTCCGTTCATGGTTCGACAGGCTCACCACGAACGGAATATCAATGATTTACACCGTTCGCCCTGAGCGTGTCGAAGGGTCGAACGGACTTTTTACGACACCATCTTCATTGAGGGGCTTCATATACATTCATGAATTACTGGTGGTCCTTTATAATGATATGAAGATGTGCCCCCCCTGAACTTACGCGCCGACCCGGCATGCGGTCCGGTGGGACGGCCGGGTGGGCACCTTCTCGTTCCGGGTGGGGCGCGCGCCATAGTCGAAGCCGTCCACGGTGCGACGATCGATCCGGCCGTCGAGGATCCGTTCGATTGCGCGTACCATCTTCCGATCTTTACGGCTGATCAGGGTGAAGGCGTATCCGGTCCTGGTCACCCGGCCGGTCCGGCCTATGCGGTGGATATAGGCATCCGTGGTATTGGGGATGTCGTAGTTGATGACGTGCGAGACCCGGCTGACGTCGATGCCGCGAGCGGCGATATCGGTTGCCACCAGGATTTGGTAGGTGCCCTTACGAAAGCCGTCCAGTGCGGCCTGGCGCCGCGACTGGGAGAGGTTTCCCTGTAGGGAGGCGGCGGTGTAACCCGCCCTGGCCAGTTGTTCTCCGAGGTGCCGGGCGCGGTGCTTGGTCCGGGTGAAAATCAGCACCGACTTGGTGTCGGTTTTCCGAAGGAGTTTGAGCAGCAGAGCCGTCTTGAGGTGGGGTTCCACCGGGTAGAGGGCGTGGCTGACAGTGGCCGCGGGGGCCGATATGTCCACCTGGACCGTAACCGGATCGTGCAGGATCTCCTCGGCCAAGTGCCGGATTTCGCGGGGCATGGTGGCCGAAAAGAGAAGCGTCTGCCGCTCCCGGGGAAGATGCCTGAGGATCCGCCGGATGTCCGGGAGAAATCCCATGTCGAACATATGGTCGGCCTCGTCCAGTACCAGGACTTCCAGGTGGCTGAGATTCACGGCTCCGCGGCCGATCAGGTCGAGGAGCCTGCCGGGGCAGGCCACCACGATCTCGGCACCCTGCCGGAGTTTTACCTCCTGGCCGTGAATTCCCACGCCGCCGTACACGGTGATGCTGCGGATGCGGGTCTTTCGGCCCAGGCTCCGGACAGCCTCGTGGATCTGCTCGGCCAGTTCTCGGGTGGGCGCGATGATCAGCCCGCGTACGGGACCCTGTTTTCCCTGGATCAGGCGGTGCAGCATGGGAAGCAGGAATGCCGCGGTTTTGCCGGTCCCGGTCTGTGCCAGACCCATAACATCCCGGCCGTTCATGACCTGAGGGATGGCTTGTGCCTGGATCGGCGTGGGGGTAACGAATCCCTGAGCGGTCACGCCGGCAGCGACACGGGGATGTAAATCGAATGCAGTGAAATTCATACTCTCCTTCTTTCTGGTTCCCCTAAAAAAAAAGCCCCGGATGCATTCCGGGGCTTACGATGATTTCGTTTTGTTCCGGGAACCGCGATGATTAAGCGTGACTATAACAGATCAGGGAAAGCCCTGTCAAGCGGAATTTAGGGTGGACAGCCCCCAATGATTTGAAATGGATTTCCATGCATGGGAAGCCTCAGAGCTCAAACGATATAAAACAACACGGTGAAATAATGGCTGATGCTGCCCAGCAGCACGAACAAATGCCAGATACCGTGGAAATGACGCACTCTTTCATCCAGAGCGTAGAAAACGACCCCGCCCGTATAGAAAACTCCTCCCAGCAAAAGCCAGAGAAAGCCCATGGAAGGCAAAGCCCGCAGCAGGGGTTTGAGCGCCATCAGAATAAGCCAGCCCATGAGAAGATAAATGACCACGGGCAGGATCCGGAGCCCCTTTTGAGGAAGTGAGTCCACCACAATCCCCGAAATCGCCAGGCCCCAGATGATGCCGAAGAGGGACCAGCCCCAAGCTCCGCGAAGGGTCACCAGGGTGAAAGGGGTATAGGTGCCGGCAATCAGGAGATAGATCGCATGGTGATCCAGTTTGCGAAAAACATTCTTTGCCTTCCCCCGAAGGCTGTGATAAAGCGTTGAAGAAGTGTAAAGCAGTAAAAGAGTGGCCCCGTATATACTGAAGCTCACGATCTTCCACGGGTCCCCCTGGCGCGAAGCCGCGACAACCAATACCACCAAACCGGCCAGTGCCGCCGCCGCGCCAATGCCGTGGCTGATACTATTAAACCGTTCTTGTTTTTTCATCCAAGCCGACCTTCAAACCCGCAGGCCCGGTTGATCCTTCGGCGTAATAAACGCATCATCGAATCCGCGTCCGTTTTCTGTCCCGATTCTTCCGTCATTTGCCCTCCCATCACGCTCTGCAACATTTCTTAAACTTCTTTCCACTTCCTCAGGGACACGAGGCCGCCC
>CAYZZU010000029.1:0-29110 GCA_964483105.1 uncultured Nitrospirota bacterium
AAAACACTCCGGACACTTTTCAAAACGAGCTTCCTCAACAAAACGATCTGAACATCTCTGTCGCTGGATTCGGGCCCCGATTCAAACTTGACACCGAACGGGTCCTTTGATAGATGTTGGGTATACATACTGAATTCTTATTTCCGCGGACCATGAATCCAAGGACGGAGCATGGAGCGGAAAGTCACCACAAGGCAGAAGGAAATTCTGAACTTTATCAATGAATCGGATCATTCTCCATATCGACATGGACGCCTTCTTCGCCTCGGTGGAGCAGCAATGCCACCCCGAACTCCGGGGCAAGCCGATCGCAGTGATCGGATCGGGCAAACGGACAGTGATCACCACCTCCTCATACGAGGCCCGAGCCCATGGCGTTCAAACCGGCATGAACATCTTCGAGGCGAAACGGGCCTGCCCCGGTCTCCTGCTGGTCGTAGGGAACCACCGGAAATACACCGACACATCGAGCCGGATCCTGCAAATCCTCCAGGACTACTCTCCCCTCGTCGAGGTCTGTTCCATCGATGAGGCCTTTATCGATCTCAGCGGATCCACACGCCTCTTAGGCCCTCCGGAAAAGACCGCCCGACACATCAAAAAAAGGATCCGTGACCGGTTCGGACTCTCCTGCTCCGTGGGAATCGCCCCCAATAAACTGCTCGCCAAACTGGCCGCCGGAATGGGGAAACCGGACGGCCTGGTCCGGATCGATCCAGGAGAAGTCGAAGCCTTTCTCGAGGATCTTCCCGTCACCAGACTCTGCGGTATCGGGAAACGGATCGGAGGGGCGCTTGAAAACCTCGGCGTCCGAACCTGCGGAGAGTTGGGAAAAATCTCCGTCGAGACCCTGAGGAGACGCTTCGGAATCATCGGGGAGACCCTCTCCGCCATGGGCCGTGGGTTTGACCCCTCTCCCGTGGTCCCCCCGGGACAGGAACCCGAACCCAAATCGATCGGTCACAGCACCACCTTTCCACGGGATCTCTCCGACCGGCAGATTCTTCACCGCACCCTCCTGCACCTTTCCGAACAGGTCGCCCGAAGGGCCCGACTCAAGCATCTTTGTGGTACGACCGTGACCCTGACCCTCCGTTACGCGGATTTCACAACCGTCTCCAGGCGGATCCGCCTCCACCACTTTCTGAATCACGGTCCCGAAATCTACCTTTCCGCCCGGAAGATTCTCTCCTCCTTCCCGCTCCGACAGAGCGTCCGCCTGCTGGGGGTCACCCTTTCCGGCCTCACCCCGGACACCTTCCAACTCCCTCTGTTTCCAACCGACCGCAAAAAGGAGAGGTTGACCCGTGCCATGGACGCGGTCAATGACCGGTACGGAATGTTCACCCTGACCTGGGGCAGCCTCCTTACTCAAGCATTGTAATCCCGATTTTAAGTCTGATCATTCGAAAATCTTTTCGATAGATATAAATTATAGAAGGTTCCCTCTCTCAGGAGGTTGTTTCAACGTTTCTACCCAGGTCTGCCGTTGACCTTTCTCATCGGATCCATCACGACACCCCTGGGAAAGGTTTTGGCCCCGGGATGACTTCGGGATTTCTCGGGATGGTTAATGACAAGATCAGGTCCGGGTTGAGAAAATCCGGAGGCTGAAAAGGGTTTGACCTCGGGAAGACCCACTCCGGGACTTCCCCCGGAAATAGCCGCACCTTGGTTCTAACTTATTGACAAGAATCATGAAACTCGTTTTGAAAAGTGACGGAGGTGTTTTTTCGTACCATGGGAGGAAGTCCTGATCCAATTCCTGTTGACGGGAGCCATACGATCTTGCTCTTCTTTCCGATCTTGTCTTTGATACTCAGCTCATGACAGGGGGTACGCTCCCCCTGCGGGGGAGTCGGGTTTTCCTATCCTGTCGATCCGGTTCATCCTGTCTAAAAGGTTTGTTTCTTTGATGGGTGAATGGCTTTTCGCTTTGGACCTCATCACCACGAAAAATCGGGGGAACTTCTGGACCCATTCCGCTTGACAAGCCGGGAGGGCGGGATAGAATGATGGATAAGAAACAAGAAGAATTTTCGAGCTGTCTACAAAACCATACAGAAGGGGAGGGGCACCATGAAGAAACTCCTTTATATCAAGGCATCTCCTCGCGGTCTGCGTTCCCATTCCCTGTCGGTGGCCGAGGCTTTTCTTGAGTCTTACCAGAAAGACCACCCGGGCGATGAGATCTTCACTCTGGACCTCTTTGAAAGAGACCTGCCGGCGTTCGATGGGCCGGCCGTCCAGGCGAAATACACCATCCTTCACGGGGCGGAACAGAGTCAGGAAGAACTTGCCGCCTGGAAATCGGTGGAGGTGATCATTCAGGAATTCAAGGAAGCGGATAAGTATGTCCTCGCCGTTCCCATGTGGAATTTCGGGATCCCCTACCGGCTCAAACAGTATATCGACCTCCTGGTTCAGCCGACCTACACCTTCTCTTTTTCTCCGGAGAAAGGATACACGGGTCTGGTCACCGGGAAACCGTTGTTCGTGGCCTACGCGCGGGGCGGAGAGTACGCCGCAGGAACGGAGGCCGGAGCGTACGACTTTCAGAAGAGATATCTCGAAACGATTTTAGGGTTTATCGGCTTCACCGATATCCGGTCGGTCGTCGTGGAACCAACCCTGATGGGAGGCCCCGAGGTCGCCCGGAAAAAGCAGGAGGCCGCCTTGCTGCAGGCCAGGGAGATGGCCGGAACGTTCTGAAAAATGACAGTGCGCAGAAGGTTGATAGCGTCTGATCCTGATTCGATTCTCAGTTTTGTGGGCCGGGGGTTCTACCCCGCCGGAAATGATCGGATCAGTCTTGCCGCAAAGAGGCCGTCGCTCCCGTGGGAAGAGGGAAAGGCGTGGAAGAATCCATTCTCATCAAACAGGGCCTGGATCCCTTCCGGAAGAAAGGCCGGTTTTCTATCGAGGACAAATTCCGGGGCCTCCCGGAGGAAGGTTTCGATCACATTCTCGTCTTCTTCCGGTTCCAAGGAACAGGTGGAATAGACGAGGACGCCTCCTGGCCGGACCAGGCGGGCGATATTGCGAAGGATGGCAAGTTGTCTTTCCTGATGCCGGACCAGGTCCTCCTCCCGTTTCCGCCATTTGGCCTCCGGGTGACGGCGGAGGGTGCCGAGACCGGAACAGGGCGCGTCAATGAGAACACGGTCGAAGAAATCCGGGAACGTCACAGCGGCCGCATCGCCGAGCCGGGGACGGACAATGGAGAGATGAAGACGGTCTATATTCTTCTGAAGCCTCCCGATCCGCGCCGGATTTTCATCCAGGGCGACAATCTCGCCCCGGTCTCCCATCATCTGGGCCAGGTGTGAACTCTTTCCGCCCGGAGCGGCGCAGGCATCCAGGATTCTCTCTCCCGGACGCGCCCCGACGAGATGGGAAACAAGCATCGAACCTGTATCCTGGACATAGAACCACCCCTCCGCGAATCCGGGAAGCGCCGTCACCTCGCCTCCTCCGACCACTTCGAGCGCCTCTGGGATCCAGGGATCTCTCCTGATCTCCCGCCCGGTCCGGGCGATGGCCTCCATGCACTCCTCCACCTCGATGCTCCAGGTATTGACCCGCAGGAAAAGTTTCGGAGACAAATTGAAAGACTGCAGGAACGACTCGGCGCGGGATTTCCCGAAACGGTCAACCCAACGCCTCACAAGCCATTCGGGATAGGAATAAATCACGGCAAGACAGGCGACTCCATCCGAGGGATCGGGGAAGGGGATCCGGTCCTTTCTTCGAATCAGGTTTCGAAGAACACCGTTTACAAATCGCACATGTCCTTCATGCCCGCAGGTCCGAGCCAGTTCAACCGACTCGTTCACGGCGGCGCGGTCCGGAATCCGGTCCAGAAAAAGAATCTGGTACGCCCCGAGACGGAGGGCGTTTTGAATCCTGACCGGAACGGAAGCCAAAGGACGGGTTAAGAGTTTCTCCAGGAGGTAGTCGATCCGACCGCGCCACCGAAGGGTCCCCTTGACCAGTTCCATGACGAGGGATCGATCCCGAAGGTCGCTTCCCGGGAAGGGAGAAAAATGCCGGCGCAAAAGATCCTTCAGGAGAAGTTCCGTCCGTTCTTCCCATTCGGTCAGAATCTGAAGCGCGATTCTCCGGGCGGGACTAACCACGCATGGCCTCGAGCCTCCGGATCCGTTCCTCAATCGGAGGATGGGTGGAAAAGAGCGCGGCCATCCCCTTTCCCCGGAGGGGATTCACGATAAAGAGGTGGGCCGTGGCCGGACCGGCCTGCATGGGGACGCGGCTCACCCCCTCCGTCAGTTTTCTCAGGGCGGAGGCCAGGTAAGAGGGACGGCCGGAGATCCGCGCTCCCCCCCGGTCCGCGGCGTACTCCCGCGAACGGGAGATTGCCATCTGGATGATCAGGGCGGCGATCGGGGCGAGGAACATCATGACAATCGCCGCAAGTCCCCCTCCCTCCCGGTCATCATCCCGGAATCCGCCGAAGATCAGACCCCATTTGGCGATGCTCGCCATCATGGCAATAGCGCCGGCGATGGTGCCGGCGATGGTGCCGATCAGGATATCCCGGTTTTTCACATGTGTCAGTTCATGCCCCAGGACCCCCATCAGTTCATTCCGGTCCAGGATCCGGAGGAGCCCGGTGGTGACAGCCACGGCGGCATGATGTGGATTCCGCCCCGTGGCGAAGGCGTTCGGCGTCGGATTCTCGATGACATAGACCCTGGGCATGGGAAGACCCGCGTTCCTGGACAACTGCTCCACGACACCGTAAAGCTCCTGGGCATCCCCCCTCCGGATCTCACGGGCATGGTACCGTTTCAGCACAAGCTTGTCCGAGAACCAGTAAGACCCCGCGTTCATAACCAGGGCCACAAGGAAGGCGATCTTCATCCCCGAAGGACCGGCCAGGGCATAACCGGCCAGCATGAAAAGTCCCGTCAATGCCGACATCAGCAGAGTCGTTCGAAAAAGGTTCATGGTATAAGCTCCTTGTCATTGCTGGTTCATCCGGGGTGAAATCTCCCCTCTGAGACTTCAAGGCCTCCTGGGTCAGCCCCGATGTCCAATATTGAGACTGCCCCCTTCAAATACCTCAAACAGAATATAATCACTTTCCCATCCCGGTCAAGCGTGATCCGCCTTGAGGCGATCCGCATCAGGGACCACGAAATGGCGGATGGCCTCCTTGACCTTCTGGAGATCAAAGACGGTATTGACGCAGGGACCGAAGGGGCGTTCATTCAGGATTCCGAGCACGGGAAGGGGATAGGAGTCCACGATGCCGCTGGTCAGATCCCGCTTGCAGGCCACGGCGACCACGGCCTGCGGTCTTTTTTCCTGGATCAGGCGGCGGGCCAGGGTCCCTCCGGTGGCCACAAAGATCTCCACGCCGTACTGTTCCCCGAGGTCGATGAGATCGGGAATCCTGCAGCGGCCGCAGCGCTCGCAATTCCGGATATTCCCGGTTACACGCATGCGGCATTCATTGTACTGGATACAGTGAGGCATCAGGAGAAGGAGCCGGTCATGCTTGACCTTGATTCGCCGTGACCGGACCAGTTGGTTGTTAACCTCCACAAAGGATTCCTGAATCTTCTCCCGGGGAATCCGGAAGATCGCCCCGAAGAAGAGGGTGATCGGATAGATGACCCTCACCATGACCCCACGCATCCTGGAAAGAAAAAGGATCTCTTTCCCCTTGTACAGGGTCACCACCAGGAGAACCGAGGCCGCGGAGACAACGCAGAGAAAGGCGAGCGACAGGATCAGGACCGACATCAGCAGGCCCATCATGGCCCGGCTCACTCCCACTCCCCGGATCACAACCCAGAAGAGGCCTCCCACTCCGAAAAGAGCCGCCACCGCCAGGACCATCAAACCGATAAAGATCCGTTTCCTGGGACGTTCATTTCGCTTTTCCAAGGATCATCCCCTTCTGTATGTCCGGATGTCCCCGCAGGAACTCCTCCCCCCGCATTCTTCGTTTCCCGGGAAGTTGCAGCTCCTCGATGATCACGGACCCGCCGCCACACCCTACCACCAGATGCCTGTGTGCCAGGAGCACCTCCCCGGGATATCCCGTTTCGTCCGAAGGAGAGACCCGCCATATCTTCAGCATCTCACCCTGAAGAAAGGTATAGGCCCCCGGCCAGGGGTCCATGCCGCGCACATGGTTACGGATTTCAGAAGACGTCCGATCCCAGGCAATCTCTCCATGCTGCTTCTTCAGAAGAGGCGTATAGGTCGCTTCTTCCTCGTCCTGCGGGATCCGCTTGAGCTGCCCCTTTCGCAGGGCCTTCAAGGTTGCAAGGAGGGTCCGGACCCCCAGAATCGAGAGGCGTTCCGTAAGCTCTCCGGCGGTTTCGGTCCCGGAGATCCGGAGACGGTTCTGCAAGAGGATATCGCCGGTGTCCATTCCCCGGTCCATCATCATCGTAGTCACCCCGGTCTCCTTTTCCCCCTGAACAATGGCCATGGCAATCGGAGAGGCACCGCGATACTTCGGGAGAAGCGAGGCATGAAGATTGATGCAGCCGAACCGCGGAACCTCAAGAAGTTCAGGAGGGAGGATCTGTCCGAAGGCAACCACCACGATCAGATCGCAGGCCGTCTCCCGGATCGCCTGGATCACATCACGATCCGAAACCTTCCGGGGCTGAATGAGCGGAATTCCCCGCTCCAGGGCTTCTTCCTTGACAGGAGAGATTGTAACTCTTCTCCCCCGGCCCGATCTTTTATCCGGTTGCGTAACGGCCAGAACCACGTCCTCCGTTTGCCACAACGCGGATAAGGAGGGGCGTGCGATCCGGGGGGTCCCCATAAACACGGTTCGAAGGGGTCTTGAAATTTCGGGACTCATGGACACACAGAACGGTTTTGAACCGTGAGATTCTATTGATGGATGAACCCATGGAGATACGCAGACACGGGTCCGTCGGGAAGTGGAGGATACTTATGGATAGGCCCCCTGCCGGATCGCCTTTTTGATCTTCCTTTTAATCATATCCCGTTTTACGGGCGAAAGACGGTCGATAAACAGGACACCGCGAAGGTGATCACCTTCATGCTGAATCGCCCGGGCCAGCAGCCCCTCGGCATGGAGAGTGACCTGTTTTCCCTCCCGCGTCAGATAACCGACTTCCACGCGTTCGGCCCTCGTAACCGGCCCCGTAAAGTCAGGAACGCTCAGACACCCCTCATCGTCCGTCTGTTCACCTTCCGATGAGAGAATTTCAGGGTTGATCATAACGATCAGAGAATCCGGTTTTTTCCCCACACTGGTGTCGATCACGATGACTTTTTTCAGCACCCCCACCTGAGGAGCGGCAAGTCCCACTCCCGGGGCCGCGTACAGGGTCCGTATCATGTCCTCAATCAGTTGTTGTAGATCATCGGTAATCCGGTCCACATCAGATGAGGCCTTTCTCAGCAACTCATTCGGATAATGCAGGATCGGAAGGATACCCGTTAATTCCTTCTTCTCCATTTTCTTTCTCCATACTCTTCCGGAAACACCGGACTCTTTCTCCCTTTTTTAACTTTTTGTAATTATAGACAACACAACCGGTTATGGCAAGCGAAATAGTTGGACCGGATGTTGTTCAACGTTGACTTTTCAAAACAAGAAGGGTATTTTTAGAGGAATTTGCACCCAGGCTGATCATTCATTGACAAGGGAGGAAAGATGAAAATCGATTTTTATAAAGGAGATCCCGTTCAGGCCAAAACGGACCTCCTGATTGTCGGGATGTTTCAGGGACAAAAGAGATTTCAGGGGGTTGCCGCCTCAATCAATGCCGCCCTCAAGGGGGCATTACAAACAGTCATCCGGGAAGAGAACTTCCAGGGAGAGCAGGAAAAAACATTACTCGTCCGTTCCCTGGGAAAAGTCCCGGCGAAGGCGATCTGCCTGATCGGACTGGGCGAAAAGCGGGATTTCAACCTCGACCGGCATCGAAGGACCTTCGCCAAGATGGTCCAGACGGCCCGGAACATCCACGCCGGGACCGTGCTGGCCCCTCTCTTTGAACCGGGGGAAAAAGGAACGTCGCCGCTGGAACGTTCCCGAAGCGCCGCCGAGGGGATCCTCTTAGGTGCTTACCGTTTTGAGAAATACAAGAAGGAAGAACAGGACCGATTGAAAAAGGTCTCCCTTTTCGGAGAAACCACACTCCGGCCGGCTGAAATCCTTGCCGGAATCCGTTCCGGCACTCTCGCCGCCGAAGCCGTAAATTTCACACGGAATCTGGTAAACGAACCCGGGAATGTGATCACACCTGTGACCCTGGCCGCAACGGCCCGAAAGATCGCCCGGGGGAAAAAGCTGACCTGCAAAATCTTCACGGAAAAGGAGATGAAACGATTCGGTATGGGGGCCTACCTCGGCGTGGCCCAGGGGAGCGCCAATCCCCCCCGTTTCATCCATCTGACTTACCAGCCGCACGGCAACCCGGCCAAAAAAACGGTCGCGATCGTGGGCAAGGGCATCACCTTCGACAGTGGCGGACTCTCCCTGAAACCCTCCGAATCGATGCGTACCATGAAGATGGACAAATCCGGCGCCTGCACGGTCCTCGGGGTCATGCAGGCCCTTCCGTCTCTCAACCCCAAGGTCACGGTGCACGGTATCATCGCCGCAGCCGAAAACATGCCGGGAGGATCCGCGCAACGCCCGGACGATATCGTGCGCGCCATGAACGGAAAAAGTATCGAGGTCCTAAACACGGATGCCGAGGGACGGCTCACCCTGGCCGATGCCTTGTCGTACGCCGCCCGCCTCAAACCGGACTTCATGATCGATCTGGCGACCCTGACGGGCGCCTGCGTGGTGGCCCTGGGGGAGAACACGGCAGGCGTGATGGGAAACAATGAGCGATTTCTGGAAGATTTCCTGAATGTCGCCAAGGAAACAGGAGAACTGATGTGGCCTCTGCCTTTCGATGAAAATATGAAAGACAAACTCAAAAGCGAGGTGGCGGATTTGAAAAATATCGGTAACCGCTGGGGGGGAGCCATCACGGCGGGTATGTTCCTCCGGGAGTTTGTGGGAGATATCCCCTGGGTCCATATCGATATCGCCGGACCGGCCTTCACGGAAAAGGCCTGGGGCTATCAGCCTGCCGGCGCCACGGGAATAGGCGTCCGGACGCTTCTGAACTACCTCTCTTCTCTGTAACCCGGAACATGCCGACCGACAAGATTATTATACAGGGAATCGAATTCTACGGGTACCATGGAGACCTGCCGCAGGAACGGGAGTTGGGCCAGCGTTTTCTTGTTGACGTGGAGCTGGTAACCGACTGCAGACAGGCCGGAATCTCCGACCGGATCGAGGAGACGATTGACTACGCCCGGGTCGTCAAAAGAGTGAATGAGATCGGTTGCAACGAGCAATACCACCTGATCGAGGCTCTCGCGGAACGGATTGCAGAGGCACTCCTCACGGAGTTTTCTCCGGGAGAAGTCCTGATCCGGGTCACCAAACCCGCAACCCCCGTTCCAACCAGGCTTCGGGGGGTTTCTGTGGAGATCCGGAGAACAAGGTCATGAATCTGGTCTACATCGGTATGGGAAGCAATCTCGGTGATCCGGTCCAAAATCTGAAGACGGCGCTTTCGCATCTGCAGGACGTGCACGGGCTGGATCTTCTCCGGATCTCCTCATTCTATCGGAGCGCACCGGTGGGTTATGAAGACCAGGACTGGTTTGTCAATTCAGTCGCGGAGGGAGAAACCTCCCGCTCCCCCCGGGACCTGCTCCTTGTTCTTCAATCCATCGAAAAGGCAATGGGACGGGACAAACGCTTCAGATGGGGGCCGAGAAACATTGATCTCGACATCCTCTTCTTTGCGGAAACCGTTCTTGAAGAACAGGATCTGATCCTGCCCCATCCCCGCGCCGATCAGCGCCGCTTTGTTCTGGAACCCCTGGTCGAACTGGCACCGGACCGGATCCACCCGAAATCAGGGAAAACCTTCCGGACCCTGCTTTCTGAATTGGGGAATTCCCAGCCGGTATGGAAGATGGAAGGAGTGACAGCGGCTCCGGTTTCAATTCGAGAGAAGAGGGAAGATCATTCGGCGGTATCGAAACAGGAAATGTAAGGTAAGGATCACCCATGGAGCCGAAAAACCGATACATCGCCGTGGAGGGACCGATCGGGGTGGGCAAAAGCAGCCTGGTCCACCTCCTCGTCGAACGCCTGTCCGCGCTCAAAGTCCTGGAACAGGTACAGGAAAATCCCTTCCTCCCCCGTTTCTACACGGACCGCAGGAAATACGCCTTCCAGACCCAGATGTTCTTTCTGCTCAGCCGCTACAACCAGCTCCTGCAATTAAACCAGACGGACCTTTTCCACCTCACAACGGTGGCGGATTATATCTTCGCCAAGGATCGTGTCTTCGCGTACATGAACCTGAATGACGCGGAGCTGGAACTCTACGAACAGGTCTATTCCATTCTGAAGGAAAGAATCGTGCCGCCCGACCTGGTAATCTACCTTCAGGCCGAAACCGATGTCCTCCTGAAGAGGATCAGGAAAAGGGGACGACCGTACGAAAGGAACATCCGCCCGGAATATGTGGACGCCCTCAACGAGGCCTACAATTATTTCTTTTTCCATTACACAGAAACCCCTCTCCTTGTCATCAAGACTTCAGAAATAGATTTTGTCCACGAAAGCGAAGACTTAAACGACCTCATCCGGCAGATTTCAAGGATGGAAAAGGGAACCCGCTACTACTCCCCCCTATCCACGCGGGAAAAACAGCGGGTCTCGTCCAGGGAAGGCAATCTCCTCTGATCTCTCCCGACCCATCCATACTGAAACGAATCCATTTGCAAGAATGAACCGGTTGACCGGGGCGGTTCCAACCGTGGATTTTACGAAGTCATCAATCTTTTGCAGGCGCGCTTGGCCTGAATATGACGGGGATTGATCGCAAGCGCCTCCTGAAATGACTGAAGCGCCCTCTGCTTTTTCCCGTAACGCTGATGGACTTCTCCCAGAAAGGCATGATAGTCGGCATTTCCGGGATTGGATTCCAGAGCCTTTTCCAGCAGGCCTACAGCCCGCCGATAATCTTTTTTCAACCGGGCAACGGCCAAACCGGTATAGGCGTTATAATCCGGATCGTCGGGAACCAATTCCAGAACCTTTTCCAGAAGATTCAGTGCCTCACCCGTTCTTCCCGAAAAGAGCAATGCCCGGGCCTTGTTGAAGTGGTCTTCCGCCTTGAGGATCGGGCCAACCTCGATATGAGGCTTGATGTGTTGTTGATAATCCGACCTTGTGGAACTCTCACCGGAATATCGTAAAAAATTGTCGTATTCCTTCCTCCTACCGGGATCGGAAAGAATATCGTAGGCTTCCTTCCCGGCCAGGAAGATATTCAGCATCAGATCCAGGATCTTCCGGTCCGGATAGCGAAAACATCTGTCCGGATGGTATTTCCGTGAAAACAGAAAAAAACGCTTCTTGATCTCCCGGTCGTCCGCATCCGGTTCAAGCCCCAGGATCCGGTAGAGGTTCTCCCGTTGGACCTCCCCCCATTTCTCTTGCATTTCCCGGAGAACCCGGGCCATCTCCGTCTTCTTATCTCCACCCGCAATCCCGCAGATTTGAACAAGACCGAGGCTGTAGAACCCGAAGAGTACCTTAAACACCTCCAACTCCTGAAGACCACATCGGGAGGCAATCTCCCGGATGGAGTGTTTCCCGTTCACCTCCCCTATGATTTCCATCTCGATCCCGGTCAGTTCCAGTTCCCTGCGTGAAAGGGGAGGAGACTCGACCAGATCCAAGAGTACGTCCCGGGATCCGAAAATCTTCAGGATCTCCTCCTCTTCATAATACCGCCAGGTTCCATCGAGAATCATCCGTCCCGGGCTCAGCTTCAGACGGATAATATCAAAACCATCCGGATCGATTTCAAAAAAACGGATCCTTCCCTTCCGCCAGCCGAAGAGACTGACCAGAATTTCTTCCACCTGGGTTTTGGTAAGCCAGATCAGATCATTGGGAGACAGAATGCCGAGTTTTACCAGGGCATTTCCCTGGAGGATCCGCTCCCTCTCTGACAGGTCTTTGACTTTCCGATACTGTTTTTCGCTGATCTTCCCCTTGCGGAGCAGGATGCTGCCACACCGGTCGCTCTCCATATTGGAGTCGGCGTAGACGATCGCCCCCTCCCGGATATAGACCCGACTATCCATGGGAGGAGATACCAGTTGCAAAACCCCGGTTTGGCGCTGCTTGATCAGGTCCAGGAATACCTCGGGCAGAAAGGTATCGGAAACCGGAAGATCCATCCGCCTGTTTTCCTCCGGAAGCACCCGGCAACGGTACAGATCCCCTTCTCCTCCCCGCCTCCGTTCCTTATCTTTCCCCGCCCGGATAATCCCTTTTGTGAAGAGACGATTGAGGGTCAGACAGCACTCCACCTGAGAAAGCCCGCTGACAAAGGTAATCTCCTTGGCCGTACTCCTCCCGTCGATCCGGGATAGCACAAAGCCTTCCGATGCGGTCAGGTCCTGCGCCTCCTCCAGACGAAAACCCTTGTCGATCTCCAGGACGGCATTGGGGGATCCCAACGCCTTCAACAGCTCATCCTGAACGGCTGAAATGGATCGCGCCAGGAATCGTTTCGCCTCCTGATGGTGCGGCTGCACCTTGATGACTCCTTCAAAGAAAGGAATGGCGTCTTCAAATTTCCCCTTCTGATAGAAGGCCTTCCCCCTGCCGATCAGTCTCTTGGGATCATCTCCTTCCAGAATCTCGTGGGAACTTCTGGTTCCGATTTTGCGGAGTTTCCGATCCCGATAGAGATGGTACAGGAGATTGCAGGTCTCGAAATCGTTTATCGGGGACTGGTCACAAATATCCTGGATGGTGTTCCTGCCGTTGATCAGTTCCAGGAGAGACTCTTCCCCGGCCCCGCCGGCAGAAGCCGCTTTTTTCTCAGACCAGTCCAGGATGATGTCCAGTGTCGGAAAGGCCTCACGAATCACCTGCCATTCATCCACCCGGCGTAACCCTTCCATGAGGATAAAATCGACCGTAATGGCGATGGGAATGGTTCTCGCTTTCGGCAGCCTCTCCTGAAAGATGAATCCTCCCTCCTGCCACGCAAAAAGATCAAAGAGAATCTGGGTCGCCTGGCGTTCCAGGGCGGCGACGAACTCTTTGGTACTCAAGTGGCCCTGGGCCAGCAGAATGTCCCCGATCAACTCACCGGATACCTTCTGTAATCTCAACCCCTCTTCAACCGCCTCCGGGGAAAGAACCTCCATGCGGATCAGGATTTCGCCGATTTTGTCCTTGGGGTTGTTGGAATTCGCCCCCATGATCACTCCGTCCCGGAAAAAAACCACCTTTTTTTCTTCTCCACGCTGGAAAATCAGCGAACCGCTTTTCTGGGCCAGACTGATCCACTGCAGGACATCCGGGAGCGACATGATCTTGAGATTCCCCTGAATCTTACCCGACATGATCCCCTCCTGTTTCTTTCTTCTTTCCCCCGTATGATCGAAGAAGGTGGGGCATATACTCCATCCGAATGTTCATCAGGGACGCGAACAGGGTTCCTTTCAGCCCCGGATTTTCCGCCTCCAGACGATTGAGGAGCGTCTTGATCCTTCTTCTCCGGGACCGCGGACCGCCCTCCTCACAGGCCTCTTCCCGCACCGGAAGCGCGTAACCCTTCGCGTATTCCCTGAGCCATTCCTCCCGGCAATAGGCCAGCGGACGGATCAGCACGAGACTTCCCTCGAAAAGTTCCTGTCTTGGAAGCATGGTACTGATATTCCCGGCAAAAAACATATTCAGCAGACAGGTTTCGATCAAGTCATCCCGATGGTGTCCGAAGGCAACTTTGCGGCATCCAAGTTCCCGGGCCGCATCAAATATCAGTTTTCTCCGGATCCGGGAACAGTGGAAACAACAACTCTCCGGCAGGGTCTCCGACCCGCAGATCTTCTCTCCGATCCGGGTTTCCACGATTTTGAAAGGGAATCCCTCCCGTTGGAAATAGTCCCGAAGCACGCCGACCTTACTGCGGCAGGAGCCAAGATCCACGTGAACCGGGATGAGGGAATAGTTTACAGGCGCCCGGTGAAGGTGACTCCTCAGCAGATGGAGGAGACTCAGACTGTCCTTCCCTCCGGATACGGCCACCAGGATCCTGTCTCCGTCATCGATCATCCGGTAATCCAGGAGAGCCGCCCCCATTTTCCGGCGAATTTTTTTTCTGAAACTCATGGTTTATTTCAGGGGAAAATTCACATGTTTCACCCGGGGATCCGGTACCACCCGAAGGGTCTTGAGGTTCAGAGCCTCCAGGGAGGCCTCTTCCCTGCTGTCGTACGGTCCGAGACAAATCTGGTAGCAGGTTCTGCCATGATAAGATTTTGGAAGGATAAAAAACTTCTGTGGTTCCGGAAGTCTTTCATAGATATGTTCCAGGGAATCAGGCTCACAATCCAATTCCACTTCAATAAGGTAGGATTCAGGCGGAAACTGAACGTAAAGTGTTTTCCAAAGCTCGGCCGCTTTCTCAAACTCGCCCAACTGGAAATGCAGCAGGGCATCCTTCCCCACATCCGCATGGGTACCATGTACCGCTGCGGAACGAAGAAGCGCCGCCTTCCCGGCGACCGCATCGACGGAAACCGGCTGGATGGACGCGGGCCCTTCCATCTTTCCAATCTCTTCCTCCACAATCAGGAGATTTTTCTGAATCGCCTCCAGGAGGCCCTGATCGGAAATCGGAAGAGAAAGCGCCCGTTGATAATAGCCCCTCTCCTTCTTCCGGTATTTCAATTGCTCCAGAAGGAGTTTTTTTTTGCTCCTTTCCAGACCGCTCCCCACCAGATACGGGCTGGGGGGGTCCACTTTTTTGGAACCGATCGCCATCCCGGCCCGTTTGAGAAGCCTCGCCTTCCGGTCGGGATCCCGGGTGCTCCGCGCGGCCCGATCGTAATACTCGGAAGCCTCTTCATAAAAGGCACCCAGATAATAGATCTGAGCGATATTTTCAAAGGCCAGAGATTTGTCAATCATACGGTTGTACGGCCGGATTCCCTCCTTTTCATCCGGACCACGGGGGATCAGGTAAACCGGAAGCGTTCTTCCATCCACGATTCCCCGCTTTCGGCTCATGGCTAAGATTCTGAACCAGAGGCGGATCGCGTCATTGACTTTTCCTCTGTCCCGATACATCTCTGCCAGGGTGAGCTGGTATGACAGGTTTTCCGGATGTTTTCCCGCAAGGCGCTCCATCAACTCAATGGAGAGCTCCGGATTTTTTGCATAGATGGCCGTGATGGACTCGTAGGAGGGATAATAGAAATATTTCAACGGGAAAGAGGAGCGGGCCGATAAACCGACCCCCCGAAGTGATCGTCCGACGCCGGAGCATCCCCCAAAGAACAGGAGACAGAAAAAAAGGATCGAGAAAAAAAAGAGCGAGAATCTGTTCATGAAATCTTTCCGTACCGGAATCAAGGTAATAAAGAATAACGCACGGCCATGCTTTTCACAGAACCGCCGAAAACCTCAGATAAAATATAATAAACACGGTTCGGTTTCAAGCAGAAAGGAGAATCCGAATCCAGTCATAGAGATGTTCGGAATTCAGTTGCGGCATCCCGGGTTTCCGGATATATTTTCTGCATGAATGGAAACAGAAACCAGATCCGTAAAAAGTACTCCTGCGCGGACTGTGATTTCTGTCAGTGGTGCAGCAACAACCGGTGCAATCTCTGCCGGGGGTTGGGCCCGAAGAAAAAAAAGAAGAAAAAGAAAAAAAACGAACGGCCTCTCTTTCGCGCCTATTAGCCGATCCCCATACATTCAGAGATCGGGAAAGGACCCGTGGCGCGCCCCCCGTTCCACATTCCGCACGGAAAGACCAAAACCCAACACAAGGAGTCCGATCAGGATAAAAAAGGAGGCCACCATAACACGAAGGAGCGCCGGGAACAGGACAATCAGAAGTCCGAGCAGGATCAGAAGCGCCCCCTGAAGAATAAAGAATGAAGAAAACCCGTTTCCCACCGACCGATTCATGGAATAGAAAAATCTCATCTCATCACCGCCTTTCCGATCCAAGAAGAGGGGCACTCAAGTTGATCTCACCGCCTCCGCAACGTCCGTTTTACTGAAGACCACCCGTTCCCCCCGCCAATCCGCCAGGATGGCATCTTTTTGCGTGAAAGTTCCGGTCAGGATCTCACGGGAAAGGGGATTCTCAATGAGCTGCTGAATGGTTCGTTTCAGGGGTCTCGCCCCATAATGGGGATCATAACCCATTTCAGCGATCTTCTCCTTCAGAGCATCCGTAACCTGGAGGGAGGTCCCGATCTTTTCCAGCCTCTGATTGACCCTCTTCAGCAGAAGTTCAACAATTCCGATCATATGCGCCCGGGTCAACGCGTGAAATACGATGATCTCATCAATCCGGTTGATGAATTCCGGTTTAAAGACTCCTTTGAGTTCCTGCAGAACCTGCCCGCGCATGGCGGCATATTCCTTACCGGAATGGTTCCCTTCCGCGTCCTCAACCATGGAATGGAAATGCCGGCTTCCCACATTCGAGGTCATGATGATCACACTGTTCTTGAAATCCACGGTACGGCCGTGGGAATCCGTCAGACGTCCATCCTCCAGAACCTGGAGCAGGATGTTGAAAACATCAGGATGAGCCTTCTCAATCTCGTCCAGTAAAACCACGGTATAGGGCCGACGACGGACCGCCTCGGTTAACTGTCCCCCTTCCTCGTAGCCGATATACCCGGGGGGAGCCCCGATGAGACGCGCTACCGTATGACGCTCCATGTATTCCGACATGTCGATCCGAACCATCGCATCTTCGTCATTAAAGAGAAACTCCGCCAGGGTCCGGCTCAGTTCGGTCTTGCCGACCCCCGTGGGACCGAGGAACAGGAACGAACCGATCGGACGATTCGGGTCCGAAAGCCCGGCCCGTGCCCGCCGCACGGCATCGGAGACGGCCTGAACGGCGAAATCCTGCCCGATGACCCGCTTTTTCAGGGCGTCTTCCATCCGGAGCAGTTTGTCCCGTTCCCCTTCCAGCATCCTGGAGACCGGGATTCCGGTCCATTGAGCCACAACCCCGGCCACATCTTCATCGGTCACCTCTTCGGTGAGCATCGCCCCGTTCTTCTGAATCTCACCCAGTCGTTCCTTGGCGTTCTGAAGTTCCTTGTCCAGTTCCACGAGGGTCCCGTATCGCAATTCCGATACCTTCTGGAGATCTCCTTCCCGTTCCGCCTTTTCCTCCTGGATCCTCGCTTGTTCGATCTTCTCTTTCACGGAACGGATGGCGGAAATCGCTTCCTTCTCCGTGGTCCACTGTTCCTTGTAATTCGAACTCTTCTCCTGAAGTTCCTTCAGATCCTCATCGATCTTCGCGAGTCTCTCCCGCGTGGCCGGATCCTTCTCCCGCATCAGTCCCTGCCGTTCGATCTGAAGCTGACGGATCTTCCGCTCCACCTCATCCAGAGCGACGGGCATGCTGTCGATCTCCATCTTGAGTTTCGAGGCGGCTTCATCAATCAGGTCGATCGCCTTATCCGGCAGAAACCGATCCGTGATATAACGATGGGACAGGGTAGCGGCCGCAATCAGGGCCGCGTCCTGAATCCGAACGCCGTGGTGCACCTCATACCGTTCCCTGAGCCCCCTCAGGATGGAGATGGTGTCCTCCACCGTCGGCTCCCCCACCAGGACCGGCTGGAAACGCCTCTCCAACGCGGCATCTTTTTCAATATACTTCCGGTATTCATCCAGCGTGGTGGCCCCCACGCATCGCAGTTCACCCCGGGCCAGGGCCGGCTTTAACATGTTGGAGGCATCCATGGACCCTTCAGAGGCGCCCGCCCCGACCAGGGTGTGCAGCTCATCGATAAAAAGGATAATGTTCCCTTCCGACTCATGGATCTCCTTCAGTACAGCCTTCAGACGATCCTCGAATTCCCCCCGGTACTTGGAACCCGCAATCAGGGAACCGAGATCCAGGGCAAGAACCCGCTTGTTCCGGATACTGTCCGGCACATCACCGGCCACAACCCGCTGGGCAAGCCCCTCGGCAAGGGCGGTCTTCCCAACCCCGGGCTCTCCGATCAAAACGGGATTGTTCTTGGTCCTGCGGGAGAGCACCTGGATCACACGCCGGATCTCTTCGTCCCGACCGATGATCGGATCGAGCTTTCCTTTGGCGGCCTCAGCGGTAAGATCCCGGGTGTAACGGGTCAGGGCCTGGTATTTATCTTCGGGATTCTGATCCGTCACCCGCTGAACACCCCGGATTTCCTTGAGCACCTTCAGGATTCGGTCCTTCGTGATCTGGAGTTTTTTCAGGAGCTTGGACACCTTCCCGCCCTGTTCCACAATCCCGAGCAGAAGGTGTTCCGTACTCACGTACTCATCCTGCAGTCGCCCCGCTTCAGACTCCGCCTCCTGGAAAACCCGGCTCAGCGTCTCCGTGATATAAATCTGGTCCATGGCGGCAGGACCCGTCACCCGTGGTTTCCCTTTCAGCAGATCACGAAGTCCTGTCTCAACCTGAGCCACCGGAACTTCCAGACGTTGAAGAATCGGAGGAACCACTCCGTCCTTCTGGTCAATCAGGGCGGAAAGCAAATGATCCGCGTCCACTTGCTGATGTCCCTTTTCCTGCGCAATGGAGCGAGCCTCGGAAACCGCTTCCTGAGCCTTCAGCGTAAAACGATCCAATCTCATCACTCACACCTCCAGGGTTTACCGGACCGAATACGAACCAGGGTATCCCTTTTCAGTTTGCCGGCCTGAAACGCCTCCATGATGTAGCGAAGGATCTCTTCCTTCTCCTTTTCCAACCTGGACAACTGTTCCTTCAGGCGGAGGATCACCTCCACACCGGCCCGGTTGACCCCCAGTTCACGTGTCAGATTCAGGATGATCTGCAACCGCTCAAGATCCGAGCGCGAGTAAAGCCGTGTGTTCCCGCGCGACCGCTGAGGGGAAAGAAGTCCCTCCCGCTCGTAAACCCGCAAGGTTTGAGGATGAATCTCAAAACGCCTTGCCACGGCACTGATCGTGAACAGTCCCTCGTCGTCCCTCGCCATGTCACCACCTCAGTTTTTCTCGTGGATTCCCGGGATGGAGCCGCTCGAAATCATGAAGCAGTTGTTTAGACCGACGGTCCAGCCGTGTGGGGACAACAACCCGGACCACCACAAAATGATCCCCCCTTCCGCCTCCTTGAAGATGTGGCACTCCCTTCCCACGAACCCGCAACTTCTGGCCGCTCTGAGTACCCGGGGGGATGGTCACCTGAATCATACCGTCCACAGTGGGGACACGGATCCGGCTCCCCAGGGCCGCCTCCGTAAATGTGATGGGGACATCCAGATAAATATTGTCCCCTTTGCGTTCAAAATAGGGATGGGGGCGCACCTTGGTCACGATATACAAATCCCCGCGGCCCCCCCCTTGAATACCGGGTTCTCCCCTGCCGGCGATACGCACCTTGGACCCCGTGTCCACACCGGGAGGGATCTTTACCGAAATCCGGTCATGATTCAGGCTGATCCGCGTCGTCAGTCCTTTCACGGCATCCTCGAAAGAGATTTCCACGGAATACTGGATATCTTTCCCCCTGACGGGACCGCGCGGACGGGTACGACGGGTTCCTCCAAAAATATCGCCGAAAACCTCTTCAAATCCGGGGAACCCTCCTCTGACAAAATCCTCCGGATTGAATCCTCCTCTACCGAATCCCGGACCGGTATACGTGTATGTCCTGGCGCCCCGCGGACCGGTCTGGGACCCTGCGGAACCGAAAAGGTCGTACTGCTTTCTTTTCTCGGGATTCCCCAATACTTCATAGGCCTCTGAAATCTCCTTGAAGCGGGCCTCCGCTTCTTTGGAGTTGACATTGACATCAGGATGGTACTTACGGGCCAGTTTCCTGTAGGCCTTCTTGATTCTTTCCGCATCCGCGTCACGGGACACCCCGAGGATCTGATAATAGTCTTTCTTCGCCATTTCCCGACAATTCCAAACTTGTGACGATCCGGATATCCGGAATGAAGACTGAAGGCCGAAGTAGACTTTCGTAACACTCAAATCAAAGCCTGTCAGACCTTTTCCCGGTTTGTAACCATCACGACTCAGGAGCTCAGGCGGAAGGTCGAAAGACCTCCAGCCTTCCGCCTGTCGCACGAATCCACGCCAACCGGTATCAGCTCACATCGACCTTGATCCTTTTCTGCTTCTTTTCTTCTTTTTTGGGCATGACAATCTTGAGAATGCCTGCCTCACAACTGGCCTTCACGGCATCCTGGTCGACACTGTTGGGTAACGTAAAGGAACGCATGAAGGTCCCGTAGGACCGTTCAATCCGATAATAGGTCTCATCCTCTGATTTCTTTTCAAATTTTCGCTCCCCCCTCAGGATCAGCATGTTGTCTTCTATCTTGATCTCGATATGATCCTGTGAAATCCCGGGAACTTCCGCCTTCAGAATCACGTGGGTTCCGGTCTCATAAATATCCACAGGAGGTGACCAGCGCCCCTTGCACAACTCCTCGGCCCCTTCTCTCCTGATGGTGAGGGTATCGTCAAAAAACTGGTTGACACGATCCTGGATCGACATCAGATCACGGAAGGGGTCCCATTTTCTCAAAGGCATAACACTTCCCTCCAGAGCTATTTCTCATCCTCGAACTCCGCGTCCACAACCTCTCCCTCCTCGGAGCCCCGGGACTCTTCCCGGCCGTGCCCGGCCTGCGGTTCGGGTCCGGACTGAGCGGTCTGCTTCTGGTAGATCACCTCGGCAAGTTTATGGGAGGCTGCGGTAATCTTGTCGATGGACTGCTTCATCCGATCCATATCATCGGATTCCATCGCCTTCTTCCCCTCTTCCAGGGCCGTCTTGGCATCCTCTACATCCGAGGCCTCTAATTTCTCCTTGTTCTCATTCAGAGTCTTTTCCGTGTTATAGATCAGGGTGTCGAGCCGGTTTCTGGTTTCAATCGCTTCACGCCGCTTCTTGTCCTCTTCCGCGTGAGACTCGGCTTCATTCACCATCCGTTTGATCTCATCATCCGAAAGCCCGCTGGATGAGGTAATGGTGATTTTCTGTTCCTTCCCGGTCCCCAGATCCTTGGCCGAGACATTGACGATGCCGTTCGCATCGATATCAAAGCTGACCTCGATCTGGGGCACTCCCCTCGGCGCGGGAGGAATGCCGACCAGATGGAATCTCCCCAAGGTCCGGTTGTCACGGGCCATTTCCCGTTCCCCCTGCAACACATGGATCTCCACGCTGGTCTGATTGTCATCCGCCGTGGAGAACACCTCACTCTTCTTGGTCGGGATGGTGGTATTCCGGTCGATCAAACGGGTCATGACCCCTCCCAACGTCTCGATCCCCAATGAAAGCGGGGTCACATCCAGGAGAAGAAGATCCTTGACATCCCCGGCCAGGACGCCACCCTGAATCGCGGCACCCGCGGCCACAACTTCATCCGGATTGACCCCCTTGTTCGGCTCTCTGCCGAAGACCTCCCGAACCAATTGCTGGACCCGAGGCACCCTGGTGGTACCACCGACCAGAACCACTTCATCGACGTCACCGGCCTTGATTTTGGCATCGGCAAGGGCCTTCCGGCACGGTTCCTTGCTCCGCTCAATCAGGTCCTCCACAAGTTGTTCAAACTTGGACCGGCTGAGTTTGATGTTCAGGTGTTTGGGACCCGAGGCATCCGCCGTAATGAAGGGAAGGTTGATCTCCGTCTCCTGGACGGTGGAAAGCTCGATTTTCGCCTTTTCCGCCGCCTCTTTCAGACGCTGAAGCGCCATCTGGTCCTTGCTCAGGTCCACCCCCTGATCTTTCTTGAACTCTGCGATCAGCCAGTCGATAATCCGCTGGTCCAGATTGTCACCGCCCAGATGGGTGTCCCCGTTGGTCGATTTGACTTCAACCACGTTGTCTCCCACTTCCAGAATGGAGATATCGAAGGTTCCACCCCCAAAATCGTAGACCGCGATGGTCTGGTCCTTTTTCTTGTCCAGACCGTAGGCAAGCGCCGCCGCCGTAGGCTCGTTGATAATTCTCTTGACGTTCAGGCCCGCGATGGTCCCTGCGTCCTTGGTTGCCTGTCTCTGACTGTCGTTGAAATAGGCCGGGACGGTAATCACCGCATCCGTCACCTTCTCCCCCAGGAATTCCTCAGCCGCATTTTTCAACTTCTGGAGGATCCTGGCGGAAATCTCCTGAGGGGCGTACTCCTTGCCCTTGGCCACAATCTTTGCCTCCCCCTTCCCGTTCTTGATCACCTTGTAAGGGACCAGGGTCATCTCCTCACTGACCTCGTCATACCGTCTCCCCATAAAACGTTTAATTGAAAAGATCGTATTCTCCGGGTTTGTAACCGCCTGCCTTTTGGCGACCTGCCCCACCATGATACTGTCATCCTTGGCAAAAGCCACGACCGACGGCGTGGTGCGACCTCCCTCCTCATTGGTAATCACCTCAGGGTCTCCCCCCTGCATCACGGCCACCACGGAATTGGTTGTTCCCAGATCAATTCCAATAATTTTGCCCATTTCCTTCCTCCTTCACTAAAAAAGCATTCAATGGTTCACCAAACATGAGTCTACCTGAAATATAATTATTGAGTCCACCCCTGTCAACATGGTACAGAAAAATATTGATCAACCTGTCAAGAGTTGATTCATGCCGCAAGCGGCATAAACCAGATCTTTACGAAGCCATCCATCTTCACTGAAATGTCCAGGGGAATGAATCAATCAGAAGTGAAATAATCTGGAAAAATCTTCAGGAACGATCCATTACTGCTCGGAGTCAACCTCTATCTGGATCTTCTTTTCCCGGCTTTCCTTGGGGAGACGGATCTCCAACACCCCATTTTCAAAGCGTGCATGGACTTCCTCTTTCCGGATTGTGTGAGGCAGGGTAAAGGCTCTTTGGAAAGTACCATAGGAACACTCCATACGGTAATAATTTTCCTGTTCGACTTCCTTCTCGAACCTTCGTTCACCTTTCAGAACCAGGATATCCCCTTCGATCTGGATATCGATATCCTCCTTGCGCACTCCGGGAAGTTCCACGCGCAGGATGACGTCCTTCTTCGATTCAAGGATATCCACCGAAGGCATATAACCGCCTCTTCCCCCCTCTCCGGTTTCAGGAGTGGAATACATCAGGTCGGAAAAGAGCCGGTTCACCCGCTCCTGCATCACCGAGAGATCCTTGAAAGGCTCCCACCGCAAGATCGCCATAAAAATCCTCTGCTTTCTGGAACTTCGTGACTTTCAGACTATAAATGGGGTGTTTGCACCTGTCAAGTGATTTGTTTCATGAAGTGGGCGACAAACTGTACCGTTGCATACTTCCAGGGACCCACCAGTTCTCGAAATTGTACCAGATTCCGGCCTTCTCCTGCTTGATTCCATGAAATCTGGCATCCACAATCGGGAGAGAATCCGGGACATAGAGAAAACAATACGGTTGATCTTCAGCCAGGATGGCATGGATTTTCCTATAGATCCTCTTCCTCTTCTCCAGATCAAAGGTCCGCCGTCCCTGGACCAGAAGTTCATCCACGTCAGGATTGCTGTAGGAAACAAAATTGTACTGATTGGGTCCCGTCTGCGAAGAATGCCACATGATATAGTTGTCAGGATCGATCCCGATCGACCATCCCAGGATGATCGCCTCGAATTTCCGTTTGTCCACAAACTGATTGATAAAGGCCTGCCATTCCACAACCTTGATGGAAACTTCAATTCCAATCTTTTTCAGATTCTGCTGGATAATCTCGGCGGTCTGTTTTCGCTCATCATTCCCCTGGTTGGTGATGATGGTGAATCGAAAGGGAACCCCATCCCGGTCCAGAACGCCGTCCCCGTCGGAATCCCGCCATCCCCTCGCCTTGAGCATGGAGAGGGCCTTCCCGGGATTATACGGATAGGTCTTCACATCCGGATTATAGGCCCAGTAGTGTGGAGGATAAGGACCGGTCGCCACGGAGCCGAGTCCCTGACGGACCCCCTTGAGGATCTCTTTCTTGTTAATGGCGTAGGCCAGGGCCTGACGGACCCCTTTATCCGCGAACTTGGGATTCTTGAGATTGTATCCGAGATAGGTGTAACCATTGGACGGATAACGGAATTTCCGGAAGTTCTTCCGGAAAAAGGGCGTATCCGTCTGCCGCTGATATTGAAGGGGGGTGAGTCCCATCGCATCCACCCCGCGGGACCTCAGCTCAAGAAAAATCGTGGCCGGGTCGGGAATAATGCGATAGATATATTCGTCAATATTTGCTCTTCCCCGAAAGTAGTCCGGGTTCACCGTAAGGACAATCTTCTGGCCTGTAAGCCACTCTTTGAAACGGTAAGGGCCCGTGCCCACAGGATCCCGATTAAATGAAGCGGAATTGATATCCTTCCCCTCAAGAAGATGCCTGGGAATGATCCCCATCGTCCAGCTCGCCAGGGCCGGTGCGAACGGTTCCTTGTAGGTAACGCGGAAAGTCAGGGGATCCAACACCTCGGCCTTCTTGACCCGTTCATAGTCCGCACCGTATGGAGTCGCCACATTCGGATCAATCAGCTTCCGGTAGGTAAAAAGCACATCTTCCGCCGTGAAAGGCGCTCCATCGTGCCATCTGACACCGGATCTTAAATGGAAGGTGATGACCAGACCGTCCGGAGAGACTTCCCACGATTCAGCCAGATCCCCCTCCAACTGGAGGTTTTTATCATACCGGAGCAGGCCGTTGAAAATACGGCTGTTGATATCACCTGAAGCGCTGTCGTTGGCGATCACCGGGTTCAGGCGCTTGGCATCTCCGATAGAAGCCACAACAATAGCGTCACCGTGAACCGGTCCATTTTGTTCCTCCACGGAAGGCCCCTTCCCGCCTTCGGATTCAGAGGAACGGCCGCATCCAGACCCGATCGCCCACAGACATAAGAAAGATACGAAAATCAAAGCACAGGTCCTGCCCGACAGACTCCGAAACACCGTTTCACCCCTTCATCAAGAAATCGGGAAAATTCCCTTCCTCAGGATAACACCTGATGCGTCTCCGGATGGGGACTAATTCGCCTCGGTTTTCGATGGAGATGGGTTTTTCTTCGGCGCGGTGGACGGTTTCAACGGTTTCGTGCTCTGATCAAGAGGAGGCAGATTCTGTTTGACCCCTTCCGGAAGACCGGGAGTCTCCGGCAACACCCGCTTGGAGGTGATCGGGACCTGATCCACCACAGAGGCGGCCGACTTCCCGGAGGAAAGATAGGCAAGGCTCAGAGAAGTCACCATGAAGATCGCCGCGCACCAGGCGGTCAGTTTGCCGAGAAAATCGGTCGGTCCGGAGCTTCCGAAAACCGTTTGACTCGCCCCGCCGAAAGCGGCTCCGATCTCGGCCCCCTTCCCGCCCTGCATCAGAACGACCAGAATCAGGATGATGCTGACCACCACATGGACCACAATCAACAAGATATGCATAAAAGCTTGTTCTCCTTTCCCCCAACAATTCTGTGCGTTTATTTCTTATCATAAAAACAAAGCGGACACAAGAAATAATAATCCTCTTGACAGGCTAAGGGTCTTTTGATATTGTAACAATTGAACAGTTATTCAATTATTCAATAAGTCCCGGAGTCCCGCCCGGCATCGCAAGAGGGTAACGGAGCGCCGAGAGATCAGTTTACAAAAAACCCGTGCCGCAAATCAAACAGATCCAAAACGGTGGCAAAGAAAAGAGCGGGGGGAAAACATCCTCTATTCTTGTCAAGATATTCTTTTCGGGTCTATTCTTTGTCTCCGGTCTCATACTCCAGAATATTGTCTTTTCCGACGCCGGCAGCCTCCCCACGGACAATTACCGGTTCTGGACCGTATTACTCACCTACGTGGCGGGGTATGTCACCGCGGGTCACGACGTTGTTCTCAACGCCGCGCGTGGCATCCTCAGGAGAGATTTCTTCGGGGAAAGCATCCTGATGACGATCGCAACCCTCGGCGCCTTCGCAATCGGGGAGTTTCCAGAGGCCGTCGGAGTCATGCTCTTTTTCAAGGTAGGGGAGTATTTTGAAGACAGGGCGCTGAACCATTCAAGGAGATCCATCAAGAACCTCCTGAAGATCAGGCCCGATTACGCGAATCTGAAAAGAAATGGAGAGACAGTCAGGGTCAGTCCGGGAGAGGTCCGGGTCGATGAACGGATCATCATCAAGCCTGGGGAAAAGATCCCCCTCGACGGTGTCATCGAGGAAGGACACACGAATGTCGACACGTCCGCGCTGACCGGAGAATCGATGCCGAAGTCTCTGAATCCGGGGGACACGATCCTTGCGGGCATGATCAATAAAAGCGCGATGATCACCGCTCGGGTGACGAAACTCGCGGGGGAATCCACGGTCAGCAAGATCCTGGACCTTGTGGAGAAGGCCTCCGCACAAAAGGCGCCGACCGAACAATTCATCACCCGTTTCTCCCGGATCTATACACCGGCCGTGGTTGCCTCTGCCGCCGTTATGGCCTTCGTGCCGCCGCTCCTTTTCCAGGTCCCGGGGCTGTCCCCCCTCTTTCCCCATCCCGGAACATACGCGGAATGGATCTACCGGGCGCTGATCTTCCTGGTGATCGCCTGCCCATGCGCCCTGGTCATTTCCATCCCCGTAGGGTTTTTCGGAGGAATCGGGGCGGCGTCCAGAAAGGGAATACTTTTCAAGGGTTCCAACTACCTCGAGACCTTCCGGAAGATCCATACCCTGGTGTTCGACAAGACGGGGACACTCACGGAAGGAAAGCTCACGGTCTCGGAGGTCCGGCCCCTGAACGGCTTCAGCAAAGAGGAACTGCTTCGGTGCACGGCGGAGGCGGAAAGCCATTCCAACCATCCCATCGCCAGGTCCATCCTCGAAGCCTACGGCAAGAAAACCGGTGAAGGCAGGATCGGACGTTACGAAGAGATCTCCTCCCACGGAATACGGGCAATGATAGACGGCAGGGAGATCCTGGCGGGCAACGACAGGATCCTCCATCTGGAGGGATACGACATTGAGCACGACACATGCCGTATTGAAGGCACGGTTGTGCATATTGTGATCAACAAACGGTACGCGGGCTATATCACCCTCTCCGACCGCTTGAGGCCCGGAGCGAAAGAGACGGTTCATGCGCTCAAGGCAGCGGGCGTAAAAAGGATCATCATGCTGACCGGCGACAGCAGGGATGCCGCGGAACCGGTCGCAAAAACGCTTGCGCTGGATGGATTCCACGCGGAACTGCTCCCGCAGGACAAAATTGAGCTGGTCCGCAAACTCGAAGCCGAAATGGAGGAGAGCGGACATCAGATCGCCTTTGTGGGTGACGGCATCAACGACGCTCCGGTGCTGACGGCATCCGGTATCGGAATCGCGATGGGCGGTTTGGGCTCGGACGCCGCCATAGAGGCTGCCGACGTGGTCCTCATGAAGGACCGGCTTTCGGGATTGCTGGACGCGATGCATATCTCGAGAAGGACCCGGAGAATCGTCTTCGGGAATATCGCCATGGCCTTCGGGATCAAGGGTTTTTTCATCCTCTTCGGCGCCCTCGGTATGGCAACCATGTGGGAGGCGGTTTTCGCGGACGTGGGTGTGGCGATTCTCTCTGTGCTCAACTCCACCCGGGTACTCCGGGTATAACGGAAAACAGGCGCAACAGGATATGAAAAAAACAGACGAAGCCACCTGCCGGATTACCTGTATCGATCAAAAAAAAGTCGCTTCCCTGCGGGGAAAAATGAAGCCGGGCGAAACGATACTCCGGCTTGCCGAAACCTTCAAGGTGTTGGGCGACCCCACAAGAATGAAAATCATATTCGCACTCTCCCTGGAGGAACTCTGCGTCTGTGACATTGCAAATCTCCTGGGTACAACGAAGTCCGCGGTCTCTCATCAGTTGAGGGTCTTGAGGAACATGCGTCTCGTGAAATATCGGAAAGACGGCAAGATGGTTTATTACTCTCTCGATGATGGGCACATCAATCATCTCATCGAGGAAGGGTTGAGACATGTGGAGGAGTTGTAAGGCGAACAGGGCCACTCCGGTTTCCGACTCACCATAAACCGTTAAACCAAGATCGGGTGAAACTCCTATCGCTATTTCAGGGACTATGTAGAACCTCTGAAAGTTGCCCTCTAACGCAAGATCTGGTAGTATATTCCGCGTGTCCCACCAAGGAGGTCGAGATGGATCCAAAGAGCGTGGTCCTGGTGACGGCGAGTAGCCGGGGAGTCGGCAAAACCGTGGCGTGCCGTTTCGCCGACAAGGGGGCGATGATCGCCTTGAACTACCGCTCGAACCGGGAGGCGGCGGAGAAGACATCGCGGGAGATCAAAGAAAGGACTCCCTGGGTGCGCGCCTACCGGGCCGATGTCTCCAAACCCGAGGAGGCAAAGCGCCTCATCGATTCCGTCATCGGCGATTTCGGGCAGATCGACGTCCTGGTCAACAACGCCGGCCCGATGCTGGTGAAACCCCTCTATGACACCACACCGGAGGAATGGGACAGGATGATCCGGTCCAATCTTTCCAGTGCCTTCTACTGCACCCGCTACGCCCTGGAATCGATGCGGAAACGGAAAAGCGGCCGGATTGTCAATATCGGCTGTCTCCACGGGGAGATCGCACCCGGCGGACTTCCCAACTCCCCGGCCTACGGGATCGCCAAGTCGGGGGTCCTTTTGATGACGAAGATGTTTGCCCGCTCCGAGGCGAAGTACAACATCCGGGTGAACGCCATCAACCCCGGCCTGATCGAAACCGACGATTATACCCGCTACCCCGAATCGGTCCGGGAGACTTGGCGGAAGCTGGTCCCACAGAAGCATTTCGGCACCCCCGAAGATATCGCCGAGGCAATCCTCTTTCTTACCTCCGATGCCGCCTCCTACATCACCGGCGCCGTCCTTCCCGTCCACGGCGGTCTCTGGATCCCGGAGTAGCCTCTTGTTTTTCAGCTCGGCTTGTAACAGGGGGGCTGCTCCCCCTGCGGGGGAGCATGAGGGTCAGGTCTTGAATCTTGACATCCTTTG
>CAYZZU010000030.1:0-28142 GCA_964483105.1 uncultured Nitrospirota bacterium
GATAGGAGTGAAAAATCTCTTCACCGATGCCCGGGAAAAACTTGTTCCGGGGATGGTCCTCGACATGCTCCACATTGACGGGTCGGGCCTCCTGGAAGGTCAGGCCCGTCAGTCCTTCGCCCGGGTCCATGCGGACCATCCCCACGGCGGAGGGTTTGAGACCCTTGGTGGAAAAGAGCACGAGGCGCTTTTCTTCCACGAGGTAGACTGAACAGACTTCCACTCCCATCTTCTCCGCGAGCAGAGCCGTGATGTGGTCCAGGGTTTCCCGAAGGTTGTGGGAGGAGATGACAATTTGTGAGACATCCTCCAGCAGGATCAGTTTTCGGCTTTCGGGGCTCAAGAAGATCACCTTTTATCTGATGAGATAAAGGTATCATAACTACAATCTTCCGGAGAGTCAATTTATTATGACCAGGATTTCCTCCGATTTTTTATGTGGTGATTCAGATCCTTTCCGGCGGGGTAGAACCACACCCTATCATACGTTTTTGTAGACCGGAGACAAAATGATCGTCTCCTTCCAGGCTCATCTGATTCGGTGCTCCTGTTTTTCAATGACTTCCCACTCTGATCGTGATGGCACGGAGGTTGCAGTCGAGAAAGGGTATGCCAAGTGTTCATATCCGACAGGCCAGGTACGAGGATCTTCCTCCATTGTGCAATCTTCTACGGGAGCTCTTTACCATCGAGGTTGGTTTTGAGGTGGACGAGGAGAAGCAGACGAGAGCGCTCAAGCGCCTGATAAAAAGAGAGGACGCGCTGGTCCTCGCTGCGGAGCATGAAGAGAAAGTCGTCGGCATGTGCAGTGTACAGACGCTGATTTCCACAGCCCGGGGCGGGGACGTGGGGCTTCTTGAAGATCTGGTGGTCACGTCCTCCCACCGGGGTCTGGGAATCGGCACACTCTTGCTGGAACGGGCCTGCACCTGGTCCGGACAACGGGGACTCTCCAGGCTGCAACTCCTGGCGGATTGGGCGAATCAGCCTGCTCTTGATTTCTATAAAAAACAGGGGTGGCTTTTCACCGGTTTTATCGCTCTCCGGAAAGAGCCGGTGGGGGAAACGGAAAGGGTTGGAAGAAACCATGATGAACGGTCTTGATTTTTTCCCTTTGTGGTTGACCTTGAAGGTGGCCTCTCTGGCGACACTTACCGCTCTGCTGACCGGTTTGCCCCTCGCTCGGTTTTTGGCTCGTTCCCGCTTCCCGGGCCGGGACTGGCTCGATGCACTCCTGATGCTTCCACTGGTCCTTCCTCCCACCGTACTCGGTTACCTCTTGATCGTTCTTGTGGGAAGGCGGGGTTTGATCGGCCGATGGCTCTACGCATTTTTCGGGGTTTCTCTGGTCTTCACCTGGCAGGGTGCGGTCCTGGCTTCTGCCGTGGTTGCCTTTCCGCTGATGTTCCGTTCCGCCAAGGCCGCCTTTGAAAATGTGGACCGGCGTTTTGAAGACGCTGCGCGGACCCTTGGAACTTCGGAGGCCGGCATCTTCGTCCAGGTGACGCTGCCGTTGGCTTCACGGGGAATTCTCGCGGGCGCCATGCTGACCTTTGCACGCGCCATGGGTGAGTTCGGAGCGACCCTGATGGTGGCGGGCAACCTTCCTGGGAAAACCCGCACACTTTCCATGGCCGTCTACGATGCGTTGCAGTCCGGACGATACTCTTTGGCAACGGACCTGGTCTTGATTGCCTCAACGGTATCCCTTGCGATCCTCGTGGTGTCGGGCAAGGTGATGAAGAGGGAGGAATCCTGATGTTTCGGAGAGCGGGAGTTTGTGCAAAAATCCTCCTCGTCTTGGTGGCGCTCTTTTTTGTCCTACCGACTCCGGTCCGGTCAGCCGCCGTGGAAGAGATGACGATTGCCGCGGCGGCGAGCCTGACCGATGTTTTTACCATTCTGGGCCGGGAGTTCCAGAAGAGATACCCCGGGGTAAAGGTTCTCTTCGATTTTGCCTCGTCCGGTTCCCTGCTGTGCCAGATCGAGCGGGGAGCGCCGATAGATCTCTTTGCTTCTGCGGATTCCTTCACGATGGACGAAGCCGAAGCGAAGGGGCTTATCGTTCCCGCATCCCGTCTCGATTTTGCGCTGAACAGCCTGGTCCTGATCGTTCCGAAATCGTCAAAACGAACGATCTCCGGCCTGAAGGACCTCTCCGGTCCGGCAGTCTCCCGTATTGCCGTCGGTTCTTCCATTACGGTTCCGGCAGGCCGTTACGCAGAGAAATTGCTGAAAGACCGGGGGGTGTGGAAACAGCTTTTGCCCAAGTACATCAACGCGGACTCCGTCCGGCAGGTGCTTGATTACGTGCGCAGGGGTGAGGTGGATGCGGGCATCGTCTACCGGACGGATGCATTCAGAACCGGCGGGGAAGTCCGAATCGTTGAGAGGGTCGGCAGATCCGGGGTCGTCCGTTATCCAATCGCCATGGTCCGGGAGAGCGGGAAGGGCCTCCTCGCCGGTCGCTGGATCGCTTTTCTGACGAGCAAAACGGGGCGGGGTATTCTCGTCCGATCCGGCTTTGAACTGCCGGTCGGAATGGTCCAGCCCGCCGGGCAGGGAGGGAGGCGGGGTCATGAAGATTGAGGTTGAAATTCGAATGCGTCTTTCTTCGCGGAGTCGAAGCTTTGAGTTGGCGGTCTCCTTCTCATCGCAAGACGACGTGACCGTACTGTCCGGCCCTTCCGGCGCCGGAAAGAGTATGACCCTCCGGGCGATTGCCGGGCTCATCTCTCCTGACGCCGGAAAGATCCGGATGGGGGGGCGTCTTCTTTTCGACTCGAAACAGGGGGTCAATTTACCGGCACGCAAACGCAATGTGGGCTATCTCTTCCAGGACTATGCACTCTTCCCTCATCTGACTGTGCGGGAGAATATCGGATTTGGATTACGGCACGGATGGTTGGGGCGGTTGAGAGACAAAGACAAAAAATCCGTAGAGGAGCTGCTGGATGTTTTTGAACTCGGGATGGAATCGGAGAGCCTGCCGTGCGACCTTTCCGGAGGGCAGAGACAGAGGACGGCCCTGGCGCGGGCGCTGATTCGGCGTCCGGATCTCCTTCTCCTGGATGAACCCTTCTCGGCTCTGGATCCGTTGCTGCGGGCGAAGATGCGCTCCGAACTGCTGAAGATCCGGTCCCATTTCCGTCTCCCCGTCATCCTGGTTACCCACGATTCCGCCGATGTCGATGCCCTTGCCGATACCCTCGTGCTGCTGGATAAAGGTCACGTTCGGGCGGTGCATCCCCTCCACAGGAGTGAGGTTCGGAAACGTCATGTCTTATCGATGTCGTCCGCTTTCCGGTCCTGTCCTTCGTAAAGGAATGATCCAATGAAGAACAATCCGATAGTTTGCGATACAACCTTGAGAGACGGCGAGCAGTCGCCCGGCGTTGCCTTTACCGCTGCGGAAAAGATCGCGATCGCCCGGATGCTGGATGAGATGGGTGTTCAGGAGATCGAGGCCGGCACTCCCGCCATGGGAGGGGAGGAGTACGAGGCGGTATCCGGAATTGTCTCCCTCGGACTCAAGGCCCGCGTCCTTTCCTGGAACCGTGCGTTGATTTCCGATATCGATGCGTCCCTCGGGTGCGGCGTGACAGCGGTTGCGATCTCCCTCCCCGTGTCGGACCTGCAGATCGAACGGAAGCTCGGCCGTGACCGTGCCTGGGTGCTCGCGCAACTTCGCCGTGCCCTGGAATATGCAGTCCGAGAGGGGCTCGCCGTCTGCGCGGGGGCGGAGGACGCTTCCCGTTCCGATCCGGATTTTCTTCGTGACTTTGCCCTTACCGCGGCCGCCTGCGGGGCGGAGCGGATCCGCTTTTGTGATACCGTGGGACGACTCGGCCCCATGGAAACGTTGCGTAAGGTTGAAGGCTTAGTCTCCCGGGTCTCCCTCCCTGTGGAGATTCACACGCATAACGATCTCGGCCTGGCCGTGGCCAACGCACTGGCCGGAATTCAAGCCGGTGCGCAGGTGGTGAGCACCACTGTCCTGGGTCTGGGGGAGCGGGCCGGGAATGCGGCCCTCGAACAGGTCGTGATCTCTTTGAAGCAGCTCCACGGCATGGAGACAAAGGTTCGGACCGAGAGACTGCGGCCGATCTCTGAATATGTCGCGCAGGCGTGCGGAAGAGAAATACCACCCGGGCAGCCCGTAGTGGGGGAGGCCGTATTTTCGCACGAGTCGGGGATCCACGCGGATGGTGTTCTGAAGGATCCCTCCCTCTACGAGCCGTACAGGCCCGAGGAGGTCGGGGGAACCCGGAGGATCGTGCTGGGGAAACATTCGGGAAGACGCGCGCTCCTGTATAAGCTGAAAGGATTCGGGTTGCCACTGGAGCCTTTGCAGGTTTCGGACCTCTTGACGAAGGTGAGGCGCCTGAGTCTACGCCTGAAACGGAGTCTTACCGACCGGGAACTGATCCGCCTTTATGAGGAGACCTTTGTGTTGCCGGATGCCGCCGAATTCACTTACCGTGACCGGATGCCGCAATCAGGACCGGCGAAAGAGATCAAGAATAGGAGATGCCTCTGATGACGACCGCTTGTGGTAATGATCGGATGTTCCGCCACCCCTGTTTCAGTAAAAAGGCCCATCATAAGTACGGCCGGGTTCACCTTCCCGTGGCGCCGGTGTGCAATATCCATTGCCGGTATTGCGTACGGCGTTTCGACTGTGTGAACGAATCGCGGCCCGGCGTCACGAGCCGGGTCCTGCGCCCGGACGAGGCGATGGAGAGGGTGCGTGCCGTGGTCGGCCGTGATGAGCGGATCACCGTGGCCGGGATCGCCGGACCCGGAGACCCCCTGGCCAATCCCGAGACCCGGGAGGTTTTATGGATGTTGCGGGAGGAGTTCCCCGATCTGGACACCTGCCTTTCCACGAACGGCCTTCTTCTTCCTGAATGGATCGGCGCGCTCAAGGAGACAGGGTTGAAGTCGCTGACCGTGACGGTCAACGCCCTCCGGACCGAAACGGCGGAGGCCATCTACTCCCGGGTCCACTATCATGGGAAACTTTATCATGGCCTGGAAGCGGCGGATCTCCTGATTCATAATCAATGGGAGGGATTAAAGAGAGCGGTCGCGGCCGGATTCGTGGTGAAGGTGAACACGGTCTTCATTCCCGGGATCAATGACGGGGAAATACCTGAAATCGCCGAGGCGGCCGGCGAAATTGGAGTCTCACTGATGAATATCACGGCTTTGATTCCGCAGGGGGAGTTCAAGAATATCAGACGGCCGCATATCTCCGAGTTGGTTCGATACCGGTTCCGTTGCAGCGAGTACCTTCCGCAGATGAACCATTGCCGCCAGTGCCGATCCGATGCCGCGGGTCTTTTAGGGGAGGGGAAGGATCTCGAGATGGAAGCCCTCCTGGCCCGGATCGGTGATGAGTATCTGGAGGGGGTCTGGTAGAACCGACGGAAGACATCGGAGATGGTCTTCTATCGACGAAAACAGATCATCGCAAAGAGTACGGAATGGGGGTTATTGGATGTATTTTTTCACGACTTCCAGGAGGGTGTGGGACTGAATGGGCTTGGCGATGTAGTCGTTGGCGCCTAACGAAAGGCCTCTTTGCCGGTCCTCTTCGGCTCCTTCGGTGGTGATGATAATAATCGGGATGTCCCGTTTTTTCGCGTCGTTCCGGATCAGACTGACCAGTTTCAGTCCGTCCATGACGGGCATGTTGATATCCGTCAGGATCAGGTCGAAATCCTGCCCGGACAGTTTTTTCCACCCATCCACGCCGTCACTGGCTTCCACCAGGTTGCAGTCACCGATTCTTTTGAGAGAAAAGATGATCAATTGTCTCATCGTCGGGGAATCTTCAACGATCAGGATGTTATGTTTGGCCATGCCTTTTTCTCCTCCATGGATTGATCCTTCTTGCAACTTTCCGAGGGATCCTGCAAGCCCGGCTGCAATGTCTTCATCCTAAAGATTGACGGTCATTCATACAAAATCCATGCTCCCGTTCTTTTCGTCCGTGAAAGAGCAGGGGATCGTGGATCATGATCAGGATTCATGCTGCGGCGTCTCCGTCAGGAGATCCAGAAACCCCTGAATCGTCGAGAGTTTTCTCTCAGACTGGGAGTAGAGGTTCGCGCTGTAGATCGCTGTTGCCGCGTGCCCTGCCAGCAGATTGAACAGCTCAAAATCAATATTCTTGAATCGTTCTTTCTGTGTCAGGAGTTTATAGATGACCAGAAGTCCAATGACGTTATCCTTGATTTTCAACGGCACGCAGGCAAGGGGGTGTGACGGACCCGCATGCTCCTGTGCCGATAGATCTTCCGCGAAATAGTTTTCGCCCGTTTTGGCGCTTTCTCCGATGATGCCGCTGCCGATCTTGATGTTTTCAATCTCGCCGGGGTCGATCCCTTCCGCGGCGACGGTGGCCATCTCGTTGTTTTTTTCATCCTTCAGCATGATGCAGAAGACTTCGGCTCCGATCAGGTTGATGACGATTTCCAGGATAATCCGAAGCACCTCTTTGTAATCGAGGGTGGAGTGAAGCTGATGGCTTGCGATATAGAGGTTGGCCAGGTTGTTGTTCTCTTCTTCCACCTCAAGGTACCGGTCGGCAAAGTCTTTGTTCTCCTGCTCGATTTCCTCGTGTCTTTTTAACAGTCGTTCCTTGTCTTCTTTGAGGTGTTCGATTTGATTTTGCAGTTCTTCCACGCGGGTTTTGACAAGCGGGTCTTCTTTTCCGGTTTTCAGTTGCTCTTCCAGTTGGAACACCTGATACCGGAGTTTCTCATTCTCCGCCATGAGTTCCTTGGTGAACTCCGCGCCTTTATAAAAGATCTGGAGGAACTCTTCACCCTTGGCGTTCTGCAATCCATTCAGGAACTTGTTTTCTTCCATCATCGGTTGACTCCTCACACGAGAAACCCTTGGGTTCCAATTCCGAGATTGTCTTTTCCGGTTTCGTTGATTCTGTGCGGGATTTTATAATTTTATTTTAACTCAAAACCCGACCCTGTTCAAGAAAATTAGCCTGACTATCATGAATTGGAGATGGAACATCGCGTTTGCCGATTGGATCCTCCTTATTGGTTTTCCAGGCAAATGGACAGGATTTTCCGGGGGATCAGGTCCAGGTGGAGAACATGATCTACGACGCCCGCGCGGATGGCCTCCGCCGGCATTCCGAAGATGATCGCCGATTCTTCGGATTCGGCGATAGTCATTCCCTCGTGTTCCTTGATGGCCTTCATTCCGAGTTTCCCGTCGTCACCCATTCCGGTCAGGAGTACCCCCAGGGTTCTTTCTCCGAACAGCCTTGCGGAAGACTCCATCGTCGCATTGACGGAAGGGGTGAATTTGTCCTGATTTCGCTTGGGCTCCAGGACGACGTGAGCCCCCCCGGAGTTTTCCCGGAAGATCATATTCTTTCCGCCCGGCGCGATCAGGGCCCTTCCCGGACAGACCACGTCTCCATCTTCCGCCTCCTTGACGGAAAGGCTGCATGTTTTGTCCAGGCGCTCCGCGAAGAAAGCGGTGAAGTTCGGAGGCATGTGCTGGACCACGGCGACGGCAGCGGGGAAATCCCGTGGAAACCGGTTCAGAATGCTCTGCAAGGCCGGAGGTCCCCCTGTGGACGCCCCGATCGCGACGAGATCCACGGGGCACTGTGAGGGGGAATGTGGGTGGACCGGCTCCGGCGGGACGGTTCGGGTTTTCTGAGAGCTCAGCCGTTGTCTGATCTTTTCAATCCGAAGATTGCGGAGGATGCCGACTTTTTCAATCAGGATGTCCTGAATGACATTCAGCGCGGGCCCGATCTTGCGGGTCGGCTTCACGATGAAGTCGACAGCTCCTAAATCCAGGGCTTTTAAAACGTTTTCCTCGCTTCCCTCCGAGCTTACGATAATCGTGGGAGTGGGAAGATCGTGCATAAGCCACCGCAGGAAGGTGAAACCGTCCATCTCGGGCATCTCAAGGTCGAGCGTGATCAAATCCGGTTTCAGACGAAGGGCGAGTGAGATGGCCTCCTGCCCGTTAAAGGCGGTCCCCACCACCTCCACGTCCGGGATTGCATTCAAGGTGTTTGCAATCAGACGCCTGAGATAGGCGGAGTCATCTACGACGAGGGCGCGCAACGATTGGATCAGTTTTTTCTTTTTCACGTTTCTCTTTTCCTCCCGGTTTTCATTTTCTACGGTTTTTGATAAACCATGTCGTGTTTCAGATATTTCAGGCGGAAGGCCGTGGACAGGTTGATCAGTGATTCCGAATGCCCCAGCATAAGATACCCTTCCGGTTTCAGCCGCCGTTCGAAACAGTCGATCACCTTTTTTTTGGATTCCTTGTCGAAGTAGATGATTACGTTCCTGCAGAAAATGACGTCCATCTTTCCCAGCAGAACGACCTTACCGGTATCCAACAGATTCAGGTATCCGAAATTGACCAGGCGCCGCACCGAATCGACAACCCGGTATTTTCCGTTCTCTTCGGTGAAATATCGTTTGAGATAATAAGGATCGGTCGTCCGGAAGGCCGACTGATTGTATTCGCCTTTCCGGGCAGCCGACAGAACGCTGTGGCTGATGTCACTGGCGAAGATTTCCACATCCCACCCGTTGAAGAGTTCCGACTCCAGAATCAGGATTGCGATGGTGTATGCTTCGGGACCGGTGGAGCACCCCGCGCTCCAGATGCGGACGGATCTTGTTCCCGCCTCCTGTTTTTTCTGTTTCAGTTCCGGCAGGATTTCCTCGGAAAAGGCCTTGAGCTGCGCTTCTTCCCGAAAGAAGTAGGTTTCGTTGATGGTGAGGAGATCCACGACCGCCTCGAGTTCCTGGGAGCGGTTTTTGTCGTACATGAGATAATAGTAATAGTCCTGGAAGTTTTCGATCTGATGCAGGGCCAAACGGTTGGAGAGCCTCTTTTCGAAAAGATATTTTGAGTTGTCATCGAAATGGAGTCCGCAGTGATGATAGACCAGTTCTTTCAGCAGGCGGTACGTGGCGTCACTCATGGATTGGGATTGTGCGAACATGGAGTTCCTCACAGCCGTTGCAGGGCCTGTTCCGCGGTATGCCGGATCATGGGGTCCGGATCGGTCTTGGCGAGTTCTTTCAGCACATAACGCGCCCGCGGATCTCCCAGGAGGCCCAGGGCCTCAACTGCTGCATTCCGATCGCACCATTCCGACGAGTCCAGGAGATAGAGAATGGAATCATAGGCGGCCGGATTCCCGTTTTTACCGAGGGCGAGAATGGCCGCCCGCCGGACTTCCGGGTCGGGGTGCTCCAGTTTTTTGAGCAAGATGGAGAAAATCTGTCTCTCTTTTTCTTCGGCGAATATCTCAAGCACGGCGATCTGAACCGGTGGCGCGTCGTTTTCGAGCAGGGGCAGGAGCGTCTTGAAGTTGTTGAGTGATCCGATTTTCCCCAGACTTTTGACGGCGGCGCAGCGAACCCAGATGTCCGGGTCCTGCAGAATGGAGGTGAGAATGCTTACGGACTTTTCAGACCGGGTATTGCCGAGGGCGATGGCCGCGGAGAGCCGGACCTCCGTGGTTTCGTCGGATAAGGCGATCACCATTCCTTCCATCGATCTGTCTCCGGGGATCTCACCCAAGGCCGTGATTGCGGACTTCCGGACTGCCGGACTTTCATCCTTGAGATTGAAAAGCAGGGGTTCCACCGCCTCCCGCGCCTGCAGGTGCCCGAGAACGAGGGCGGCGTTTTTCCGGTAGGACTCGGCGGGGTCCGTCAGGAGCGGAATCAATCGTGGCGCCATACTCCGGTCTCCGATTTTCTGGAGCGCGAATACCGCCGCCTGTTGCACGTCCGGATAGGGATCGCTCAGCAGGGGGATCAGATGATCTGTTGATTCCGGTTTTTGAAGCAGTCCCAGGGCTATGGCGGAGGACTGTCGGACATGGCCGTTCGGATCCCCCAGGAGTTTGATCAGTTTCCGGAGGGTTCCTGCGGTTCCGATCCGTCCGATGACGGTTGCCGCGGCCTTGCGGATGAGTTCATCGGGATGGTCCAGGGCGGAAAGCAACTCCGGTTCCGCCGTGCTTCCGATCTGTGCCAGGGTTTCGATGACGAGGTCCTGTGAATTCAGGTTTCCCAGCTCATCGATCAGGAAGGGGACTCCTTTGGGGTCTCCGAAGACTCCCATTAAAAGAATGGCCGCGTTTCGAATCGAGGGGTCATCCTCCTGTACGGCCATGATCAAGCCGTCCAGATCTTCCGGAGAAGATGAAACCCGGAGTTGCTTTTTTACATCCGGATTGTCGGGGAACCGTTTCAAAATTTCCGCGATTGCCGATACCGCAGCGTTTCGGGTGGATCTTTTCTTGCTGTGAAGGAAGTAGACGATGGACGAGAGGTGATCCGGATTTCCGAGTCGGCCGAGAGCCACCACCACCGGTTTGGCGAGATTCCGGTCGTTCAGCAGCTTCAGCAGGGAGGGGATCGCGCCCGGGTCCCCGATTTTTCCGAGGGCTTCGATCACGGAAAACTTCAGCCACAGATCATCCCGTTCGAGTATCCGGATCAGGGGGGCGACCGAGCGGGTTTCCCCGATCTTTCCCAGACTTTCCGCGGCCGCGGCGCGCACGTTGGGATCCGGGTCATCCAGTGCGCCGATCAAAGATTCAACACTGTGAGGGTCCTTGATTTCTCCGAGGCAATCGATGGCGAATTTTTGCACGTCCGGGTCGGGTTCCCGAAGGATCCGGCAGAGGGCTGGAACCGCATGGATGCCGATTCGTGTCAGGGCTTCGGCCGAGGCGTTGCGCATTCCCGCGTTTTCATGAGAGCGCAGCGCCAGGATCAGGTTGGAGATCACCTCCTGGAGATCCTCCATTTTCAGGAGTGCCTCGATCGCCGTCTTTCGAACGCGCCAGACCGAATCGCCCAGAATGCGGGTCAGGGGAACGATGGCCCGTCTTTCCCTGAGGTCTCCCAGCTTTGCGGCGGCCTTTCTGCGGGTTTCGACGTCTTCCGCTTTGAGGTTGTGGAGGAGTTGTTCCAATGAATCATTCACGATGACTCTCCATGACGAAAAGTTCTGAACCGAACGGTCCTGAACGGGTACGATCCCGTGTCTGTTACCTATCCTTCAGAAACCGGCGGATTCTTCAAGACGAGGAGGTCAATCTCCCGCTTCAGAAAATCTCTCAGAGTATTCTCCGGAACCTGCGGAAAGCGTTGTTTCATCATGATTCCGGCTTCCTCCAGTTCTGACGCCAGCATCTTTTCCAGGTTTCTTCCGCGGATTCCATTTTCTATTTTTTTCTGATTGTACAGGGCGATGTCCGAAAGTATGGTCCGGGCCAGCCTCTGGGCCCGGTTCTCGATGTTTTCCGGGCCGCGTAAAGGCTGGGAACCGACCGGCCTTTGCGCGGGTACCGCTCCGTTTTTCTCCGGGCCGGACGGTGCGAAGAGGTCGGGGAGCAGGGCGCGGATCTTGGGAAGAAGCTTGTCCGCAAGGTGATGAATTTCAAGGTAGGCGTCTGCTCCGTACAAAGATGCCGGTAGTCGCTTGTAACGGGTATGGCTGTGAATGGAGGCCAGGAGAATGATACGGATATCCCGGGTTCGGGAATCGGATTTCAACACCTCACAGAGCTCAAACCCGTAAACTTTCGGAAGGGCCACATCCAGCAGGGCCACCGCGGGGTGAAACCGCTGAATTTTTTCCATCGCCTCACGACCGTCCAGGGCCGTCAGAACCTCAAAGGGCTGGCCGCTGAGAAGTTCCTTTACGTAAATCAGGAACTCTCTGTCCTCCTTGGCGGCCAGGATACCGGCCCGGGGAGGGCGGACCGGAAAGATTTGTCGGCAACGGGAACAACGAACGCGTGTTCCCCCCTCCGGGATCCGGGATGGATCCAGGTGGAAACAGGTCCTGCACTTTTTGCACATCACGATCATCAGGTCTTCCTCACCTTGTGATTACTCTGTCTTCAACCTGCTCTGATGTTTTCATGCCTCAGAAAGATTTTCCATCATCTCTTGAATCCCGGCATAATCCTGGTAGTCGGCCTGGGTGAACCCGTTGCAGCCGTCTTCTATACTGTTCAATACCTGTGCATGCTCCGGGTTGTTTTCGTCCAGGCCGATGATCGCCCGTGTGATCTCTTCGCAAAGGCCGGTGTCAAGGCCGGGCCGGATGCAGAAATTGAATCCCGGTATGTCGACCGAGGTCTCCAGAATCTTCAACCCTTTGTGAATGAACGAGCAGGCCACGGATTCAAGCAGCCCCCCCGCGTCTACTTCACCCTGGACGATGGCCCATGCAACGGCGTCGTGATGCCCCAGGAAGCGGGCCTCTTCGAGGTCGTCCATGGACAGGCCGGCGGACGCCAGCATCGCCCTCGGCATGAGAAAACTGGAGGTCGATTTCCGGTCCCCGAAGGCGAACCGCCTTCCCCTGAGCTGCGATACGGAGTGGATCCCGCTCCCCTCCTTGGCAGCGATGACGGAGTGGTAAAACGGTTTGTGGCCTCGGACCTCCTTCAGTACGACACGGATCCCATACTTGTCTTTTCCTTCCAGGAATGTGGATGGGGTCAGATAGGCGAGATCGCTTTTCCCGGTTCCAAGATCCCGGACGGCTGATTCAAAATCGTCGGATGCCCGGATGACGACCTTTCTTCCAAGAGCCTTTTCCAGGAACCGGGCCAGGGGAGTAAAGCGGATCTTCATTTTCTCGGGGGCTTCGAGCGGGACGATGCCGAGCGTCAGGATGTTTTCGTCGGCCGTGGTGAAGCTTTTGGATACTTCTTCCTGAAGCACATGATTGTACAGGGCGAGGCTGGCGATCGCCGTGTTCAGATCATGGGTCAGGCGCTGGTTCTCCCCGGTAATGGTCTGGATTCTTTCGATGGCCCGCACAATTTGTTCACTGCCGATCCGCTGTTCCTGAATCGCCCGATTAATCTGTTGGAATTTCTGCGCGCTCTTGTTGATTTCGCCGGTGATCTTCCGGCTTTCCTCTGATTCTGTTTGCATGGATTGTTTCAGGTTTTCAGAAAAGAAGGTCAGTTTCTCCACCATTTCGTGGATCACCATCCCTCCCTTATCCTGCTCGGAAACGGCGGCGGCAATCTGGTGGACGGTTTCATTGATCTTCTGAATTTCTTCATTCACGCGCGCGATCGATTTGACCTGTTCGATGGCGGAGCTTTCGATCTTCCAGGACAATTCACCGGCCTTCCGGGACTGATCCAGAATCTGCCGAAGGGCCTGCTTGGTTTCCTTCGAGAGGGTGACTCCTTTTCGGACCTGTTCCACACTCTGATGAATGGATTGCGAGACCATCCGGGTCTCGGACTGGATATTGGAGATGACCGTCTCAATCTGATCGATCGACGAGGCCGTCCGTTCGGCCAGGGCCTTGATCTCCGTGGCGACCACTGAAAATCCCTTGCCGTGTTCTCCGGCCTGGGAGGCTATAATCGCCGCGTTCAAGGCCAGAAGATTGGTTTTTTCCGCGATTTCGCTGATGACATTCAGAATCTCGCCGATTTCTCCGGAGCGGCTGTTCAGGACCTGAATCAACCGGTCCGCGTGATTCACGGCTTCGTCGATTTTGTGCATTCCCTCGATGGTTTTCTGTACCGCCTTGACCCCCTGTTCCGAGGTCTCCAGAGTGCTTTTCTGAGAAAGCGCCGCGGATTCCTTGGCGATCTGAGAGACTTCCCGCGTGGAGGCATTGATCTCGGAAACCGACGCGGTTGTATCTTCAACGGATTGAGTCAGGGAAGTCAGATTTTCACGTATCTGCCCCAGCGAGATGACCATCTCCTGAATGGAAGAGGAGGCGTTTTCCACGAGCGAGAACAGTTCCTCGCTCCCCCCGGTAATCTGGTGCATCGACCGGTCCATCTCCTGGATGGAGGAGAAAGACCCCTCGGCAGCCCGGGAGATATCCTGAACGTTGGAAGCGATCTCGTTCAGTGTGGCGGACATTTGAAATGTGGACGCGGCCGTTTCGTCCGCCGCGCCGGCCTGGACTCGGGTTCCCTCCAGGATTTCGCGATGGGAATTCCGGATCAGACCGACGGCCTGTTCACAGTTTTCCGCGGAGACACGGATCTTGTGAAGAACCTCTTTGTGGCGTTCCAGGAAGCCGTTCAACAGAAAGGCGATTTTGGGGAGGGGATAGAGGGTCGCGAGCCGGTTTTTCAGATCCAGTCCCGGCCCGGCATCGAGATGGATCCGGTTCTGATTCAGGCGGATGAGCGTTTCTCTCAGCAGGATCAGGTTTTCACGGATCCGGCCGGCGAAGAAACGTTCCAGCCCCAGTACAACCAGGACCGAGGTCAGTGTAGCCAGGAAAACGAGCATCCCGGAAGGAGCACGGGTACCCGGGAATCCCCGGGACCTGCTTTGAAACATGTTGAGGAGATTTCTCGACGTTTTGCCGAGATCCTCCGTCAACCCCTGAATTTCCGGGACGAGGAGCGCAGGTTGGATCCTGACTGTTGCTTCCCGCGCGAGGGATCTCAGCCTTTCCACGCGTGCAGTCAATGGTGACCGGGAGGGGGTCCCGGCCGAAAACCTGTTTCCCAGCTCTGAAACCCGGCGGATCCAGCCGGTGGTTTGTGTGAGGGTTCGGTCCAGTTGCAGGATTTCTCTTTTGTCCGCCCGTTTCTCCTTGCGGAACGAGCGGTTCAGGGATTTCCACTGATCACGAAGGGTACCGGCTTCGAGGAGCAGAGCAGATGCCTCGTGAAGGAAATGATCCTTTCTCGCCGAGAGGGAGGAGACGCGCATGAGTTCTCCACCCAGCCAGATCAGGAGGAGACAGAGGATCAGGAAAGGGCTGGAGGCCTTGAGACGTTCGGATATCACGAAGTCACTTTCTCCTTTCTCTCAGACTTTGAACTCGCCGATCATATTCTGAAGCGCTTCCACGGTCCGGTTCATCTCATCCATGGCGGTGGTCATCTCCTGGACCTGGAGCGTGTTCTTGGAGGTGATCTGTTCAATCCGTTTGATATGCTGGAGCACCTCCTGAGAATGCTGTGACTGCAGTCCCATGGATTTGGAGATGTTCTGGCTTTTGGTGTTGATCTCTTCGATGACACGGTTGATCTGACCGCCCCCCTTGGCCTGTTCCTGCATGGCGCGGTTGATCTGGAGGGTGCGGTTTCGCAGGTCTTCCGTATTGGTCATGATATGCTTGGAGGCCTCTTTCTGTTCCCGGGTGCCGCGGGCCATGGCGTTCAGGGAATCCGTGATGGTGGAGACCGCCTGCCGGACCATCTGGCTTCCCTTGTCCTGCGCCACGGTGGTCTGGGAGATCTCCTCGATCATGTTCCAGGACTTGGTGACGCTCTGCATGATTTCTTTCAGGGCTTCTCCCGCCTGGAGGGAGAGTTCCATTCCTTCCGTGATACTGGAGGAACTGACCTCCATGGATTGAATCGCCTCTTCGGATTCTTTCTGCACATTCCGGATCAACTGCGCGATTTCCTTGCTCGAGGTCGCGGACCGTTCGGCCAGCGCCTTGATTTCGTCGGCGACCACGGCAAAACCCTTCCCGTGTTCTCCGGCCTGGGCCGCGATGATCGCGGCATTCAAGGCCAGGAGGTTGGTCTGATCCGCCACTTCGTCAATGACCCTGAGGATCTTCCCGATCTCCACGGATTTTTCCCCCAGTTGCTGGATCGTCCGTGCGGATTCTTCAAATGTTTTCTGGATCTTGACCATCCCTTCCTTGGTCTTGGTGACCGCGACCATCCCCCCCTCGGCCTTGGCCACGGCCTCCTTGGAGAAATTGAGGGAGGTGACGGCGTTTTTGCTGACCTCCGCGATGGAACGGGTAATCTCTTCGGTAGAAGCGGAGGTCTGGTTGGCGCTGGAAGAGAGAGACTCGATGTTGGAAGAGATCTCATCAATTGATTTCACCATTTCGGAGATGGACGCCGCGTTCTCCTCCACGGCCAGGGAGGAGTTCCGGATGTTTTCCGCCACCTCGTCAATGGAAGCGCTCATCTCCATGATGGAGGAAGAGGCTTCTTCCGTGTCCTCGGCCAGACGGATGGCGTTCCCGACCACTTCCTGGTTCATCTTGTTCATGGCATCGATGTCATTCACGATCTCCGTCATGGCCTGGTCCTGTTCTCCCGCGCCCACCGCGACCCGGTTTGTGTTTTCGGCGATCTGTTGTGAGGAGGCCGAAACCACTCCCATGGTCGCGTGAATCTGGGCCACCAGCTTATGAATATACTGGATGAAACGGTTCATCCCGTCGGCTAATTCACCGATTTCGTCCTTGGAACGAATCGGGATCCGCCGTGTCAGATCCCCTCCTCCTTCGCCGAGTTTCCGGATCAGCTCCGCCATCCGGTTCAGGGGTTTGAAGTTCCGGTGAAGGGTGGAAAAGATGAGTAGAGCGGCCAGAAGAAACCCCAGAAGGGCGATCAGGAAGGAGCGGAGCAGGGTCTTGTCCAGGATATTCTGAAAGGCCGTGATATCCGAGGTGATGGTTGTCACGCCGATGGTTTTCCCGCTGAAGTCCTGAAACGGAATCAGGGTGGTGGCGAACGTGCGGTTCCCGTCCGTGTAGCGGATGCGACGTTCCTGTTTCAACCCATCTGCGATGGAGATCGCCCGGGCTGTTTTGTCCAGCCATTTTTCATTCGTTGTCGCCACCAGTTCCAGTGGGCCGTAAGTGGAACTGCTGATTTTGGATGCCGAGTCTTTCTTCAAAAATATGCTGGCATCCGCGTGGATCGTGTTTTTCAGATCCTCCAGCACGGGTTGGAGGTCACCCCCCGCTTCCACGACCCCCAGGAGGGTTCCCTGACGGTACAGCGGCTGGGCCAGTGACAGATAGACGTGGCCCTCTTCTTCTTCGACGCCCATCCGGATCTTTTTCGTCCGGAAGACCTCCCGGACCAGTGGACTGGTGTCGGTATGGTTGCCGCTGTTCCGTGTGGGATTGCCGGAGCGGTAAAAGGGGGTCCCCGGCTGGAGGTAGAATGAAAGTTTGATAAAGTTTCCCTGGGTTCCCATCAGTTGAAAGGCGGGCATGGAAGCGATTTCCAGGGCGTCCCGGTCCCGTTCGGCGAAGGCATCCAGAATTTCCTGGAGTTTCAGAAGTTGTGAGAGCTGGAAACGGAGCATCTGGAAATGCCGGTCCAGGAGGCTCTTGAACAGGATCCTTTCATTTTCAATGGTCCCTTTCTCCATCTGCCGTGTCAGGCTTCTGTTTCCCAGGTAGCCTGAAAAGCCGATAATTCCACCGATCAGGATCATGGCCAGAAGAGCGATCAGGGTTACCTTGCCCTTGAGTGTTCGGATTCGGATGATGTTACGGATTGTTTGTTGAAACGAGTTCATTCCCCGCCCTGCCTTTCCCAAAAGTTTCCTGCAAATCCACTGTGTTCAACAGAAGCCGTTCTTTACCGGATGATTGCCACGATCTTGACCTTGTCGCTTGTAACATCGCTTTTGAAGAGGTAGCCGATGGCGGCGGAGTCCTTCCCGACCCTGGCCTGCATGAGAATCTCCGAGCGTACGGTTCGGGGGGGATTCTTGGCCGTGTTGGTGATTTTTTTGTTCGCCCACTCCATGGCGACTTTTTCCGGCTCTTCCCCCAGGACCTTTTCCGAAAACACCTTGCGTGCCTCTTCCCGTACCCTGAGGTTGTAAAGGACCAGCCGCTTTCCGTTCGGCCATTCCAGGGTTTTGTTGGTGTAGTAGTCATAAATCTCTTCCAGGCTCAGGGACCGGACCGGATTCTTCGCGTTGACGATCACGACGACAGGGTCCTGTGCGTGGGTATTGCCGGAAGTGAACAGGACCAGAACCGCAAAGACGGCGGACAGACAGAGCAGAAGCCTCCTCGTTGTTACGGCGGCCGGTATTTTCTCTTTCCTCATAATGTATACCCTCCTCAATCGGTTGAATGGTTTTCAGGAGGCATTTCCCTCATTCCCCCAGGTAAGCCGCGACGGACAGGATGGTCTTGTAGTAATTCTCCGTCGAGGGATCCTGGGGATCCACGAAGTGCTGTTCGATCTTTCCCACGATATGAGGGGTAAAATGATAATTGAGGGCGATGGTGTTGATGGTGTTCCGGTCGTTGTCGACGATACTACTCGGATCATACCAGTCGTACCGGTAAACGGCGGTCCATTTTCTCCAGTTGTAGTCGAGTTCTCCGTAGTATCCGGTTCTTTGGTACACGCTCGCCGAAACCGGATCGTAAAAGCCTTTGGCGTATTCCGATTGCAGTTTCAGGTTTTTCCAGACAAGCCGGAGGTCGGCGCCGGCCGCCCGGGTGTCGGTCTCGGAATTGTCGGTCTCACGATAATAGGAAAGCCCGAATTCGCTCCGTTTCAGGACGGGAAACTGGAACAGAAGGCGTCCGCCCACCGCCTTGTTCGCGTTGTTGTCTCCGTGGCCGCTGTTGCCCGCTCCGTTGCCCGCGTAGAGTGTGTAATCGGTGATCACTCCACCGGTGTTGACGCTTCCTAAAAAGACCACTCCGTCATTCGACTGAGGGAAAATTTTCCGGATATGCTGGGGACGTTCCTGGGTGGAGACAAAGGGAGGATAATGTTCCACATTCCAGATCCCGGCCGGGGTGAGATCGCGGCCGAGCCGGAAGTTGGCATACCGGTTGAGATTGTATTCCAGAGTGAAGACCTCGACAAAAATGTTCCCCTGATCCTTCTCCGTGCTGGGGGCGTCTTCGTATTCAATCTCGGAAAAGACTTTCCAGCGTTCGGAGATCTCTTTCTCGAAGAACAGGGCGAGATGATGCACCCGGAACTCGTTATTCTTTCCCGGTTGATCCGTCATTTTGTATTCACCGTCGGCGTATCCGCTGATCTTGACCAGATCGGAGAGTTGGTGTGATGTTTGTTCATTCTCGGCTTCGATCACGGCGATCCTTTCCTGGAGGTCCCGGATCTGTTTTTTCAGATCTTCAATTTCATTGGCGGCGCCTTGCGCCGGGAAGGAGATCGCAGGGGCGATCAGCGAACAACACAACAGGGTCAGAAGAAACAGTTTTTTCATGACAGAGCCTCCAAAGAAAAATGAATTTTCACAAGACAGATCCTTGTGACGCACTTTGAACGACCCCCCATGATTGTCTCCATTCTGATTTTTCCTCCTTGTTTGATTGGATCCTCAACTCAACAACTTCCACTACAGGGAAGATGCAGGAAAACTCCGAACCGGACCTGTTGCCTGCTCGGGAGCTTTCCGCGTCCTCCCGGATTCACATTTCCGGGTTTTCAGGCGGAGTGTGTCCGGCGTCCCACCGCTCGGATTATACCGTTCCCTCTTTTTCCCCCATCCGGATCACTTCGTCGAGATTCATGATGATGATCATCCGTTCCCCTTCCCGGACGACGCCCTGAAGGTATTCCGCATCGACTCCCCGGATGACCGGTGGAGGCGGTTCGATCCTGCTGGTCGGAACACGGACTGCGCTGGTTGTGGCATCGACCACGATCCCGACCTGCTCTTCGCCTTTTTTCAAAACGATGATCCGGGTTTTTTCGGTGATACCCGTGTCGGGGAAGCCGAGCCGGATCTTCGGGTCGAAGAGCGGAATGATATTTCCCCGCAGTGAAAGGATTCCCAGGACATATTCCGGCGCCCGGGGAATCGGAGTGGGGGCGAAAAAGGCGGTCACCTCCTTGATCCGCATGATGTCGATAGCGTATTCCTCATCTCCGAGCCTGAAACCCAGAACCCGTATCGCCTTCTCTTCGTTCTCCAGCGATGGAGTTTCCTCGTCCGGTTCCCCCGGGGCCGGAGATTGCCCGGACCCGGTTTTGTCGTTCCGGAGATCCTTTGGTTTTGTCTCTTCGGACATGGTTTCCTTCCGTAATATTTTGCTGCGTCTGTTGCGGTCACCCAGGGATCAGCGGGCAGCCTTTCCTTCAGGTTGTCTCCATCCGCGCCATGCATTCTTCCGAGACGATCGTCCGGTTTTTCCCCTCTCTTTTCGCCCGGTAGAGGGCCCGGTCGGCTTCGAGAATGAGTGTGTCGACGGTATCGGAAAATCCATCAATGTAGCAGGATACACCGCAGCTCAGAGAGACCTCCAGTTGCTGCCCTTCAACCGGAAAAGGAGTTTCCGCCACAGTCGAGCGGATCTTCTCCGCCACCATCGCGGCGTCCCCGATCACGATCTGAGGCAGGACCAGCGCGAATTCCTCTCCTCCATAGCGTGCCAGCACATCGGTGGCGCGGATGGTTCCGGCAATCCGTTTGCAGCAATCCACCAGAATCCGGTCTCCGACGAGATGCCCGTAAGTGTCGTTCAGTTTCTTGAAGTCGTCCAGGTCCGTAATGATGAAGGCGAGAGGGGTAGCGTAGCGACGGGCCCGTTCGATCTCATTTTGCAGTGTTTCCATGAGGTGCCGCCGGTTATAAATTCCGGTCAGGGCGTCGGTTTGAGAGAGGGCGGTCAGCCGCCTGTTCGCGGTCTGGAGCTCATCCTGAAGGAGCTTCAACTTCAGGTGAAGCCGTGTCCGCGCCAGAAGTTCGATCTCATCGAAGGGCTTGATCAGATAGTCACTGGCGCCTTTCTCCAGTCCCTGATTTTTCTTTCCCTGCTCGCCCTGGGAGGTCAACATGATCATCGGGATATCGGACAGTTCCGGATGATTCTTGACCATGGAGAGGAGTTTGAAGCCGTCGATTTGAGGCATCACGACATCACAGATGATCAGGTCGATCTTGTGATTGAGCAGCATCTTGTATCCCTGGATTCCGTTGTCCGCCTCGTAGAAGGCATGGCAGAGTTTTCCCTGGTCAAGAGCCTTTTTGATTTTCCGCCGGATCGATTCGGAATCGTCCACGATCAGAATGGACGGGGAGTGGTTGGTGTTTGTCATGGCTTTTTGACTCCCATCGTGGCTTCCTCGATCAGGGAACCGGCATCCAGCACGAGAATGGCCTGCCGGTCTCCCAGTTCGGTCGCCCCGGCTATGCCGGGGATTCTCTTCAGAGCCTTTCCGATCGGTTTGATGACGATTTCCTGCTTATCAATGAATTCGTCCACAATCAGACCGATTTTCTTCTCCGCCAGCCCGGTCACCACGATATGGGATTTTCCCGTGTTTCCGTCTGTGGGAGGCAGATGGAAGATCTCCTGGAGACGAAGAAGCGGGAGGGTTCGTTCCCGAAGCTGGATGACTTCTCTTTTTTCCACAGTTTCCAGGGCATCGTTCGGTACGATCAGGTTTTCCGAAACGGCATTCAGGGGGATGGCGAAGATCCGGTCCGAGCACCGGATGATCAGGGCCGGGATAATCGCCAGGGTGATCGGCAGCGTGATCAGGAAGCAGGTTCCACGGCCCGGTTCACTTTCGATATCGATCATTCCGCCCAGGGCCGTGATGTTGTTCTTGACGACATCCATCCCCACCCCACGGCCGGAGACTTCCGTGACCTTTTCCGCCGTGGAGAGACCGGGAAGGAAAATCAGATTCCGCGCCTGTTCCTCATCCAGGACTTCGTCTTCCTGAATCTGGCCCATCTCCACCGCCTTCCGGATGAGTCTGCCTGTGTTGATCCCGGCGCCGTCGTCCTGTATCTCCACCGCGACGCGATTTCCTTTCTGATACGCATTGAGATGGATGGTCCCTGTTTCGGGTTTTCCGCTTTTCTTCCGTTCCGCGGGTGACTCGATTCCGTGATCAATGGCGTTCCGGATGATATGCATCAGGGGATCCGCGATTTCTTCTATGATCAGTTTGTCAAGCTCCGTGCTTTCCCCGGAGGTGATGAAAGAGATTTTCTTGCCGGAGGCTTTGGACAGCTTCCGGACGACCCTGGCCAGGCGGTTAAAAACCTGACCGATGGGGATCATCCGAACCCCCAGAACCCCGTCCTGCAGTTCGGAAAGCTTTCTTTCCAGGATTTCCGTCACCTTGTGGAGTTCGATGGCCGTGCCGGAGAATCCTTTCTGCTGTTTCAATTCCTTCTCGATTCTCTGGAGGACATTTTTGCTCTGAATCAGTTCTCCAACAAGATTCATCAGACTGTCGAGCTTTGTGATATCCACCCGTACCGTCTTACTGATTCCCTTGACCTCCGAGAGCTGGGATTCCAGGCCGGAAGAAGCGGGCTTTTCCCCGGACGGCTCCTTTTCTGTCGAAGGTTCCGGCTCCTTTCTTTCATATTCGATCTCCCGGATCTCGACATCCTCCGAGGTGGCCGCTTCACGGATCCGGGCCTCATCGACTTCGGTTCCTACGACCAGGTTGAACAGAATTCCGGATTCCGGGGACTCCCCCGTGCTCGGAAGGGTGGTGATAATCTCGCCGATTCCGGAGAGCGCCGAGGTCAGGATCTGGAGATCCTGGTCGAAGGTGTCCAGACTGAAGGTGACTCGGATCTCGAACAGCCGGGCTCCCTGCCGGATGTTTTCCAGCAACCGGTGTTCCTCGTATTCGGTCAGGACTTCCAGAACGGAGGGTGAAATCTGAAGCGTGCTCAGAGGGGATTCCTTCCCCGATGAGTCCTCCGAGCCCCCCTGGAGTACGGCATGGATGCGGGACAGTTCCGCTTCAATCCCGATCTGGTCGTTCCCCTCTTTCGCGATCCGTCCGATCAGGCGGTTCAAGGCATCGACGCTTTCAAAAAGACAATCGGCCACATCTCCGGAAAGTGAAAGCTTGCCCAGTCTCAAACTGTCCAGCATGTCCTCCAGGCTGTGGCTGAGTTCGGAAACCTTGGAAAATCCCAGCATGCCCGAGAGGCCTTTCAATGAGTGGGCCCCTCGAAAGATGCTGTTCACTACCTCGGGACGAACCCTGGAATCCTTGATTCCCTGTTCGAGTTCGATGAGGGAATTCCCGATTTCCTCGAGGATCTCTTCGCTTTCAGCCAGAAATTCAGCCACCGCTTTCGGAGTGTTGTTATCAGCCATGATCTTCCGTTTTGTTTTTGTTCAGCAGATTTTTTACCGCCTCCTGCAGTTCTTCCGGGAGGAACGGCTTGGTAATGTAGGTGTCGGCACCCAGGGCGAGCCCTCTTTCCCGGTCTTCCGTGCTCTTTTCCGTTGTCACGATGATCAGGGGGGTATCCCGGTGGGTGGGGTGGCTTCTGACGAAGTTGATCAGTTCCAGTCCGTTGATGTCGGGCATATTGATATCCGTGATGATCAGGTCGAACCGCCGTTTCGGAAGGACCTTCAGCGCCTCAAAACCGCTTGATGCCTCCACAAACTCCAGATTTTCCAGTTCTTCCAGTGTGGAAGTAATCAGGGATCTCGTTGTGGATGAATCTTCAACGATCAGGATCGTACGATTCACAGGCTACCCCCCCCAGGTGAGTCGTTGAATGAAAGACAGGATGATGAATGCATGACAATGCCTGTCATCGTATTCCCCTCTTTAATTTCCCTGCAGATCGTGCACTTTCTGTTCCAGGAGAAACCGGTCCAGTGCGATTCCGGCCTGTATCATAAAAATTTCCAATGCCTCAATGTCCATGATGGTCTCCCCGAAAAGGCCCCTGTCTCCATAGAGCAGGGCGATGGGATGACCGTTGTTCATCAGAGGGATTACGACCGCCTTGCTGGGAGGTTCACCACCCAGGTTTCTCAGGATGTAGCGGTCCCATTTTTTCTCCGGATCCAGGCGACCCAGAACCCGGTTTCGGTGATGGATGGCGGATGAAAGAATCGACGCTTCGTTCGCAGGAAGAGCCATTTCGCGGATTCTGTCATTCGCGCTCTGGTCGTTATCGTTCAGTCCGAATTGACCGAAGCCCCTGATTTCGCCTTCTCGAACCACGAAGAGGATGGAACGGCTGAAGAAGTCACTCGCGAAACGGAGGATCATCAGTAAAATCTCGGACAGGGATGCGGGGCCGTTCAATTCCTCCACCATGGATTTCAAGCTTGCGATTTCCGTGACTTTTCCTTCCTGCCGGAGAGGCTCGAAGTCGTCTTCCACCTCCCGGATCAGTTCTTCAAGAAAATCCGTTTCCTCTTCTTTCGCCTCCGGGGGGGACTCGGTCCCGGAAGGACCGGATCCATCCGATTCGGGTACATTTTGGCCGTTGATCTCCTCCTGAATCGATTCCCAGAGTCCATCCGGGTGTCCTGTGGTGTCCTGAGGATGGGAAAGTTCCGGTTCAGACAGGGAGATGGGCGTTCCATCCATCAAGGTCGCGAATCCGATCGTGTTTTTCTTCTTGTTCTCTTCTGTTTTCCTTCGATGTCGCTCTTCATCCAGGAGCCGCAGACCGTCCATGATCAGTTGCTGCGTCGGAAGCCCTTCTTTCAGCACCCATTCGGAATGATTGTAGCGACGAAGATCCTCGGTCGATCCGAGCAGATGAAATTCGAAATGTCCCTCATCCCAGTCCAGAAGATCCACAATGGCCGCCTGGATATGCTCCCGAAAGATTTTCTCGATCTTCTCCTCCGGTACGACGCCTCTTCGGATCGCCGTGTTGAAAAACGATTCCCCGCTCCGTTTAGAATATTCAAGAAGAACGGTCTCTTCCCTTTCTGTAACGTACCCCTTATTTTTAAGGCGTTCTCTCAGTGTGGGGCGGCTTTTCGAGGTCGAGGCCTGGATGACGTTACCGTCCAGGAAAGTCACCGAGGCGGAATCCCCCGAGGAAGAGAGCAGAAGAACGCCGGTCCTCTTACTGAGGCTGACGATCTGAAAGATGTCCGTGAGCGGGAGGTCCGCCAAATTGCCGACAAGACTCATAACGTTTGTTCAGAAAAAGCCGCTGCTGTTTACAAAGCACCGGGTTTTGGTTATAATCCGGCAAGTCCTCAACGAAGATCCTTCGTCCGACATACAGACACGTTCGGAACCATTCCCCTGTTTTTCCACCAGGTTGGGGGCATCAGGGCAGCGCCGAAAAAGATATTGTAATGGTAACGATTTTAGAGAAACCTGAAAAGATTTCGCTGTAATGTCTTGTATTGTAACTATTTTATAATACGCGGCGCTTCCGTGTAAAGTCAAAAAAATAGAATATTTTTTTGACTTGAAAGGCTGGAGTATGAAACATCTCGTTCTGGGTACTGCGGGACATGTGGATCATGGAAAGACAGCGCTGGTCCGTGCCCTGACCGGTGTGGATACCGACCGTCTCGAGGAGGAAAAAAGACGCGGAATTACGATCGTCCTCGGTTTTGCCGAGCTGAGGCTTCCGGATGGGACGCAGGTCGGGATCGTGGATGTGCCGGGTCATGAACGTTTTATCAACAACATGCTGTCGGGGATCGGCGGCATTGATATGGTCATGCTGGTGGTTGCCGCCGATGAGGGGGTGATGCCCCAGACGAGGGAGCATTTTGACATCTGCCGGCTTCTCGATGTAAAACGGGGATTGACCGTATTGACCAAGACGGATCTGGTGGATGCGGAGTGGCTGGAGATGGTCAGGGAGGATGTGTCGGAGCTGATCTCAGGAACCTTCCTGGAAGGGGGAGGGATCTACCCTGTCTCCGCGAGGACCGGAGAGGGGATTCCCGAGCTTCTCCAGGGAATAGGGAAAGTGACGAAGGGGATCGAAGACCGCGAAACCAGCGGGATTTTCCGGCTTCCCGTGGACCGTGTTTTTACCATTAAGGGGTTCGGGACCGTGGTCACCGGGACGCTGGTCTCCGGAAAGATCCGGAACGGCGACGTCGTCGAGGTTCTGCCCGCCGGGTTCACCGCGAAAGTCCGGGGTGTTCAGGTCCATTCCAGGGATGTGATTACCGCTCTTTCGGGGCAGAGGACTGCGCTGAACCTGCAGGGGGTGGAAAAGGACCGGATCAGAAGAGGGGACACCCTGACCGCGCCGGGAGGGTTGAGTCCGACCTATATGTTGGACACGAAGGTTACGATCCTTCCGGATCTTGTACGGCCGATCCGGAACCGCGGGCTCGTCCGGTTTTATATCGGCGCCGGACGGGAGATCGGGAATCTGGTCCTTCTGGATCGGGACGAGGTCTCGGCGGGGGAAGAGGCTTACGTCCAGATCCGCTTACGGGGTCCGGTCGCAGCCATGGGGGGGGATCGGTTTATCCTCCGTTCCATCTCCGAGAACCGCACCATCGGCGGCGGATATGTACTGGACCCCTTTCCGGGCAAGCACCGTGCATCGGATTCTGAACGGGTTCTTGCCCTGAAGATCCTGGAGTCCGGTTCCCTGGAAGAGAAGGCTGAGGTTTTTCTGCGCTATGCAGGTTTCCGAGGGATGGATCTGGCCGGATTTCGGAGCCGTCTTTCCCTGGACGATGAGACCCTGCGGAAAATGCTCCAGAAACTGCGGGAGAGAGGGGTCGGTGTTACGGTCACCCCGGATACCTTTCATCTCATGCACCATGAGTACTGGGAGGAACTTCGGGAGAGAACCATCGGAATTCTGACCGATTTCCACCGGGACCGTCCATTGGAGCCGGGGCTTCCGAAGGCCGAACTCTACTCCCGTCTTTCCGTCATGGTCAGCGAGAAGGGATTCCAGTCTCTGCTGCGCCACCTCGAAAGGGAGGAGATCGTGTCGGTGGAGGGGAAACGAATCCGTCTTTTCACGTACAAGGTCCGGTTGGCAGGGGACCAGGCGGACGCCGCCGGCCGGATCGAAAGACTTTATGAGGAGAGCGGCCTGAAGCCTCCCTACTCCCGCTCGCTTCCCGATCTTCTGGGACTGGACGCAGGGCTGGTCGCTGATCTGATGCGGCATCTGGTCGAACAGAAGAGGCTCGTACATGTCCAGGGGGATCTGTTTATGAACCCGGCCTCGCTTGAGAATGCCAGGGAGAAACTTCAGGCCTTTCTCACGCGGAACCGCGAGATCAGTGTGCCGGAAATGAGAGACTTGTTGGGGTTGACCCGGAAATACCTGATTCCGCTTCTGGAATACTTCGACGGAATCGGTTTTACCGCCAGGAAGGGGGATGTGCGGGTTTTGCGGTAGGGGAAACAAGATCAACTTCAAAAGCATGGACCACGGGGAACACGGGGTAGCACGGGGGAAACCCTAAATACAGAAAAGCCGAAGAGCAATAAGCCACAGGGGGATGCAGAAATATCCATTTTTCTGCGGTTGATAGTTTTATGGTTTTTACCCAATGATCCCTGTGTTCCCCGTGGTCAAAGCTTTTTCGGGGGTTGTTTTCTGGGTTTTTCCCGTGGTTGGTTTTTATGGTTTTACCCCGTGCCTCCCCGAGTTCCCCGTGGTTAAGGCTTTTCGGGGGTTGTTTTTTTGATGTTTTATCCCTGTGGTTGAAAGGTGCTATGTCCTCTGATCTCTACACCCAGGCGGAATCGCTCTACCGCAACCGGGAGTTCAGGAAGGCTCAGCTCCTCCTGAAAAAGGAGGTGGTTCGACCCGATGCCGCACTGAATCTCCGGTCCCTGTACGGATTGATCCTTGCCCGTTCAGACCGGAGTTTTTACGGTTTCTACCGGGGACTCAAATGGTGCAGTGAGGCTGTGAAACAACGTCCGGAAGATCCGATCCTGCTGGTTCATCTTGGAATGGTCTATCTCTACCACGGTCTTAGGGTCCAGGCGCTCGTGTATCTGGATCGCGCCTTTGAAATGGCGCCTGAAATTTCCGCCGTGCGAGAGGCCCGAGGGCTTTTGGGATTTCGACAGCGACCGAAGATTCCCTTCCTCCCTCGCAAGAACCCCCTCAACATTTTCCTCGGCAAAACGGCGGTATGGCTCAAAAAGGTTTTTTCACGGAATTTTACCTCTTGAAGCCTGGTTGTTCCCGGTTTTGTTTTCTTTCAGAGCGAATATGTTGTTTTCGGTTTTTAACTCTTGTTTTTCCAGTTTTTTGGAAAAAACAATTTGACTTTTTCTTCTTGACAGAACTCAGAACGCCTGATATATTGAAATCTTAATAAATGAAGTAATCAATCATCTAAGTTGATCTAACCTATAGAATATTCGCAAGAAAATACTCTTCATTAGGATGGACTTCCCAAAGGAAGCCCTCTGGTTTTTTGTCATGCGAAGGGAGGTGAGGCCTGGGGAATAACGAAATGTGGGGACTCAAAGGACAGAAACTGAATCACCTGAAGAAATGGACAACCTGAATAAGGAGGACAGTTATGAATCGCATTTTGAAAGGGGCGGTGCTCGCCCTTGCGGCTTTCGCCTTCAGCTTTATCCTGGTTGAAGGGGACGCCCAGGCCACATCGGCCTTCGCGCGGAA
>CAYZZU010000031.1:0-26480 GCA_964483105.1 uncultured Nitrospirota bacterium
ACCTTGGGGAACTGTCAAGGAAAAAAAGAACTGTTTGCCTGGCACCTAATTTCCCCCTAAGACCCACCGCTTTCGACTCTTGGCAGGTTAGGTGGTGGATTTGGGAAAACCGCCTGGACTCACATCGGAAAGAATGATAGGATATCGACCAGACAGGCAAGCAGACGGACGTCATTTTCACGTATGAAACCGGCCAATTTCAGATTTCAGAAAAAGCTGGGGCAGAACTTTCTGCAGGACGAGGCACTTCTCGATTCGATCCTCTCCTCCGCCCGGATCCAAAAAGACGATACCGTGCTCGAAATCGGTTCGGGCTCGGGGATCCTGACGGAGAAACTGGCGGTCACGGCGGGGAGGGTCATCGCCCTTGAAATCGACCCGAAACTTTGCTCCTTCCTGAAAGACCGTTTCCGAAACTATGAGAACGTGACGATCCTTGAACAGGACATCCTGAAATTCAGGATGGAAACCCTTCCGGATCAGGATGTAAAGGTCGTGGCCAACCTACCCTATTATATCTCCACCCCGATCCTATCACGTCTTTTCCAGTCCATCCGTCGATTCTCTTTCATCCTGGTGATGCTTCAGAAGGAACTGGCCGAACGGATCGCCGCCGGTCCGGGCACGAAGAAATACGGCTCTCTGAGTATCGTGACCCGATTTTACACAATCCCGGAGATCATCACCACGGTACCCAGGACCGCCTTCCACCCCGTTCCCGAGGTGGACTCGGCCCTGATGCGCCTGACGGTCCGGAAGTCACCACCGGTCACGGTGGCGAATCCGGAACGGTTTCTTCACTTCGTCCGGACCGCCTTCGCCCAGAGAAGAAAGACACTCCGAAACTCCCTCCTGAGATCCGGTTTCGTACCCACGAAACGTCTGGATACAGCTTTCGAAAAAACGGGGATCGACCCCACCCGGCGGGCGGAGACCCTGTCCATTGAGGAGTTCGCCCTGCTTTCCCAATTTCTGCTTTGATTCTTATACACAGATGTGGTAAAAATATCAGGTTATTCAAGGTTCGACCCGCGTCCGCAGGACACAGCCCTCATCCCCTCTGGAAAAGGAGATGAAGTGAGGGGGGGGAAGAAGCGGATCGAGGTTTCGTAGCCCGACTCTTCCTTTGCCGGAGAGGGGCCGCAACAAAACGGCGGGTCCGGCAATCATCTTCAGCGGGCGGTCCGGTTACAAAAAGGGCGGAAAGGGCATCATGGCCGTCGTTCATTTCACGAAAATGCAGGGAACGGGAAACGATTTCATCCTGGTCGATGGACGAGAAAACGACGTTGGAGCCGTCATCGCACAGGCACGGCTCCTCTGCGACAGACGGTTCGGGATCGGCGCCGACCAGCTTCTCCTGCTGCGTCCCTCGGACAAGGCCGATTTCAGGATGCAGATCTTCAACGCCGACGGTTCGGAGGTGGAAATGTGCGGGAACGGCGTCCGCTGCTTCGCCAGATACCTCTTGGAGCATGGACTGACCTCCAAGAAGACTCTGGAGATTGAGACCCCGGCGGGCATCATTACCCCGACGATACTGGGGGATCAGATCAGGGTGGATATGGGAAAACCGGTTCTGTCCGCGCCCGGGATCCCGGTCCGCCTGGAGGGAGAAGTGATTTCAGAACCCGTCCGCGTGGACCGGGAAGAGATGATGATGACCTGCGTCTCGATGGGAAACCCTCATTGCGTGATCCGGGTCGACGACGTGGAGTCCTGGCCCGTTGAACGGATCGGTTCCCGACTCGAGGTTCACCCCCTCTTCCCGAACCGGACAAACGTTGAATTTGTTCAGGTTCTCAATGAACGGGAGATCAAAGTCAGAGTCTGGGAGCGGGGCGCGGGGGAGACCCTCTCCTGCGGAACCGGAGCCTGCGCGGCCGCCGTCGCGTCGGTTCTCAACCACTGGACCGGACAGAAAATCACGTTGCACCTCCGGGGAGGAGACCTTCAGGTCCAATGGGAACCCGGAACCCATGTGATCCTGTCGGGACCCGCCGAAGAGGTCTTCGAGGGGGAAATAGCCATCTCATCCGCGTCGGACGGATAAACCGGGAGGGCTTCATGATGACAACCAGCGAGGGGTTCTGCGGTTCCTGCGGCAGGGAGATGCTGAAAGGGGCGGCCTATTGCACTTACTGCGGCGAGAAGAAGGCTCAAGAACGGGAAATTCAGGTAAGGCGCCCCGGAGAAGTCACCTTTGAAGTCCGGAAAATCGGCATCGGCTCATTGATGAAATTGTCCTTTGTCAGTTTCGCGGTGATGGGATTGATATCCGGGCTGATGATCATGACGATCTGGATGTCCGGGTTCGGTATGGTGGAACTTCCCATGTTCATGGAGGAAAGGCCTCTTCCCGGCACGACCCCGTGGTTGATCATCCTGATCATCACCCCTCTGGTCTACGGCTTTTTCGGCGCGATTTTCGGTCTGATTTCCGGAAGCGTCTACAATTTTCTGGCCTGGGGGGTCGGTGGAATCCGGATCACCCTCAGCGGGTCAGGGGAATAAACCCAGATATCAAGGAGACAATATCCAATGTTCCAGGGCACACTACCAGCCATGATCACTCCCTTCGACGGGAAGGGTGAAATCGACGAAGAGAGTCTTCGGTCTCTGATTTACTTCCTGATTGAAAACGGTGTCGACGGGATCGTTCCCTGTGGAACCACGGGGGAGTCCGCCACACTCACCCATGAGGAACATAAAAAAGTCATCCGAATCACTGTGGATGCGGCGGCGGGACGTGTACCGGTTCTGGCGGGAACGGGCTCCAACTCCACGGCGGAGACCATCGACCTGACCCGATCCGCCAAGACGGCCGGAGCAGACGGGGCGTTGCTGATCTCTCCCTACTACAACAAGCCGACCCAGGAGGGGATCTATCACCACTACAAAAAGGTCTCTGAAGAGGTCGCCTTCCCGCTCGTCCTGTACAATGTTCCCGGCCGGACCTCATTAAATCTCCTCCCGGAAACCGTCTCCCGGCTCTCGAAACTTGACGGGATCGTGGGGATCAAGGAGGCGTCGGGCAACCAATATCAGATCAGCCGAATCATCGATCTTTGCGGAGAGGACTTCCTCGTTCTTTCCGGCGATGACTTCACCGTCCTGCCGACTCTGAGCATCGGTGGAAAGGGGGTCATCTCGGTAGTCGCCAATGTCGCCCCCCGGGAAATGTCGGAGATGGTGCGCGCCTTCCTGGATGGAAATCCGGATCAGTCCAGAAACCTGCATTATCACCTCCTGGAGCTGATGGGCGCGATGTTTTATGAAACCAACCCGATACCGGTCAAGACGGCCCTTCACCTGATGGGGAAATGCGACGAGGAGTTTCGTCTGCCCCTCTGCAGGATGAATCCGAAAAACAGAGAGAAACTGGAAACCACCCTGCGCAAATACAAACTGATTCCATAGCCCTTGGACATGAAGATACTCGATTCCACCCAACCCGATTTTGAAACCAAACTGAGACGCTTCCGGCAACGAGGGGGGGATATCCCCCCTGAAATCCTTGAAACGGTCCGGAATATCCTCCTCGAGGTCCGCGAAAAGGAGGACTCGGCGCTCTTCGAACTCACGCGGAAGTTCGATGGAATCGGGTTGGATCAAAACAACGTGGAGATCACGGAAAAAGAAATACGATCCGCCGAAGAGAGGGCGAATCCGAAAGATATCCACTCGTTGACCGCCGCCGCCCGGAGAATCCGGGCCTTTCATGAAAGGCAGAAAGAAAAAACGTGGTCCTACACGGACGAAGACGGGGTGCGGCTGGGGCAGATCATCCGTCCCATCAAGAGGGTGGGGATCTATGTTCCCGGAGGGAAGGCGTCCTACCCGTCGTCGGTACTGATGAACGCCATCCCCGCCAAGGTGGCCGGAGTCAACGAAATCATCATGGTCAGTCCCACTCCCGGCGGGGTAATCAATCCCCATGTCCTGGCCGCCGCCCGGATCGCCGGTGTGGATCGCGTTTTTCGTGTCGGAGGGGCGCAGGCCGTCGCCGCGCTTGCTTACGGAACCGATTCCATTCCCCGCGTGGATAAAATCGTCGGACCGGGAAATATCTATGTGGCCCTGGCCAAGAAACTGGTCTTCGGCCAGGTGGATATTGACATGATCGCTGGACCGAGTGAGATTCTCATCCTGGCGGATGAGACGGCCGACCCCGGTTTCGTGGCCGCCGACATGCTCTCCCAGGCGGAACATGATGAGATGGCGTGGCCGATTCTGGTCACCACTTCACCGGAGCTCATCCAGTCCGTACAGGATTCGATCCGGAAACAGATCCGCTCCCTGCCCAGAAAAGAGATCGCTCAAAAAGCCCTCGACAACTACGGGACTCTGATCCGTGTCCGTGATCTTGCGGACGGGGCGCGGGTTGCCAACGCCATCGGCCCGGAACACCTGGAGGTGATGACCCGGAATCCCTCGGACATCCTGAACCGTCTGGAAAACGCGGGCGCCATCTTCCTCGGCCCCTGGTCGACGGAACCGATCGGCGATTACATGGCCGGTCCGAACCATGTCCTTCCCACCGGGGGGACCTCCCGTTTTTTTTCTCCTTTACACGTGGGTGATTTTTACAAAAAAACGAGCCTTCTCGCCTTCACGCGGGAAGGTTTCCGGAAGGTGGCCTCCGACACGATCCGGATCGCTGAACTCGAAGGACTTCCCGCACACGCCCGTGCGGTGCAAATCCGTATGGACTCTCTCAAGAATCAAACGGGACCCGTATGAAGACACTGGACCTGGTGCGGCCGGAAATTCGTTTCCTGAAACCCTACTCCGCGGAACACGCCGGACCCGGAATCCGCCTGGATGCCAATGAGAGCCCCTTTGACCCCCCGGAGGAAATCCTGAACCGGATCGCGGAGGAAGCCCGCCGGATCCACCTGAACCGCTACCCGGATGCCGGGGCCACCCGTCTGAAGGAACGGATTGCCGATTTCATCCAGGTCGGTCCCGACCGGATTATGGTGGGTAACGGTTCGGACGAGCTGATCGGCTACCTGATCACCGCCTTCACCGGGGAAGGACACGGAGTTCTCTTTCCGACTCCGACCTTTTCCATGTACGGCATCATCGCCGCATCACTCGGTCAACCGGTGATTCCGGTCCCTCTGGACGAAAATTTCCGGATTCAACCGGATCGGTTCATCCAAACCATTCATGAACGAAGACCGCAAATCATCTTTCTGGCTTCCCCCAACAACCCCACGGGAAACCTCTTCCCCGAAAAAGTCGTACGGAGCATCCTCGAAGAAGCGGGGGGGCTCGTGGTCCTTGACGAGGCCTATATCCGTTTTTCCGACAGTCCCGGATTCCTGAATCTGTTGCAGGAATTTCCGAGACTGGTCATCCTGAGGACCCTTTCCAAGATCGGAATGGCCGCGCTCCGTGTCGGGATGCTGGTCGCGAACCCGGATGTCCTGATTCACCTGGAGAAGGTCCGGCTGCCCTATAACGTGAATTCCTTTTCCCAGTCCGCCGCGTCGATTCTGCTTGAATATCCCGACGTCTTGAAGAGCCGGAGCAGGGAGATTATCTCCGAACGGGAACGCATGACCCGGAAGATCGAACAGATCCCGGAGATCCAGCTCTTCCCAAGCCGGGCAAACTTTCTTCTCTTCAGAACGGACGCGTCCGGTGAACTGTTCCGGAACCTTCTCTCGGCGGGAATCTTCGTCCGGAACCTGGACCAGCCCGGGGCACTCCAGGGGTGCCTTCGGGTCACTGTCGGGAAACCCGAGGAAAACGACGCTTTTCTGGGGCATCTGATGAAATTTTTCCGGAAAGGATAATCATGTCACGACACGCAAAGGTTGCAAGAAAAACCACAGAAACTTCCATCCGGATTCGCCTGGAAGTCGACGGAAAGGGTACGGATGATCTGAGGACCCCTGTCCCCTTTCTGACCCACATGCTGGATCTCTTCGCACGGCATGGATTGTTCGACCTGGCGATTCAGGCCGAGGGAGATACGGAGGTCGATTTTCACCATACAGTGGAAGACATCGCGATCTGTCTCGGGAAGGCCTTCGACAAGGCGCTGGGCGACAAGGAAGGCATCAGGCGGTATGGGTTCGCTTCGATCCCCATGGATGAAGCACTGGCCCAGGTCTCGGTGGACCTCTCCGGAAGGCCCTATCTGGTCTTCCAGGCCGACCTTCCCAAGGAGAAGGTCGGAAAATTCGACCTGGAACTGGCGGAGGAATTTTTCAGGGCCTTCGCAAACCATCTGCGGGCAACCCTCCACATCAACCTTCTTTATGGAGAGAACCTTCATCATATGATCGAGGCAATCTTCAAGGCGGCGGGGCGCGCCCTGGACCAGGCCACTTCCCTGGACCGACGCAACCCGGGGATCCCCTCCACCAAGGGAACCCTGGACTGACCCGTTTACCGGCGCGGTGGGACTTTCTGTTCGTACCTCTTCCATATCGGCGTATCCCTATAAAAACAGCGACTTTTCACAAAAAACGCCTTTTTTGACGTTGAAAACCAAGCAGACGCCTGTTATCATAAATATATACACCTGTTTTTGTATCATGGAAACCTGTCATGGAAGAACTCTATGAAAAACCCGGTCAGGATCCTGATTGTTGATGACAATCAGGCCATCAGATCCTTTTTAAAATCGATTCTCCGAAAGGAGAAGTATGAAATTCTGGAAGCGGAAAATGGAGTTGTCGGACTTCAAATGATCAAAAAGGAACACCCCGATCTGGTGCTCCTGGACCTGGTGATGCCGAAACTCGACGGAATCAAGGTATGCAGAACCGTGAAGAACGACCCGGAACTCTGCAAGATCCCCATCCTGATGACGACCTCCAGGGGGGCGAAGGAAGATGTGATCCGGGGCCTGGAAGCCGGAGCGGACGATTACATCGTAAAACCCTACGATGCCAATGAACTCCTGGCACGTGTTCACACCTTCCTGCGCGCCGGGAACCTGCTCAAGCAGCTTGAACGTGAAAAACGTGACCTGATGGCCATCCTCGACATCAGCAATACGATCACGTCCACGCTGGACTCCAGGGAGGTTCTCTACTCCATCGTCCAGAAGGTTTCCCAGATCATTAACGTATCCCGCTGTTCCATCGTCCGGATCGACGCGGATGAGGAAAAGGGGTACGTCGTCGCCTCCAACGAGGATCCCTCGATCTACAACCTGGCCATCGATCTCACAAAATACCCGGAGATTCAGCAGGTACTGCAGACCAAGAACGCCGTTGTCATCGACGATGTCCACAAGGACCCGATCGTCAAAGCGGTACGCAAAACCCTGGAAGAGGTGGAAATACACTCCCTTCTCGTCCTGCCGGTCATTATGCGTCGGAACGTGATCGGAACGGTCCTGCTCAGAACCGCGCTCCGAAATCGTTCCTTTGAAGAACGGGAGGTCCAGTTCTGTCAGATTGTCGCCAATGCCGCCGCGAACGCCCTGATCAATGCCTCCCTCTTCGAATCCATGGAACTGGCCAATATCCACCTGGAACGTCTCGCCACAACGGACGGCCTGACCGGCATTTTCAATCATCGTTATTTCTACAAACGTCTCGAAGAAGAATTCAGCCGGACGAAACGGTACCGAATCCCCCTTTCGTTGATCATGATGGATCTCGATTCTTTCAAGGAGATCAACGACACGTATGGGCATAGAACGGGTGATCAGATCCTCAAGGAATTCGCCGCCGTTCTCAAGTCCATCATCCGCAAGAGCGACCTTGTGGCCCGTTATGGAGGAGACGAATTTATCATTCTCCTCCCGCATACCGACCGGAAGGGCGCGGAAGCCGAAGCCTCCCGCGTCATCAAGGCCATCACGGAGCATCCTTTCGAGGCCATGAATGGAACACATATTATAACCAGCCACGGGATCTCAACCTATCCCGGCAGCCGGATTCAAAAAGTGGACGATCTGGTCAGGATAGCGGACCAGGAACTGTACAAGAGAAAGGCCATACACAGGAAATCCTTGGCCCCGATGGCCTGACATCACATCCATCGGCTGGAGACGATGCCGTCATCCACGCAGGGGCATTGAAAAAACCTGCCTCTGCGTGATTGACACCGGCCCTGAAAACCTCTAAACTCCCCGGGAAAACTTCAGGACGAACAATCAACCAGGCTGAAAAGGGAACGAATGATCGCGATTATCGATTACGGAATGGGCAACATCAGAAGCGTTCAGAAGGGATTCGAAAAGGTCCATTTCAACGCCCGGATTGTGCGGGATCCCGAGTCGATCCGGAAGGCCTCGGCAATCGTCCTCCCAGGTGTCGGCGCCTTCAGAGATTGTATGCAGAACCTGAAAAAACTCGGACTGATTGATCCGATTCTCCAACAGGTCCGGGCCGGAACACCGTACCTCGGAATCTGCCTGGGCCTCCAGGTCCTTTTCACCGAAAGTGAGGAGTTCGGATCCCATAAAGGCCTCAACCTGATCCCCGGCAAGGTCAAACAATTTCGTTTCACGGAAGGGAATTCCACCTCCCTGAAGATTCCACATATGGGTTGGAATACCATCCGGAAGATCCAATCACCTCCCATTCTGGATGAGGTACCGGACGAATCCTATCTTTATTTTGTCCATTCCTATTATGTGGTCCCGGACGATCCGGCGGTGATCGCAACCCGGACGAATTATGGAATTGATTTCACGTCCATGATCTGGAAGGAAAACATCTTCGCGACCCAGTTCCATCCGGAAAAGAGCCAGCAGACCGGCCTGTCCATCCTGAAACGGTTCGCGGAAACGGCCGAAACACGATAGTGAAAAATAATTTCGTTGATTTCTTGTGAAAAGGCTTGACAAAGGTCTCTGTTTCAGATATTGAAATGGGTCCAAAAAAAGTTGGAAAGGGGGATTCAATGGACTCGGAAAACCGGATCAAAATTCTCGCGGAAAACCTGATCAGGGCGATTAATCAGGCCTATACGGACAACACACAGATTCGGAGGACACTCCATCAGATCGAAGAGGAAGGATACCAGGCCGACGTGGTCCTGGCCGCCTTCACCCGACTCGATAAATCCTCAGAACCCCCTTCGGACTCGGCCACGGAGGAACCGGTCGATGAGAAGATGCAGACCTCCATCCTGGATCTCGGGATGGCTGCCACCCCCTGGAATGAAAATCCGGAAGAGCCCCCTCACCGGATTCGCTCGGATATCAATGACTTTGACCGTGCCTTCCTGAAACTGATCAAGGTCAGGATCGGAGATGAAACCGATTCGGATTGACGGCGAAATAAAAAAAGTCCATCAACCTTCAAAACGGCCCCGGAACAGTGTCTCCGCCTCAGTTCCGGCCAGGGCGCGCCTTAATCTCCTGCAGGATTCACACCTGCCGCACATGATTTCCCCTCCCCGATAACAGCTCCAGACAACATCCAGAGGAGCCTTATGGCGGAGGGCGGCCTTTATGATTTCACTTTTGTCCATCTCCAGGGTATAACTGACCGCCCGTACGGAATTCAGGGTGGAAAAGGCCAGGCTTTGATTCACGGCCCGGAGAAACTCACCGGAATTGTCCGGGAATGTGCCGGCCTCCTCCCGGTTGAATCCCGCCACAAGTGTATCCCCCCCTCCGGCCTCGGCGACTGCCGCGGCGATCTGAAGAAAAACGCCGTTCCGGTTCGGCACCCAGACGGCCCGGGCGGTTTCCTCTGTACGCTCCGGATTCTGAAGATCCGCGAGACTTAATTCCGGCAGTTCCTCCCCCTTCCGGACCAGAGCGGACGAGGTGATTTTCTCCATCCAGGGGAGCCGGATAATCCTGTGCGGGACCGAGTAATGGTCACAGGCCATCCGTGACGCCTCGATCTCACGCCGCGCGGCACGTTGACCGTAATCAAAGGTCAGGGCCGCCAGGATCCTCCCCCGGACAGCCGCAATCGACAGATTCACCACGGAATCGAGTCCTCCGGAGAGGAGAATCACCTGGATAGGATAGGACATGACCTTTCTCTGGATGTAATGACTCAGACGTCAGCTTTCGGTTTGGACGGCTTCGTAAAAAGAAAAGGAACCAAAGATCCGGCGCCCCGGTCACGCATCGTCATCCGGAATGTATGCCGCGCAGGCCTCGGATGATTCCCATACCGTCACCCGGCTCACACGGATCTCTTCCCGGTTCAGACTACCTGTCAAACGTTCAAAAATCCACCGCGCAAGGTTCTCCGAGGAAGGATTCCGGCTCTGAAACATCGGAAGTTCATTCAGGAAATGATGGTCCAGCTCAGAGAGCACCTCCCGAAGCGCGCCTTTCATCTCCTTGAAGTCGAGGGCGAGTCCGATGGGATTCAACTTTCCGGCAGTCAGAGTCGCCTGGACCTTCCAGTTGTGCCCGTGAAGGTTTTCACACCGCCCCCTGTAATTTCTCAACTGATGTGCCGCTGCGAAACGACTTTCCACGGTCAGTTCGTACACTGGCTACTCCTTCGTGGTGGTCCTATTCGTCAATACGGTGGCCTGTCTGCGTGCGTCACAATATTTAGGAACAGGACCACTGAGTCAAGACGCCGCTGATTCCGGGAGGGAAAGATAACACAGCGGATGGACGGAGTCAATCCCGCTTGCGGCCCCAAATCCAGCGAGAATGTTCGCCAGCACAATATCCGCCGGAACCTCGGAGGGATGAAAGCAGAGAATTATTCACCAGAAAGGACGGTCTCTAAGACCTCACTCAGTTCAATGATCTTATAGGGTTTCGGAAGAACTCCGGAAAAACCATATTCACGATAATCCGACAGAACCGGATCATCGGAGTAACCGCTCGAAACAACCGCCTTTACGTCGGGATCGATCCTGCGGAGTTTCCTTACAGCCTCCAGTCCCCCCATTCCACCGGGAACCGTCAAATCCATGATCACGGCATCGAAAGGCTCTCCGGACTCCCGGGCCTGCCTGTATAATTCAACGGCATCCCTTCCTTCCACTGCGAACTCCACTTGATAACCGATTCGGCTCAACATCTGTCCCGCCACAGCCCGGACAATCTCTTCATCATCCATCAGCAGGACCTTCCCACCGCCGGCCCGTAGTTCTTCCCCGACGGCCTTCCGGGGCTGAATCTTCTTCTCCGAAACAGGAAGATAAATCATCATCGCGGTCCCCTTGCCGAGCCTGGATTCCGCGGCAAGAACACCATGGTGTTTTTGAACGATGGAATACGCGGTAGTCAGTCCCAGCCCGTTCGATTCCGGCTTGGTCGTGAAAAAAGGATCGAAGATCTTCGGCAGATCTTCGGAACGGATTCCCACCCCGTAATCCTCGATCCTGATTTTGACATACTTCCCCGGTTTCAGGGAAAACGGGTTTCTCTTCTTCAGAACCGTCTCTTCACAGGCAACCCGGATGGTCCCTCCTCCCGGCATGGCCTGGCGCGCATTGAGGATCAGGTTATGAATCACCTGACTCATCTGTCCCTCGTCCACATCCACGGGGCTGAGATCCGCCGGAATGGAAAAGAGACACTTCACACTGGATCCACTCAGGGAAAAGTTTGCCGCCCCCTTGATCCATTTCGTGAGGGAGGTCGTTCGCCGGATCGGCTCCCCTCCCCGGGAGAAAATCAGGAGCTGGTGCGTCAACGCCTTGGCCCGCCGGATCGCCTCTTCCGCATCGGACAGTCGCTCCGAGATCAGATGGTCCTTTGATCCGACATACGCCTTGGCCAGGTTTAAATTTCCCCAGATGGCGGTCAGGAGATTATTGAAATCGTGGGCGATCCCTCCGGCAAGAACCCCGATCGATTCCAGTTTCTGGGCACGCGCCAATTCATCCTCCAGGATCTTCTTCTCCGTGATGTCGGCGAATGCAGTGACCGACGCCACAACCTCTCCCTGTTCAAAGATCGGCGTCGCTACGTAAGAGACCGGAAATTCGCTTCCATCCTTTCGGAAAAAAGTATCGTTTTCCGTCCGATACCGCCTGCCCGTCCTGAAAACACGCATGACGGGACATTCATAAAGGTGTGAAGAATCCTCCCGGGTCTTCGTGTGAATCAGAGGGTGCATCTTCTGCTGCACGATTTCCTTCTTTTTCCACCCCAGAAGATGTTCCGCCTCGGGGTTTATGAAAAGCAGGCGTCCCTCCCTGTCCAGGACAAAGACCCCCTCTCCCAGGGCCGAGGTAATATCCCGTAATGATTTTTCACTCTTCTGGAGGGCCTCTTCGGTACGGCGTCTGATCAGGATACCGGCCAGCGTATGGGCGATGGCCATCAGAAATTCTTCCTCTTCCCGATCCCGCCGATGTCCCGCGCTTACATAGATGTTGATGACACCAAGCACCTCGTCAGAATAGAGGATAGGCACGCAGTAATGTCCATGCGAGTCCATCCCTTCGTAATGGTTCTCATGCTGTTCGTTGATACCATCCACGAACAGAATCTTCCGTTTCAGCGCTGCATTGCCGCAGAGACACCGCCCGAAAGGAAGACGCCCGCACGTGGACACCAAAGAGTCCGGAATCCCGCTCCAGGCCCTCATGACCAGAAATTCCGGATCCTCTTCCACAATAAAAATATTCCCCTTCGACTGGAAGGCAAGCCACTGAATGGAAAGTAGAAGATCCAGGGAACGTTGCAGGAGATCCCGAATCGGGATCTCCTCCAGGGAAAGACGGAGCAGCGAATTCATCACGGCCTGTGTATCATATTTCCGCTGAAGGCGCTCCTGGTCCCTCGTATGCCGGGGCTTCAGAACCTCACTTCCGTCAAGGCGTTCCCCGCTCCACCCGGGTTCCTGCATGAGTCCCTCCCCTGAAGGCCCCAAAACCGTTCCTATTCAAAAAGAAATTTCGCAGACATTCAAAGACATTTCCCTCCTTCCTGATCCTATTCATAAAAATATCGTCATTGTCCAAGCCTGTCAACTTGCGCAGAGAGGAATGGAATTCAGGTGTCTGGTCCTGTCCCTGTGAAGAAAATCCGTCGGCAGAAAACGCGCCCCCGGAGACCTTATACAAACTTCCGGGCAGATCCGCGGATCGTCTGGATCAGGAGGAGGTTCTCTTCATGATCCCGGACAGCTACACGGAAAAAACGGGAATCCAGGTTGCGGAAGGATTCACAGTTCCGGACCAGAATACCGGAGCGGAGCAGGACATCGAAAAGGCGTTCCGGCTCCGGCATCGGGGGAGAGGTTTCAATCAAAAGGAAATTGGCACAGGAGGGAAACACATGGATCCCGGGGGTTTTGTTCAACTCCCGTTCCAAAAAGAGACGTTCCTGCCCGACGAGCAGGCGGCTCTCTTCCTGATAATCCTTGTCGCATAACACGGCCGTCACAACCGACTGGGCGAAACGGTTCACGGACCAGGGTTCCTGGCAGGAAGCAATACGCCGGATCAGCGCCTCGGAACCATAGAGCGCTCCCGCCCGGAGTCCGGGGATCGCGAAAAACTTGGTAAACGAACGGAGGACCAGCAGGTTGCCGAATTCACGGACCCACCCGCGAACCGACTCCACCGGAATGAACTCCATAAAGGCCTCATCCACGACCACGGGTATACCGAGAGGTTCCGTCGCCTTCAGGATGGTTCGTATTTCATCCCGGGGAATCAACCCTCCCGTAGGGTTGTTGGGATTGCAGAGCCATACCAGGTCGATCCCGTCCCTGATTTCTTCCAGGAAGCGATCCGTCTCCAGGAGGAAAGAGTCCTCCCGCCGGAGCGGATAGAACCGCACATCCCCCCTCTCCAAAAGGAGTGACCGCTCATAATCCGAAAAGGAAGGAACGGGGATCAGCGCCCGTTTCGGACGGAGGGCCTTCGGGATCAGGTAGATAAATTCCGTGCTCCCGTTCCCCACAAGGACGTTCTCCAGGCGAAGAGGATTCTCCCCGGCAAGGATCTCCCGCAGGGAGTAAGAGTCGATCTCCGGATAACGCACCAGCCGGCCCATTTCATCCAGGATCGCCCTGAAAACCGATTTCGATATCCCGAGGGGGTTGATACTGGCGGAAAAATCGAGGATTTCCTCCTCCGGGATACCGTACCGTTGCGAAATTTCTCTGATGTTCCCACCGTGAAGCTGTTTCATCATGGTTATTTCCAAGTCATGTCAAATGTTGAGACCTGACCCCGAAGGAACGAAGGAAGGGCTCAAGGCAAGACCACTACCAAAACCAGAACCATCAGGCAAAAAGTCCCATACATCAAGGCGATCGCGTCCCGGATGCTTCCCGGGGTCAGTTCTTTTCTGGCTTCTCCGATCACCGGCTTCACAGTTTCAACCCCCATGTAGACGTTCACTCCACCCAACTGCACGCCGAGCGCGCCGGCCGCGGCAGCCTCGGGGATCCCGGCGTTGGGGCTTGGATGTTTCCGTCCGTCCCGCAGCATGGTCCGAAAGGCCTCCCGGGCGTTTCCGCCGATAAAAAATGAGGCCGGCGCCATGAGCAATCCGGTGATCCGCGCGGGAATAAAATTCACGACATCATCAAGCCTCGCGGGAAACCACCCCAGGTCCCGGAAGACCTCATGCCGGTATCCGAGCATGGAGTCCAGGGTATTGACCGCCTTGTAGGCCATGGCCAGCGGCGCTCCGCCCAGGGCCAGGTAAAAGAGCGGGGCGATCACACCGTCCGAGGTGTTTTCCGTCACCGTCTCAACCGTGGCCCGTACAACCTCCTTTTCCGAAAGATGACCGGTCTGTCTCCCGACGATCCCGCCAAGATCCCGACGCGCGGCGGAGAGGTCTCCACCCTCCAAGTCCCGCATGATCTTTCCCGCCTCTCTGTGGAGACTCCTCGCCGCGAGGGTTGTATAGGCCAGAAACACCGAGACCGCCCATCCAACCCGCGGATGGATGCATGTCGCCCCCCGGATGAGAAAAAAGGTCGCCATATAGGAACAAACGACAACCGTGGCCGTGATCACTACTCCGGCGAACCGTTTCCCCCGGGGGGTTTGAAAAATCCCCAGGGACAATCTCTTGAGGAACGAAATCAGTCCGCCCATCAGGACCACCGGATGGGGAAATCCCCGGGGATCTCCGAAAATCAGGTCAAAAAGAGACACCGTAATCAGCGCAGCAGGCGACATCCTCATCTCCCGACAATCGAAAGGAAGGCGTCCGTGTCCACATGGCTTTGAAACAGGTCGGCCAGCCGGTTGTATTCCCGTTTCTTCCACGAGAGGTACTCTCTTTGCTCTCCGCATGCGAAAGCACCGTCGGCTCCCCGCACCCACCCAAGGAACCTGTGAATGAAAACGGTGTTTTCAAAGATACCGTGAAGATAGGTCCCCCAGACATTTCCCTCCCGGTTGCGCGCGCCATCTTCCTCACACACGGGCTCACCGTTCCTCCGGGTGATCCGGAACATGCTCCGGCACCCCTCCGGAACCCGGCTTCTTCCCATGTGGATTTCATACCCTTCCAGATTGGAAAGACCGTCAAAGGAGTCGGCACGGACCCGGGCGGTAACCTTTTCGCGTACAAGGACCGTCCGGACCGGAAGAAGTCCCAGGCCCGGTTCGCTGCCGTTTCCGTTCTCCAGGCCGTCGGGATCCTCCACACTTTCCCCCAACATCTGGAATCCACCGCAGATCCCCACCACATGCCCTCCGGACCGGGCGAAGGCCTGAATCGCCCCGGCCAGGCCGCTCCCTTTCAGGAACCGCAGATCCCCGAGGGTGTCCTTGCTCCCAGGAAGGATGAGCACGTCCAATCCGTCGATTTCGTCTGCCTCTCCGGGATACACCAGCTCCACGCCGGGATGGTTTTCGAGGGGATCGAAATCGGTGTAATTGGAGATCCGGGGGAGCCGGACCACACCGATCCGGACCGCCCGTGTCTTTCCGGCCCGGGTCTTTTTCCGCACCAGGGCCACACTATCCTCCTCTTCGATCCGGATATCCGTAAAATAGGGAAGGACGCCCATGACCGGCCTCCCGAGCATCCCCTCGATCCGGTCGAGCCCCGGCTGCAACAGGGAAAGATCCCCCCTGAATTTGTTGATGAGAAACCCTCGGATCCTCTCGCGATGTCGCTCGGGCAAGAGCATCAGGGTCCCTGCAAGAGACGCGAAGACACCGCCCCGGTCAATGTCGGAAACCAGGATCACCGGGGCATCGGCCAGGTCGGCCATCCACATGTTGACCAGGTCGTTCTCCATCAGATTGATCTCCGCAGGACTGCCCGCCCCCTCGATCACGATCAGGTCATATTTCCCGCACAGGGCCGCGTAGGCCTTCCGGATCACCTGCTCCGTTTCCTCCTTCATGGCATAGTATTCCTTCGCCGTCCGGTTCCCGATTGGTTTCCCCATCCAAATGACCTGGGACCCGCAATCCGTGGTCGGTTTCAGAAGGACCGGGTTCATCTCGGCTGTCGGCTCAATTCCGGCGGCCTCGGCCTGCACCGCCTGGGCACGTCCGATTTCAAGCCCTTCCTTCGTGACAAAGGAGTTTAAGGCCATGTTCTGTGCCTTGAACGGAGCCACCTTCAACCCCATGCGTGCAAAGATCCGGCACAGAGCCGCGACCACCACGCTTTTACCCACGTTGGAAGCGGTCCCCTGGATCATAATGGATCGGCAGCTACCCATTCCATCTCCTCCGATACAATTCAACCTGGATGTTTCCCGGTTGCTATTGCCCGCCTTTGTACCCCCGTTTCGTGATCATGAGATCGCCGAATCGTTTCGTGTCGGCGTTCCCGATGATCACGGTGGTCAACATGTCGATCGGATATTCGAGCATATGATCCAGATCGGTCAGGACCGAGCGGCTCTCCCCCCTGTGAGCCGAGCGAACGATCCCCACGGGGGTGGATCCTTCCCGGAACCGCAGGAGAATCTCCCGGGCCTCCACAATCTGACGGGTCCTCCCCTTGCTCTTCGGATTGATGAGAACGATCACGAAACCGGCCGCGGCCACGGCGGTAAGCCGTTTGACGATGGTTTCCCAGGGTGTCAGGAGATCACTGAGAGAAACCGAGGCATAATCATTCATGAGCGGCGCGCCGATCAGGCTGGCCGCGGCCTGAGCGGCCGTGACTCCCGGGACAACCTCAAGGTAAATCTCCTTCCCTTCGTTCTCCACCTGTCTCGCTAAAAGACGCTCCATGGCCAGTCCCGCCATCCCGTAAACACCGGCATCCCCGCTGGAGATCAGGGCAACCCTGCGGCCCGATCCGGCTTCAAGAATCGCATCGTCACACCGCGTAACCTCGCTTCTCATCCCCGATTTCCGGATCTCCTGCCCCCGGAGAAGGGGAGAGATCAGATCCAGATAGGTCTTGTATCCGAAAACCACCTCGCACGCGGATAAAACCTCCCGCGCACGAACGGTCATCTGTGCCGAATTCCCCGGACCGATCCCTACGATAAAGAGACTTCCCGCGCCTCGGCCACTGCGATCGTCACATTTCCGGATACGGCCTTGGGAATCAAAAGTGAATCCGTATCCCCTCCCTTCATGGCTGCCTGTTCGCATACTCCCTTCACTCCCAGTTGATTCTGCGCCCACCTGGACGGACCGGACCCGTCCGGCATGGCATTCAATTGATCCCGCGTGTAAAAGGCCAACGGAACACCCAGTCCCGCGGCAAATTCCAGCAGGCCCGTTTCATCCTGTTTCAGATCGATCGTGGCGATCCGGCCAACCGACAGGACCGCAAGTCCCCGCTCTTCGAAGAGCGCCCGGAAGAACCCCAGGATCTCCTCCGCCCCGGTCCCCCGGTTACAGCCGATACCGACGACCAGATTTTTCGGCCGGAGAAACAGGGTCTTTGCGTTCTTTTCACATTCCCGGACCCGCCGGTTGTTCACAATCACCCATGCCCTGCAATCCGACGCCATGAGTTCCTCCAGTGCCTCATAGGGGATAAAGCTCCCCCCTGCGTCCCTGAGCCATTCCCTCTTCCGGGAAAAGACGCCCACGCGGTCCCCGTTCACCAAAGCGGCGTTCACGGTTTTCACGGCCTCCGGATTTTCAATCACGAATCCCATCCGTCCCGCCCAGAGTTCCACAGCGGGGAGACCGGAAAGATCGGTGGCCGTGGTAATCACCGGATCAGCACCGAGCCGTTTCGCCACCTGAAGGGCCAGGGCGTTCGCACCGCCCAAATGTCCGGAAAGAAGACTGATCACATGCAGCCCCTTCTCATCCACGACCAGGACCGCCGGATCGATCCGCTTGTCCGTCAGAAGTCCGGAGATCACCCGGACCACGATCCCCGTCGCCATGATGAAAATCAGGCTGCCGTACTCCTTCCAGATCTCCGCGATCCGATCCGACAGGGGTGGATCAAAGGGATACTCACCTGCCATCCCGTCCGACAACTCCCGGGGCACATGGACCGTGCTCCCGGGAAGGAGTCCGGACAACCGCCGGGCAAGATCCCGACCGTTTTTCGTAACGGAGATGAGAGCGATTTTATCTGTTCTTTTCATCCTTCATGTTTCTCCTTCCGGTAACCATGGGAGAAATGCCCGTCATAGAGCTTGGACCGCGGGGAACGGTCCAGGGTCCTTAAAACCGGATCGAGGACATCCCCGACAAGGATCAGTGCCTGACGGGTGATCCCCTCCCGTTCCACCTGTTCCGCGATCCCGGAGAGTCTGCCCCGTAGAACCTTCTGGTCCGGCCAGCTCACCCGGTAGACCACGGCCACCGGTGTATCTCCCCGGTAATGTTCCATCAGCTCCGAAACCACCTCCCGGATCATCCCGATACTGAGAAAAATCACCATCGTGGCATTGTGAGCCGAAAGCAGGGAAAGGTTCTCCTTGTCCGGAACAGGCGTCCGGCCGGCCCGACGGGTCAGGATCACGGTCTGGGAGAGACCGGGGAGGGTCAGCTCCTGATGCAGTACCCCGGCGGCGGCCGAGAAGGCGCTCACTCCCGGCACCACCTCAAAGGGAACCTGATACCGGGAAAGTTCCACCATCTCCTCAAAGATCGCCCCGTAAAGAGAGGGGTCTCCGGTATGGAGCCGGACAACCCGTTTGCCCTCCACGCAGGATGTGAGCATGACCCTCAGGATCTCCTCCAGGGTCATTCCGGAGGTATCCTGAATCTCCGTTCCCTCCGGGACCCCTTTGAAAACCTCCGGGTTGACCAGAGACCCCGCGTAGAGGATCGTATCCGCCTCGGAAATCAGCCGGGCGGCCTTGACGGTCAGAAGTTCGGGATCACCGGGTCCCGCGCCGATCAAATAGACTTTGGACATGGATCCATCTCCTTCAACACATTCCATTCAGACAGAACCCGGCCTCTTCTCTCCGGACCTGGTCACGATCAGCGTGGAGAGGTAATCCACCTCCTCCGGATGGACCGTCGAAAGGTCATGGAAGATTCTCTCCCGATCGGTTCCGCACCGGGAGACCAGGACCGCCCGGTCTGTCATTTTCATCTCATCCAGTAAATCAATCACCTCGCGAAGCACACGGTTGACCTTGATCAGGACCACGGTCTCGTTCGATTCAAGCGCCTTTCGAATCTCCTCCGTCCGATAGGTGGCCGGAAGGATCAGGACCCGTTCCCCCGTCCGGGCCAGAGGGACCCCGGCCGCGGCGGCCGATGCCGTAATCGAGCTGACGCCGGGGATGACCTCGCAGTGTGCTCTTTCACCTTTTTCTTCCATCTTGTCCAGGATGTATCCGAAGGTACTGTAGAGGAAGGCATCCCCGATGGTGATGAAGGCCGCGTCCCGTCCCGCGGCCAGGACCGCATGAATTTTTGAGGCGGCCTTCTCCCACGCGGCCGTGAGAAGCGCGGGATCCTTTTTCATGGGAAAATGAAGAAGCTCCACCTTCTGGCGGTCCCGGTTCAGGATCGCCTCAACCACCGCCAGTGCCTGACTGCCCGAACCCGATTTCGCTTCCGGACAGAAGATTGTGTCCACCTTCTGAAGGATCCGGGCCCCCTTGAGTGTCAAAAGTTCCGGGTCGCCCGGACCGACGCCGATCCCGTAGAGTCTACCGCTTCTATGATCCGTCATTATTCAAGTCCTTTCCCGCCTGTCAGAAGAAAAACCTGGTTCTCCGCCTGAAGCATCACACGGCCGGAAAGATCCCGCCCCCGCCCGATCTGGAGGGATACAATCTCGGGAGTCACCCCTCCCGCGGAGAAGGTTTCCGCGGCCTCATGCAGAGTCTCCAGCGTCACAGCGCTCACCACAATCCGTCCCCCGCGATTGAGTCTCCTAAGACCATGTCTCAGAATCGCCTTGAGGTGCCCGCCATGACCTCCGAGAAAGACGCGGTCGGGATCCGGAAGGTCCCGCAGGACCGACGGAGCCTCCCCCCGGACGGGCCGGACCCGTCCGGGAGCGAATCGGGCAATGTTCCGCTTCAAGGCGGCCACCCTTTGGCCGGACTTCTCCACGGCATAGACGACACTTCCCGGAGCCATGCGGACCGCTTCGATTCCGACCGAACCGCTGGCCGCCCCGATGTCCCACAGAACCTGGTTGGAACCCGTCCGGAGCTTCGCGAGCACCACCGCTCGGATCTCCGACTTGGTAATCATCCCGGCGTCATGTTCCAGCTCCGGGTCCGGAATCCCGAATCTCCCCCCGGGGTCCGCGTCATGCAGGAGGATCATGACGTTCAAAGCGGAGAAACGCCTTCCGGGAAGACCGGAGAGTTCGCCCTCCCAGACCGATTCATCGTCTCCCCCCATCCGGCTGCATACAAAGACACGGCAATCGGTCACACCCGCCCGGAGCAGGGCCTTCCCGATCCGTGAAGGCGTGTTCCCGGGATCGGTGAGAATCACGACCTTGGACGCCCTCCTGACGGTCTCAATGACCGGCGACAGCTCCCTTCCATGGGCCGAGACAAAGGCGGCATCGTCCCATGGGATGCGGAGCCGGGCGAAGGCAAGCTGCATGGAACTGATATGGGGATGGATCGAAAGCTCTTCCGGTGGGAAAAACCTCAGAAGGAGCCGGGTGATCCCGAAGAAACCGGGATCACCGGAGGCCAGAACCACCACCCGCTTTCCTTCAACACGCGCGTTCCGGATCTTCCGGATCCATTCTTCAGGATGGCCCCCGAAAGGAATTCTCCCGCCGGGAAACGCCTTGAACCCTCTCAGGATCTTGCTCCCTCCCGCCAGCAGATCAGCCTGCCGCACCTTTTCCAGCAAGTCCGGCGACAGAGTCTCCGGCCCTTTCAGTCCGACCCCGATCAACTGAAGACGGTTTTCCCCCATTCGCTATCCCCTTATTCCGGTTTCTGACTTCTATTTCCCGATTTCCGTTCCCTGATCACGGTTCCCGGCCCCGCGGGCCAGGACCTTCCCGTCGTATCCGATCAGAATGGTCTCAACCCGGAACTTCCCCCCCCCGATCCGTTCACAGAAATCCCGGGCACGACGGCAGAGTTCCGAATAGAAGGGAGTATCCCCGGCAAGCACCTGCCAGATCCGCCTCACCGTATTGGCCTTCCGGATCGCGGTCACATCCGGTTCGGACATCCCCAACCGTTCGGCCCAGGCAGCCAGACGATCCAGCTTCAATTCCGAGTGTTTGTAATTCGTATTCTCATACTGAAGAGCGATCTTGGACATCTTGCCGGGCATCGCCACAACAACGACTCTTTCAACCCCCCTCTTCCCGCAGGCGCGGAGGGAGGAACCGACAAAGTCCCCCATCTGCACAAAGGCCTCCTCGGGCAGCACGGGAAGGAGCGATTCCGCTACCCTCTCACTGGAACGGCCGGGGGTCAGCACCACGGTCCGGACACCGCAGGCCACGGCCACGTCGATCTGCACCGCCACCGTGTCCTCCCAGGCCCTGGTCGAGATCGGTTCCACAATCCCCGTGGTCCCGAGAATCGAGATCCCCCCGATCACCCCGAGCCTCGGGTTCAGCGTCCGGGGAGCGAGTTCCTCACCCTCCGGCACCTCAATGACCACCTCAAACCCGGCCCCCCGGCTCTTCCTTTCGAAATTGATCAGAACGTCCAAAACCTCGGTACGGATCATCGACATCGGGACCGGGTTGATCGCCCATCCCCCCACATCCACAGGCAGGCCGGGTTTGGTCACCCGACCGACCCCCTTTCCGCCACGAATGGAAAGTTCATACTCTCCTCCCTTTCCTTCGAGTGGAATTTTGCGTACCCGGGCGATAATCTCGGCACCGTTCGTCACATCCGGATCATCCCCGGCATCCTTGATGACGGAGCAGGCGGACGCGCTCTCCCCCTGCTCCAGCAGACGCACGGGAAGCTGAATCGGCTCGCCCCGCGGGAGAAAGATCCCGATCCGGTGGATCGGGACATCGAGCATCATGGCAAGCACCGCCCCCTTGGCCGCCGCCGCCGCGCAGGTTCCGGTGGTATATCCACGACGAAGGTCCCTCTTTCCGTTCGTTTCTTGTCCCATGGTGTTCCTCAATCAACAGAGTACCCGGTCCCCGGATCCTTACAAAAGATCGGACGGCATCAGTTTCACCAAAGCCCGCCTCGCCTCCCCGATGGTGAGGGGGATTTTACCCAGAGGAAAGCGGTCCCGGTCCTTGAGGGCTTCCATGAGTTCGGCGATGTGGGGAAGATGGAGCCTGCACCGTTCCATCTCCGGTGACGAAACCAGCACCTCTTCCGGCGCTCCCTTCCGCACAATCCTTCCATGACTCATGATCACGATCCGTCCCATGTAGAGCGGAACCAGATCCACGGCGTGGGTCGCCAGGATCAGAGTGATTCCCTCCTGCCGGTTGAGCCGCTGGAGAAGTGTCATAATGGAACGCACCCCCATCGGATCGAGTCCGGACGTAGGCTCGTCCAGAATCAGAACTTCCGGCTCCATGGCCAGAACCCCCGCGATTCCGACCCGCTGGCGCTGACCGTGGGAGAGGGAGGCAATCGGACGCTTTCGGAAGGACGTCATACCGACCTGAGACAGCGCCTGTGAAACCCTCCGCTCAACCTCAGTTTCGGCAAGGCCGAGGTTCCGGGGACCGTAAGCCACGTCCTCTTCCACTGTCAGCGCGAAGAGCTGATCGTTCGGATCCTGAAACACAAACCCGGTGGAGGAGAAGATTTCCGTATCGGAGTACTCCCCAAGGGACCTTCCCCTGAAAAAAACCGTGCCCCGGGTCGGTCTTAAAAGACCGTTCAGATGTTTCAGCAGGGTCGTCTTGCCGCTCCCGTTCGCGCCGAGGACGGCAATCACCTCCCCCTCCTCCATCGTCAGGTCAATTCCCCGCAGGACCTCCGTCCCATCCGGATAGGAAAAACCGACCGCGGATAATTCGAAGAGAGACATTCCTTCCCCTTCCTTCATCGAAGAAACAGAAAAACCGCCAGGACCAGAACCGCCACGAAAAATTCCAGAAGGGGACTCCGCCCGGATTTCCCTTTGGATTCCAGTACAGAAACGCCCCCTCCGCAGCGGCAGCGCATTGCGTCCATACCCCTCTCGGCACGATCGTAGGCGCGAATAAAGAGCTTACCGCCCAGCGTGGCCGCAGACTGAAGGGCCTTGCCGGATGAACTCAGCCCGAGACGGATACGCTGGGCCTCCCGGATCCTCGCCCCCTCCTCGAAGAGAAGGAAGATATACCGGACCATCAGAATCGCAATCTCAATCAATACCTCGGGACAATGCATCCACCGGACCGTCTGAAGGATCCGGTGCGAGGGGGTGGTCGCGGCCACTACGAGAATCAGGGAAACCCCGGCCAGGACTTGTGACGCGATCCTTTCCCCACGGACAACCCCTTCCAGGGTCCCCCGAAGGTGAATCCCGATCAGTGAAAAATCGAAGAGGACCCGATCTCCTCCCGACCAGAGAACCTGGGAGACCAGAACCAGGCACGCCACCAGAACCGGCGCGGCCATTCGAAGACGGATCTCCCCAAAAGAGACCCGGGCGAATCGAAGAAGAATGACGCAAAAAAGAAGAAGAAGGAGGGGAAGCTCCGGACCCCGCGCCGAAAGATTGACTCCGAGCAATCCCAGAGCGCAGAAGATCTTGATCCTCGGATCGAAACGGGAAAGCGCGTTCTCCTCCCGAACGGCAAGCAGTGCGGCCTTGATATCATGCATCGGCCTGTCTCCCGGGCCGCTCTTTCCAACCGGACGGACGAACAAACGTCGGGAGTTTCTCTCCATCCTTCCGGTCGGAAAAGAGCTTTCTCCAGTTATAACCGGCGATGAAACCTCCTATTGAACCGGCCAGGGTAAAGACAAAGAGGAGAAGATCCCCCTGGTCGGTGTTGATATACGGTGTCCTCGCCTCACGGCCGTACTCCCTGGCGTAATGCTCCACCACGGTTTCATCCACTCCGGACCATTTTCCGGCCCGCACGGGGGAAGCAACTCCCAGGAACAGGGCCAATAAAAAAAAGAGTATGAATTTTCGCATCCGGTCCTCCTTATCATAACCGTTCAAGCCGTTGAAGCCGTCCGGGCGGCTTTGACAACCCCCATCCGAACCAGAAGCTCCGGCCGGCGGAGATAGACATACCGGATCATACTGCCGGTCAGGAGCCCCTCCAGTATGGAAAGCGGCCCCTGTGTCGGAAGGAAGGCAAGAAAGATCTTGCCGATCACCTCAGCGGCGGGATGCACTCCGTGCAGGGCGAGTCCCAGTTCCACCGAGGTTGTCAGATAGGTGAAGATGTCCGCGGCGAACCCCGCGGCGAACCCCGCGGCAAAGAGAGAGAGCCCGATCCGCCTCCCACCCCGGAAACAAAACCACCCGGCGAAAGAACCCGCAACACCCATGGAAAGGACGTTCGCCCCGAAGGTGGTGATCCCTCCGTGGGCCATGAAGAGTGCCTGGATCAGGAGTCCTACCGAAGCGGTCAGGACGCTGGCGAAGGGACCGAGGAGAACGGCGCTCATGCCGGTCCCCGCGGGATGGGAACAGGTCCCGGTGATTGGGACAGGAATCGGAAAGCAGGAGAGAACAAAGACAGCGCTCCCGGCGACGCCGAGGAGCGACAGATAACCGGATACCTCCTTCTTTTTCTTTTTGACCTCACGGATCCCGAAATAGATAAATACCAGGGCCACACCCCACCAGAGAGAGGCCCACGAGGCCGGAAGGATCCCTTCACTGATGTGCATCGCGTAGGCTGGTTCCGGCCTCAAGGCAAGCAGACCTCCCAGGATGATCCACAAACGATTGGGTTTCATGATGCCTCCTTCTGTTCAACAGCGAGATGGATCAGGGCGTTCATCAGGGCCACAGCCACGGGCGTTCCCCCCTTCCGGCCCCGGTTCGTGATGTACGAAAGGCCGGTTCGGCTTAAGGCTTCCTTGGATTCCGCGGCATCCACGAAACCGACCGGAACAGCGATCAACAACCGGGGCCGGAGCCCCTCTTCCCGATCCAGTCGGAGAACCTCCCGGAGGGCCGTGGGGGCATTCCCGATCACCACAACGGAGCGGGAGAGGCTGTCCCGGAAAGAACGGATCGCCGCAGCCGACCGGGTGCCCCCCTGTGCCTCCGCCAGTTTGCGCGCCTTCGGATCATCAATCCGGCAGAAGACCTCTCCCCCTCCGGCCTGTTGCAAAACCGACCGGTTGATCCCGGAGGCCACCATCCGGATGTCGGTCACGATGGATCCCCCCTCCCGGACAGCCTTCACCCCCTCGGCCACCGCCCCTTCGGAAAAGACAAGAGAACGTCCGAGATCAAAATCAGCCGTTGCATGGATGACCCTCCGAACCAGGGGAAACTCAAGCGCCCCGAAGGAGTGCCCTCCCAGTTCCTCCTCGATCATCCGGAAACTCTCGGCTTCAATGAACACACCTCGACTCGTCATAGCCTATGCCCTCCTTCCCGTCCACACCGGACTTCACGCACCCGTTTGATCACCAGTTCCGCCAGGAGAGGATCCGCACCCAACTGATCGCCCAGGATGATATCCACCCCGGGATACTTTCTACGGCAGGCCGCCACCACCTCGGGAATGTCCTCCTGGATATGAACACCCATATGGAGAAAATAGGGAATCATGTGAACCCGCTTCGCCCCCTGTTCGACACAGCGGTCGAGGGCCTCCTCGATCGTGGGAGGGTTCAGTTGCAGGAATCCGCACTCAACGATCGGGACCTCTCCTGTCTCCCGTATCCGGGCTGCTATGGAAAACATCCCCGCGTTGGCATTCTCGGCCCGGCTCCCGTGGCCGACCATCAAAAGCGCTTCCATCATGATTCAATAACTCCTTTCAAAAAAAAATCCTTCACCCCTGCATGCAAGGAGTGAAGGATCATACGAAGAGTTCCGCTTCTTCGTCTTCCCCTCTCCCCCCTTTGCCGTCAAGGTTCGAGTCCTCACGGGGCCGGTCTTCTGGCTTCCGGATCGTCCTCGGCCGGGCCTTCCCATACCGTTTATACGATACAGTGGCACATCCGGCGTCGTCCCCGGTCACAGCGGCGGGTCCGCAGGGGAGTTACACCCCTTTCCCGTCCACCCCGCAGGAAATAATGTGATGGTGTGATGGGGTCACCCATTAAAGGTTTCGTCAAGTAAAAAAACAGCTCTCCCGTAAGAAA
>CAYZZU010000032.1:0-25946 GCA_964483105.1 uncultured Nitrospirota bacterium
GGTCTTCGGTTTCACCTTACAGGTGAGTCGTATACTCACCATAAACCTTTAAACCAAGAGGGCTTTTTGCGTCGGGTGAAACTCCTATCGCTAATTTAGGATCCTGAACAGCAGGTCTCGCCGCATCTCAGAAGAGAACCCCCCGCAGGTCGTCCCGGCGGATTCCCTCCAGATAGAGAACCTTCTCGCGGGCATGCTCTCCCCGAAGGATGGTAATCCTCGATTTGGCGATATGAAGTCTTTTGGCAAGAAACTTGATGCACTGCCTGTTGGCGGCCCCCTCCACAGGCCTGGCGGTCAAACGTATCCGAAGAACGCCCTCCGCCTCCCCCATGATTTCGTCCCGTGAAGCACCGGGTTGGATCCGGACCCGAAGGGATACACCTCGGGCGTCTTCTTTCATGATGCAGCCTGACATACCGGTTTCCCTGTCATTTCAGTTGAAGATATCACGGAGGTACGGCGCAAAGGACCAGGCAAAAGACAAAGGAAACGGGTCAGATCACCTGAATATCGGAGTGAATGTTCACCTCTTCGTCCAGGTCCCGCTGATCCTGATCAAGGATCTTCTTGTATGAGTCCACCAGGCTTCCCAGTTTGGCCAGAAACTCCCTCTGCATCCTCTGGAGATGGTGAATATCGTTCCGGATGGCGCTCTGTTCTTCCTGCGCCCGCTGCAGAATCTCGGATGCCTTCAGTTCGGCCTCCCGGATGATCTGCTTTCCTTTTTCTTCTGCGCGGCTGCGCTCATCTTCAATAATTTGCTGAAGCCCCTCCAGGGTTTTCCGGATGGAAGCCTCCCGCTCCTTGCACTCCATGAGTTCACGGTCTTTGTCCGCAAGGGCCTCCATCAGGGAGTTTTTCCTTGAGATCAGTCCCTCCATCTCCAGGGAGGTCATCTCCAGGAAGGTTTCCACCTCCCTGGGGTTGTACCCCCTGAAAGAGGTGGCAAACTGTTTCTTCTTGACTTCAAGCGGCGTGACACAACTCTCTTCATCCGGCATCCCGACTCCCTCCTTTCCGCTTCTACCGAAGATGATAAGCAACCTCCTGCACGGACCTGACCACGAACATGTCAACGAAATAGAGGGCCAGGATCAGGATCAGGGGGGAAAAATCGATTCCCCCGGCCATGGGGAGATATCGGCGGATCCGATAGAGGATCGGCTCCGTGACGCTCCGCAGGAAGCGGACAATCGGATTGTAAGGGTCCGGGTTGACCCAGGTAACCAGGGCGGCGATAATAACAATCCAGATATACAGGCTGATCACCATGTGAAGAATCTGAGCGACGGCATTCAATAAATTTCCGAAAATGAACATCTAACCTTCCTTTCCCAGTTCCCTGGATCGACGGGTCGCCGCCTCCACGGCATTCCCCAGCACAGCCCTGAATTTCCCTTCTTCCAGGGCATGCAGTCCGGCAATGGTGGTTCCTCCCGGAGACGTTACCTGATCCTTGAGTTCTCCAACATGCCGGTTGCCCTGAATGACCATACCGGAGGCGCCGCGCACGGTCCAGGCCGCCAGGCGGGTCGCTATCTCCCGCGGAAGCCCCTGGCGGACCCCGGCGTCGGACAGCGCCTCGATCAACACAAAGAGATAGGCCGGACCGGACCCGGAAAGACCGGTCACGGCATCCATCATCTTCTCCTCCACCACAACGGTCTCCCCCACGGCCCCCAAAAGACGAACCGCCGTTTTCCGGTCACGCGAGGTCACGAAGCGATTGAAGCTGAGGGCCGAAATCCCTTCCCGGATCAGGGCCGGGGTGTTCGGCATCACACGAACGGCCCGGATCTTTTTCCCGACCCTTTCCTCAATCCTTGAGAGGGGAACCCCCGCGGCAATGGAGATCAGCAGGGTACCGGCCGACAGGGCCTCACGGATCTCATCCAGCACGGAATCAATCACCTGGGGTTTGACCGCGAGCAGGACCACTTCGGAACGTGCGGCGAGATCCCGATTGCTTTCGGCGCCTTCGACCTGGTACCTCCTGACGCAGTCTTTCAGCCTCTCCGGGTCCGGTTCCCCGACCAGGAGATCCGCCGGCCGAACCAGACGGGAAGCGAGCCACCCGGAAATGAGGGCGTTCCCCATGTTTCCGCAGCCAATGACTCCGATTCGCAGTCGATTCCGACTCATCTCCGCTCCCCGAATATGGCGCTGCCGATCCGGACCCGTGTCGCGCCCTCTTCGACTGCCACCTGATAATCGTGGCTCATCCCCATGGATAAATGTTCCATTTCAACACCCGGAAGACCCATCGCCACGACCTGATCCCGGATCCGCCTGAGCCTGCGATAGATCGGTCTTCCTTTTTCCGGGTCCTCATAAAAAGGCGGAATCGTCATCAATCCCATCAGCTTCAGATGATCCATGCCGGTAATCACCCGGATCAGGGAGAAGACCTCCTTTTCCTCGATCCCGAACTTCTGCGCCTCGCCTGCGAGACTCACCTGGACCAGAACGGGAAGTTTCTTTCCCTGTTTCCCGGCCTCCCGATCCAGCTCGCGCGCCAGACGCAGACTGTCCACGGAATGGATCTCGTCAAAGAGGGAGACAGCCGATTTCACCTTATTGGTCTGAAGGTGACCGATCATGTGCCAGGACACGTCCCGGCCGATGTCCGCTATCTTATCCCGGGCTTCCTGGACCCGGTTCTCTCCGAAGATCCGGATTCCCTCCCGGAGGGCTTCCCGGATCCTGGCCGGATCCACGGTCTTGGTGACGGCCACAATCGTAATCTCATCCGGATCCCTCCCCACACGCCCGGCCGCGGAGGCGATGCGCTCCCGGATGATCTTGAGATTCCCGGCGATTGACAAGAACCACTCCTTTGAACCGCTCTAACGGCTATCCATCCTCCCGCAGCATGATCAGTCCCATCATCCGCCCTGTTTCTTTCCCCATGCTCCGGCGATAGGAATAAAAGGTCCGGGATTGACAGGCGGTGCACATCCTGACATGATAGATCCGGTCCTCCTGGAGACCGGTTTCAAGCAATTCCCGGTGATTGGCCCTCCTGAGATCGAAAAACCAGGACCCCTGTTTTTGGACCAGGACCTCTTCAGTATGCGGCGTCAGCCGGGATATCCTCCGGGCAATCTCCTCACCGACCTCATAGCATCCTGCCTCGATGCAGGGACCCACGGCCGCGTGGAGATCCCCGGGTGACGTCCCGAAATCGTCACGCATCCTCTGAATCACGCGGGTAAGAATATGCTGAAGCGTCCCCTCCCTCCCCGCGTGCACGGCGGCAACCACCTGTTTCACCGGATCCACCAGGAGAACCGGGACGCAATCCGCGGTGAGAACACCGATCGCGATCCCTTTCTGGTCGGTCACGATGGCATCGGCCGGGATCCGGCGGATCTCTTCCGCGGACGCCCGTCTCTCCTCAATCCGGAAGACCTCCGTGCCGTGGACCTGCCGGACTGTGTAAATCTCCGGATTCTCGGAGGTAACCCCCTTGATGAAAAGACACCGATTGATCTCCACCAGATCGTTATCCTCCCCCACGTCCAGAGCGAGGTTCATTCCTTTGAAAGCCCCGGAGCTCACCCCGCCCACACGGGTACTGAATCCGTGGCACACCCCTTTCAGGGAATCGAACGCGGGAATTCCGATAAACTTCACCTCGTCACTGAATCGGATTTCGTACGGTTTCATCCTGCTTCAAGTCTTTCACCCGGAATCCGCGCAAACACCGCACCGACGGCACCCCGGCTCTTCCGGACAGGGACGGGTAAACCGACCGGTCGCCGCTTTTCGATATTCCTGGATCAGGTAAGACCCGGCAAGCCCCACGTCCACCAGGTCCCAGGGGAACCGTTCCTCCTCTTCCCTCACCCGGAAGGGCTGATCGTAAAACTCCCCCCCCGTCTCGCGCATCGCTTGGTTCCAGTTTCCATTCCGATCGGAAACCGACATCAGCAAGGACCCGATCCGGCGATCGCCTCGGGATAGAATTCCCTGAATAATCGACCACTTGGGAAGTTCATGGATCACCCTGATGTTTCCCTCTTTCTGTAAATTTTTCTTAATATAACTTATTTTTTTTGATAATGCATCTTTTTTATTCATCGGAACCCATTGGAAGGGGGTGTTCGGTTTCGGCACGAAGATATTCAGACTGACGACAATCCGCCCAATCCGTCCGGTTCGTTTCCCCTCCTGAAGCTGAATCCTCCGGATCGCTTTCACCAGTTCCACCAGGGCGGTGACATCCGAATCCTCCTCGAAAGGGAGTCCAACCATGAAATAGAGCTTCAGGTTCAGGATTTTTGAAGAAAACACCCGCCTTGCGGATTCCAGGATCTGTTCTTTCGATATACCCTTGTTGAGGATATTTCGGAGTTTCCCGCTGCCTCCCTCGATTCCGAAGGCAAGGGTCTTGTGCCCGCTTTCAGTCAGGGCGTTGAGCAACTCCGGTCTGAGAGAATCCACACGGAGAGAAGAAACCGAGATCGGAGCCCCCAAATCCCGAAGCGCGGAAACCAGATCGGAGATCATGGGGTAATCCGACACCGCGGTTCCAACCAGACCGATTCTGCGGGAGTATAACAGTCCCTCGCGCGCGCTCTTGAGGACCCCCTCCCTGCTGCGGAATCGGGGCGGGCGGTACAGATACCCGGCGGCGCAGAACCGGCAGTGCCGGCCACAGCCGCGGTCGATCTCGATCAGGAACATATCGTTCAGTTCCGTCTCCGAAGTCAGGATCCTCGACACGGTGGGAAACCGATCCACGTCCCGGATCCACCGGCGAACGACACGGGAGGGGTATCCTTTTCGAACATCCACCCTCTTGACCCGCCCCCGGGAATCGTACCGGAAGGTATAGGCATGGGGGAAATAGACCCCCTCCACCCCCCGCGCCGCCCGACAGAAAACCTCGAAATCAGCCGCATCCCGGACAGAAACGGAGGTCAACCGGTCCAGGACTTCCGGAAGCAGTTCTTCCGCCTCTCCGATCAGGATGAGATCCGAGAAATACGCGAGGGGCTCCGGATTCATGGTCACCGCGATCCCTCCGATCCAGACCATCGGATCCCGGCCGTACTCCCGGTCGCGCCGGAACGGAGGCACCCCCCCTCCCCGGAGGATCTCGACCAAATGAAGATAATCCAACTCAAAGGAGATGGAGAAGGCGAGGATATCAAATGAGGCAAGGGGATTTCCCGATTCGAGAGAGACGTACAGCGCCCGGTTGTTCCCAAGCTTTTCCCGATCCTCCCGGTCCGGAAGAAAGATCCGTTCACAGGTGACGTCGTTCCGCTGGTTCAGTATATGGTATACCGCCTGGAACCCCAGGTTGGACATCCCGAGAAAATAGGTGTTGGGATAGACCAGACCGATGCGGATTCCTTTTGAAACCGGATTCCACTCCTCGCCATATTCCGCATCGAGGCGCCTTCGCCTTTTCGTGTGCATTATATTGCGCATGCCGATCTCCCCGGCCGCGACGCAGTCTTCCGAAGAAATCGGACGAACCCAATCCGCATCCGTTCAGTCCAGTTGCCTGCGCAGAAAGGTCGGGACATCCAGGTCGTCTTCGTCGAAGCCGCCGCGCGGATTCTTGTCGGTGTGCAGCCTCCCCTTTCTCAGGTAGGTCGGTGTCTCCATAGACCGTCCGCCCGCATAGGTCTCGAAATTGACCGCCTTCTTGATCACCGGTTCCTCCTGAACGGCCGGTTCCTCAAAACCGGTGGCGATCACCGTCACCTTGAGAGCCTCCCCCATATCCGTATTGACGGCGGAACCGAAAATGATGTTGGCATCCTCATGGGCCTCTTCCTGTATGATGCTGGTGGCCTCATTAATCTCATAGAGCGTCATGTCCACCGTACCGCTGATATTGATCAGCACCCGGCGCGCTCCGTCCATGGATCCGTCCTCCAGCAGGGGACTGGAAATCGCCTTGTGGGCAGCCTCCACGGCCCGCCCCTCCCCGGTGGCCATACCGGTCCCCATGACCGCGCGCCCCCGCCCGGTCATGATCGTCCGGACGTCGGCGAAGTCCACGTTGACCAGCCCCGGCGTGGTAATCAGGTCTGAAATCCCCTGAACCGCCTGGCAGAGGACGTCATCGGCAAGCTTGAAGGCATCATATAAGGGGGTATGCTTGTCGATAATCCCGAGCAGCCGCTGGTTGGGAATCACGATCACGGTATCCACGACTTCCTTGAGTTCAGCGAGCCCCTCCTCGGCCTGATGGGTCCTCTTCTTGCCCTCGAAGTTAAAGGGCTTGGTCACTACCCCCACGGTCAGGGCGCCGGCCTCCTTCGCGAGCCTCCCGATCACGGGAGCGGCGCCGGTCCCGGTTCCTCCTCCCAGCCCGGCCGTGATAAAGACCATGTCCGCTCCCTGGAGACACTCTTTGATACGGTCCTGATCCTCGAGCGCGGCCTGGCGGCCGATCTCCGGATCGGCCCCGGCCCCCAATCCCTTGGTCAACTTGGTCCCGATCTGCATTTTGAGCGGTGCCAGATTCCCGGCCAGGACCTGCGCGTCGGTGTTCAGCGCCACAAACTCCACCCCTTCCAGTCCGGAATGGATCATGGTGTTGACCGCGTTATTCCCACCCCCGCCGGCACCGATGACCGTAATCCTCGCCCGGCTCATCGTCTCCTCCGCAAACTCAAACTTCATCGCCCATCCTCCTTCCCTGATAAAATCCGAACGGTTAAAAAAACTCTCCGAACCATCTTCGCATCCTTGTCAGAATCTTGTTGAACAACCCCTCCTCGGACTGTGCCGAGAGAGAGGGGCGGGTCAGGTTCTCAAACCCGTACCGCACCAGGCCCACGGCCGTGGCGTAGACCGGGCTGGAAACCACATCCACCAGACCGCCGATATCCCCGGGGATCCCGAGTCGCGAGGGAATGCCCATCACCTCTTCGGAAATTTCAACCATTCCCTCCATCGCGGCGGTTCCACCGGTAATCACCAATCCCGAAGCGATCATTTCCTCATAGCCGGTTTTGATGATCTCCCGTTTGACCAGGCTGAAGAGTTCTTCAACCCTCGGCTCGATGATCTCGCTTAGAATCTGCCTCGAAAGCACACGGGGCGGTCTGCCCCCCACGCTCGGAACCTCGATCGTCTCGTCGTTTCGGACCAGCGAAGTCTTGGCACACCCATATTTGAGCTTGATCCGCTCCGCCTCGCTGATGGGAGTCCGAATTCCCACGGAGATGTCGTTGGTGACATTATTCCCACCGAGGGCGAGAACCGAGGTATGCCAGATGCTTCCGTCCAGGAAGATGGCCAGATCGGTGGTTCCCCCTCCGAGATCAATCATGGCCACCCCCAGTTCTTTCTCCTCCGGGGTCAGGACGGACAGACTGGAAGCGAAAGGCTCCAACACGATATCCTTGACCTCAAGACCCGCACGGTTGCAGCTCTTGATGATATTCTGGACCGACGTAACGGCACCGGTCACGATATGAACCTCGGCCTCCAGGCGTACTCCGGACATACCGACCGGATCCCTGATCCCGTCCTGATCGTCCACGATGTATTCCTGCGGAAAGACGTGGAGGACTTCCCGATCCAGAGGAATGGAAATCGCCCGGGCCGCGTCAATCACACGGTCCACGTCCCCCCGGCCAACCTCACGCTCCTTGACCGCCACGACCCCGCGACTGTTCATGCTCCGGATATGACCGCCCGCGATCCCGGCATAGACCGAGGTGACCTCCACCCCCGCCATCAGTTCCGCCTCCTCCACAGCCTTCTTGATGGTCTCGACCGTGCTGTCTATGTTGACCACCACCCCCTTGCGCAGCCCTCTGGAGGGAGTCGTCCCCAGTCCGATGATCTCGATCGTTCCTTCAGCGCTCCTCTTTCCGATAATCGCGCAGATCTTGGTGGTCCCGAGATCCAGTCCGACAACAAGCTGTTCTTTCTTAGGCAATGTCTTCTCCTCCATTCCGGCCGCAGAACCGGTCCCCGAAAGACCGCGGAACGTACCGCATCCACTTCTATTCGGCCCGAAAAGCCTCTACCCCCGGCGGGCTCTTGTCTATAAAACCCGGACCGGTCGGTCCGTTCGGATCACGACCTGATCCCGAAACCGAAGATCGATCGCGCGCACCGGCCATTTCCGTTCGGCCAGATCCGCCACCACACGCTTCAGAAGGATCAGCTTCTGAAGGAAATCTCCTGAACCGCAGACGATCTCAAACTCTCCACTTCGAGGGTGCAGAACCGCACCACGGATCGGCGTCAGCTCCATGTCACGGATCCGTCCCAGATCGGGATAACCGTAATTCCGAATCGTTGCCAGAAGCGCCAGCGCCTCGGAGAGTAATCCCCGGCACCCCGGATCCTTCATGCTTCGTTCTACCCGGATCAGCGGCAGCATTCCATCATGGTCTCCGTGAATCTCTTCAAGCCTCGTCCCCTCCCGATCAATCAGAAACTCCTTTTTCCCCATCCTGAGTCTGGCAAAGGGAATTCGTTCCTCAATCCGGATCCGGACCCGATCCGGAAGCTGCCGCCGGATCCAGACTTTCCGGACATAGGGCTCTGAAAGCAGGTCTTCCCGGATCGAAGCCAAATCGAGCAGAAAGATATTGCGACGGAGTCTTGCCTCATACCGGCGCAACCGCTCTCCCTGAAGATGCCGATTCCCCGTAATTTCAATCCCGCGAACCTCAAAAAAAGGGGAGGTCATCAGGAGACGCCCCCCCATGACCAGCAGGGCAAGCAGGAAGACCGCCTGGAGAACCACGATAACTCTGTGAAAGACACGGCGCAGGATGTTCCGCCTTCTCTCCCGGCTCAAGACCTTTTTCCGGACCTTTTTTAAAAGTACGGACCGGGAGTTCTGCACTCCCTTCCGCTTGTAGTCCTTCATCATGACCCTTCCTGTTTTACAGCCATGGCCAGAATCTGTTCCACCAGGTCATCGAAAGGGATCCCGGCCTCCCTGGCCGCCTTGGGCAGAAGGCTTGTCTCCGTCATCCCTGGGATGGTGTTGACCTCGATCACGAGGGGTCGGTTCCCCTCCGCGATCATCATATCCACGCGGGTTCCTCCCCGGCAGCCGAGCAGGCGATGCGCGGAGAGGGCCAGGTTCTGGATTTTCCTCGTCATTCTCCCTGAAATCGGCGCCGGAACCAGATATTCGGTCCGGCCGACGGTATACTTGGCGGAAAAATCGTAAAACCCGCCGATCGGACGGACCTCGATCACCGGGAGGGGCCGGTCCCCCAGGATCCCTACGGTCACCTCTCTTCCACGAATATATTTCTCGATCAAGACCCGGGAACCATAGCCGAAGGCCTTTCGGACCGCCTCCTTGAGTTCCCGTCTTTTTTCGACCCGCGTAATCCCGATGGTGGATCCTTCCAGCGCGGGCTTGACCACGGCGGGGAAGGGAACGCCGGGATACCGGTCCTTCTCTTTCTCGATCACCGCGAACTCCGGGGTGGGAATCCCCCGAACCTGAAGAAACTGCTTGGTCATGATCTTGTCCATGGCCAGAGCGCTCGCCAACACGCCGGATCCGGTGTAGGGGAGCCCCAGGACCTCCAGGAACCCCTGAACGGTCCCATCCTCTCCCGGAATCCCGTGCAGGCAGAGGAAGACGATATCGATCCGGTATTTTTGAATCAGGCTCTCCATCCCCTCCGCGGCATCAATACATACAGCATCGTACCCCTTCCGCTTCAGAGCGGAAAAAACGGCTTCCCCGCTCCGGAGAGAAACCTTCCGCTCTGATGAAGTCCCTCCCATCAGTACTCCGACCCTCATTTTTTTCAGGCTGCCCGTTTTCATCCAGGTCAAGAGGGTGTATCCCACTCCCCCACGATCTTGATCTCCAATTCCAGGAGGATCCCGAAACGCTTTTCAACCTCTTCCCGGACCCTTCGGATCAGGGCCAATACATCCGTCGCTCTGGCCTTCCCCCGGTTGACAATAAAATTGGCGTGAACCGTGGAGACCTGCGCGTCCCCGATCCTCTCCCCCTTCATTCCCGCCCTCTCGATCAGTCTCCCCGCATAATCCGACGGGGGATTGAGAAAGACCGACCCCGCGGAAGGAAGGGCAAGCGGCTGAAATGCCTTCCGTCTCCGGATCCCCTCCCGGATCTTCTCCCCGATCCGGGCAGGTTCATCCACCTTCAGGGAAAACTCCGCTCCGACGATGGTCGCCCCCTCCGGAAGGATCATCCCACGGTAGGCGAAGCGAAGATCCTCCCGTCCCACCCGGGAAAGAGATCCGGAACGGTGAAGCACCAGGATCGAGTCTAAGGAATCGGCCACGGTCCCTTCCCGGGTCCCGGCGTTCATCCGGACGGCTCCTCCGACGCTCCCGGGAATCCCGGCCAGGCATTCCAGGCCGGAAAGCCCCCGTCGGGCCGACTCACGGAGCAGCGCCGGAAGCATCACACCGGCGCCCGCTTTGACGCGGTTTTTCTGATACCGGATCCATTTCATCCCTTGCATTCCGATCACGGTTCCCCGAATCCCCCGGTCTGAAACCAGGAGATTGCTTCCCCCTCCCACGAGGAGGATCTCCTCTTCTTCCGGGCAGGTCCGAAGGAAATCCCGGAGTTCCTGTATTCCCGCCGGGAGGAAAAAACGATCCGCCGGCCCTCCAATCCGGAAGGTGGTATGCCGCTCCATCGGCTCTCCCCAGAGAAGCTCCCCCTTCACGTCCCTTCCAACCTCGCCAGCAGATCCTCGCCGATCTTGTAGATATCCCCGGCTCCCAGGGTCAGGACCAGGTCGCCCTCACGGAGAATCTTCAGGAGGTATTCCACGATCTTTTCTTTCTCCGGAATGAAAACCACGTCCCGATGCCCATGTTCCAGGATCCCTTGATAAAGCTTCAGAGCCGTCACGTCGGGAATGGGCTTCTCCCCGGCCGGGTAAATCTCGGTCAGTACCAGCAGATCGGTCTGATTGAAGCAGGTCTCAAACCGGGAGAAGAGATCCCGCGTACGGGTGTAACGGTGCGGCTGAAAGACCGTCACCAGCCGGCGGGGCTTGATCTCGTTGGCCACCGTCAGGGTGGCCAGGATCTCCGTGGGATGGTGTCCGTAATCATCCACGACCAGGACCCCCCCACGTTCTCCCTTCAGCGTAAAACGCCGCTGAACACCGGAATAGGTCGTAAACCCCTCCCGGATCACCGGAACCGTCAGACCCAGTTCCAATCCCACGGCAATGGCAGCCAGAGCATTTAAGACATTATGCCTTCCCGGTGATTGAAGAGTGAATCGTCCCAGCGGCTTCCCCTTGAGGGTAACCGCGAAGGAGCTTTCAAATCCCTTCTGTGTGATGTCCGAGGCCTGAAGATCCGCCTGAGCCGACATCCCGTAAGTGAGGAAACGCTTCCGGACGCCGGGGATCAAGGCCTGGACCTCGGGATGGTCCAGACAGAGAACCGCCAGTCCGTAAAACGGCACCTTGTTGATGAATGCGAGAAAGGTCTCCCGGATTTTCTCCATACTCCCGTAGAAATCCAGATGCTCCTCATCGAGATTGGTGACTACGGCGATGGTAGGAGAGAGTTTCAGGAATGACCCGTCCGATTCATCGGCCTCGGCCACAAGGAAATCACTCTGCCCGAGGCGGGCATTGCTTCCCAGACTGTTCAGGCGTCCTCCGATCACAATGGTGGGGTCGATCCCGCCGAACCCGAGAAGGGTCGCAATCATGGAGGTCGTTGTGGTCTTTCCGTGGGCGCCGGCCACGGCCACGCCGTATTTCATCCGCATCAGTTCGGCCAGCATCTCGGCCCGGGGAATCACCGGGATGAGCTGGGCTTCGGCGGAACGAACCTCGGGGTTCTCCCGGGAAACCGCCGAGGAGATCACCACCACGTCGGCCCCCTGGACGTTTTGTTCGGAGTGACCGATAAAGATTCTGGCGCCCAACGTTCTGAGCCGATTTGTAACCGGGGTCTCCCGGAGATCCGAGCCGCTGACCTGGTGCCCGAGATTGATCAGCACCTCGGCGATTCCGTTCATCCCCGATCCTCCGATCCCCACGAAATGAATCTTCTGCGTTTTTTTATACATCGTTCCCTTCAATCTCCCGGGAAATCCCTCTCACGCGAACCCCGCGTTTTCGTGACTCCTCTGCGCACCCTTCGTTCCAGATCATCCACCAGCACACGCACGGCATCAGGCCGAGCCCATTTCAGCGCCGCTTCACGCATGCGGGCCAGCCTTCCGGGATCCTCCAGAAGGGTCCGAATCCGGATTCCCAGGTCACCCGGCCCCAACTCGTGCTGGGGCAGAACCTCCGCCGCGCCGTAACCGGCCAGGATCGATGCGTTTTTCGTTTGATGATCATCCGCGGCAAACGGGAAGGGGATCAGAAGCGACGGAATTCCGGCGGCGCAAATTTCCGACAGGGTCATGGCCCCCGCCCTGGACACGACAAGATCCGCGGCGGCATAGACCCAATCCATCCGATCGAAAAAGGCGCGGACCTCCGCCCGGATGCCGGAACGGTTGTAGGCCCTCCTGACCTCCTCCGCATCCTCCCTTCCCGTTTGGTGCAGAAACTGCACCGGAAGGTCGGACCAGGCCGGTTCCCGGATCATCTTCACCAGGAGCCGGTTGATGGCATGCGCCCCACGGCTTCCCCCGAGAACCAGGACGGTCTTCCGGTCCGGGTCGAAGCCAAACCGCGCGAGGGCCTCCGACCGGTCGCCCCTTTCGACCCCCTCGCGGAGGGGATTCCCGGTCAACAGGACCTTCCCCTTCGGAAAATAGTTTTCGGCCCCGTCAAAGGCGGTATAAATCCGATCCGCGAAACGGGCGAGAATCCGGTTGGTCAGACCGGGAACACTATTCTGCTCCTGCAGGGAAGTACTCTTCCGGAGGAGCCACGCCGCCAGGATCAGCGGTCCGGAAACAAAGCCGCCCACTCCCATCGCCACGTCGGGACGAAAGTTCCGCACGACAGCAAGCGCGTGGACCAAAGCGGACGGTAAAGTAAAAAGGGTCAGGATCTGCTCCATCTTCCTCTTCCTCTTCAATCCGGCGATCCGGATGGTTTTCAGCTCCAGCCCCTCCCGGGGCAGAATGGCGGATTCAATCCCCTGCACTGTCCCGGCAAAAAGTACCGCCGCTTCCGGATCCCGCCTGAGGATCTCCCGGGCCACGGCGATCGCGGGATAGAGATGCCCGCCGGTCCCTCCCCCCGCAAAGAGAACTCTCATGCCTCACGAGTCCATTTTGAAATATTCAACAGAACCCCCACGGAAAGGAGCGTCATTACCAGAGACGATCCTCCATAGCTGACCAGGGGAAGCGGGAGCCCCTTCGTGGGGAGGAGTCCCACCACGACCCCGATATTGATCAACGCCTGAACCGAAACCATTCCGGTCAATCCAAACGCCAGCAACCTTCCGAAGGGATCGTAAGCCCGGATCGAAATCATCATCCCCCGGTAGAAAAAGAGGGCGAATGCCGCCACCACCAGGACCGCCCCGATGAAACCGAGCTGTTCACCGATCACGGCAAAAATAAAGTCCGTATGCGGCTCCGGCAGAAACAGGAACTCCTGTCTCCCCTCGCCCAGCCCCATTCCGCTCAGCCCTCCGCTTCCGATAGCCAGAAAAGACTGGATCAGTTGGAATCCGGCGCCGGCAGCATCCTTCCAGGGATCCAGAAAGGCCGATACCCGCTGACGACGGTAAGCCTCCCCCATCACCAGCAGATACAGCAGCGGAACGGCCGTCAGGAGCAGAGAGAGAAGATAACGAAACCGGGCCCCGGCCATGAAAAGCATCATCAACGCAACCACGGAGAGACTGACTGCGGTTCCCAGGTCCGGCTGGAGAAGCATCAGCATGAAGAAAGTCCCCATGATCACGATATAAGGGATGAACCCATAGACAAAGTCATCCAATTTATCCTTCTTCTTCGCCAGAGAATGGGCCATGTACAGGATCACCCCGATCTTGGTCAACTCCGAAGGTTGGAAGGTCCAACCACCGGCCCGAAGCCACCGCCTTGCCCCGCCGGCCTCGACACCGACCCCCGGGACCAGGACCAGGATCATCAGGACGAGGCAGAGCAGCAGGAGCGGGAAGACCATCCAGTGCAGGGCGGTGTAGTTGATATTTGCCACAATCAGCATCCCGCCGAGTCCGAGAAAAAGAAAAAGAGTTTCCTTTCTCAGGAAATAAAACGGATCGTGAAACCGGTCCATGGCCGCGTACGCGCTCGCCGCATAGACCATCACCACCCCCAGGGCACAGAGACAGAGGGTATCCACAAGCAAAATCTTGTCAAAAGACCTTTTCATCATTTTCCCCCTGCCATCAGATGCCGTACCTCGTCGACAAAGCGCTTCCCCCGTTCCTCAAAGTTGGAAAACATGTCGAAACTGGCGCACCCCGGAGAGAGAAGTACCACGCTGCCCCGTCGGGCCCTTTTTGACGCGACACCTACCGCTTCCTCCAGGGTTTCAGCACGCCGGATCTGGGTGGTCCCCCGGAGGTCCTCTTCCATCGCGTCCGCGGCTTCCCCGATCAGGATCAGGGTGTCCACCCGATCGGAGACCAGTTCCCTCAACGGATGGTATCCCGCCCCCTTGCCCTGTCCCCCCGCAATCAGATGGATGGGAGCCTGAATACTCTGCAGGGATCGGAGCAAAGCGCCGATATTGGTCCCCTTGGAATCATTGATATACCGAACACCGTGAAACTCGCCGACCAACTCCATCCGGTGAGGAAGCCCCGGGAAAGTCGCGAGAACGGAACGGACCTGATCCGGTCCGCATCCGGAAACCAGGGCGGCGGCAGCGGCGGCCATGGCGTTTTCAATATTATGAATCCCCTGAATCCGCATCTCCTCCACGGAGAGGATTTCCTCTTCTCTTCCGGACAGAGTGGAAAAAATCTTGCCCCCGGAAGAGTACACTCCCCGGTCCACCCTCCGATGAAGGCTGATCGGCACCTTACGGGATCGAATCTTCCGTGTCATCAGGGTACTCCAGGGATCGTCCAGATTGACCACGGCGAAATCTTCCGGTTGCTGATTCATGAACACCCGTGCCTTGGCCTGCGCGTACTCCTCCATTCCGGCATACCGGTTCAAATGATCCGGGGAGACATTCAACAGAACCGCCACGCGGGGACGGAATTCCCGGATTCCTTCGAGCTGGAAACTGCTGATCTCGATTACACACGTCCGGCGCGGATCCACTCCGGACGGAATGGACGTCAAGGGGGTTCCGATATTACCGCACACCCGGACCTCCCTGCCTGTCCGTTCAAGCATTTTTCCGATCAGGGTTGTGGTGGTCGACTTTCCGTTGGTACCGGTCACCGCGACATAGGTTCCGGGGAGAAGCCGGAAACCGAGTTCCACCTCGCCGATCACCTCCACGCCCCTCTCCCGCGCATGCCGCAGAACCGGAATCTCCATGGGAACCCCGGGGCTGACCACGATCAGGTCCGCTGCCGAAAAGGTCTCCTCTGAATGGGGACCGGCTTCGACCCGGACCCCCGGATCCAGCTGCCTCACGGCCTCCCGGAGGAGACTGATCTCCTTGGAGTCGGCCACGATGACATTCGCCCCCCTGCCGGACAGGAGGTTGGCGGCCGAGACCCCGGAACGCGCCAAGCCCACCACGACGACAGTTTTCCCCTTGAACTCCATTTCCTGTCTTCCCGATAAGATTTCGATCTGCATGGAACGCACGATGAACCGGCTACCTTAACTTCAATGTCCCCAACGCCAGAAGCGCCAGGATAATGGAAATAATCCAGAACCGCACGATAATCTTCGGTTCCGCCCACCCCTTGAGCTCATAGTGATGATGAATGGGAGCCATCCTGAAGATCCGTTTCCCGAAACACTTGTAACTGGCGACCTGCAGGATAACCGACAGGGCCTCAATCACGAAGATACCCCCCACCAGAAGGAGAAGAACCTCGTGTTTGCTGATCACCGCCACGGTCCCCAGCGCTCCCCCCAGAGAGAGAGACCCCATGTCCCCCATAAAGACCGAGGCGGGGTAGGTGTTGAACCAGAGAAACCCGAGGCTGGCCCCCATCATGGCAAAACAAAAGAGGGTCAATTCACCACTTCCCTGGACATACGGGATCTGGAGATAGGCGGCAAACTTGACATTACCGGTCGCATAGACGATCACCGCGTAGACGAGGGAAGCGATCATCACCGGTCCGATGGCCAAGCCGTCCAGACCGTCGGTCAGATTGACCGCGTTGGATGTTCCCACGATCACCAACATACAGAAAGGAAGGTAAAACCACCCCAGATCCGGCATGGCCCGTTTGAAAAACGGAAGGGGAAGACTCGTGGTGATCGAGTCCTCCGGATTTAAAACCAGGGCCAAACCGATCAGAAAGGCGAGAACAATCTGCAGACTCAGCTTCTGCATCGGCCGGAGCCCCTCCGACCGGCTTCGGATCAGTTTGATATAGTCGTCGAAAAATCCGATGAGCCCGAACCCGAGGGTCGCGATCAGCACGAGCCAGATATACCGGTTGGTCAGATCCGCCCAGAGGATCGTGGAGACACAAAGAGAGACCAGGATCAGCCCCCCTCCCATGGTCGGCGTCCCGGACTTTTTCTGATGGTTTTGCGGACCCAGCTTCCGGATCCGCTGCCCCACGTTGAACCGTTTCAGCCACCGGATCATGAAAGGACCGATCGCAAGACTGATCAGGAGCGCGGTGAGCGCGGCCACCACCGTCCGGAAGGTGATGTACCGGAACACGTTAAAGAGCGTGTACTGATCATGCAACGGATAAAGAAGATGATAGAGCATCCAACACTCACTCGAACGGTAAGCATCCACGTCCCAGGGACGCGGTCTGGAATCCCCCTTTCACAAGCGGGATTCGTGCTGTATACCCGGAGGGACTCCCTCCGCTCCCTTTCTCAATCGAGGGGAAAATCAAGGCCTTTTCCGAACCCCTCTCTCCTGAAGCGCCTCCGCGATTCGTTCCAAATGCATCCCCCGGGAGGCCTTGATCAGAATCCGGTCATTTCTCCCCATGACTCCCCGGAGCTGTTTCACGGCCTCCTCGACCGTCCCGCAACGAATCACACGGTCCGGAGCCCGCCGTGCCTGTTCGGCCTCACGGGCGATCCATGCCGCCCGCGTCCCGACCGTGATGAGGATCTCAAAGACGGGGGCCGCAAGACGCCCGATCTCCCGGTGCATCGCCTCACTGAATCGCCCCAGTTCCAGCATATCCCCGAAAACCGCGATGTTTCTTTTTCCGGGCCCCCACTGCCGGATGGTCTGTATCGCCGTCCTGACCGATTCCGGGTTCGCATTGTAGGCGTCGTTGATCACCGTCACCCCCGCTGGAAGCCACATGACTTCCCACCGGAATTCCGGAAGTTGAACCTCCCTCAGTCCACGGGCGATATCTGCCATGGATCTTCCCAGGATGCGTCCGGCCGCCGCCGCACAGAGGGCGTTGGACACATGGTGCATTCCGGGAAGTTTCAAATGGATCTCCACGGTTTCCTCATGATGCCTCAGCCGGAACCGGGTGCCCTCCCATTCATCGATCCGGATCCGTTCCGCCGTGACATCGGCGTCCGGATTCAACCCGAAGGTAACGTTTCTCCCGGGAACGCAATCCCGGAAAGAGAATACGCGGGGGTCATCCCGGTTCAAGACGGCCCAGCCCGTGTCGGGCAGTTCCTCCAGAATCTCCTTCTTGGCCCGGGCCACGGCATCCAGATCCCCGAGAGTCTTCAGATGAGCCGCGGAGACATTGGTAATCACCACGACCGTGGGGCGCGCAATCTCCCGAAGCCTTCGAATCTCTCCAATCCCACTCATGCCGAACTCAACCACGGCCGCCTCGGTTCCCGGTTCAAGACGGAACAGACTGAGGGGAACACCGATCGGGTTGTTCAGGTTCCCGGGAGACCGTAAGGTACGGCTTTTCGTCTTCAGAATCGAGTAGATCATCTCCTTGACGGACGTCTTGCCGTTCGTCCCGGTGACCGCTACCAGAGGGATTTCGAAACGGGACCGGTGAAAGGAGGCCAGATCCTGAAGCGCCCGAAGCGTATCGGACACCTCGATCAGATCCACTTCACAGGGCGTTCCGCGAAAAGAACTTTCTTCCGGAGGGTCCCACCCTTCCCGTACGATCATACCGGAACCCCCGCCCCGGATCACGGCTTCCGAAAAATCGTGGCCGTCGAATCGGTCCCCGGCGATGGCGACGAAGAGTTCCCCGGCCCGGAGCGTCCTGGAATCAATGGAGACTCCCGGGAAGCAAAGGTCTTCTCTTCCGGTCTTCAGCCTTCCCCCCGTCGCCTGCAACACCTCAGCCGTCGTAAACACTCCTGTTCCTTAATGTTGTTCACTGACAAATCATCACGATTTCCGCCGGACCCGTTCACCGATGGCCCGCCGAACCTCTTCCCGGTCATCAAAATGGATCCGGATCTCTCCTGTAATCTGGTAGTCCTCGTGTCCCTTGCCCGCCACAACCACGATATCTCCCTTTCCAGCCTTGCGGATTCCGCACACAATCGCCCGGCGGCGGTCCACGATCGTCTCAATCCCGGCCTTCGCATGCCTCGGAATTCCCGCGCGGATCTCCCGGATGATCTTCTCCGGATTCTCGGTTCGCGGATTATCCGACGTGATCACCACCCGATCCGACAGAGTGGCGGCCACCCTGCCCATTACCGGACGTTTCCCGGGGTCCCGGTCACCGCCGCATCCGAAGACGGTGATCAGTTTGCCACGGCAGAACTTTCTCGCGCTCTTCAGCAACCGCTTTAAGGCGTCATCCGTATGGGCGTAGTCAACCACCACCGTAAATCCCGGGCCGGGGATCTTTTCGAAACGGCCCGGAATAGCCGTCACATTGGAGATTCCGCACGCAATGGCCGTATTCGGAAGATCCATGGCAATTCCCGCCGCGACCGCCGCAAGCAGGTTGTAAAGATTGTAGTTCCCGCTCAGGGAAGATTGAATCCGGATTTCCCCCCGGGACGTCACCGCTGTAAATTGAAGACCATGAATCGTGCTCTCCGAATCCAGCGCCCGAACATCCGCCCCCGGACTCATGCCGTAGGTCAGGACCGGTCCTGAACACTGCCGGATCAGTCGTTCTCCCCAACGGTCATCCCGGTTAATCACCGAGATCGTATCCGGCTTCGCATATCCCGGTTCGAAGAGAAGACGCTTGGCCGCGAAATACGCCTCCATCGTGGAGTGAAAATCAAGATGATCGCGGGTCAGATTGGTAAAAACCCGCGTATCAAAGCGACACTCCTGAACACGTCCCAGAGCCAGGGCATGCGAGGAAACCTCCATGGAACAACTTGTCATGCCGGCCCGTTTCATCCGGTCCAGGAGTCTCTGAACCTGCGGGGCGCCGGGCGTCGTATTGTAAGCCGGCAGCGTCTCATCCCCGACTTCATATCCCAGGGTGCCGATCCGGCCGCACGGATTCCCGGCTTCGTTCAAAATCCCCTGGACCAGAAGGGAAACCGTCGTCTTTCCGTTGGTTCCCGTAATTCCGACCAGCATGAGCCGTCGGGACGGGTCCCCCCAGAAACGGGAAGAAACCCGGGCCAGGACCTTCGTGGAATCCGGAACCCGGATCGTGACGGCATCAACCTTTGCAATTTCCCTTTCCAGAATCACCGCCACGGCTCCCTTTTCGATCGCTTCCGGAATATGATCATGTCCGTCCGCGCGCCCCCCCTTCCGGGCGACGAAGAGAAACCCGGGCCGAACCTCTCTGGAATCATCGGTCACCCCGGTAATCTCGCACTCCTCCGGAGAATCTTCGACTCCCGCGACTGCCAGATCCCCGACCACCTCCGAGAGAAGCATCACCCGGCCCCCCTGACCCGATCCAGGGGAACGTCCTTCCCCTCGCTTAAGAAAAGGACCTCTTTCGCCGCGGACCCGGGGGCCACGCGAAGATAGCGGAGCGTACGCTCGGCAATCCTTCTGAAGGCGGGCGCCGCCACGTATCCCCCGTAATAGAGGGGTCCCTTCGGTTCATTCACCACCACAATCAGGGCCAACGCAGGGTGGTCGGCCGGGACAAACCCCACAAAGGAACTGACATATCTTGTTTTCGAATATCGGCCGAGACTTGGATCATATTTCTGCGCCGTTCCGGTCTTTCCTGCCACCCGGAAACCCGGGATGGCGGCAAGAGGAGCGGTGCCCTCCTCAGTGATCACCGATTCCATGCACCGGATCATGAATTCCGCCGTCTCACGGGACATGACCCGGTTGATACGCTCAGGCCTCCCCTCCCGAAGGATCTTGCCGTCCGGGGAGAGAACCCGGGAGATGACGTAGGGACGCATCCGGATCCCCCGGTTGGCGATGCTGGCGACGGCCGTTACAAGTTGAAGGGCCGTGACCGAAATTTCCTGCCCCATCGAAATGGAGGCCCGGGAGAGCCCGGACCACTCACGAACCGGGCGCACCACGCCGGGCGACTCGCCGGGAAGGTCCACTCCTGTTTTCTCCCCAAACCCGAAGGCCCGGATGGAATCATAAAAGTCCGCGTCTTTCAACCGTTCGCCGATCTTGATGGCGCCGATGTTGCTGCTTTTCTGAAGGATCTTTTGAACGGACAACCATCCGTATTCATGGGTATCATGGTAGACCGTGTTGAACAGGCGATAGGCACCGTTCTCACAGAAGAAAATATCCTTCTTGTGTATGGATCCGCGCTCCAGGGCCGAGGAGAGAGTCATCAACTTGAAAGTCGATCCCGGTTCGAAGTTCTCCAGAACGGGACGGTTCCAGCGATCCTGTGACCGGAAGGATGCGAACCGGTTGGGATCAAACCCCGGGACACTCGCCATGGACAGAATTTCACCGGTTGAGGGCCGCATCACCACAGCCATACCCGATACGGCCCGATGCTCTTCCACCGTTCTTTTCAGTTCCTCTTCGGTGATATACTGAATCACCTCGTCGATGGTCAGCACCAGATGGTTTCCGCCGGTGGGTTTCACATATCCGGCCCCTTCTCCCTGGGACATGATCTTGCGTCGCCTGGCATCCACGCTGACCAAAAGCCATCCCGGCTTCCCCTTGACCGTCGAATCGTACTGGTACTCGATCCCTTCCAGCCCCTCGTTATCCATCCCCACAATCCCGAGCAGACCGGCGGCCAAAGATCGGTTCGGATAAAATCGTCGGCTCTCGAAGAGGGCGTGAACCCCATCCAGGTCCGCCTGTTCCAACTGTCCCAGAACCTTCGGGTTACATTTTCTCGCAATCCAGACGAATTGACGCCTCTTCCGAAGGGCACGATGGATCTTCGCCCGCTTCCGCCCGGTGATCTTCGCCAGTTTCCTCGCAGCGATTGCTTTATTTTTCACCTGGGACGGCACGGCATAAAGGGAGACCGTATCGACACTGATGGCCAGCTCCCGCATCTTCCGATCATAGATCGTGCCACGCTTGGGAACAATCCGGACGGTCCGCATCTGCTGTCTGACGGCTTTTTCTTTGAGACTTTCATGATCACGGATCTGAAGCACGTAGAGACGATGGATCACACAAGCATATCCCGCCACGAAAAACAGCATGACCCAAAAGGATTTTACCCGATATCCGTCAAAGAGTTTCCGCTTCATGCCTGACCCGGAATGTGGCTACCTCACTTCACGTAGAGAACCTGCCCTGCTTCGGGCAGACGCATCCCCAGTTGACTCCTGGCCCGTTTCTCCACCTGATCCAGTGAAATCATCGTATTGAATTCCAACAAAAGCTTCCGTTTTTCCTGAAGCAGTCTCGCGTTCTCCTGTTTCTGCATTTCAATCTCGGATCCGAGACGGATGTACTGGACCCGTTCCCATACGGACGCGACACCGACCACAATACAGAACAAAATCACGGCAAGAAAGGGAAGGCGTACTCGAATCCGGATGGGCTTTCGTTTGGAGAAGATATCGATCTTCTGCAATCCCGACAGGGAACCGGAGTGAAGATTCATCGCGCCTCCCGGATCTTGATCACCGCCCTGAGCCTGGCGCTTCGAGACGAAGGATTTCTTCGGATCTCGTCCTGGCCCGGAATAATCGGCCTTCCGGTCACTCTTTTCAGGTTCGGGACCTTCCCGCATGTACAGACCGGAAAAGAGGGGGGGCAGGTGCATCCCTTCTCTCCGGCACGAAAAAAATGTTTTACGATCCGGTCTTCCAGGGAATGAAAGGAGATGACGCCAAGCCTGCCTCCGGGCTTCAGAAAGCCGACAACCCCGGAAAGACCCTCCCGAAGAGCGTTTAATTCATCATTGACGGCAATCCGCAACGCCTGAAAGGTCCGGGTCGCCGGATGAATCCTCTCCCTTTCGGCCCCGGGAAGGGCCTTTTCCACCAGGACGGCCAACTCCCGGGTGGTCCGGATCGGTCTCTTCTCCCTTGCCCGCAGAATGGCATTCACAATTCGGCTCCATCTCTTTTCTTCCCCATATTCCAGCAGGATCTGTTTGAGCCGTTCCGGATCCGAGTCGTTCACAAGATCACCGGCAGTGGGAATCGAAAGGGTCTGATCCATCCGCATATCGAGGGGCGCGTCCAACCTGAAGCTGAACCCCCGGGAGCCGATCTCCAGTTGAAACATGGAAACCCCCAGATCGATCAGGACCCCGTCGACCCGTTCCACCCCGATCCGGGACATCAGGTCCGGAAAATCACGGAAATTCCCCCGCAACAACCGCACGCGCCGGGCAAACCGTTTCAGTCTCCGACCGGCACGGACGATCGCCTCAGGGTCACGATCCAGACCGATCAGCCTTCCCGTCGGCGCCGAACGTTCCAGGATCCCCTCCGCATGCCCGCCACCACCCACGGTGCAATCCACATAAACCCCTCCGGACTGTACGTTCAGTACATCCAGACACTCCTCCTTCAATACCGGCAGGTGTTCAACAACCTCAGACATGACACCGGTCCGTCCCTTTACCGGCCTTCAGGCAGGAAGCGAAAGGATCCCTTAAAGAATTCCTTTCAGGTTTTTCCCCTGGATCACGGCAACATCCAGATCCAGGGCGCGCCTCTTTGTTTGAAAGGCCTGAATCCCTCTGTTGCTGTTGCTGAAATAGTGGAAATCTTTATAGACGCCTACAATTTGGAAGATGTTTTTCAGATAACCGCTCATTCCGGAGATGGCAAGATCGCCTCCGGCATCACGCAGGTTCAAGGCCGCCTCCGACAATCGTCTCAGACCCAGAAAGTTGATATGATTCACGGCGCCCAGATCCAGTATGGAGAAGGTATATCCCCGGGAACGATATCGATCGATCAGACTGCAGATCCGATCCATGTCTTCCACATCGATATCAAGGTCCAGTTTCAGGACCATGACCTTCAGTTTCGAGCTCTTCACACTTCCCATCCTGTCCTCCTCCTGAAATGAAAGTGCAAATCCTCGAGAAAATTTCTTTGTGTTCCGCAGTCCGGGAAATCTTTCCGGCCACAGTGACGGATCCCGCTCTACAACCCCAGTTGCGCGAGGGCTTCCCCTAAATCCTGCGCCTCCTGTACCTTGACCACCTCCTCTTCCCAACGTCCTTTGTCCCAGATTTCGATCTTGTTAAACACTCCGATCAAAACCACTTCCTTGGTCAGGCCCGCGTAATCCCTTAACTCCTGAGGGATCAGGATCCGCCCCTGTTTATCAAATCCGCATTCGGCCAGGGACGCCAGTACCACCCGCAGCGCGGCCTCCTGGGCCGGTGTTCTGTATTGTTTGCTTTTGGATTCTTCGAATGCGATCCATTCGGAGAGGGGGTAAGATCTCAGGCAACGGTTAAACTTTACGAGGATCAGCTTTTCTTCGAAATTCTCGGCAAGAACCTCCCTGAATCTGGCTGGAAAGTTCAGGCGCCCCTTATCATCTATGTTGTGGTTGAACTTTCCTCTGAACATGACGTCCCCACAGTCCCCCACAATTCCCCACTATGGATCGCAGTATACCCACTCAACCTCCGGTATGTCAAGGAGAATATGTGATTTTTCCGACTTTTATCAGGGGAAATCCCGACTCCAAATCCTCCGATCAACCGGGGCCTGTTTTCGGGATGGGAAACCCACAACATCCTGTAGGTAAGATCAAATTCATGCGGATATAAAGGGATGGGAAAAAACAGAAGGGGCTATGGAAAACCCGGAAACCGGGTGGTGACAAGTGGGACCATCCCGGCCTTGCAGACAAATTTTTTTACGACTTCATCATCCTTGAGACCGGAAAAGAGTCAACGTATACTCCTTGGCGCGGGACAAAGCCTCTTTCAGGGAGAAACCAAGTGCAAGACCGGCGCAGAGGGCGGAGGAAAAGGAACATCCGCTTCCATGAACCTCACCGGGTATGCGGGGAGAGGTGACCGTGAAGAAGTCGACCCCGTCAAAAAGAAGATCAGACGGCTTCCCCTGGAGATGGCCCCCGGTGATGATGACGGCCGCGGGCCCCAGCTCCAGGATCGCCCGGGCCATCTCCCGGATCCATTCCGGCTCGCCCCTCTCTTCTTTCCGATCCAGACCGCTGAGATCCCCGGCTTCGGCCAGATTCGGCGTGACGACCGTGGCGGAAGGGAGCAGATCGCGGATCAAGACCCGTACCCCCTCCTCCTCCAGCAGCACCGCCCCGTCCGACGATCTGAAAACCGGGTCGACGACCAGGATCGGCGGCGGGGAATCACGGAAAAACCGGGCGGCAATCCGCACGTTCTCCGCCGTCAAGAGCATCCCGGTCTTCACCGCATCGATCCTCCGGTCGTTGAGCACGACCTCAAGTTGCCTGGAGAAGGCCTCCCCGGACACAGGAAAGACCCCTTGAACTCCCCGTGAATCCTGCGCGGTCACAGCCGAAACCACGGATGCCCCGCGGACCCCCATGGCTTCAAAGGCCCTCAGATCCGCCTGTATCCCGGCCCCGCCGGTAGGATCCGTCCCGGCGATCGTCAGGGCCGTCCTTTGCCGATGCGTCGGATTCTTTTTCATACGTAGAGACCCCCCTATACACGGCCAACCTTCACCTGAATCTCTTCGAGATACCTTACGCGTGCCGCGCGCCGAAAGTCAAGGCGATAAGAAACTCAGTTGGGGGGTCATCTTCATATATCATTTAAAGCCCCATGAACCCCGAATCCAGCGATAGAAATCTTCGGATCGTTTTGTTGAGAAAGCTCGTTTTGAAAAGTGTCCGGAGTGTTTTTTTGTACCATTCAGGGAAGTCCTGATCAAATTCCTGTTGACGGGGGGCCACACAATCCCGGACGTTTCTCTTCCTTGAATTTTGTAACCAATTGTTTTTGTTCATTTTCTTTGCTCGTCCAAAGAAAACGACCCATGATCCGACGCCCCGGTCACTGGATCCCGCTGACGCTGGATAACGCTTCGCTTCTCGAATCAGGAGGGGCGCTGCACCTGTGGCCCTCTTCGCAAACCAAGCGGCATCCGAGTGCCGCAGAGCCGCCTCGTCTGCGTTATGCTCCCTGCGACATACCGCAGGGGGGTATGCCTCACTCGCAAGCCTTGACGAGACAGCCCTGCATCCCTCCCGGTGCGGCGCTCCGTTTACGAAAAGGACCACTGAACATGCTCCGCATGGTCGTCCCCGAACGGTCTATCTCTTTATTGATCTCCTATCGCTCATTTAGGGTGAACCCTCCTCATTGCTTTCTGGTCCATTTCCATGTAACCTTTAAAACAACTCCAATCTTTAAATATCAAATTCTATGAATCCCCCGGCAGAGCCGGGGTTTACCCGTGATGACCACATTTGCCTGCTACTTACCCCCCTCTTGAAGCTGTTTCAGCTGAGCCTGAAGCTTCTTTACTGCTTTCTCCAGTTTTTTAATCTTCTTGTTCGCCCCGGCAAAATTCCAGTACTGCGGTCCGTTGTCGGTTACAACGGGATTACCGGCATTCAGGTCGGAGCCGTAAACCCGCCACGAATCGTCCCAGTTTGCCGGATTCT
>CAYZZU010000033.1:0-23820 GCA_964483105.1 uncultured Nitrospirota bacterium
AGTGAGATCGTGTGGTTCGACTGAGCTCACCATGCTCGGAAATCCAAAGTACTGATTGTTACAATATTTCAGGAAGAGCAATGTCCGGGATCGTGTTGCCTACCTTCAGCTGGGATTCTGTCAGGACTTCCCTGAATGGTACAAGAAAACACTCCGGACACTTTTCAAAACAAGCTTCCACAACGAACCGATCTGAACATCTCTATCGCTGGATTCGGGTGAACAGATGGTCCCTCAAAAGAAAGGGCTGGGCTCATGAATGTATTGTTGATCAACCCCCCATCCGATTCGCCACAGCCGGTCATGCCCCTGGGACTGGCGTTCCTGGCGGCCGCGCTTGAAAGCCATCACATTTCCGTCCACGTGATCGATGCCTGGGTGGAACGGCTGGATTTCCATGCCCTGGAGAGGAGGATCGCGCAGATGGCCCCTCCGGATTTAATCGGGATCACCATCATGTCTCCAACCTATTCAAACGGAATGAAGACCATACGAACCGCCAGGAAAGCTGCTCCGGGATCCAAAATTATTATCGGCGGCACGCATCCGTCATCACTCCCGGAACAGTGCCTGCGGGACAATCCCGAAGTCGATTTTGTCGCCGTGGGGGAAGGGGAGGAACTGATGGTACAGTTGGCAAAAACACTCAGCGGGCAGGGCCGCGGATTGTCTGAGATCAGAGGACTGGCCTATCGCGCCGATGGAAAGATCCTCCGGAACGGTCATGCGGCCCCTGTTCAAAACCTGGATTCCCTTCCGTTCCCCGCAAGACATCTATTCCCCATCTTCAAGTATAAAACCCACCCTCCCTACAGACTGCATCGTTCCTATGCCACGATGGTCACGAGCAGAGGCTGTCCATTCCATTGTAGTTATTGTACCAAGTCCGTTTCAGGGCAGAATTACAGGTACCAAAGCCCTGAGCGGATCATCCGTGAAATCGAATTCCTGATCGAGAAATATCGGATCAAACAGATACACTTCTATGATGATGATTTCACGATCAACATGAAGCGTGTTGAAAAGATCTGTGATGAAATCATCCGAAAAAATATCAGGATCGCATGGTCCTGCGTCACCCGGGTGGACCTGGTGAATGAACGATTGCTGGCCAAGATGCGCCGTGCCGGCTGCTGGTTGATTTCCTACGGTGTTGAATCCGGGAACCAGGAAATATTGAACCGGGTTCAAAAAGGTTACCGTATTGAAGAAATCAAGAAAGCATTTGCGATCACCCGGAAAGCCGGAATCAGGACATTGGGCTATTTCATGGCGGGACTGCCCGGGGAAACATACTCCACTCTGAACGAAACGGTCCAACTCTCTTTTGCGCTGGATCCCGATTTCGTCTCCTGGAGCATCACCGCGCTTTATCCCGGGAGTGAGCTTTACAGGCAGGCTCTGGACGGAACCCTGGGCGGGAATTACACCCGGCTCAAGGTACCGGTGGTGGAGCGAAAAGACAATATTTCCAGCCTTTCTCCGTATGCTCAGGGACATATCTATCTCTACGAAGGTGACATCCCGCGCGAGTATATCCTGAAAACAGTCAACACAGCTTATCGAAATTTTTATTTCCGAATCCGTTATCTCCTCAGGTTCCTCTCGAAACTGCAAACCCTGACCGAGGCCTTCAGCTATCTCCGGACATTTTTTCAATTTATCACGTGGAAGCAGGCGAAGAGATCCGTGCAGAACCATACGGCCCGGTCTTCCATATGAAATTTTCGTCCCGATGCTCTGGAAAAGGTTCAGGATCTGGATGGATCCCTCACTTCATGGAATGAAAACCCGATGACCTCCCCACATGAAAGGAATGAAATCACACCTCCAGTGGATCCGATCCTGATCATCATGGAGGAGGGGATCGGAAATATGATCATGCTCACACCGGCAATCCGGGCCATCAAAGAGGTCCGCCCCGATCTTCCCATACATGTCATGGGGAAATACCCGGCCCTGGAAATTATGGAATCGTGGGAGTGTGTGGACCGGGTGCTTGTCGAACCGGACGGGACTGTCTATGACACGGTCTTTTATGCCGTCTGGTCATCCGGAGCGCAGAAAAGATACGATGATTATTTCCAATCCCACTGCAGGCAGACAGGGACGATCGAGTACAACGACACCTCCGTGCATGAGACGGAATGTTATATGAACATTGCCAGGTATCTTGGATATTCCAAACCCGCCCCCGCTCCCTACTGTCCCGTCAGAGAGGTGGAGATCGATCTCCCCGCGGACAAACCGATCATCGGTCTTTCCGACACCTATCTGAACAACGGCGTATGGCAGAGAAAGAGCTGGCCTCACTACCGGGAGCTGGCCCGGATTCTGATCAGGCGGGGATACCAGGTGGTCCTGCTGGGGGGACGGGACGAGGCAGACCGTTTCCGGAGTGATGAATGGCCCGAAGAGGTCATCGCTCTTCAGGGGCAATACTCCCTCGCCGAAACAGCCTATCTCATGACAAAGTGCAAGGCCGTGGTGGCCAATGACAGCGGCCCCGCCCATATGGCGGCTGCCCTGAACATCCCGACCTATGTCCTTTTCGGCGCCACGCTGGTGACCAAGAACAAACCCCGGGGTGAAAAGGTGCATGTGATTACCAGCAACCTCCCCTGCAGTCCCTGCCAATATACCGAAGCCTGCTTACCCTGCAAGGAGTGGCGGTGCATGGAAGAAATCTCTACCGAGACCATTCTCACTCGCATAGAAGCAGAGGGCAGACCTGCAACGGATCTCTCTGTATCGACAACCCCTGCAAAAAACAAAATGACACAGAAACCACCCATTTTCATAGCTGGAGCCGGACGATCGGGTACCTCGCTCGTCCGTGAGATCATCAATGCGCACCCTCATATCGCCTGTGGTCCGGAACTGAAGGTCACACCGTTGGTGGCCAAATTGTGTCAGGACCTGCAAACCATCTACCTGCCGTGGTTGCGCGCTTATTCTCTGAGCCCGGAAGATATAAACCGGATATTTTCCGGGGTGCTGCTTGCCTTCCTGGAGAAATACCGGATCAACACCGGAAAAGAGCGAATCGCTGAAAAAACCCCCAACAATATTTTTTTCTTCCAACACCTGAGTCAAATGTTCCCGCGCAGCCCGCTCATCCATGTGATACGGGATGGACGGGATGTGGTGGCTTCTTTGCTGACGATGAATTGGCGAACAGCGACAGGTGAGCCCGTTGATTATACACAGGACGTGGAGAAAGCGGCAATCTATTGGGCTCAGGCTGTGATCGCCGGCCGGAATTTTGCGGCACAGAGCGCTTCGACGGGCAATCAGTATTTTGAAATACATTACGAAGACATCATCAGAGAACCGGAAAAGACCCTCCGGGATCTCTTTGCTTTTATGGACGAACCCTGGGATCCATTCATTCTCAGGGATTTCCTTCCGAGCGGTACCTCGGAGGATGAGTCCGGAGCCGATCCGGCCGGCAAAAAATTGTACCATTCATCTATTGGGCGTTGGAGAAAAGACCTCGATCCCCGGCAGATCGAGGTCGTAAAAACAGTGGCGGGACACCTGATCATCGAGCTTGGATATGCCCAAAACCTGGATTGGTAAATCATCCCCTCCTGTCTGAAGAAACATTCACGAAAGCTGAAGAAACAACCCACCGGTCCCGACCCGTCATATCCATGACCCGGATCATGCAAATGGACGGAAAAATGACAGGACTCTCTGTAGTCTGGAACCCATTCCATTAAAAAACAGTCACTTAGCCTTTACACAGTATGGCACCCTTCTTGCAAGAAAAACATCGAATCTTTTTTTCAACAAACAGGATGAAATGATGAAATCAATTATATTCTTCACCCACAGCACCCCCTTTCATCCCGGCACGATCCTGACCCGGGGCCTGGGCGGCTCGGAGAGCGCCCTGATCCATCTTTCCCGGAAACTGGCCCGGTTGGGACATTCCGTCCGGGTCTTCTGTGCCTGCGACGCTCCTGGAGAATATGAGGGTGTGGTCTACCGGGAAGCGGCCGAACTTCCCGCTCATCTCGCGGACAAGGAGGTCGATCTCTTCGTCTCGCTCCGGATCCCTCAGGTCTTCACCGGAACAATCCCGGCGAAACTCAAGTGGCTCTGGGCCGAGGACAGTTTCGACCAGCCCCATATCCAGTGTCTGATGGACCCCTCACTGACCGGAAGAATCGACCGGATCGTCACCGTCAGCCGCTGGCAGGCCGAGACCTACCGTCGGCATTTCAAGATCCCGGAAGAAAAATTCTTCGTCAGCCGAAACGGATTTCATCCCCCCTTCTTCGAAGGCCCCCTGCCGGAGAGCCGCCCCCCCCGCCTGGCCTATGCCAGCACCCCCTTCCGGGGGCTCGACGTCCTCCTCGACCTCTTCCCGAAAATTCGGGCCGAGGTGCCGGAAACCGAACTGTACATTTTCAGCAGCATGGCCGTCTACGGCGTCTCCAGGGAGGAAGACGAAAGGGAATATGGAGATCTTTACCGGAAGGCCGGCCAACCGGGGGTGAAACGGGTCGGGAGTATTCCCCAGGACCGCCTTGCAAAGGAGCTGATGCAGGCCTCACTCTTAGCCTATCCGAACCACTTCGCCGAAACCTCCTGCATCGCGGCCATCGAAGCCCAGGCGGCCGGAACTCCGGTCGTGACGACCCGGTTGGGAGGCCTTGTCGAAACCGTGGCGGACGGGAAAACGGGAATCCTGATCCCCGGAGACAGCCGAACGAAAGAATACGGAGAACGCTTCGTCCGGGAAATCATACGTCTCCTGAAGGATGAAAACGCATGGCGCAAGCTGAGCCGGAACGCCAGGGAACGGGCCTTCCGGGAATACCGTTGGGAAGATGTGGCGAAAGAGTGGAGCCGGGCAATCGAGGAACAACTACACAACCGGAAGGAGGTTCTTATCGCAGGCACACCGGAAGGACAGGCAGGGACCCGGCAAATCGGTGGTTTCCAGTCAAGGGTCCTTGCCTGTCAGAAAAAGATTCAGCAGAACCCGGAAGATCCCGAACCATACAACCGGCTCGGCCTCCTCTACCGGGATGCCGGAGAGCCGGCAAAGGCGCTGGAAGCATTCAGGAAGGCAATCGCACACTACGTACTCTATAACGAGGCCTATGAAAACTACCGGAGCGTCGCGGAGGAACTCGGGATCCCGATCATCCGGAACGATCTCGATATCGTCTTCTACACCGTGGGGAACTTCACCCCCGCCGACCTGGGGAAGAAGGCCGTCGGCGGAAGTGAAACGGCCCTGATGGCGATCGCCCGGGAGTTGTCCCGTCTCGGGCGGAGGGTCATTGTCTTCAATTCAACCCAGGAGGTCTCCTTCCATGACGGGGTCGAATACCGGAACCTGGTTGACTTCTTCCTCCTGAACCACTGGAACCGGACTCCTTTCTTTATCTCCTCCCGGGTCCCCATGCCTTTCCGGGCCGGTCTCAATGCCGGTCGAACGATCTTCTGGGTCCACGATGACTGTCTGGCCGATTACATCCGGGAGGAAAATCTCTCCGACCTGCCGGTCGACACGATCTTCACGGTCAGCCGCTGGCAGGCCGAGGCCTATGCCGAACACTTCGGCATCCCACGAGACCGTTTTCACGTCACCCGGAATGGAATCGACCTGACTTTCTTTCCGCGGGAACCCCTCTCACGGGACCGGAAGAAACTGGTCTACACGAGCCGGCCCGACCGGGGGCTCGACGTCCTCCTCGACCTCTTCCCGAAAATCCGGGAAAAAGAGCCCGAAGCGGAGCTGCACATCTTTACCTATACCCAGGCGGAAAGTCTCGAAACCGATCCGGAGATGATTCCCGTCCTTCCGAAGGTGGATCAACCCGGCGTAATCCTCCGAGGCGGTGTCCCGAAAGAGGTTCTCTACCGGGAACTGGCCACAGCGCGGCTCCTGGTCTACCCCTCCATCTGGCGGGAAACCTCCTGCATCGCCGTGCTGGAAGCCCAGGCCGCGGGACTTCCGGTAATCACCACATCCCTGGCCGCGCTTCCCGAATCCGTGGCCGGCGGGATCCTGATTTCCGGGAATCCCTATCACCCGGATTACCAGAGCCGTTTCGTGCGGGAGGTCCTCCGCCTGATGAAAGACGACACCGCCTGGCGGGAACTCTCCGGGAAGGGTCGGGAATTCGTGATGCGCAGGCATACGTGGAAAACCATCGGATCCGAATGGAACCGGTACCTTTCGGACGGCGCCCGCCGTCCTCTCCTTTCCCTCTGCATGATCGCGAAAAACGAAGAGGAGATGCTTCCCCGCTGTCTGGATTCGGTCCGCAGTATCGTCGATGAAATCATCATCGTCGACACCGGATCGACCGACCGCACGGTGGAAATCGCCGAATCGTTCGGAGCGAAGGTGATTCGCCATCCCTGGCGTGACGACTTCAGCGAAGCCCGGAACGTCTCGATCGACCACGCCGCGGGCGAATGGATCCTCGTCCTCGACGCGGACGAGCGGATCGCGGGAAAAGACGTGGCAAAGATCGCAGCAACCATACGGGACCCGGATTTATTCGCCTGCTTTCTCACCCAGCGGACCTATACCGACAACACCTCTCTCCTCCACTGGCAACGCAATCAGCAGGAAGGTCCGGAAGGGAAGGACCATGCCGGCTACGTGGACTCCGAGCTGATCCGCCTCTTCCGAAGAGACCCGAAGATCCACTTCCGAAACCCGGTCCATGAACTGGTCGAGCCCGCCGTCGCGGAGGCGGGGTTGAAGACGATCCGGACGGGAATTCCGATTCATCATTACGGAAAGGTTCGCGGGGAGGCGAAACTCCGCGCCAAAGGGACACTCTACGAACGAATCGGTCAGGAGAAAATCCGGGAGGCTCCCCGGGATCCCAAGGCGATCTTCGAGCTGGCGGCCCAGAAGGTGGAGCTGAAACAATTCGCAGAAGCGGAACAACTTTTCAAAGAAGTCACGCGTATCCGTCCCGACTCGGACGAGGCCTGGCTCAACCTCGGGTCGGTCCTGCTGGAACAGGACCGACCCGGGGAAGCCCTGGAGGCCTACCGTTCCGCCCAGCGGATCAATCCGGAAAACACCGACATCGAGTACAACCTCGGCGTGGCCGAACAGCGCCTCGAGCGACACGACGAGGCGATCCGGCACTTTGAGAAGGCCATCGCCCTGAAACCGGACTCGTTCCTCGCCTACTGGAGTCTCGGATACTCGGAACTGGCCCGTGAAGACTATGACACGGCCGAACAGCACTTCAAGGAGTCGATCCGGATTCACTCCGGCTTCGCCTCTCCGCACAACGATCTGGGGGTCCTCTACGCCCGGACGGGACGCATGGAGCTCGCCGCCGGGCAGTTCGAGGAGGCCCTCGCAATCGATCCGGAAAATGTCGAAACCCGCCGGAACCTGGAACAGGCCCGGCTCCATACAGGAAAAACAGAAGAAAAAACCGGGCGTACCTCTCCTACCCTCTCCCTCTGCATGATCGTCAAAAACGAGGAGTTTGACCTGCCCCGCTGTCTCGATTCGGTTCGGGAGTTTGTGGACGAGATCATCCTTGTCGACACCGGATCAACCGACCGGACCGTGGAGGTCGCACGGCGATACACCGACCGGATCTATCATCACCCATGGGAAAATCATTTCAGCAAGGCGAGAAACCAGTCGCTGCGATATGCCCATGGAGACTGGATTCTGATCCTCGACGCCGATGAATGGTTCGAACCGGGAGAAGGGACTCAGGTCAGGGAAGCCATCCTGAACGCGGGAAACCAGGTGACCCACATCTACCTCGACCGGTGGAACCTTTCCCCGGACGGGCGCGTCAACACCGTTCTGAGTCTCCCCCGCCTCTTCCGGAACGGCCGGGGACTTTGCTTCGAGGGAAGGATCCACGAGCAGCTCCATCTCGAAGGGGAAGGAAGACACGGAGGAATCCGCCTCCTTCATGACGGCTACTGCCGGGGAGGAGAGAAAGAACGGGAAAAATTCGAGCGGAACCGCGGACTGATCGAAAGGGAAATCCAGGCGGATCCCGGGAACCCCTTCCACTACCACAACCTTTGCCTTGCCTTACAGGGGCTCGACAAAACGGACGATGCCGTCCGGGCCGGGATGCAGGCCATCGAGACGGTCCGGAAAGTCAACCCGAAGCCCAGGTACATCCTGCAGACCTGTTACACCGTGTCGGCCCTCCTCTTCGGGCAGGGAAAAATTGAAGAGGCCCGCGACCTTGCCGTCGAGGCAACCGGCATCGATCCGACCCATCCCGACGCCTGGTACCTCCTGGCCCTCATCGCATCGGTCCACGGCCCGTGGAAGGAGTGCATCCGGACGGGCAGTGAATACCTCACGATTCTCGAGGAACGGAGCGCGCAACCCGTGATTGAACCGGTTCCGGTCTATACCCTGGGACGGAGGCACACGGTCACGGCCATGATCGGCGGAGCCCATTACCGCCTTGGAGATCCCGTCGAGGGAGACGCATGGATTCTCAAGGCGATCGAGTTGGGAGCGCATGACCACGCCTTCCTCCGCTCCGTCGGATCGTTTTATGAGGCGGTCGGGGAAAAAGAGAAGGCGGCCGTGATCTTCGAAGGACTGGAGGAACCGGAAACGGAGGGAAACCGGACGGGCGAATCCGCGCCCCGCCTTTCTCTCTGCATGATCACAAAGGACGAGGAGGAACTGCTCCCCGGCTGTCTGGAAAGCATCCGGGGACTCGTTGACGAAATCGTCATCATCGACACCGGTTCCACGGACCGGACAGTGAAGATCGCCGAATCGTTCGGGGCCAGGGTGATCCGTCATCCCTGGAAGGAGGACTTCAGCGAGGCCCGGAACCGCTCCATCGAAGAAGCAAACGGGGAGTGGATCCTCGTCCTGGATGCCGATGAACGGATCGAGCGGAAGGACCATGACACGATCCGGCGCCGGATCGCCGATCCCGGCGCAAAGGCCTTTCAGCTCCTTCAGCGGAATTACACCGACGATTCCACGACCTTCGGCTGGACCCGGAACCTCACCGATGCCGTGGAAGGTCGGGACTTCTCCGGCTATTTCGATGTCCCTCTCGCCCGTCTCTTTCGCAGAGACCCGAAGATCCGTTTCGTTAACCGGGTGCACGAACGCGTGGAAGAAACCCTGGAGAAATTCGGATGGGAGTTCCCGCTCCTGCCGGTCCCGATCCACCATTTAGGAAAGGCCCGGGGAGATGACTTCGTCCGGCGGAAACTCGAAACCTATCTCACAATCTCCCGAAAGAAGCTCGAAGCAAACCCTGACGACGTCCGGGCCCTTTATGAAATCGGCGGCACCCTGATCGAACTCGGGCGTCCGGGGGAGGCCATACCCATTCTCGAGAAGGGGATGAAGATCGATCCGGCATGGAAGGGAATCCGGATCCTGAGGGCCATCGCGGGAATCAACACAGGCGACGAAGCCGGAGCCGGGGAGGCCCTTTCACCCTTCTCCGGGGAGGATAAGGATCCGCAGATCCTTCAGCTTAGGGCAATCTGCGCCCTCCGCCTCGGGCAATGGGAGAAGGCGGCGGAGGCCTTCGAAAAGGCCCTGGTTCTCGATCCCGAAAGCTTCCGGTATCGGATCGGACTCTCCCAGGCCCTCATCCGAATGGGAAAGACCGGAGAAGCGCTGAACCTCCTGGAGGAAGCGCAGGCCATCGCGCCCCGATCTCCCGAGGTCCAGAATGACCTCGGCTGTCTCCTCCTGCTGAAGGAGAAGCGGAAAGAAGCGGAGGAGCATTTCGAAAGGGCGCTTCAGTTAGATGCCGGTTTCCGGGAAGCGAAATACAACCTGTCCCGGATCCGGAACAGCGAGGAAGAACCCGGATCCACGGAGCGGAACCGGCGCGCGACCCTCTCGGTCTGCATGATGGTCAGAGACGAAGAGGAGATGCTCGAACACTGCCTCGACTCCATCCGTGACCACGTGGATGAGATCGTCATCGTCGATACCGGGTCAACCGACCGTACGGTGGAGATCGCGCGGCGGTACACCGACCGTGTCTACCACCATCCCTGGGAGAACGACTTCAGCAAGGCGAGGAACCAGTCGCTGCGATACGCGACATCGGACTGGATCCTGATCCTGGACGCGGACGAACAAGTCGACACAAAAGACGCACCCCGCCTGAGAGAAATCATCCAGGACCGACCCGGCAACATCACCCATCTTTTCATGGAGGTCCTGAACTACCACAGGAACGGTTCGATCAACGCCGTGCTCCACTCACCGCGGATCTTCCGCAACGGCATCGGTTTCCACTATGAAGGGCGCGTCCACAATCAGCCGAAGATCACGGGGGAAGGGGCACGGACCGGTCTCCGCATCCACCACCAGGGATATGCCTTGAACGCCGAAAAGATGGAGGCCAAGGCACGAAGGACCATCCCTCTTCTGAAAGAAGAGATCCGCAGGGACCCGGACAATCCCTGGCACCGGCACAATCTCTGCGTCTCCTACTCCATGGCGAAGAGAGACGGGGAAGCGATCGAAGAAGGTCTGAAGGCCCGCGAACTGGCGGAGAAACTGGGCATTTTTCCCCCGTACCTCTTCTACAGCCAATATGTTGTGGCCTCCCTTTTCTGTGCAGAAGGGGAATACGAAAAAGCAATCCAGACGGCGGAACACTGTCTGGAGAAAAATCCGGACCATTTTGATTCATGCTATGTCATCGCCCTCTCCGCCTATCAGCAGGATCATTTCGAGGTGGTGCGGGAAATGGGGGAACGATACCTGACCCTCCTGGACAGGTCAGAGCAGGGTCAGGATGAACCGGACATCCCCGCGGGTACGGCCGGCTTTCGCCCCCGGATGGAAAAAATGCTGGGACACGCCTATTTCGCGCTGGGACAGGAGGAAAAGGCGGAAGAGACCTTCCGGAGTTATCTGGATCACGACCGGAACCATCCCGACCGCTACCGGGAGATCGGCCTTTTTTACCACGGCAACAACCGGGGAACGGAGGCCCGAAGACTGTACCGGCAACACCTGAACGAACACCCCGATGATACCTTCATCCTGAAGGCCGTCGCCGACACCTACACCCGGGAGGAGAAATTCATGAAAGCCCGTGAACTCTACGAACGCGTTCTTTCCCTCGATCCCCACGACCCGGAGGCTCGTTATCTGAAAGACTGCGCCGAGGAAAGGATCTCTCCGGCGCCCCGGGACACCGCAACCGGAACGGATCCTGGAAATCTGGAGTCCCGTTTCGAAGAGATTCTTGCCGCGGAGCCGGACAACCCGGCCGCGCTCAGAGGACTCGCCCTCACCCTGCTGGCCGCCGGAGATCGGGACCGGGCGGAAGAAATCCTGAGACACATCCTGGAGATCGACGAGACCGACCCCGAGGTCCTCTCCTTCCTGACCGCTCTCTATCTCGAGCAGGGCCGCCTCGACGCGTCCCTGCTCTGCTGTGAAGCCCTTCTCGGAGTCCTGTCTCTCCCAACCGATCGGCAGTTGAACACCCGGGAAGACCTGGCGGACTTGATGGAAGAAATCGGTTCGAACCTGGAGGCACGGGACCAGACCACAGCGGCGGCGGAGATCCGCCGGGTCTCTCTGAATCTTCGAAACGAAGTCCACCCGCAAACCGAAAAACCGACAATCTTGAAGATCTGATTCTCTGATCGAAAGGATTCCATGCCACAGCCCACCCTCAGCGCCTGTATGATCGTCAGAAACGAGGCGGAAAACCTCGAGCGCTGCCTGCGATCCATTCGTCCCGCAGTCGATGAGCTGATGATCGTCGATACCGGGTCAACCGATTCCACTGTTTCCATCGCCGAACGGTACGCCGACCGGGTCGACCGGATCGCCTGGGAAGACAATTTCTCCAAGGCACGGAATCACTCAATCTCCTTCGCCTCCGGAGAATGGATCCTGTACATCGACGGGGATGAGGAACTTGTCCCGGGTGACGGGGAAAAACTCAGGGAGACGCTCCAGCGGACACCACCGGAGGTCGATCACCTCCTCCTCACCATCCGGAACCTCGATGGAACGGGGGGCATCCTCTCCGAATTCCCGGCCCTCCGTATCTTCCGGAACCACCGCGGAATCCGGTTTGAGGGAATCGTCCACAACCAGGTGATCGCCCGGGGCGCGGGGCGCCAGATTCCCGTCACCTTCCTGCACTACGGCTATGCCCTCTCTCCGGAAAAGATGGAGGCGAAGTTCCAGCGAACCCTCGCCCTGACCCGGCAACAGATCGCGTCGGATCCTGAAAACCCGTTTTATTACCACAACCTGGCACTCTCCCTGGTCAATCACAACGAATTTCAGGAGGCGGTTGAGGCGGGCCTGACCGGACTGGAACTTTTTACGAAGAAACCCCGCCCTTTTCCCCCCGCCTTTTACAACCTGGTCTTTCTCACCGGGAAGGGAGCCCTGGGCGCGGGGCGGCCCGAACTGGCCGCCGGCGTCTGCCGGGAAGGACTGAAGGCCTGCCCGTACCATCCCGATCTCCTCTGGATTCTCACGATGTCCATGTACGAACTGGAACAATACGAGGAGACCCTTGCTTACGGAAAACAATTCAGGGAAACGCTTCAAGCCTACCGGAACGGAACCGAAACCGATCTGCCGGCCAACACCGTCGGCCGGGCGGCACCCCTCTTCGCGACAGCCGGGTATGCCGCCGCCCATCTGGGCCGGGATGACATCGCCCGCGCGCTTTTTGAAGAGGCGCTCGGGGAGGCCGACTGGAAGGTTGATTTCGCGCTGAAACTCCTCCATTTCTGCAAGGATCACGACCACCGGGAACCGGGCCGGAAGATCCTCAGCAGACTGCGTTCCCGATACCCAGACGACCCTCGAATCACCTTCTTTTCAGAGACCTTCCGAACGTCGTTCTGTCCGGACCCATTGGACCCGGAAAAGATCGGAGAAGAGGAGGAACTCTCGTTGCGTAAAATCCGGAACAGCATCGAAGCGGATGCGCTCCCCCTGAACCGGGAGAATGCACTCCTCCTGATACTCGAATCTCTCCAGAGGGAGAGCCGGGGAGACCGTTCCTGGTGAAGGTTCTCATCATCAATCTCTGTCAGATGGGGGACCTGGTTCAGGCCACCCCTTTTCTTCACGACGAAAAATCCCGGGGAGACCGGATTACCCTGCTGGTACGGAAGGACCAGGAAGAGACCGCCCGGAGACTTCCGGACGTGGATCATCTTCTCTGCCTGGACTTTGCCACACTGAAAGAACGTCTCCGGAAGGAAGATCCTCAAGGGATCCGTGAGGCCTTCCGGATCCTGAAACAGGAGACCTCCGCCCTGTTCCGGGAGGAGTTCGATGCCGTTTACAACATGACCCATACGAAGATCGGCGCACTCCTCACGGAAGCCGTCCAGGCGGACATCAAGGTGGGAATCCGGATCCCGGACGGAAAGAGACGTCTCCTCTCCGGCCGCGCCGTACGATACCTTCAGCAGATCCTCGCCATGCGGGAGATCAACAAGATCCACGTGGTGGATCTGCACCGCGCCCTGGCGGAAACGCCCTTCCCGAGAGGGAGGCTCCGTTTCCGGGTTCATGGGAAAGACGAAGAGGCGGCAAACGCGCTTCTCGAAACCCATGGGGTCTCGGACACCGATCTGATCATCGGTTTCCAGGCGGGTGCCAACGAAGCGCGGAAGCGCTGGCCTTCCGAACGATTCGCCTCTCTGGCTTCCCTGATCCTGCAAAAACGCAAGGCACGGATCCTCCTTTTCGGGCTCGCCTCCGAATCCCATATCACGGAAGAGATCCGGAGCCGGGCGCCGGACCGGATCGTCAACCTGGCCGGGAAGACCCGGATCGGCCCGCTGGCAGCCCTCCTTTCCCGATGTCGGGTCCTGATCAGCAACGACACGGGGACCTCCCATCTCGCCGCGGCCGTCGGGACGAAGGTCCTTTCCCTGCACCTGGGGCACGTCTGGTTCCGGGAAACCGCGCCTTACGGGGAAGGACATGTGGCCATTCAGGTCCGGACCGACTGCTCCCCCTGCAGCCCTCAGACTCCGTGTCGATCCTTCTCATGCCATAACGCGCTTTCCCCCGAAGCCGTTCATCATACCCTGAATTTCATGCTGGAAGGCCTTCCCATTCCGGAAGAAAAAATAGTCCGGAACCTGGAGATCTTCGTATCCGGATTCGACCCGTGGAACTTTCTGACCCACCGTCCTCTTCTGACCCGGGCCGGTGAAATCGGGGATTCCCTCCGGGAGATCCTGGGACTGCATTGGAAAAAGCATATTACAGGAGGGGGAATCGGGGTTTCGCAAATACCGCCATGGGAAGAAAAACCATGGCGGTATGGGAAGTTACGGGAAGCCTCCTCCCTGATAAGCCGGGTCGGAAACCTGTCCGAACGCTTCCGGGAAGCCGGGAATGCCGCCCGGGCCCTTGAGAAAGAGACGAAAGGGGCAAACAGGAGAGAAGAAATCAGCCGGCTGGCACGGCATTTCAAGAAACTTCACGAGGAGATTCTGAAGTCAGGGGCAAAGGATCCATTCCTCCGCCCGATCGTGGAATTCTACAACGTGGAACAGGAGAACATCCCGCCCGGCACGCTGCCGGAGGTCATGGAGTCTTTCGTTTCCGTTCTGGAAACATCAGGGGATCACGCCCGGCGGATTCAGGATGGAATCCGGTCCGGTGCCCCTCACCCCGTCTCCACCTTCAGACCGTCCGGAAAAACGATCCGAAAAAACTAAAGTCCCGTGGCCGCCCTGCCGATATATTCAGCAATCAGGAAACTCTCACTCCGACACGGGAGCGAGGAAAGAATCCGACCGGAAGGAGGTGAAACGGAAACGACAAAGGGGTATTTCTCCCCGGCCCGTGTCCCGGGGAGCAAGGAACAACAAAGACCGTTGCGGCAAGGAAGCCGGAACCAGTAAGCTCAGGTTAAGGAATCCATCCGGATCCTTTGCCTGAGACAGATCCATTTTCCAAGGAGGAAAAGACCATGGGACTGAGAATCCAGAACAACATTGCTGCACTGAACGCGCACAGACATTTGCTGTCCACCGACAAGGCCCTCTCCAAAAACCTGGAACGGCTCTCATCCGGTTTCCGGGTGAACCGGGCCGCGGATGACGCCGCCGGGCTGGCCGTGTCCGAAGGATTACGGGCCGACATCAAAAGCTACCAGGTCGCATCCAGGAACACCTCCGAGGCCAACTCCCTGTTGCAGGTGGCCGAAGGCGCCCTGGATCAGATCGGGAACATGCTGACCCGTCTGAAGGAACTGGCCACGCAGGCCGCGTCGGACAACACCAGTTCCGCAAACCGGACGAAGCTGAATTCCGAGGCGACCCAGTTGAAATCGGAAATCGACCGGATCGCGGATTCCACGAAGTATTCCGGCACCCTGCTGATCGACGGTTCCTTCAACGGCGCGTCTTCCCTGACGGCCAACGACGCATCGTCGGTCGCCGCCATTGAGAACGTCTACAGCTTCGACGTCTCCGGGGCCGCCGCAGGCACCTACACCATCGCCTACTCGTCCGGCAACGACAAAATGACCCTGACCAAGGGGGGAACCTCGCAGACCGTTACCGTCACCACCGGCGGGACCATCAATTTCTCCCAGTTCAGCATCTCCTTCAAGACCACCTCGGCCGCCACGGTCGATACGGTCGGGGCGGGCTTCACCGCCATGTCCACTCTGACAGTGGACGCGGGGAGCGGCTCGACCTTCCAGGTCGGAGCGGCGAACTCCTCAAACGACCAGATCACCTTCTCCATTGGTGATGCCAACACGGCGGCGCTCGGTCTCGGGTCATCGAGCTATGTCAGCGACATCTCCCTGACCACGGCCTCCAACGCCCAGCTCGCCATCGATATCGTGGATGACGCCATCGATGACGTCGCCACCATCCGGGGCCAGATCGGAGCCGTCCAGAACCGTCTCGGATACGCCTCGGCCAACCTGGCGACAACCATCGAGAACGTCACGGCAGCGGACTCGGTGATCCGGGACACCGACATGGCCTCGGAGATGACGGATTTCACCAAGCATCAGATCCTGCTCCAGGCCGGTACCTCCATGCTGGCACAGGCCAACTCCGCGCCGCAGACAGTCCTCACACTGCTGCGGTAGGGACAAGTCCCTTAGAAACACGAAGCGGACATCCTGCGGGGGGAGTGATGCTCCCCCCGCAGGAATGGACAGGTAACGATCATGAATACCATTGACACGAAACCCGTCACGGCGAATGCCGTCGCCGGGAAACATCCGGCCTCCCAGCAGGACCGCACCGGGATTGTATCCACGGAGAAAAACCGGGTTCAAACCGCCCCCCCGAAGCCGTCGGGAAACTCCCCCGTCGACCGAATCGCGGTGAAGGAAACCGCAGCGAAGAAAAGCGAGGAACTGCAGCGTTCCGTACGATCCATCCAGAAGTTCCTCGACTCCATCGGGAGGGAGTTGAAATTCGAGATCAACCGCGACACCGGCGATGTGGTGATCAAGGTCTTCCGGAAATCGGACGGTGAGCTGATCCGACGCATCCCTCCCGATTCCGTTCTGGAGCATGCCCAGTCGAACCGGGGGATAGAAGGCCTTCTGCTGGAAAAAAAGGTGTAGGCATCGCGACTCGGAAAGTCGCCTGAAATGGAGAAAAGGCCCGTCCGGGCCGTTTCCAAAGGAGAAGCAACTTGGCAAGTACGAGTTCCGTCAGCGGACTTGCTTCAGGGATCGACTGGCAAAACATCATTGATCAGATCCGGAAGGTGGACGAACGGCCGATCACCCTGCTGCAGAACCGGATCAGCGACTACCAGGACAAGCTGAACGCCTGGCAGGACGTGAACACACGGCTCCTGACCCTCGATTCCGCGGCCACCGCGATCAACACGGCCTCCGCCTTCAATCTCTTCAAGGTATCCACGGTCTCCTCCTCCACCACCAGTCCGGACAAACTTCTGACAGCCTCGGTGGGGAGCGACGCCGCGCCGGGATCCTACAGTGTACAGATCTCTCAACTCGCACAGGCGCAGAAGCTTTCCTCGAGCAGTTTTTCCAGTAAAACCACCGCGTTGGGATACAGCGGGGATATCCTCATCAACGGGAAGGTCGTCAACATCACCTCCACCGACGACCTCACGGCCCTACGGGACAAAATCAACGCGGTCAACACGGGAGACAGCGCCTCCCAGGTCACGGCCACGATCCTGCAGAACGGAACTTCCGATTACCGTCTGATCCTGACCAGCGATGTGGAGGGCGCGAGCGGGATCAGTCTCCTCGACGCCAGCACGAGCAATGTGCTCCAGAGCCTGGGATTCGTTTCCTCTTCGGTCACGATCAAAAACAGCACCAGCGACGGCGCCAAATCGGACGCCTTTACCAACAGCACGACCGCCGTGGGGAGCCTCCTCAACCTCACCTCCCCTCAGGGAAGCACCAGCGTCACGATCGCCGGACAGAGTGTCTCGATCGACCTTTCGTCCGAATCCCTGACCACTATCGCCTCCAACATCAACGCCTTAACCGGCGTTTCCGCATCCGTGGTCAGCACCACGACCGACGGGGTCACAACCTATCAGATCGACATCAGCGGGACGACTTCCTTCTCCGACAGCGGCAATGTACTGCAAACGCTGGGGATCCTCGAGGGAACGCATACCTCCACCACGGAAGTCCTGACCGGGTCGGTCGCCAACACCGACGGAGACGCCTCCACCCTGATGACCGCCTCCACCCTGATGACCAATATCTGGACCGGCGGTGTTTCCGCAGGAGTCACGGCAGGAGACACCATCACGATCAGCGGAACCCAGGGGGATGGCACGACCATCAGCGCCTTCACCTACACCGTGCAGGCGGGGGACACAGTCCAGGATTTTCTCAACCGGATCAACAACACCACGAACGGTTTCGGGTCCGGGAGCCGGACGGCCACCGCATCTGTTTCCAACGGGAAGATCGTCATCACCGACAGCGCCTCCGGAGACAGCCAACTCTCCCTGACCCTCACCGCGAACAACGAAGGAGGAGGAACCCTCGACTTCGGAACCATCTCCACCACGACCCAGGGAAGGGACATGCAGCTTGTGGCCGGACAGGACGCCAAGCTGACGGTGGACGGCATCTCCATCACCAATTCCACGAACTCGGTCAAGGACGTCATTCAGGGGGTCACTCTGAACCTGTTGAGTGTGGAGTCGGGCACCACGGTCACTGTCGATGTGGCGCGGGACATCGACACGATCAAATCAAACATCCAGAACTTTGTCGATGACTACAACGACATCATATCCTACATCGGGCAACAGTTCACCTACGATGAAAAAAACCAGAAAACCGGCGGGGTCCTTTTCGGAGACCAGACCCTGGCCTCGGTGCAGACCGATCTCCGGACCATCATCGTCAATACGGTCTGGGGGGTCACCTCCGACCTGAACACACTCGGACTGATCGGCATCAACCTCCAGGATGACGGAACCCTGAGCGTCGACGATGCCAAGCTGACGGGCTACCTGAACACCGATTTCGAAAGCGTGCGGAACATCTTTATCGGGAACGGAAGCTCCGCCAACAGCAACATCAAGTATATCGGACATACCAAGGACACGCAGAAGGGAGAATACGCGGTCAACATCAGCCAGGTGGCCTCGAAAGGGAGTGTCACGGGAAACGTCGATCTCTCTTCCGGAATCGGAGCGAACAATACCCTGACCATCACGGAGGGAGGACGAACGGCGGCCATCACCGTTTCCTCCGGAGACAAGATCGACACGATCGTCAACGCGATCAACTCGGAGCTTTCCACCGAATACACGGAAGTCAAGAAGAGTACCGCCACCAACACCGCTTCGGCATCGGCCATCAAGAGCACCACGAAATGGAGCGCCATCGACGGCGTATCGGCCGCGGACGGGAACATCATCACCTTTTCCGGGACCACCCGGAGCGGGGTCTCCGTGAGCGGATCCTACACCATCGACCTGGCCAGCGGAACGGTCGGGGATCTCCTCTCGGCCATCGAAGACATGTACGACAAAAACATCTACGCCACGGTGGATACCAACGGCCGCATTGTGCTCACGGATAAGAACACCGGGGACAGCAGCCTCACCTTCTCGATCGATACATCGGCCGTAAGCGGCCTTTCCTTCGGGACCTTCGACAGCGCATCACTCAATACCGAAGGACGGTACACTCTGAACGTCACGGCCTCCAAGGACTCGGGAAACCATCTGGTCCTCACCGACAAGAACTACGGCAGCGCCGCAAGCTTCACCCTTTCACAGAGCGCCACCGGAGGGTACGATATCCTGACCTCGGGCACGGCCCTCTCCACGGCATCCACCTCCGGCGCCGTCAAGATGAGCAGCTCCACCACCTTCTCAGATCTCTACAACACCACGGTGAACAACAACGACACCATCACCATCTCGGGCACGGACCACGGCGGGACCGCCATCACCAGCCGGAACTTCACAATCACCGACACGACCACCTCCACAATCGGCGATCTATTAACTGAAATTGAGACCGCTTTTGGAGGTTCATCCGTGGTGGACGCCCGGGTGGAAAACGGGAAGATCGTGGTGGAGGACAAAACAGCCGGCAGCGGATCTCTCTCCGTAACACTGACCGAAAACAACGAAGGCTCCGGTTCCAATCTGGATCTCGGAACCCTGAGCAAAACCACCACAAGGGATCTCTATACCGGCCTGGTCAACGGCACCTACGACGGACTCGATGTAGTCGGAACCATCAACGGAGAAACCGCCACCGGCAACGGCCAGGAGCTCACGGGAGATTCCGGAGACGCCAATGTGGACGGACTGATGATCCAGTATACCGGATCCTCCACAGGCAGCGTCGGGAACATCAAGCTGACCCTGGGTGTGGCCGATCAGATGGACAAGGCCCTCTATTACATCACGGACAGCACGGACGGGTACGTGGGGTTCAAAACCGACTCCATCAACGATAATATCAAAAACACCCAGGATACCATCGATTTTAAAGAAAAACTCCTGGACAAGCAGATGAAGACCCTGACGGAGAAATTTGTTTCCATGGAGGTGGCGCTCAGCTCCATGTCGAGTATCAGCGGATGGCTGGACGGCCAGATCAAATCACTCCCCGGATTCGGAGGATAATCGGAGGGTAAAAGGAGGAGCAGGATATGTCATTGCAGAAAAAACAGATTTATCGCGACACGGAAATCCTGACAGCGGATCCGGGGAGACTGATTCTCCTCCTCTACAACGGTGCGCTCTCCTTTCTCCGTCACGGCAAGGAATGCCTGGAGAAGAAGGACTACAAGGAAAAGGGCCGCCTGCTGATGAAGGCTCACGCCATTGTCTCCGAACTCCTCCAGTCACTCAACTACGAGCAGGGCGGTGATATCGCGAAACGATTGAAATCGATCTACATCTATCTCCTGAAACGGATCCTGGACGCGGACATGAAACAGGATACCTCGGCCATCGATGAAGTCGCCTTTCTTCTCTCCGAACTCCGCGAGGCCTGGGAAACCATCATCCTGAAAAAGCCGGAGAAGAATCTGCCCCTTCGTGAGCAGCCTGAAAAGACGGGAATCACCGCAAGAGTGTAGTTCCGGAGAGAGAAAGGACGCCGGGGATGCCGTTCGTCATCACCGAACTGAAAACCAGGTTACGGGAAAAGATCCATCGCTGCGAAATGCTGGAAGGATTCAGCAGAGAACTGTTGAACCTGCTGCAATCCGGGCGGACGAACGATCTGGGCCCTGTTCTTCTGCGGAAAACTGAACTGATTCGGGAAATGGATCGGATCGATCAAACCCTCCCCTCCCTGAAGAACCTCCCTCTTCCATGCCGAAAGGAGATTTCGTCAGAACTTCAGGCGCTCCATTCTTTACTCCACCGCATTTCCGGGAATGAAAGAGAAGCCATCGTCATAGCCGAGAAGCTGAAAGGGGATGTGGGAGATCAAATCCAGCGGCTCCGCCAGGGGAGTCGCGCATTCAAAGGCTATCACCCGGGAGGGGCCTCTCCGTCGGCCCGTTTCCTCGACATCAGACATTAAAAAAGAAAGAGGGTTCGCCCGTCTCCCGGAGGTGTGACAAGAGAACCTCCCCGGTCCGGGTATTGAAAAAAAGCTTGCGGCCATGGGATCCCCCGACGTCCGACGCAAGCAGGAAGACATTTTCCGCTCGAAGGATCCGGCGCGCAACTTCTATATTCTGCTCTCCGACCGGCACCCCCGACATCTTCTCCCCCCCGGCACGAAATAGATCCGAGCCTCCGAACAGCTTGACCTCAATTTCATCCCGAGGGATACCGTACGCGTCAAACTTCCTGAGCATCCACCGGATCGAACAATCCACATACTTGTACTTCGCCTCACACTCCCCGTGGGGCAGGACACCATGACAAATGGCACCCAACCCCATCAGCCGATGAAACAGGGTGACGGACACGCAGGATCCGAGCACGGTCTGAACGATGGTCGGACGATCCCGGATCATCAGTTCTCCGGGACGGAGATATTCAACGGGCAAACTGGAGTCAAAAGGAATCATTGATTTCTTTCATCGCAAAGCCTGACGACTTCAGCCGGGATCTTCGTAAGCGGCAGAACACGGTCCACCGCATTCTTCTGGATCGCCTCCTTCGGCATGCCGAACACAACACAGCTCTTTTCATCCTGGGCGATCGTCGCGGCTCCCGCTTCTTTCATCTCCGACATGCCGCGGGCACCGTCGTCCCCCATCCCGGTCATGATCACTCCGACGATATTCTTGCCGCCGTACCGGGCCGCGGACCGGAAAAGAACGTCCACGGATGGCCGATGGCGGCAGACCAGCGGTCCCTCCCGGATCTCCACGAAATAGCGTGCGCCGCTTCTCTTAAGCAGGAGATGCCGGTTGCCCGGCGCGATCAGGGCCCGCCCCCGGATCACGGTATCATTCTGTTCCGCCTCCTTGACCGTCACCCGGCACAAACCGTTCAGTCTTCTCGCGAAGGCCGCGGTGAAATGTTCCGGCATGTGCTGCACGATAACAATCCCGGGTGCGTCGTGAGGCATCGCCTCCAGGAAAACCCGAAGGGCCTCGGTCCCCCCCGTGGAGGCCCCGACCACGACCACCCGCTCCGTGGTCCGGATCATCGCGCGCGTAACCGATTTCGCGATCACCGCATCGGCCGTCAGTTTCGGAGCAACACCTTTCGAATCCGGACAGATTTTATGCACCCGTGCCTGTGCCGCCGCTTTGACCGCGTCACAAATCCGTATCCGGGCCTCTTCCAGGAACTGTTTCGCCCCCAGGCGGGGTTTCTGAATAATGTCGAGCGCCCCATACTCGAGGGCACGGAGGGTGGTCTCGCATCCCTCTTCCGTCAGGCTGGAACACATCACAACCGGGATCGGGTGCTGAGTCATGATCTTCTTCAGGAAAGTGATCCCGTCCATGCGCGGCATCTCCACGTCCAGCGTAATGACATCCGGCACCTCCTTCTGAATCTTGTCGGCCGCGATGATCGGATCGGAGGCCGTGGCCATCACTTCGATTTTTCGATCGGACGAAAGGATCTCCCTCAGGGTCTGGCGAACCACCGCCGAGTCGTCCACGATCAGGACACGGATCTTTTTCTTCATATCTTATATCGTCTCCCAAACCGGATCCAGAGTCATCCCGAACACCAGTATCCACCGCATGCATGTACGGTCAGCTCAAAAACGTTCAAACTTCCCGTCACTCTCACCGTCTTTCACCTCAATCTCGTACCCGGAGGCACGACGCGTCTCCCCCACTGCACGGGGGTAGGTCGTCCCGGACAGAACATTCTGTGCCTTTTCATGCAGGGCCTGCGTAAGCCGGGAGGCCGAAGAACGATGGACCTGAATCTCTTCCTTTCGTAAGGCTTGTTCCGAAGGTTTTTGTTTCCCATCACTTTTCCGGAATTTGAAGAATTCCATGGCACTTTGAAGCTGCTCGGCCTGGGCCGCCAGTTCCTCGGACGTGGTGGCCATCTCCTCGGAAGCCGCGGCGTTCTGCTGAATCACCTGGTCCAGTTGCTGGATCGCCTGGTTGATCTGCTCGGCGCCCGCGTTCTGTTCACTACTCGCAGCATTGATCTCCTGTACCAGATCGGCGGTTTTCCGGATGTCCGGAACGATTCTCGCCAGCATTTCGCCCGCCCTCTCGGCCACCTCCACGCTGGCTCCGGACAATTGGCTGATCTCGGCCGCGGCGGTCTGGCTTCTCTCCGCGAGCTTTCGTACCTCGGCGGCCACAACGGCGAATCCCTTACCGTGCTCACCCGCCCGGGCCGCCTCGATCGCCGCGTTCAAGGCCAGCAGATTCGTCTGCCGGGCGATCTCCTCGATGATCGATATCTTGTCGGCAATTTCCTTCATGGCATTCACCGACTCCGAGACCGCTTTACCACCTTCCATCGCGTTTTCGGCCGATTTCACAGCTATTTTCTCGGTCTGTCTGGCATTATCAGCATTCTGCTGAATATTGGAGACCATTTCCTCCATGGAGGAGGAAACCTCCTCGGCGGCCGCGGCCTGCTCGGTCGCTCCCTGGGATATTTGCTCCGAGGTCACGGAGAGTTCCTGACTTCCGGAAGCCACGCTACTCGCTGCCGTCAAGATTTCGATCACCGACTTGGAAACGGAGCGCGTGATCAGCACAGCAAACAGCAGTCCGACCAGGAGCGCGGACAGTGCGACCAGGAGTGCCTCTCGCGCACTCTTCTCCGCGTCGGCATTCGTCCTGTCCGCGGTGCTCTTCATGCTTTTCTCCACATCCCTGACATAGGCCTCCACGACCGGCTCGATCTGATGAACCGCCGAGCGCATCCCGGCAATGGACTGTGCG
>CAYZZU010000034.1:0-23171 GCA_964483105.1 uncultured Nitrospirota bacterium
GAAAGAACGGCGAAAACGAATTGCTCAGGTGATCCGCAATGGATTCGAGAAATTGAAGAAAGCATAAAAGGGGACAGGCTACTTTTTCACATAATCGATCATTCATCACAAAAAGTAGCCTGTCCCCTTTTATGTGCTTTAGTCATGTGTTCCGTCTCTGCAACCGCGAGGAAAATTTCCAGTTGCCTCAAAGTAATGGCCATCTTTTCCCTCTCTGACATAATTCAACGGGAACAACAGCGCCTCCGCCCCGGAGCAGGACCCGGTGACAAATGCCAGGAGGCAGGAACCCGCTTTTTCATACTCCGGTCAGGAATCCATAACCGGCATAGATCTTCTGGGCTGTTTCACTGGTCATGAAGTCAATGAACTTCTTGGCCGCGGCAGGATGGCGGCTGGTTTTGTCCACATGGGCTATGAAATACCGGCCAACGACATCGTGTTCCGCCGGGATGGATACATAATCTAATGATCTTCCCTGCTTCTGCTGGTAGAGGGCCTCGCTCAACCAGACCGGTCCGGCATCCGCAAACCCGTCACACAGCAAATTAATAGTTTCGCGGTGGTGAATGCGGGTCAGGTAGGTTTCTCCGCTGGCTACTTTCTCTTCCATTACCTGCTTAACCAGCTCCGGTCCGCCGGCCTTTTCCATGGCCTTGACAATCAATCGGCCCACGCCTTCATAAGCCGGATTCGGCATGGCTACCCGCACACCTGGCCGCCCCAGATCTTGCAGCCCCCTGATATCTGCAGGATTAGCCGCCGGCACCAGGATAGCCAGGCCGTTTCGGGCGTAAAGTTGGTAGTCCTGTATGAATCCTTCCCGAAGCAGGGCCTCCATTTCTTCCCGGCCGGCTGTATAGACATCAGGTGAGGTGGTGATGACCAACTCCTCCATCCGCAGAGCTCCCTGTTTGATCTGGTCGGCCAGGACGCCTGGAGGCAGGGTCTCGTAAAAGATATGCTGGATCTCCGGATAAAGTCGTCGAAAGGCAGCTAGAAGCTCCTCGACAACCATCCACTGATTGCCATTGAAAAACAGGGTCAAATCCGGATTGCATGGGTCGCCATGCAGATCACACACAATGTCAACCGATGCTACGGAAAATTCAACAGCCTTTTTGTCTTGAGCAGAAGTCATAATGGCCCTCCTTCGGTATTTTTATCGATCTACAGTATTTTCAGGGCTTTACATAGGCGCATCCTTCGGCCTGCAGGCGGATGATCTCCACAATGCCGGTCGGCACCACCTGACAGGATTCCAGCAGTTCCTCGTCTTTTATTCCCAGGCTGTTGAGTGAGTTGTTGCAGACAAAGAAATGAACAGCAGCCCCGGAGAGGCTCTCAATACGAGAAGCGTACTGCCCAGCACGCTCCCGCCGGAACAATCTGACCGCAACCCCGTTGGCTACCAGATAAACGTCGGCCTCATCGGCAGGGACGTTTTTCAGCAGATTTTCCATATTGTTAAGCGCCATAAGCAATGTTTCTTCATCGTCCCGGTTAACATGAAAAACAACCTTTGTCGTCATGATGTTTCCTCCTGGTCCTGTTTTGCATCCTGTTTTGAGGTTTCGCGATAATCGGCCTTGGCCGACTGCCTCTTTCCTGCCAATTATCGGTGATGTCTATGTGAATCGTCAGAGTGATTGTGCTGTTCAATACGGACGCGCTGACTCATTATAATGGAGGGTTCCTTAATAAGTAAAATCCATTGTGATGATTTTATCTATCAAAAATATTGATTAATATTCATGCTGCAAAGGGATTTTCTAATTCATTATAGAAAACCACGTCCTGCAGATGTGGTCAGAGTCTGAAGATTTTGCAGTAAAACCGCCCACTGTGCTACTCCGGAATTTGAGTTGTCTCCGCAATGTCAAGCTCAAGAGGGGCCGGTGAGCAGGTTTCGTTATGGGATTGTTATTGTATTTTTCTCAGCTCCTCCTTCATCGAACTGACCATGCGGATCAGATTCTTCTTATTGGTATCGGGAAGAGTCTTCAACGCCTGGACGCGGTCCGTGTAATCAGCCGTTACGGCCAGGACCTCTTCGATCAGGGCGATCAGATCCTTTTTTCTGAAACCAAGATTCTTCGTAAACCGCAAGAGGGCCTCCATCAAATGAACTTCACCATATTGCCCGAATGACATCGGAGTGAGCAGGTTGTGTATACTGTAGGCCCTCATGGGGGTTGGGTCGTAGACAGGGGAAAAGGTAAGAGTACCGCCTCGATTGATGATCGACAGGTTTTCCAGGTGCAGATCACCATTCCCTGTTGTCAACGCGAGCAGCAGGCGTTTCAGAAGATGCCGTTTCGCGGCCCTCCTGTCGCTGACCAGATCAATGGGCGAACGGTCAATGGCCCGCCCGATCGCGTCGTATGTGGTGCTGTAAGGGGTTGTAACGCGCTGATCACCCGAAGCGAATATGGAATACAATGTTTCCGTAAATAGAGGGGTGCAATTCTTATCCCGGTCAAATCGTTCGATCGCAAGTGTGGGAATATCCTTGATTGCAGTTTTCCATCTGTGCGGGACCTCCAGGCCCGCTTCTTCATGCAGATCCAATGTCAGGGCTTCCAATTCAATGATCCCCGGATAGCTTCTTGTCTGCTCGAATTTTAAAATCACGTCGGTGACTCCATGGGCGCCGATCTTGCTGGGGAGGCCGATCCTTCCGTCCCAGCCGGTTTCCGGAATCGTTACGAGAAGCTTCGGGATGGCACCGCCGACAGTCGGGGTGGGTCCGATCATCTGTATGAGCCCTTCGGCGTCGGCGTCGAACCAGGTCAAGAACTCTTTCAGGGAGAAACCGAAATCATCGGTGATCTCAAAAAGATTGTGCCCTCCGGGAATGGAATACCACTCGATCGCCTTCTCATCGTCTTGAAACAGATCCAGATGGCCGATCCCTCCGTGACCCGAGATCATCAATATTTCCCAGTCCGCGTCAAATCCTTTGGATGGGACGATCCCCTTCCCGGCCAGGTAACTTAAGATGAGCTGACGCTGGAAGTTCTTTTCGATTCGCGGAGGGATCAGGGATTGAATGGGGGGGAGCAGATCAAAGAATTCGCTTCGAGGACGAACGATCGTTGTTTCCTGGATGATATCAGGAGGGTAAACGAGTCCGACTCCAGGGAAACCGGTCCGGACAAAGTCTTTGTCATACGTGAATCGGCACTCGGATTCCGTGACATAGATGCGTCCCATTTTTACCGGCCGCATTCCTATGCGTGTCCACACAACGGCTTCACGGTCTGTCTTCACTGAATAGGTCCCCTGACAGAATCTTCTCGACTACAGGCCGGCCCGGAACGAGCGCCACTCTTAACCTCACTGCACCGGCGAGCCGAATGAGCGTGGAAAGCTGGATGTCCGATGCCTTCTTTGCGCGGGACAGGGTTTCCGCTGATATGCCTGCTTTTTTTGCGATCTCCTTCTGATCGAGCCCTTGCTTCTTTCCTTCGAGAATGATCCGGTCAAGCAGTGCATAGATGACTTCTTGCATACCACTGGCTCCAACGTTATATATATAGGATAATCTACCATTAAATGATTCATACATCAAGTCGCATATTGATATATATGTCAATATAATCCCATTAAGTAGATACTATTGATTTATGAGTCAATTAATAAGCCTGGAAAAGGGGGTATGATGTGAGTCGGTTTGAGGGGTGAAGGATCTGTGGACGGATGAAAGCGGCTGAGATTACAAGCTTCCCTTACTTTCTGTTATTTTTCCCGTGCTGTGATATGGAGTGTCTCATTCATACTGCCGCTCCGGAATCCCTGAAGATCGAGGGTGATGTAGACGAAACCGGCCTCCTTGAAGGTTCGAATAATCCGCTCCCGCAGGTCCTCCTCCAACAATCGGGGGAAATCGGACGGCCGGATTTCGATCCTCGCAATCTCTCCATGGTACCGGACCCGGAAGGAGACCAACCCGAGGGAACGCAGCAATTCTTCACAGGCCGCAACCTGAGTCAGACGTTCTTCCGTGATTTCCGTGCCGTAGGGGAACCGGGAGGAGAGACAGGCCATCGATTCCTTCTCCGATGTCTCAAGGCCGAATCGGCGACTCAGCGCCCGGATCTCCCCCTTGGTCAGCCCGGCCTCGATCAGGGGATGCCGGACGCCGATTTCGCGTGCCGCGGCGAGGCCGGGGCGGTAGTCACCGGTGTCATCCAGGTTGGAGCCGTCGCAGACTGTGTTGAGATGCAATGCGTTCGCTTTCCTGCGCAGGATCCCGAACAGCTCCTTCTTGCAGTAATAGCAGCGCATCGGGTCGTTCCGGGAGAAATTTTTAATTTCCAGCTCATTCGAGTCCGCAAGAATATGCCGGACGCCGAGGTCGGCGGCGATTTTTTTCGCTTCCTCCAATTCATGGGGTGGATAGGTCGGGGAAAGTGCGGTGAGCGCCACGGCCCGGTTTCCGAGAACATCCTTTGCCACGCGAAGCAGAAAGGAACTGTCCACCCCGCCGGAGAAGGCGATCAGGACGGAACCCATCTTCTCCAGGATATGCCGTAATGCTTCCAACTTCTGTTCCATCGCGGATTCCCCGTTTCCTGCATGATTTGTGCCTCGGGGGCGTATTCGTCCCGGACGAGGATGGCATATTTTGATTCGTTTGTCCATTGAATATCTTGAGGTAGTTCTACTCAGGAAGAAAAAGGTGGAGGATGCGGGACTTGTCTTTGAAGAACATGCTGTGCAATCCGGAATCAGGGCGGATTGCGAACGGGGGAATGTATGGACGGAGTGGTTTTCAGGGGATCGCTGATGGAAGAATCGTTCAAAAACTGCTTACCTCCTCCAGGAGGTCTTTCGGGTCGAATTTGACCATGTAACTGTCACAGCCGCACCCTTTCCCTTTTGCGATATTGGCCTTTCCACTCAGTGAGGAATGGAGAATGACCGGGATATCCCGGAAACGAACGTCATTTTTCACGATTCGCGTAAAGGTGTAGCCGTCCATTTGAGGCATCTCCACGTCGCAGACCACGAGGTACAAAAGATCCCGGATCGGGATTCCCTTTTCCTTGGATATTTTGTAATATCCCTCCAGTTTTTCCAGGGCCTCCCGACCGTTGACCACCGTCTCGACGTCAAAATTTCCCTTGATGAGCGACATCTGAACCTGCTTTCGCGCGACCAGTGAATCGTCCGCCACAAGAATATTCCGTTTCTTCCCGGTTTTTCCCATTTCTGTCGGCGGGGCCTTGAAGACGGCCTCCTTTTTGATCGGACTGAGCTCATCCACGATTTTCTCCAGGTCAATGATCAGAAGGAGCCGGTTGTCGTCCAGGAGCGTGGTTCCCGTGATGGTTCCGCCATGCTGTTCGTTGACAAGCTCAGGCGGAACATGAATTTTTTCCCATGCGATTCTCCGGATCCGGTTGACCTGATGGACTTCGAATCCGAGAGGTATATTATTAAATTCGGCCACGATAATCTTGTTATCCTGTTTGTCGCGCTTCGCTTCGGGGATCCCCATCCATTTTGCCAGGCTGATGATGGGGATGGTTTTGCCCCGAAGTTGAATGATTCCAAGGAGATAAGGCTGAGGCTTGGGTACTTCCGTCAATTCCGTCATTCGGATGACCTCAAGCACTTTGGAGACGTTGATCCCGTAGACTCCCTTGTATATTTCTCCGTTCTCTTCTTCCCGTTCAATCCAGAACTCGAGGAGCTCGAACTGATTGGTCCCGACTTTCAAGATCAGGTCGTCATGCTTCAGGGTTGCAGTCATGGTTCCCTCTTTTGATGATGGGTGATCGCGTAATGTGTACAGAAAACCGGGTCGGATTCGATATCTACACCTGCTTATCGAAAAAATCCATGGAAACTTTAATTCTTTTTGTATCTTGATTTGAAAATATCCAATTGATACATTGAAAACGATCCCGGGTTCGCCGGCGCAGCCTGCCGTATGGAATGCATATGGATGTACAGCGGCGATGCGAAGACAACGTGGTACGTCTATGGTGGAAAGAGTACGGGACCCATGGGCGGCGCGCCGCTGGTGTCTTTTGCCGATCCGGCGAACGCGAAGTCGTATATCCGGAAAAACGGCGGCAGGATGGTTCGGTTTGATGAAGTCACCCCGGGAATGCTCCGGCCTGATGCAAAACCACAGCGTCGACCGCCGGCTGCGGACGGTGGGTAGGCGAAGTCAACCTGTTTCATCGATTCCGGGAGACCCACGCCTTCTCTCCTGACCGGTTTCGAACCGGATGCCTTCTTCTGAAATATCCCACCTCAGTCTGCTTCACCGATTCCGGGTGTAAAAGCAGACGCGACCTTTCCTTCTGTTTTTTGAAATATTCCGGTTTCTATCCGGACAAAATTCCGACAACCGTAAGAGTTTTTGACGTAAGGTAGGCAGAAAAAACGGGGGGATAGGCAAAATCTTCCCATCGGGGACCGGCGCGGAACCGGTTGATCCGAACGCTGAACCGGGTGTGCTTCCTGCCGAATTCCTTCAAAACCGCGTAGTTGAATCTTTGTTAAAAAAAACCCATCGGGAGAACCCTGTTCTGGCATGTCTTTTGCTGTGAAAACGGTGGAGAAAAGGAGCGGCATTGGATTGGATCGGAACGATGAGGTGCCCATGTCGAATGACAGCGGTTTTTATGCGGCGGTAAGCGGGGCGATCGCGCAGGAACGGAGAATGGAACTCCTGACGAACAACCTGGCGAATATCAACACACCGGGATATAAGAAAGACACGCTTTCTTTTCGTTCACAACTCACCGCCGCCGAAAAGTCACAGGGACTTCCGGGCCTCGTGGCCGTTTCCAAATTCCGAACGGATTTTTCACAGGGAGGGATCCGGTATTCCGGGAATCCTCTCGATCTGGCGATCGACGGCAAGGGGTTTTTCGAGATCATCACGGAGAACGGGGTACGCTATACCCGGCAGGGGAATTTTTCCCTGAATTCCCTGAATCAACTCGTGACTCAAAGCGGTGACCGGGTCAGTGGTTCGGGGGGTCCCCTGGTACTGGACGGATCTCAAATCACAATCTCGAAAGATGGCGAGGTAACCGTGGACGGTATCCTCGCCGGGAAGATCAAGATCGTGAATTTTGCGGACCTGTCGAAATTGCAAAAGGTCGGTGACGGGATGTTCCGGAACGCGGGCGGTTCGGGAAACCTGACCGGGGATGTATCGTCATCCATTCAGCAGAAGGCGATTGAGTTGTCGAATGTCAATCTGGTTCAGGAGATGGTCCGGATGATTGAGCTGTCCCGGATGTATGAATCCTATCAGAAAAGCATTCAGAGTATGGATGAGGTGACGCGCCGGCTGGATGAGGTCCTGAGGGTGTAGTCGTAGCGAGAGTGGATGGAGGGAGAAGATCATGATTCGAGCGCTTTGGACGGCGGCTTCCGGGATGGAAGCCCAGCAGTTGAATATTGATACCATTGCCAACAACCTGGCCAATGTGAACACCAGTGGTTACAAGAAAAACCGGGCGGACTTTCAGGACCTCCTGTACCAGACGCTCCGGGAGGCCGGCGCCCAATCCTCCGCCAACACCATCTACCCGACGGGGATGCAGATCGGGCTTGGAACCCGGAGCGCGGCGATCCAGAAAATTTTTCTCCAGGGTGATTTCCAGGCCACCCAGAACCCCATGGATCTGGCCATCGAGGGGGCCGGCTTCTTCCAGATTCTGCAGCCGAACGGAGATACCGCCTATACCCGTGCCGGCGCTTTCAAGCAGGATGATCAGGGGCGCCTGGTGACCTCCGACGGGTTTCCCATGCAGCCCCAGATCACAATTCCCTCGGATGCCATGAGTATTACAATCGGAACGGACGGAACCGTCTCCGTGCTCCAGGCCGGGCAGACCTCCCCGACTCAGGTCGGACAGATCCAGCTGGTCTCTTTTCCCAATCCGTCGGGTCTGACCAACATCGGTCGGAATCTTTATCTGGAAAACACCGCTTCCGGAAGTCCGATTGTCTCCACCCCCGGTGAGAACGGCGTCGGCTCCGTGGCCCAGGGATTTATTGAACTGTCCAACGTCAGTATCTCCGAGGAACTGGTCAATATGATTGTCGGGCAGAGGGCCTATGAGGTCAATTCCAAGGCGATTCAGACGGCCGATGAGATGATGCAGGCTGCGAACAGCATGAAGAGGTAGCTTATTTTGAGACGCTATGCGCTTATTTTCCTGGGGACCTGTCTGATCCTCCTTGCCGGGGTGGAACCGGCGATGTGTAAGGCTCAGGTGGAAGTAAGGCCTCACGCCACAGTACGTGGGAAGTCGGTTCAGCTTCGGCAAATCGCGAGGATTCGTTCGGACGCCGGATATTCCGGACCCCAGCTGGAAACGTTACCGGTCAGTCATGCGCCTCTTCCCGGACAGAAGATGGTTCTGTCCCGGCAAAACCTGATTCTGTCGCTGAAGGCCGGCGGTGTTCCTCTGGATCAGATCCGGCTCAGTGGTTCCTCCGAGACCGTGATTCTGCGGGAACAGCAGACCATTTCTTCGGAGAGGATCAAGAGGAATCTCCGTGCATTTATACTCAACAAGATGCCCTGGAGGAGGAAGGACGTGGAAATCCGTCAAATCTCGGGTGTTCACTCCCTGGTGATGCCCGCAGGTGATCTGACGGTTACGATCCACCCGCAGAAGGGGTCCGATTACCTGGGATTGACCCCCTTCCAGGTGATTCTCCGGACGGCTGACGGGGAGGAAAAGAGACTGTGGGTGAACGCGGACATCCGGGTCTACACGCAGGTTGTGGTGGCACGACACCCCATTGCCCGACTGAGACGGATCGCGGAGGAGGACCTGTCGCTGGAGAGACGGAATCGGGCGTCTTTGTCGCCGGACACCTTCACGTCCGTGCAGGAGGTGGTCGGGAAAAGGACCCGGAGGTTCATTCAGGTGGGGGACCCGATCCGGCTGAGCCAGGTGGAGGTCCCTCCCGTGGTCCGGAGAGGGGACCTGGTGACGATCACCCTGGAGAACGAGGTGATACGGATCACGGCACGCGGCAAAGTGATGGAGAACGGCAGGCCCGGTGAAATGATCCGTGTCCGGAATCTCTCTTCCGGAAAGAATCTGTTCGCTCGGGTGATTGACGGAAAGACCGTAAAGGTCGTGTTTTGATGAACGTCCGGGAAGAAATACTGTGAAGAAAAATGGTCATAGGGAAGGGAAAACATGATCCGATCTGTTGTTCGCTCCGTGTTTGCGGTTTGGTTCCTGGTCATCGTTTCAGGATGTGTGCATCGAGGTCCTTTCCCTCCGGGGAGGACCGGGTCTCCTCCGGCGGGTCTTCCTGGCGGGTTGTCCGCGGTCCCGTCGCCGGTGAAGCCTCCCTCCACCGAGGGATCGCTCTGGAAGGGGGAATCCGCCTACAATATGTTCTTCGTGGACAACAAGGCGAGGAACGTGAACGATATTGTCACCATCCGGATCGTGGAGAGTTCCAAGGCTTCCAAGAAGGCCACGACCAAGCTTGGACGTTCTTCTTCTCTCGCCGCGGGAGCGTCGAATCTTTTCGGGATCGAGACGAAACTGGATGCGCGCCATGCCCGGGTGACGGATTCGAACAAGGCCGGGACCAGCAAGGCGGCCGCGATCGACCTGTCTCAAATCCTGAACGCCTCCACGCAGAACGATTTTAATGGGAGCGGTGTCACCACCCGGAGTGGTCAACTGACCGGTCATATGACCGCCCTGGTGAAGAAAGTTCTCCCCAACGGCAATCTCGAAATCGAAGGAAGACGGGTCGTGTCTGTGAACGGAGAAGAACAGATCATGGTCCTGACGGGGATCATCCGGCCGGCGGATATCGATTCCAACAATGTGGTCCTGTCCACCTATATCGCCGACGCCTCGATTTCCTATTACGGGATGGGTGTGGTCGCCGACAAACAGAGACCCGGTTGGCTGTCTCGGGTTTTTGATAAGGCCTGGCCTTTCTGACGGGTTGAGGTTTCCGGAACCGATGGGTATCGCAATGAAGAAAAAGGAACAGGAATTCACGAAGATTTTGATCGGTTCGGTTTTGCTGCTGGCCCTGATGTGGTCGCCGGCCGAAGGGGTCCGGATCAAGGACCTCGTCAATATCGAGGGGGTCCGGGAAAATCAGCTGATCGGTTACGGTCTGGTGACCGGACTGAACGGAACCGGTGACGATGATGCCACCATCTTTACCAACCAGAGTGTGGCGAGTATGTTGCAACGTCTCGGGATCACGATCAGCCCGAGCGAAATCGGTGATATCGATGCTGAAAACGTGGCGGCTGTCATGGTGACGGCCGTTCTTCCTCCCTTTGCCCGTGCCGGGAACAAACTGGACGTGAAGGTCTCCTCCATCGGGAATGCCGACAGTCTTCGAGGCGGCACGCTTCTGATGACCCCGCTCAAGGGGCCGGACGGCCGGGTGTATGCCGTAGCCCAGGGAGAGGTGTCGGTGGGTGGCTTTTCCTTTGGGGGAGCCGCCGGGGGTGGTGTCCAGAAGAATCATCCCACGGTGGGGATGATTGCCGGCGGGGCCCTGATTGAACGGGAGGTTCCCACGGAAGCGCTGAAAAGAAACCGGTTCAGAATCGATCTCCGGTCCCCCGATTTCAGTACCGCCTACCGGATCGTACAGGCGATCAATCAGGCCTTCGGACCGAAGACCGCCGATGCGATCGATGGCGGGACCCTGGATCTCGTGACGCCTGCGGAGTTCCAGGGAAATCCCGTGGCCTTTCTTTCGCGGGTTGAAGGGATCGAAGTGACCCCCGATTCATACGCCCGTGTGGTGATGAATGAGAGAACCGGAACGGTGGTGATGGGGGAACATGTCCGGATCTCCACGGTGGCGGTTTCACACGGGAATCTCAGCATTCAGATCAAGGAACGGATCGGTGTGTCGCAGCCGCGGGCCTTTGCGAAGGGCCGGACCGTTACCGTACCGGATACAGAGGTGAAGGTCCAGGAGGAAAAGAGGAGACTGATGGTTGTGCCGCAGGGGGTCAGTATCGGCGAGGTGGTCCGGGGGCTGAATGCCATCGGTGTGTCTCCGTCCGACCTGATTGCCATTTTCCAGGCCATTAAGGCTGCCGGGGCTCTGCAGGCTGAACTGGTGATTATCTAAGAGGAAGAGGAGTCCGTCATGCAGGATTTTCTTTCCAATCGGATCGACCCCGATTTTCTCCGGTTCACCGGGAAGATGCGTCAGTTTGAACAGTCGGCAAAAGACCGAACGACGGGTGTCGGGAGACAGGAGGCGAATGTCAAAGCGGCGCGCGAATTTGAATCCTTTGTTCTGTACTATTTGATCAAGACGATGCGGGAAACGGTCCGGGAATCCGATCTCCTGGGTAACAGAAAGGCGGAGCACACCTATCGATCCATGCTGGATGAGCAGATTGCGAATCAACTGGCTGAAAGCGGGGGTCTGGGGTTGGGAAAGATGATTGAAAGTCAGTTGGAACGTCAGGACGAGGATCGGACCGGAGTCGATCCGGGAAAGACCCGGGCCGGGTCTTCTGCCGTTCCGGCGCATCCCGGTCGTGTCCCCTATGGATCCGAGCCGTTTCCCTCCGATCGCCTCGCCGGAAGGAAACAGGGTGCAAAATAATAAAGTTTCATCGTTTTTTTGTCGATAAGGAGAAACATGAGGTCGAATCCAAGACCGATCACCTATACGATGATGCGGTCCCGAAAGACATTCTTTCAGCAGGAGACCTGGAAGCGATTATCTGAGGACAGCGCGATGGGAAAGCAGGAAATTCTTCAATCCTTTCTCGAAATTCTTCGTGAGGAAATCCAGGTCTATCGTTCATTGGTTGATCTTCTGCAGGAAGAACAAAAGGGATTGATCCGCGCTGACGTGGAAGCTCTTGAGGAGATGGCGAAGAAGAAGGAGACCGTCTATCTGAAAGTGAAACTCCTTGAAGAGAGCCGCCTGATGTTTTCCCGGAAATATTGCGAAACCTTTCATATCCGGGAAGAACTGACTCTTTCCCGGATTATCCGGGATTCCGAAGGGTATCATACATCGGAGTTGAAAGACTGCCAGACTAATCTGAAGGAACTTTTTACGGTTGTTTCCGATCTGGTCCGGATGAATGAGCGCCTGGTCGGCAGTTCACTCCGCTTTCTGCGTGGATCAAACGCCATTCTGAGCGGATTAACCGGCGAGGGGTTGCTCTACAAGCAGAACGGTCAGTTTACGGAAGGAAACGGTTCGATTTGCACTGTCAACCGGAAGGCATGAACATCCGGTTCTGCACGCGAGGATCGCATGGGATATATCGGCGGAATTTTTGACATAGGACTCAAGGCCCTCAAGACGCAACAACTGGCCATGGAGGTGGCGAGTCACAACATCGCGAACGTCAATACTCCCGGGTATTCCCGCCAAATCGCGGTGACGGAGACGACGGATCCCGCTTCGATCGGAACGGTGGGTCAAAGAGGGACCGGTGTGAAGGTCTCCGATATCAAGCGGGTTTTTGATTCTTTCAGTACCGCCCAGATCAACACTCAGGTCCAGTCGTACGGAGACGCCTCCGCGAAGGGGTCCGTTCTTCAGAGTGTCGAACTGGTATTCAACGAGACTTCAGGTGGGGGATTGAGGTCCGCCTTGAGTGATTTTTTCAATGCGTGGGAGAGCCTGGCGAATCATCCGGACAGTGAAGCGGAGCGGGAGGCGGTGATCCAGAAGGGGAACAGCCTCGTGATGTCCTTCAAGAATATCGCGCAGTATCTGAACGGTGTAAAGGAAGACACCGACCGGTCGCTGGCCAGCACGGTCAGTGAAATTAACACGCTGACCGGACAGATCGTCTCCCTGAACAGCGAGATTCAGGGGGTTGAGGGGCGTGGAGAGAATGCGAACGACCTGAACGACAAACGGGATTACCTGGTCAGACAACTCTCCGAAAAAATCGGTGTCAACACGTTGAAGATGGACAATGGAATGGTTTCGATCTTTCTTCCGACCGGCCAGTCCCTGGTGGAATCTCTGACGCAGGGCACCTTGTCCGCCGACATATCGAACAATCAGACAGTGATCAACCTGGTGGATCAGAACGGCAACAAGAGGGACATTACCAATCGGATTCAGAATGGGAACCTGGGAGGATATATTTCCGGTCGGGACAGTTATCTCCAGTCCTACCTGGATGATGTCAATGAACTTGCGGCCCGCGTCGTTGTCGAAGTGAACAAGCTGCATTACAACGGTTACGGACTCGACGGGAGTACCAACAATCTTTTCTTTCAGCAGCCGACCCTGTCAACCGGTGCGAACTCGGCCAACACCGGCGGGGCCACCATCAACTCCGGGACCATCAGTGACCCGTCCGTTCTCACCGCAGATGATTATGAGATCCGGTTTACAGGCTCGAACACCTATGATATCGTCGATACGACCACCTCCACGACCGTGGTCTCCGGTGCCTCCTATACCTCCGGTGCCGATATTGTTTTCCGGGGAATCACGGTCGCGATTACGGACGGGGGCAGCGGACCCGCGAACGGGGATGTTTTCACCGTCGGGCTCAACAAGAGCAACATGGCCGCCAGTATCGGGATTGACAGTGCCGTGAGTGCTTCCCTGAACAAGATTGCCGCGGCCCAGCAGGATCCGCTGACCGTGAGCGGGGTCGGGGATAACCGAAACGCACTTCTGATCGCCGATCTGATCAACACCGATACCATGAATAAGGGGGGGGCCACTTTTAATGAATTCTACAGTACGCTCGTCAGTGATGTGGGGTCGGATGTCCACCAGGTGGAGAATGAACAGGAATTCTATGATTTTTCCCTTCAGCAGTTGAGCAACCTGAGGGAATCCATTTCCGGTGTTTCCATCGATGAAGAGACCATCAATCTGACCAAGTTTCAAAATGCCTATGCAGCCGGAGCCAAGCTCCTCGGCATGGCCACGGAATTGATGGATATCCTGATGAAACTCGGTCAATAGAAGATCTGTCGAAAGGGACGGGCCATGCGGGTTGCGGATAATCAGGTTTACAATTCGATTATTTATTCCATGAAAAAAAACATGGATGAGTACTACCGGATGAACGAAAAGATTGCATCCGGGAAAGAGATCAACCGGCCTTCCGATGATCCGAGTGGTACGGGACTCGTCATGAGATTTCGCGAACAGATCGACTCCCTGGAACAATACGGGAAAAACATTCAGCACGCCAAGGCATTCCTGAGTCAGGTGGATATTTCTCTGGGGAGCGTGACGGACCTGTTGATTTCCGCGAAGGAGACGGCCCTGTTGGCCGCGAATTCGACGCGGTCCTCCGACAATCTGGCGATCATGGCGGACAAGGTGAGCGCGCTGAAGGATCAGGTGATTCAGCAGGCCAATGCCCGGATGGATGACCAGTATATCTTCGCGGGTTTTGATATGGGGTCGCAGCCGTACGACAGCAGCGGGACCTATCAGGGTGACAGCGGCGAGATTTCCGTCCGAATCAACAAGTCCAGCACCTTGAAACTGAACTTTCCGGGGGATCAGGTCTTCGGAACGGCGGGGGGAGGTGTAGACGTTTTCCAGACCCTCTCTGATCTGGAAACCGCTCTGAAAACGAATGACATGGATGGGATCCACAAGAGCATTGGGAATCTCGACCAGGCGATGGCTCAGATCAACGTGGTCCGTTCCAAAAGCGGGTATCGGATCAATCAGCTCGATAATTCTTCAGACGCACTGGACCAGAGGATCTTTGAAAACAAGGAACAGATTTCCACCGCGGAAGATCTCGATGTGTCAAAGGCATATATGAAATTTCAGAAACAGGAATTTCTCCTCAAATCGGTCATGGCATCCTCAGCGAAGCTTTTACAGACCAACCTGTTGAACTTCCTGCAGTAGTTGTATGATCCACCCGGACCGGGAATGACCCGTTCGTGCCAGGGAAGGCCTCTCATGCTTGTTTTAACCAGGAAAAACGGTGAAGAGATTATTATCGATGATGAAATCCGGATCATCATCAAGGAAATCAAGGGAAAACAGGTTCGAATCGGGATCGAGGCGCCGACATTCGTTTCCGTGTATCGCGGAGAGATCTATCGCAAGATCCAGGAAGAGAACCGACTGGCGGCTTCAGGGGGGGTGGCGGAGATCCGGGATGCCGCGGAACTCCTGAAGCGACTTTCTGATAAAACAGACAGGAGATCACAGGAGTAGGCCATTGTTGATCAGGAGCCGACTGTTCGGAGAAATCGATATTGAAGAGGAGAAGGTTCTGACCTTTCCGAGCGGACTGATCGGAATGAAGGGACTGAAACGTTTTATCATTCTCGATACGGAAGAGAACAAACCCTTCCGCTGGATGCAGTCCCTGGATGATCCCGGCATTGCCTTTCTCACTATCGAACCGAGAATTTTCCGGCCGGATTATTGCGTGTGCGTCCATTCAGATGAAATCGAGCATCTGGGGATTTCGGAATCCGGGGATGTCCTGGTGCTTTGTATTGTAACGGTTCGCCGTGAGCCCAGGGTTCTGACAGCGAATCTCCAGGGACCCCTTGTGATCAATGCGGAAAACCGGTTTGGAAAACAGTTGATTCTCATGGAAGGCGGCTACTCGACCCGGCATCCGATTCTTGAGGAATTGAACCGGTCCGGTGGGGGGCCGGTGGAGAGCGGAGGAAAGGTCTTGGTTGTCAAATCCGGCAAGGAATAGGAGTGCCCTCCCCGGATCGGTTCAGGCCATGATATCCACCAGGGTGCCTAAAACCTCGTTCTGCGTCTTCATCGATTCGGCATTGGCTTCGAATGCGCGTTGGGAGGTTGTCAGTTGCACCATTTCCTCGCCCAGGTCCACGCCGGTGGTCTCGGACTGTTTGACCTCCTCCACCGGAGGAGTCGGATTCTGATTCGAGTCGGGGCCTTCAAGCTGTGTTGTGACGCCGCCTCCGTTCTGGGTCTCGAGAATCAGACGGTTTTTTTTGAAATTTCGGGTTTCTGCGTTGGCGAGATTATGACCGCTGACACTTGTTTTTCTGCCGTAGGCTACCAGGCCGGAATAGGCGGCATGCAGTCCGTCCATCATGATGGCGCACTCCTTCCTATCTCTCCCGTAACCCTCCGGCGATATGCCGATGAAACAGAAGCCCCCGCGGCTTCGTTTCTAAAACCCCAGCACTCCTTTCTGAATTTCGTCCAGGATTTTTCCCGCGACCTGCTCCGTTTGAACCGCATAGGTCCCGGAACGGACCATTTGTTTCAGTTCGGTAACCCTCTCCGTCCGGATATCCGGAGTATTTCGGATAATACCCGATATCTGATGAATCTCTCTGGCCTTCCCGGAGATTTCGATCCGCTCCCCCGTTTTCCGATTCTTTGCGGCATTGGGGGCCGAACCTTCTGTCTGCTGCCTGTTGACAGAAGATGGTCCCGTCTTGTTCTGCAGGGGATCGTTATCGTGGAGATAGCCCGAAGAATAGATCTTCATGCCTGAGAGCTCCTTGTCGTTTTCGTTTTAAACCAACGAGTTACGAGTAATACAGGATCCGTTGTATGAAGACCCTGTTACGGTTTCCCTTTCTCTTTTTACCTTATCGGCCGCTGGATGGGAAAACATTAGGAAAAAAAATCAGGAAAATAGTCTGAACATTTCTATCGCTGGATCGGAGGAAACAAACCTCTTTTCAAAAAAACCGAAATACGTTACACTGGTTTCATTTCCGCAAGCGGATGTCTGCGCGTCCCTCTACTATGAAAACAGGTTTTCGTAGTATCATTCAGTATTCATGGAGTCCATATGTCGAAGAAAATGTTGATCAATGCCGTGCATGCGGAGGAGAGCCGGGTTGCGATCGTGGAAAACGGTCTGCTCACGGAACTGGGGATCGAAAGTGCGGCTGCGGAGCGTCATAAGGGGAACATTTATAAAGCCATTGTGGTCCGGGTCGAGCCGAGCCTGCAGGTTGCTTTCGTAAACTATGGGGAAAAGAAAAACGGTTTTCTGCCGTTGCGCGAGATCCACTCTTCCTATTTTAATCAGGCAAAAGGTGTCAAGGGACGGCCCCGGATTCAGGATGTGATCGACAAGGGACTGGAGGTGCTGGTCCAGGTGGTACGTGAGGAGCGGGAGCAGAAGGGGGCTTACATGACCACCTATCTGTCGATTCCCGGACGCTATCTGGTCATCATGCCGGGGAGTGAAAACGGGGGGATTTCCCGAAAGATCGAGAATGAAGAGGAGCGCCGTGTCCTGAAACAAACCTTGAGTGAACTGAAGATTCCGGAGGGAATCGGAGTGATCATCCGGACTGCGGGCCTCGGCATGTCCCGGTCCGTTCTGTCCCGGGACCTGAAGTTTCTGCTCCGGGTCTGGGATCAGATTTTGAGGGACGGCACGCGGCTTTCTGCTCCGGCCCTGGTTTATCGCGAATCGGACCTGATTATCCGGGCGATCCGGGACTATTTCAGCGCCGATATTGAAGAAATTCTGATCGACAATCTCGAGGGGTATAAAAAGGCCCTCCAGTTCTTCAAACAGGTCATGCCACGTTATAAAAATCGTGTCAAGCTGTACCAGGGGCAGAAACCGATCTCCGCCAAATACAATCTGGAGGAACAGATTGAGAGGATCTACGAACGAAAGGTCGCCCTGAAATCGGGCGGATCGATTGTCATTGATCCGACAGAAGCCCTGGTCTCGATTGACGTGAATTCCGGCAAATCCATGCGTGCGAAAGGGGTGGAGGAGACGGCCTTCCGGACGAACATGGAGGCGGCCGAAGAAATTGCCCGTCAACTTCGGCTGCGGGATTTGGGCGGGCTGATTGTGATCGATTTTATCGACATGGTGAACCGGAAACACAACCAGGAAGTTGCGAAATACCTGAAACAGGAATTAAAAAAGGACAAGGCCAGAACCTCGATGACTTCCATTTCCAAGTTCGGTCTGATGGAACTCTCCCGCCAGCGGATTGCCAGTCCGGTGGGGGAGGGGACCTATATCTCCTGCCCACACTGCGACGGTGCCGGTAAAGTGCGTTCCCGTGAGTCGCTTGCGCTGATCATCCTCAGAAAAATTCAGATGAACCTTGCCAAGGGAGGAATCTCCGTGGTCCGGGGAGAGGTTTCCATCGAATTGGCCGATTTTCTCCTGAATGAAAAAAGAGACGACCTGATGAGAATGGAAAAGATGCATGGCGTTCGGATCTTTCTCCATGGCCGGCAGGGGATTGAGAACCACCAGTTCCATTTCGATTTCATCCGGAAGGAGGAGGAATTAAAAGAAAACGCCCGGGAACCGGAATCCCGGAAAGAGACCCTCCCGGAAGGGGAACCCGCGCGGGTCCGGATCGGGACGAAGAGACCTCCCAAAAAAAAGCCTCCCATAGTCAAGGATACGAGGAAGCAAAAAGTCCATAGTGAGCGTTAAATAAGATGCAGACGATAACACTTTCCATTCAAGGGATGAGTTGCGCTTCATGCGTGAGGGCCGTTGAACGATCTTTATCCCGGATTCCGGGTGTGGAGTCGGCCACCGTGAATTTCGCGGCCCAGACGGCCACAGTCCGGTTTGATCCCGGAACGGTTCGGGTAACCCGCCTCTGTGACGAGGTCCGGAAGGCGGGTTACGGCGTGGTGCGGGAGAAGCGCACCTTTCCCGTCAGTGGGATTTCCTGCGCCTCCTGCGTGGAGAAGATCGAGAAGGCGCTGAAGGCGCTTCCGGGTATGGTGGAGGCCTCCGTCAATTTCGGGACGGAGGAGGTCTCGGTGACCTACCTTCCGGGGGTTACGGGACATTCGGCTATGCTGAACGCACTGAAAGCCGCCGGTTACGGGATACCCGAGACCGGGGTAGAGGAAGATGCCCTGGAACGGGAAGAACGCCTTCGACGGGAGGCCTATCAGAGTCTCAGAAAACGGTGGATTTTAGGCATTCTTCTTTCCCTGCCGATCCTTTTCCTCCATCACTGGAAACTTCTCGGCCTGGATCGACTCATCGTGATTCCGGACAGGGTCAGTGCCCTGATCCAGGGGGTCCTCTGTACGCCGGTTCAGTTCTACGTGGGGTTTTCATTCTATTCGGGGGCTGTAAGCGCGGCGCGTCACCGCTCCACGAATATGAATACCCTGATTGCCGTGGGTACCTCCTCGGCTTACATCTATTCCGTGATCGCGACCTTGTTCCCGCACCTCTTTGAGGTGAGCGGGTACCGGGCGGAGGTTTATTACGAGACGGCTGCGGCGATCATCGTTTTGATCCTGACCGGTCGTCTTTTGGAAGCAAGGGCCCGGGGGCGCACTTCGGAAGCGGTGCGCAGGTTGCTGGGACTGGCTCCGAAGACGGCCCGTGTCATGCGCAACGGGCAGGAGCAGGAGATTCCCCTGGAGCAGGTTCAGGTGGGGGATCGTATCGTCGTCCGGCCCGGTGAACGGATTCCTGTCGACGGAATCGTGGTGCAGGGGGGGTCTTCCGTTGATGAATCGATGGTGACCGGGGAGTCGATTCCGGTGGAGAAAGGGGCCGGAGATCCGGTGATCGGAGGGACCATCAATCAGCGGGGCGCCTTTCAGTTCGAGGCCGGGGCCGTGGGTCAGGAGACCGTTCTGGCCCGGATTGTCGCCATGGTCCGCGAGGCGCAGGGATCCAAGCCGCCCATTTCCAGGCTTGCCGACCGGGTCGCGGCGGTCTTCGTCCCCGCTGTGATCGCGGCGGCGGTCTGCACCTTTCTGGTCTGGTTCGTGGTCGGTCCTCAGCCGAGACTCACCTATTCCCTGCTGGCCTTTGTCTCCGTTTTAATCATTGCCTGCCCCTGCGCGTTAGGACTGGCTACGCCGACCTCAATTATGGTGGGAACCGGCGTGGGCGCGGAACATGGAGTCCTGATTCGAAAGGGCGCGGCCCTGGAATTGTTGCGGAATGTGGATACCCTCGTCCTGGACAAGACGGGAACGCTGACACTGGGGCGACCGCAAGTCGTGGACCTTCTTCCTGCCGCGGGTACTGCCGAGGAGGAGCTGCTCCGGATTGCCGCCTCCATCGAAAGGAAGTCGGAGCATCCCCTCGCGCGAGCGGTTCTCGAAGAAGCGGAGAAACGGGGGATCCCTCTTCAGGATGTGACTGACTTCGAGGCTCTGAGCGGGTTCGGGGTTCGCGGTCGTTTGGACGACCGCGAGATCCTTTTCGGAAACGAGCGGATGATCCTGAATGAGGGCGTGGAACTTGGCCGATTCCGGCGGGAGCTTTCCCGCCTTTCCTCTGAGGGGAAGACCCCGATGATCCTTTCGCTGGGACGGGAGGTCCTGGGACTCCTCGCCGTGTCGGATCCTCTCAAGGAAGGAGCGGCGGAAGTGATGTCTGAACTGAAGAGGATGGGACTCGCGGTCATGATGATTACGGGGGACCGGAAGGAGACTGCCGCTTTCGTGGCCGACCAGGCGGGGATTGATGAAGTCATAGCCGAGGTGCTGCCACAGGACAAGGCCCACGAGGTCAAGCGGCTTCAGAAAAAAGGGATGAAAGTCGCCATGGTCGGTGACGGCATCAACGACGCCCCGGCGTTGGCACAGGCCGATGTGGGGATTGCCATGGGAAGTGGTACCGATATCGCACTGGAGTCCGCGGACGCAGTCCTCATGGGAGGAGATTTGAATCTGATCCCCGCTGCGGTCCGTCTTTCCAGGGCCACGATCCGAAACATCAAACAGAATCTTTTCTGGGCCTTTGCCTATAATGTGGTCCTGATACCGATCGCGGCGGGAGTGCTTTATCCTGTCTGGGGGCTTCTGCTTTCCCCCATCTTCGCGGCGGCGGCCATGGGCCTGTCGTCGGTGACCGTGGTGACCAACGCCTTGCGACTGAACCGTTTCAAGGCTGCCTGAAGGATGTCTCCGGTTTGAATGGGGGGGATCTCAATAGCGGGAGGAATCGGGAGTCGAATCCGTTGATGCACGGGGCTGCATACGCCCCGCTCCCGCCGCTGGAGAGGGCGCAGTTATGGGAAAATTTCTGGGAATGATCGGAGCGATCGCCGGAGGGTGGTTCGGGTGGTGGCTCGGCGCGCACATCGGAATTATGACGGCTTATCTCCTGAGCGTTGTTGGGATGGGCACAGGTTTGTATCTTGCGAAACGGTTCGTTTTGAATCTTTTTGAATAAACCGCCAGGCCCCCCTTCAATCAGGGTTCAACGGGTCAGTTTCTGGATGACCTGGGTGGCTGTTCCCTGTGCCCGGAAGTTGGCAAAGAACTCCTTCGCCGTCCGGTAGGCCGCCTCCTCGATCTTTTTCCTGTTTTCAACCGGGATGCCGTCGATGTCGGATTTGAACCGGGCGGTGGCGTATTTGATATCCTTCCCTTCTTTTTCCGACCAATCCCGCATCATTTTCATCAATTCGGGCGGAAGCCCTTCATGGGCGATATTCTGCCAAAGAGTTCCCACGTTTCCTTTCCGGATTCCGTGGTCGGCGAACTGACCCAGGAGGTGTACGGGAGTTCCCGTAATCCCGTGCTGGGCGATCGCGACGTTCCATCGGGCGATGGCGTCCGCGATTTCCTGGGTCCGATTCAGATCGATGTGAACGTCCTCTCCCGGTTTGTAGTTTCCGTGTTTGGAGCCGTTATTGATGGCCAGAAGATCAGGGATGATTCCGTTGTCCGCCATTCCTTCGATGAACTGAACGGCGTCCTCCACGGAAGTAATCCTCGCCTCGATTCCCGTTCCGAGGATTTCTCCTACCTCCGCCTCCAGGCCGGCGCCGGCTTCTCGAACGATTCGACCGAGTTCGGTGGAGATCTTGATGTTGTCCGGAGTTTCGTTGAAGGATGCATCAATGGCGATCGAGGTGTAGCCCGCGTTCAGCTCCGCCTCAATCAGGGCTCTTGAGTCACCGACCACTTCCGGGGCCGGACTTTTCGTGGTGACGTGATCCCCATGGATGAAGAAAGGAGTGGTCATCCCTGTTTCTTCGGCATATCCCACGACGGTATCAAAAAAGATCTCCGGGGTCATCCCCGTGTATCCTCCCTTCAGGCTTCCCTCGGACTTTGCCAGCTCAAAGGCTACGACGGCATCCAATTCCTGGGCAGCCTTCATGATTCCAGGGATCACATGCTTGATTCGCGTGTTGCAGGCCATGACAATCACGGGAAAGGGCTTCAGGACATCCAGAATGTCCTTTGAACTCAACAGGCAGACCCTGCTTTGACTGCCGAGTTTTTTTGCTGCATTCTCCGGTCTGAAGTCGAGAATCTGCTTAGCCATTCAGGTCTCCTTCCTCACAGGAACCAAAGGGAAAATATTTGGCCTCAATTTACTGAAGAACCCTGTTTTTGTCAAGAAGGTTATCCGGATTTTTTGTTTTGATGATTTTTGTTGACTTTCTTTTCAATTTTATGTAATTTAACATGTTGTCCGCGTATGGAGAACGCGTTGTCTACAGTGAGGAGGTTTCCTATGTTTCAGGTTGGAAAAACCGTTGTGTATCCCTCACATGGTCTCGGGGTCATTGAGGCCATTGAAGAAAAGGAACTGATGGGGGAAAAACAGAGATTCTACGTCCTCAAGATTATGGAGAAGGGAACACGGATTATCATTCCCTGTGGAAACGCTGAAAAAGTCGGGCTTCGGGAGGTTATTCAGCCCAATGAGGTCAAGAAGGTAGTCAAGGTCTTGAAGGACAAACCGAAACAGATTCTGCCGAACTGGAATAAACGATATCGCGAGAGTCTGGAGAAGATCAAGACCGGCTCCATTTATGAGATTGCAAGGGTCTGCAGGAACCTGACCCTTTTGTCAAAAGACAAGGAACTCTCTTTCGGTGAAAAAAAGATGTTATGTGATACCCGACATCTGATCAGTTCGGAAATTTCACAGGCCAAGGGAATTTCCGAGCAACAGGCTGAGAAGATCCTGGATACGGCTCTGAAATGAAGAGGTGCCGCAGGATCAGGATGAAAACGCCTTCCGCAGGTTAAACGGGAATATCTCCTCACAGAATCATCATTCGTTCCTGATTGTCCCGCTGGATTTTTTTCCTCACATTCAACCGACACCCAGGGCCACCCTGGGACCCCCCCGAGCGGCCGATCGCTCCTGGGAGTCCTTCTTTGGGGAACCCGCCGTTGGACCTTTCATGCCGAAGAAGTAGATATTTCTTGCAACCCTTGTGGTGTCAGGCCTTGACATATGACATAATTTGAAGGTA
>CAYZZU010000035.1:0-23057 GCA_964483105.1 uncultured Nitrospirota bacterium
AAAGGTTTGCCGGACGGGAAGCAGAGCCGGAAGCCAGGGAAGAAAAAATTTTGCCTGGCACCAAGACTGTTCCCGAGCGCATGGTTGACAAAAAACGACAAAATCTTTATTTTTAAAAGCCGGCATTTGAGGTATACTCAGAAAGAGCGAACGGTGTACACTGAAAGGCGAATTTCAAACGAAGTCAATCGACTTTATGGTTGTAATAGGATACTGTTCGCGGTATAAACCAGCTTTTTACAAAGCCGTCCGTCTTGCCATGGGGATGATGCATGAGAGGTTCTGAAATTCGGAAATGTTTCCTGTCCTATTTTGAGACAAAGAACCATACCATTTTTCCAAGTTCTCCTTTGATCCCACGGAACGATCCAACTCTTCTGTTTACGAATGCCGGTATGGTTCAGTTCAAGGATGTCTTTACCGGAGCGAAACACCGGTCTGTCCCGAGGGCGGTCACGTCCCAGAAATGCATGCGCGCGGGGGGAAAGCATAATGACCTGGAGAATGTAGGACGCACGGCACGTCATCAGACCTTCTTCGAGATGCTGGGAAATTTTTCCTTCGGAGACTATTTCAAGGAGGAGGCCATCCGTTACGCCTGGGATTTCCTGGTTAACGAACTGGGTCTTCCCGTGGATCGGCTCTGGGTGAGCGTGTTCCGGGAGGACGATGAGGCCTACCGGATCTGGAGGAATCAGGTGCGGGTTCCAGAGGATCGAATCCTGAGGATGGGGGAAAAGGACAACTTCTGGGCCATGGGGGATACCGGTCCTTGCGGCCCCTGTTCCGAGATTCACGTGGACCAGGGGGAGGGAGTGGGATGCGGGCGCCCCGATTGCGGTGTGGAATGTGAATGCGACCGTTTCCTGGAAGTCTGGAATCTTGTCTTCATGCAGTACAGCCGGGATGAGACCGGTTCTCTGACTCCCCTTCCGAAGCCGAGTATCGACACCGGTATGGGGCTGGAACGGATCGCAGCCGTGGTGCAGGGGGTTTCTTCCAATTACGAAACCGACCTTTTCCAGGGCATTATTCGGGAAATCTGTGATCTGTCGGGACACGATTATGGAACGGGGAGTCCGTCGGACACCTCGATCCGTGTGATTGCCGACCATATCCGGGCTTTGACTTTTCTGATCGCGGATGGTGTTCTTCCCGGCAATGAGGGAAGAGGATATGTGCTCAGGAGAATTCTCAGACGGGCCGCGCGTCACGGCAAGCTCCTTGAATTGGATGGGGCATTTCTCTGCCGTCTTTCGGGAACCGTGGTGGACGAGATGAAAGATGCCTATCCCGAACTTCTGCAGGCGCGGGAACATGTGGCGGCCGTGATCCTGAATGAAGAGGAAAGGTTTCTCGACACCCTGGACCAGGGCCTTTCAATACTGGATGATCTGGTGCGGGGGGTTCTCCGGAAGGGTGGAACCGTGCTTTCCGGAAAGGAGGTTTTTAAACTGTACGATACCTACGGTTTCCCCATCGATCTTGCCCGGGATATCATCGCGGAGAAGGGGCTGCGCCTGGATGAGGCGGGATTCCACGAGGAGATGGAACGGCAGAAGGATCGGGCCCGGGCCTCCTGGAAGGGGTCCGACGAGAAGGGAATCGACCCGATTTTCAGGGAGTTGTCTGAAAGGTACAAGACCCTTTTCGTGGGTTATGAACGAATGACGTCCGGGGCCGAGGTCCTTTCTCTGGTCCAGGTGGGGGCTTGTGTGGATGAGGCCCATGTAGGAGAGGATGTCCAGGTCGTTCTGTCCACCACACCTTTTTACGCGGAGTCGGGTGGCCAGGTGGGGGACAAAGGGCGACTCGAATGGGAAGGGGGGGCAGCCGAGGTTTTGGATACCACCCGTCCGGCAGGTGAACTGATTCTCCATCATGTCCGGATCCTGCAGGGATCGCTTTCCACAGGTCGGAAGCTGACGGCTCACGTGGATCGGGAAAAAAGACAGTCCACGGCCAACAATCATACTGCGACCCATATCCTCCAGGCTGTTCTGAGGCTGGTTCTGGGTGAGCATGTGAAACAGGCCGGTTCATTGGTCGCTCCCGACCGGTTTCGCTTCGATTTCAGTCATTTCGCCCCGATCCAGAGCCGGCAACTGAAACGGATCGAATGGCTGACCAACGAGTGGATCTGGCGGAATCTTCCGGTCCAGACGGAGGTCAAGCCGTTGGAGGAGGCAAAAGCGGGCGGGGCCATGGCCCTTTTCGGTGAAAAGTATGGCGACGAGGTACGGGTGGTCTCCATACCGGGACTTTCCAGTGAACTCTGTGGTGGAACTCATGTCCGTGCGACCGGAGAGATCGGTCTTTTCAAGATTACGCACGAAGGTGGAGTGTCATCCGGCGTACGGAGGATCGAAGCGGTCACCGGACGGTCTGCCTATGAAACCTTTCGTGAGTTGGAAGAGGAACTCCTGGATCTTTCCGAGATGGTAAAAGGGTTGCCGGGGGAGATTGCCCCGAAGGTGGAAAAGGTGCTGAGGGAACGGAAAGAGCTGCTTCAGGAAGTCGGAGCCTTGAAAAGGGAAATTGCCGATCTTCGAAGCGGCAGCTTGTCGGATCAAATCCTGGATGTGGAGGGGGTCCGGGTTCTCTCTCAAAGGGTGGATCATTTGACTGTTTCCGAACTCAGGGAGTATGCCGACAAACTCAGGGATCAGCTCCAATCCGGTGTGGTGGTGGCCGCTTCCGAGAACGACGGAAAGGTCTCCTTTGTCACGATGGTGACAAAGGACCTGTCTTCGAGGGTTCACGCCGGAAACCTGATCCGGGAGGTGGCCCGAATCACCGGCGGAAAGGGAGGAGGACGGCCGGAAATGGCCCAAGCCGGAGGCAAGGACGCCTCCAAGATAGGGGAAGCCTTGGAAAAGGTGCCTGAAATCATCCGTGCCCAGTTAAGATGATTTCGTAGGAAGTCTTCATATTACGAAGCCATCAGTTAAGGCATGGCTAAGAAAGTGGACCGATGAGAAAGGGAGTGGTTCCTGATCATATCGGTACGTGTAGAAGGAGGAGTTCTCATGTTTGAGCCGGTCAAAAAAGCGATACTGGTAGGTCTTGGTATCCAGGAAAAGCTCAGAGAGTATGTGGACGACCTGGTAAAAAAAGGAGAAGTCAGCAAGGAACAGGGCGGTTCTCTTTTCAGGGATCTGATGAGCTCGGCGGAAAAAAACATGGAAGGATTGGAAAAAACATGGCGGGAGATGATCCACTCTACCATGGAACGGATGAACCTTCCTACGAAAGAGGACCTGGAAAACCTGGAAAAAAAGGTCAACGCCCTGAGCAGGCGGGTCGCCAAGCTCGATAAGGGGGACGAGGATTAATCCCGTTTTTCTGATTTCTGTTTCCGTGGGTTCTGCGCCCGGTTTGCCTGAAAAGACGCAGTGGTCCGTTTCCGAAATAACGTGAAGCGCGGAGAGTATCGCGGGACGGTCTCATCCAGGCGCGTGGCGGAGGGTGTATTTTCTTGTGACATGTTACAGGGAGGGTAACGAAGGGGAGGCTTCGTCTTGAGGCAGTCATGCCATGGTATTTCGGAAATGGCCGCCAGACCGGGGGTGGCAGACAGGATTAAAGGGGGACATGCGGTGTTCCGGGCTTCATGGGGAGTGAAAAACGCAGCCGGGGAATGGAACTTTAACGAAGCCGTCCGGGGAGAGGATGAGAATCTTAGGCATTGATCTCGGTGCTAAATCGATTGGTGTAGCTGTCAGTGATGAGCTTGGGTTGACGGCTCAAGGGGTGAAAACCATCCGGCGAAAAGGGATGAAACGGGACCTTGAGGAACTGGAGCTTCTGATCCTGAAATATGGAGTGGAAGGTCTGGTTGTCGGGCTTCCCCGGAACATGAACGGATCCCTGGGGCCTGCCGCTCAGAAGACGTTGCGTTTTGCGGAAAAATTAGAGGCGTTTGATCTTCCCATCACGATGGAGGATGAGCGACTGACGACCGTCATTGCGGAACAGGTGCTGATTGAAGGAGACGTTCGCCGGTCCAAAAGGAAACAGGTGATCGATCAAGTGGCGGCGGCGCTGATTCTTCAGGCCTATCTGGACCGGGTGGCCCGGGAGCGTGAGGATGAAGCATAGCGGTACGTTCAGAGTCCTGGCCATCCTGGTTCCGGGAGTTTTGGTCCTGCTCGTAGTTCACCTCTATACTCTTTGGGATCTGCCTTTCAGACAAACAGCCACTCCGGAACTTTTCGCGATCCCGTTGGGCACTTCGATGCGGGACACGGCCGGCCGGCTCTACGAGAGAGGGATGATTTCCTCTCCGTTGGCCTTCAGGCTGTTGGCCCGTTTCACGAATTCTGAGGGGACGATCCGGGCGGGAGAATACAGCATTTCGGCCGCCATGTCTCCCCGCAGGATTCTGAGAGTCCTCCGACAGGGGAAGGTGGTCCTCCATCGGGTTACGGTCCCCGAAGGACTCCGGGGAAGCCGTGTGGCCCATATTGTGGCGCGACATCTTGCACTGAACGAAGATCGTTTTCTCTCCCTCCTTCAGGATCCCGCGTTGATCCGTTCCCTGGGTCTACGGGTTCCATCGCTGGAGGGGTATCTGCTGCCGGAGACCTATGCCTTTCCGAAATCGGCTACCGAGGAACAGGTGATCCGCAAAATGGTTCACGATATGCTTGCTTTTTTTGATGAGAAAAAAAAACAGCGGGCAGCGGCCCTCGGGATGACCCTGCATCAGGTCCTGATCCTGGCTTCCATCATAGAGAAAGAAGCGGGAGTGCCTGAAGAACGGCCCCTGATATCTTCGGTATATCATAACCGTCTGAAAAGAGGGATGCGGCTCCAGAGCGATCCGACGGTGATCTATGGACTCCGGCATTTTGACGGCAACCTGCGCCGTCGGGACCTGCAGCGGGAGAGCCCCTATAATACCTATCTGCATCGTGGGCTGCCTCCCACGCCGATTGCGAATCCCGGGAAGGGATCGATCCTGGCGGCCCTCTTCCCCGCGAAGACCCCCTATCTTTATTTTGTTTCCCGGAACGACCGGACCCACGCCTTTTCCATTACCCTCGCGGAGCACGAGAGGGCGGTGAACCGGTATCAAAGGCGACGGCGGTGATTGAAAAAGTTGGGATTGTCGGTCATGGATCTATCGCCGCATCCCAATGATCCGCAGTCCGTAAAGAGGTCAATCTTGTGGTGTGTGAAATTCCGGAAACGGCTTCTTACGCCCAAAGGCATGGTTTTTTTGACAACGGATCGGAATTTATGTAATATCTCTGCGGAGATTCCATTGAGATCTTTATTGTCCGGAAAGAGTCTAAGAAACATGGGTTGAAGCGTCAGATTGAGGGGAATATCAGGCGCGGAGACCGGGTGGCCGTAGTGGATGACGTGATTACTACGGGCGGTTCCACAGGGGGGAAGAAGGGGTCTTTACAGGATCACCCGCCTCTGTATCGGAGAAGTTGTGACCAAATTTTTCCTGTTTTATATTTTGACATGGGTGACCCACAGCCCTTTTCTGGCGCTTCTGATCATTCTGGTTTTTTATTTTTTTCTGGATCGGAGATACGTCGGTTTTTTTACGGGTCTTTCAAGGTCTTTCCGGACACGAAGAGAGATTTCCACACTGAGAAGAGAGGTGATGCTCAATCCGCACAACGCGGAGGCATTGAGTGACCTGGGACGTGATCTTGTCCAAATGAAACGGTATCAGGAGGGTGTGGAGTATCTTGAGAAATCGCTTGAGAAGATGTCCGGCATTCCGGAGACTTGTTTTTATCTGGGTGTCGGTTATCTGAAACTGGGGCACCTGGACCGTGCGGAGGAGCAACTTCGGCGGGTTGTTCAGATCGATCCACGATATGGCTACGGAGAGGGATACCTCCGGCTCGGGGATGTTTATCTGACGCGGGGGGATTGGGACTCCGCCCTGCTGGCCTATGAGTCCTTTGTCGGGATTCATACCTCAAGTTCAGAGGGCTTTTTCAAGATCGGTGAGATCTGGCGGCGGAAAGGAGAGCTTTCCCGGGCCGAGGAGAATTTCCGCAAGGCCCTGCGTGCTTTCAGGGGTTCGCCTCCGCACAAAAAAAGGGTGGATCGTTCCTGGTTCTGGAGGGCAAGATTAAGACTCCTGCGTACTACCCCTCGGCTTCCGGGCGGTTGAGCATCCCGGTCGGGCAGCCCATCCCGATTGGGATGGAGGGTGCCGGTCGCGGTTTCTACGCGGCCATTTTCTGAATTTTGTCCATCACTCCCACCAGAATAGCCTTCCGAGTCTTGATATGGTCGCGAAAATCCTTCTGATCGGTATCCGCGATCTCCATTCCCAGCTCGGAAATCACACTGGAGAGAGACTCCTTCAGGATCCTGGCTTCTTCAAGAGTAAGCTCGATCTTTATCATGGCGGCCTCCTTGATGGTTCAGTGGGGTTTTTCATTTCTTCTTTTTATCTCAATTAATAGCACCGAACATGGATTTTGTCCACAAGGTGAGACTGCCCTGTGTTGTAGACCCCCCTATTAGGATCAAAGTCAAAGGCAAAGGCATTCACCACGGAGAACAGGGGGGACACGGAGAAAAGCAAAACACGGAAAAGACGCAAAAGGAAAGCATCGAGCCGGTCGTCTGTTTTTTCTTAATCAAGGGAATCTGAAATCAGTGCAAGGGTGGAGGAACCGGTGAGGGTTACATTGAGCCCGTTTATGGGGGCCAGTTCATTCCGGGTGAAGAACCCGATCAGAGGAAGTGGCCCGAAATATCTTCGGATCAGCCCGATTTCGACATTTTTTGAACCGTACAGGGAGATTCCCCTTACCGAACTTGTGAAATAAAGGCCGAAGCGTGGAGGATTGGATGCCAGACTTGCGGCAATTTGCCGCAGGCATTCCTGAAACTCCCGGCCGCTCCTCAGTGCGTCCCGGATCATGAAGAAGAGGGGGCGCCCCTCTTCGATCTCCCGGGTTGTCAGAAGACTTCCATCCGAAGGGTCTACGCCGGTGATTTCACAAACGACGTACTCTCCCGGTTCCAGCTCAGTTCCGGAAGGGTCGGCCGGGAATCCGATTTTTACGCGTTCGAGGGTTTTTGAGAGATTGCTGAACAGAGGTTTCTGAATGAGCTGGGACAGATGCTCCGCAGGCGGCCTGCCTCGGAGTTCGCGGATCCGGTTTTTGTCTGATCGGGTCACGATCAATGGTCCGGTTACCGGGTGAAAGGCCTGTGAGATCCCGATGGAACATGAAAACTCTCCCGTCAGATAGAGACCGGAGAGTGATCCGGGTGCCTGGTCCCTCTCATTGAACTGGACTGACTCTCCCGCTCCGCTTTTTCCGGACGCGTATCCGCCGAGAATCGGGCAGGCCGGGGAGTTCCCCTCCCGGCGAGCGTTCAAAAGTGTGGGGTCGTTTCCTGTGGCGGCGTCCGGGAACAGGAGCAGCACCTCCTCCTGTTTTTTGTATTTCCGGGTCCAGTCGTCGATGGTCCGTGCCGCGATTCCGTTTCTGTCTGTGATATTCCTGAAGAAAAAGGAGTGTCCGGAAATCCGGTCTGAATGCAGCGTCATGACGGCAATTCCCGGCCCGTCTTCGATCTCTTCCTGGTGGGTCAGGACGCCGGAGCCCGAGCAACCGGCTACCTGGACGGCTCCGGTGATTTCCCGGAGTGTCTGAACCGCCGCCGGGACGGCTTTTGTGTGGTGGGGGGTGACGAACAATAGAGCGAATTCGGATTGAGGGTTCTGGATTCCGGACAGGGCCAGTCTGGAGGCTTCCCTGATCCCCGTGAGCGTATCCTCTTTTTTTGAATATCCGACCCCGACGCTGATCATGGTGTAACCCCTGGAGGATATTACCGGATATTAGACCATGGATTACGCGGTTCTGTCAAACCCGGATTGACGCCCCCCCCCGTTTTGTGGTTCAATGGCATTCCATGAAGACGTCGATCCGAATCGGTGAATTCCAATGCACGATCCTGGAGGGGGGAAGCTTCCGTGTGGACGGCGGGGCCATGTTCGGAGTTGTGCCACGCGTTCTCTGGGAAAAGAGGGCGCAACCGGATTCACACAACCGGGTGGAACTGGCCGTGAACTCTCTCCTGATCGAGGGCGGGGGGCGCGTTGTCCTGGTGGATCCCGGCATCGGAAAAAGGGAAATGGAGCGCTTCGGTCGGCATTATGCCATTCAGCCGGAAGGAGGAGTCAACCGGGGGCTTGAAAACATGGGTCTTACGCCTGATGCTGTGGACCTGGTAATCAACACCCATCTTCACTGGGACCATTCCGGGGCCGACCTGGTTCCCCTCCCGGGTGGAGGGGCGGTTCCGGCCTATCCCAACGCGTTGTACCTCGTGCAGCAGGGTGAATGGGAATCGGCCTGTCATCCCGATGAGATCACCCGGGCAAGTTACCTCTTTCAGGATGATACCACCCTGCTTCGAACCGGGAGATTGGAGGTCCTGCATGGGGATTGTGAAATCGTACCGGGGATCCGCGTGATCCGGACTCCGGGCCACACCCCTTATCACCAGTCCGTATTGGTGGAATCCGGGGGAGAGGCTCTGCTCTATCTCGGCGACCTCATTCCTACGGTTTCTCATCTTCCGCTTCCCTACATCACCGCTTTGGACCTGGAACCGAGTCGCACCCTCTCCACAAAGAAGCGGATCCTCCGGTCGGCCGGGGAGAAGGGGTGGTTTCTTGCCTTCTGTCACGAAAAGGAGAAGAAAATTCTCGCGGGACGCGGGACCGATCCCTGATTCAAACCACTGGCCGCTGATTTTCGATTGTCAGAATGGTCGATCTGTGTTACGTTTTAGGCCGTTCACCGACGGTTTCGTAAAGAGTCCATCTTTATTGGCAACGGATCCTCAACGGGGTTTGAAGGAGGAGCGGTGTTTCGCTCCTGCCGGAAGGAGGAGTGGCGAATGGGAATGGTTCGGAGTCCTGTTGTAGCAGGCACCTTTTACGAGGCCGACCCTGCGCGGTTGGAGACGTGTCTGAATCAGTATCTGGCACCTCAAGCCAGGCAGCCGGCACGGGGTGTTCTGGTTCCCCACGCCGGATATATCTATTCCGGGGAGGTGGCGGGAGCGGTTTATTCCCGGATCGTCATTCCTGAATCCTATGTGATCCTGGGGCCGAATCATACCGGTTGCGGAAGTGTGGCATCCATCCTGTGCCACGGAAGCTGGGAAACGCCGCTTGGGTCCATGGAGATTGATACGGAATTGGCTTCCTCGATACTGGACGGATCCCGGATCGTGAAGGAGGACGCCGAGGCTCATCGGAATGAGCACGCGATCGAGGTGCAGCTTCCTTTTTTACAGGCACTGGGTGGCGGGTCTTTTGTTCCTCTGACGCTGATGGGTGTCGATTTTGAGAGCTGCCGTGATGTGGCGAAAGCGGTCGTCCGCGCGGTCCGGAATAGTGGAAAGTCGGTACTGATTGTGGCAAGTTCGGATATGACTCATTATGAAAGCCGTGATTCCGCATCGGTGAAAGACCGGCTGGCGCTGGACCGGGTGGAGCAGCTCGATCCCCGCGGGCTTTATGACGTGGTCCGGAAACGCCGTATCTCGATGTGCGGATTCATCCCCGCGACGATTATGCTGCTTGCGGTCAGGGAACTGGGTGCGGAAAAGGCGTCGGTGGTACGGTATGCGAACTCGGGGGATGTGACCGGTGATTACGACCAGGTCGTGGGATATGCGGGTGTGATCGTTGAGTAGGAAGGGAGTGTGTGCGGTTCTGCGTTCTGGCGAGTGGAAGTAGCGGCAATACGGTCTATCTGGAATCGAATGGAACCAGAGTCCTGGTGGACGCCGGATTAAGCGGGAAGGAGCTTGAGAAAAGGCTCGATGCCATCGGAGTGAATTCCGCTCAACTGGATGGGATTCTGGTTACCCATGAACATACGGATCATATCCTGGGGGTCGGAACCGTTTCCAGGAAATACGAGGTACCGGTCTACATCCACCCGGATACCCTGGGGGCCGCGGCGGGACGGCTTGGTCGGCTTCCCTCGACTTCGTTCTTTGAGGTGGGAGTTCCCTTCCGGATGGGTCACTTCCGTGTCACATCTTTTCCCGTTCCGCATGATGCGGCCAATCCGGTCGGTTTTACCTTCACGACGAACGGCAAGAAGCTGGGAGTCGCCACGGATATGGGGTATGTCACTCCCCTGATCCGGGAACGGCTGACCGGGGCCAATGCCCTGATCCTCGAGTCCAATCATGATCTGGCGATGCTGAAAAAGGGACCTTATGCCTGGTCTTTGAAGCAGCGGGTTATGGGGCGCCGGGGGCACCTCTCGAATGAGGATGCCGGCATGCTGCTGCGATCTCTTCTCCACAGGGATCTGAGCAGCGTGGTCCTGGCGCATATCAGTCAGGTCAATAACCGTCTCTCCATCGCCTACCGGACCGCTCTGAAGGCCCTGCGGGGAGGAGAGGGCACCCCCCGGTTGTATGCCGCCCGGCAGGGGGAAGTGGGGAGCCTCATCGAAATACCGGCGCGCCTGTCTGTGCGCCTGCCTGCGCGTGAAGACACGCAGACAGTCGGTCGCACGCGGAGGGGACCTCATGGCGCCGAATCCATCCGGAAACCATGAACAGAAAAGAAGCCGCGCTGAGGGCTGAAATCCTCCGAAAGGAAATCATCCGGCACGATCGCCTTTATTACGTCGAGAACCAGCCCGAGATTTCCGATGAAGAATACGACCGGCTGATGCGGGAGCTGATCGGGATTGAACGGAGTTTCCCGAATCTTGTGACACCGGATTCCCCCACGCAACGGGTGGGGGCGGGGCCCATCGAGGGGTTTTCTCCGGTTTTGCACCGGGTCCCCATGTTGAGCCTGGGCAACACTTATTCCAGGGAGGAACTGAAGGAGTTCTCCGCCCGGCTCAAACGGTTTCTCAAGGGGGAAGACTCCCGTTTTGTGGCCGAGCTTAAAATTGATGGCGTGGCGATTTCTCTTCGATATGAAGGAGGACTTTTCGTGCAGGGCGCCACGCGGGGAGATGGCACCACCGGAGACGATGTCACGGCGAACCTGCGGACGATCCGGAGTATTCCACTCCGCATCCCGGATTCAGGCGGGACGATTGAGGTGCGGGGCGAAATCTATATGAGCCGGCCGGGATTCGACCGGATGAATGAAGAGCGCCTGAACCGTGGGGAAGAGCCGTTTGCCAATCCGCGAAATGCTGCGGCCGGGTCTTTGAAACTCCTCGACCCGAATCTGACCGCCGAAAGGCCCCTGGATATTTTCGTGTACGACCTGGTTGATGACGAGTCTCCTTTGGCCTATCATCACGAAAAACTCCAAGTGTTAAAGGAGATGGGCTTTCGTGTCAATCCTCATTTCCGGGTCTGCGCATCCATGGATGAAGTCATTCGATACTGTGATGCGTGGGCGCGGAGACGACAGACCCTGGACTACGACATCGATGGTGTCGTGGTGAAGGTTGATTCCCTTCTCCAGCAGACGAGGCTCGGCTCCACCGCCAGAAATCCACGCTGGGCGATATCCTATAAATTCCCCGCGAGTCAGGCGACGACCGTGGTGGAGAAGATCGTACTCCAGGTCGGGCGGACCGGGACTATTACCCCTGTGGCGCAATTGACTCCGGTTGAACTTTCCGGATCGACGGTCCGGCGGGCCACTCTCCACAACGAAGACGAGATCCGCCGCAAAGACATCCGGGTCGGAGACACGGTCCTGATTGAAAAGGGAGGAGAAATCATCCCCAAGGTGGTGAAGGTGATCCAGAGTAAGAGGACCGGGAAGGAGCTTCCATTCCGGATGCCGCCTCAGTGTCCGGTTTGCGGGGATCGGATCGCGAAGGCCGGCGATGAAGTCGCATGGCGTTGTGTGAACCCTTTCTGTCCGGCCCAGTTGAGAAGAACCATTGAGCATTTTGTGTCGCGGGGGGCCATGGATATCGAAGGTATGGGACGGGCCCTGATTGAGCAGCTCGTGTCTAAGGGGCGGGTCCGGGATTACTCCGATCTTTATTTTCTCGATCGGGAGGAGGTGGCGGCCTTCGAACGGATGGGCCGGAAATCAGCGGAGAATATCTTCGCGGCCATTGAGCGGAGTAAAGTCCGTTCCCTTTCCCGCCTGATCTACGCCCTCGGGATCCGGTTTGTGGGGAGCAAAACGGCCGAAATTCTGGCCCGTAGATACCGAGGGCTTGACGCTCTGGGAGCGGCGTCACGGGAGGAGCTGGAGTCGATCGAGGAGGTGGGGCCGCGGATTGCCGATAGCATCCGATCGTTTTTTCTTTCGGAGAAAAATCGTCAGGTTCTCCGCCGCCTGGAACAGGCCGGTGTCATGACCCGTGAGAACGTACCGGAGAGCTCCAGTCCGCGACCCCTCGAGGGAAAGCGCTTTGTCTTCACCGGCACCCTCTCCATCCCGAGACATCTGGCTGAAGAGAAAGTCCTCTCGCTGGGGGGCCGAACCTCCGGTTCGGTCAGTCGGAATACGGACTATGTGGTGTGTGGTGATTCACCCGGTTCCAAGTACCGGAAGGCACGGGACCTGGGAGTGAGATGTCTGACGGAAGAGGAGTTTACCTCTCTTCTGGATGAGATGAATCCGAATCGTAGGAGCAGACCGGAGGAGAGGGAGGGTTCCTGAAGTTCCTGTGAAGATTATGACGGCAGGGGATGCGACTTTTTCGATCCTCTGACCTCAGGGAGAGGGAGGGGGCGGGGATTCGTGCAGGAAATTCAGAAAGGTCTGGGCCACATGGGTATAGAGCTCCTGATCGAGGCGGATCAGGATAAAGTCGCGGGAGAGGGGGGCCTCGCACATCTCGACGATCTGCAACGTACCCTCCAAGAGCTGTTCCCGAACGGCCCATTTCGACACGCAGGCAAAACCGATTCCCCGTTCCACGGCCCGGATGATCAGATCGGTGCTGGCCGAGGTCATGACAATCTTCAGGTCCGAGGGTTTGATCCCCATCTCCTGAAAACGGTTTTCAACCATGTGACGCGTTCCCGATCCCTTTTCCCTCCGGATGAAAGACTCCGTGAGCAGTTCTTCCTTGGAGATTCTCCGTCGCGTTGGATCGGCCCAGGGATGATCTTTCCCGACAATCAGGACCAGTTCATCCTCGCACAGCTTTTCTGAAAGAACGCCCGGGTAATAAACTTTATCCTCCACCAGCCCGATCTCAATGTCCCCCCGGACCAGGGAGTCCAGGACTCCTCTCGTGTTGTTCACTACGTGGTGGATCCGGATCATGGGATATTGTTTCTGGAACTTGAAGAGAACTTCCGGAAAGACATAACGGGCCACCGTGGTGCTGGTCCCCACGGAAAGGACTCCCCGGACCGTATTGGCCAGCTCATCCACCTCCTTGAGCGTGGCCGCGTATTTCTTGAGGATTTCCTGCGCCCTTTTGAAAAACTGCTTTCCAATCGAGGTCAGGGAGACAGCGCCTCGCTGGCGGTGGACCAACTGCACGCCGAGTTCTTCTTCGAGGTTCTTGATGATTCGGCTCACGGCGGACTGGGTGATGAAATGTTCCTCCGCCGCCTTGGAAAAATTCAATGTTTTCGCGACGGTGCAGAAGACCTGGAGCCGGTGATCATCCATGAAAAGCTTCCCCTTTTATTTAGGGTTCCATGCCATCAGACCATACTAAAGGCCGGGCGGGGGGAAAGTCAACCGGAATCCGGCGACGTCCGGAAGCTATGATCTTTTCGCATAGGAGGGATCAGTTTTATGAATTTCCCTTCTGCTTTTATTTGTGGTTAGATTACCAAACGGAATAAAACAGTGTTTGAGGTTTTTATGTTTTACGCCTTTTCCGGAGTGTTTCTCCTGATTCTCTTTTCGATCCTCTTTGTCCTGGGGGCGATGCTTCTCTCGTCGCTGATCCGGCCGGTGAAGCGTACACGGGAAAAGGGGATCACCTATGAATGCGGCGAGGAGCCTGTCGGGGGGGGGTGGGTCCAGTATAATATCCGGTTTTATATCATCGCGGTCATTTTCATCCTTTTTGACGTGGAGGTGATCTTCATCTATCCGGTGGCCACGGTTTTTAAACGGTTTATCGCCGAAGGGTCGGGGATGTACGCCTTGGGTGAGCTTCTGGCCTTCGTTCTGATCCTGCTTTCCGGTCTGGTCTATGTCTGGAGGAAGGGTGATCTGAGATGGGTCAAGTCGATCCGGGAGGAATAACGGCGGTGCGAAAAGGTTGCCTGCTGCGTTGATCAGGCATTGAGCTCGGAGTAAACGTACCACAAAGTACGCCTCACTCCTTAAAACCTTCGCGTCTTGCATCCAACCGGTTCACGCCACCGTTACGGTAGGTAGAAACAGGAATATTGGAGGGGTCCATGGGATTACTGGAACAGAAACTGCCGTCGAATGTTTTTTTCACCCGGCTTGATCAGTTGACCCTGCGGTGGGGGCTTAAGAATTCTCTCTGGTATCTGCTCTTTGCGACAGCCTGCTGTGCCATCGAGCTGATGCAGACGGGTATGTCGAGATACGATTTTGACCGATTCGGTATGATCCCGAGGGCGACGCCCCGTCAGTCCGATCTGATGATCGTGGCCGGAACCGTAACCTATAAGATGGCCCTTCGGATCAAACGGCTCTACGAGCAGATGCCGGAGCCGAAGTACGTGATTTCCATGGGGAGTTGCGCCAACTGCGGAGGGGGGTTCGTGCACAGCTACTCCGTGCTGAACGGCGTGGACAGGATCATCCCCGTGGATGTCTATGTGCCGGGGTGTCCGCCGAAACCCGAGGCCCTGCTGGAAGGATGTCTGAAGCTGATGGAGAAGATCGACGCGCAGCCGAGGCTGACTGTATCGTAGGCCGTCCGGTTGCGCGGAAGACCCGCGATAGGCGGTTCGGAGGGGAGAAAAGCCGGATGGATCGATTCAATCAGATTGTTGAAGGGGTAAGGATCCGATTTCCCGAATATCTCCTGCACGTGGAAGAGGAGGCGCCGATTCCGGTCCTTCGGGTGGATCGGCGGAGGGTGGTTCCGAGCCTTTCTTTCCTTTGTGAAGCGTTCTCTTTCGAGTCTCTGATGTGTGAAACGGCGTCCGATCGTGGTGAGGTTTTCGTGATGATCTATCATCTCTTTTCAACCCGGAACCGGATGAAGCTGGTTGTGAAGACCGAACTGCCCCGGGAAGACCCGGTGGTGGAGACGGCGGAGGAAATCTGGCGGGCCGCGAACTGGTATGAACGGGAGATTTATGATCTTTTCGGAATCGAGTTCATCGGACACAGCGATCTGACCCGGATTCTGCTCCCACCCGATTGGGAGGGACACCCGCTTCGCAAGGATTACCGTCCGGCGCCGGAGTATCACGGGATGAAGATCGAATGGTGACGGCTGCATAAAAAATTCATCCGCCGAGTAGGACCATGGTAACAACACGATCGACATTGCGCACGCAGGAGATGCTCCTGAACATGGGGCCCCATCACCCGAGCACGCACGGCGTGCTCCGGCTGATTCTCCGCTTGGACGGGGAGGTGGTGGAGGATGTTTTCCCCGATGTGGGATACCTTCACCGGGGGATCGAAAAGATCGGCGAGGGGCTGACCTATCCGCAGTTGATCCCCTATACAGATCGGGTGGAGTATCTGGCCTCGATGAATGTGAATCACCTCTACTGCATGGCCGTGGAAGAACTGGCCGGAATCGAGGTGCCGGAACGGGCCGAGTATATCCGGGTCATCATGGCTGAGCTGAACCGGATTATCAGTCACATCATTGCCTGCGGCGCCCTGGCCATGGATATCGGAGCTTTCACCCCCTTTCTGCACGGTGTGGTTGAGCGGGAGAAAGTAAACGATCTCTTCGAAATGACCTGCGGGCAGCGGCTGACCTACAACTACATGCGGATCGGCGGGGTCTCAATGGATCTGCCCGAGGGGTTCGAGAAGAAGACCCGGGAGTTTCTCTCCGAGATGGAACGGCGATGGGACGAGATCAATGAACTGATCTCCTGCAATGAGATTTTTGTCCAGCGACTGGCCAACGTGGCTGTCCTGAATCGAAAGGATGCCTTCAGCTATAACATCACCGGTCCGAATCTCCGGGCAAGCGGAGTGGACTGGGATCTCAGACGGGATGAGTCTTATTCGGTGTATGACCGTTTCGACTTTGACGTGCCTGTGGGGACCGGAGAGCGGGGAACGGTGGGGGATTGCTATGATCGTTACATGATGCGGGTCCGTGAGGTCTACGAGAGTCTGCGGATTGTCCGTCAGGCCCTGGACACCCTTCCGGAAGGGGAAATCAGGGCGAAGGTTCCGAAGGTCCTCAGGCCTCCGGTGGGAGAGGTCTTTACACGGGCGGAGAACCCGCGGGGGGAGATGGCGGTCTACATCGAAAGCGACGGATCGGCCAGACCCTACCGGATCAAGTTCAAGACCCCTTCGTTCAATTCCCTGGGTGTGTTCAACCGGATCTGCAGGGGACACATGCTTTCGGACCTGGTGGCGGTCATCGGGAGCTTTGATATCGTACTCCCCGAGGTGGACCGGTAGGAGGAATCGATCCATGAATTCAAGCAGCGTGTGGTTCGCGGGATATCTGGAACGATCCTTTCACCTTTCGCCCACGACGGCGGCCGTTCTCGCCTTGGTGATCGGAGCGGGACTCTGCACGGCCCTGATTCCGATCATTCCGGGGTTCGGGAGTTATCTCGAGAGGAAGGTTTCCGCCGACCTGCAGCAGCGGATCGGGCCGAACCGGACGGGGTTCCTCCCCTTCGGCATCATGCAGATTCTGGCGGACGGGATCAAGACCCTCCAGAAGGAGGACCTGATCCCGGATCGGGCGGACCGGTTTTTGTTCAGGACGGCGCCCTATATCTGCATTACCGGCGTCTTTTCCTGTTTCGCGGCAATCCCGTTCACCGAATACGGCGCCCTGTCCGATCTGAATATCGGCGTCTATTATATCCTCTGTGTCTCCTCGCTCATGGCCGTGGGAATCGTCCTGGCGGGCTGGTCCTCCAACAGTAAGTGGACCCTTCTGGGGGGGATCCGTTCGGCCGGGCAGATGGTCAGTTATGAGATTCCGATCGCCCTGTCCGTGGTGACCGTGACCATGCTCCTGGGGACACTGGATCTCGCGGAGATTACGGCGGCCCAGAAAGGCGGGTGGAATATCGGGTTCTGGAACAGCAATCTCTTCATTACCCTCTCCTTCCCGGTTTACTGGATCGCGGCGCTGGCCGAATGCAACCGGACCCCCTTTGATCTTCCGGAGGCCGAGTCGGAACTGGTGGCGGGATACTTTACCGAATACAGCGGGCTCCGGTTCTCCTTCTTTGCCATCGCGGAATACGCGGAGATGTTCGTGGTTTCCGCCCTCGCGGTGGTGCTCTACTTCGGCGGGTTCTATCTCCCCTTCGAGAGCCGGATTCCATTCCTGAGCGGTCTTTCCGGTGGGTGGATCGCCCTGGTTCACTTCGCCGTCTTTCAGATCAAGGTCTGGTGCCTGATCTTTCTCATGATCTGGATCCGTTGGACCCTTCCGCGATTCCGGGTGGATCAGTTAATGGATCTCTGCTGGAAGGTCCTCCTTCCGGTTGCCTTTTTCAATTTCATCGGGTCGGCCTGCTGGATGGCCCTGAGAGGATAGGGAGTCACCGGATGTTGAACCTGTTCAAACAGTCCCTGGAGATCATCCGTACCTCGCTGATCGGGATGAAGATCACCGGAAGGTATCTCAAGCCGGGGACCGAAGTGACCCGTGAGTATCCGGAGACGCCGGTCCTCACTTTTGAACGAACCCGCGGGCGGATGAATGTGACCCTGGAAAAATGCACCGCCTGTACCCTGTGTGCAAAGACCTGTCCCGTCGAGTGCATCACCATTGAGACGGAAAAAAAGCTGGAAGGGAAGGGGAAGCGGGCCGTCCGGTTCGTGATCGATTTTTCGCGGTGTATGTTTTGCGGACTTTGTGTGGAGGCGTGCCCCACACGGGCACTTCATCACACGCGGAAATGTGACTTCTCCTCCTTTGAGCGGGAGGCGCTGGTCGAGGATTTCGGCCTGGGGTTCTACAGCGGGGGAGAAGAGGCAGAGGCTCAGAGGGATAAAGGCACGGAGGTAAAGGCAGGATCAAAGGCGAAAAGCATTGACCACGGGGAACACCTGTCTGCGTGCGGTTCGCCCGCACAGGCAGGCGGGGAGACACGTGGGGAACCAACGTCCCCCCTCACCTCAATCCTCTCCCCAAGGGGAGAGGAGGAAACATCCTCGGGGCCGTGAATTTGCTCCTTCTCCCCGTTGGGGGAGAAGGTTGGGATGAGGGGGGCAATCTGACCGCTGAAAGCTGAGGGATCCATGGAACTGAAGGAAATCATCTTTCTCCTGCTGGTTATGATAACGATTGTTTCCGCCTGGATGGTGGTCTCTCTGAAGAATATCATCCATGCGGCCTTCGCCCTTTTGATCACCTTCTTCGGTGTGGGGGGGCTCTTCGTCTATCTGAGCGCCGATTTCCTGGCGGCGACCCAGATTTTGATCTATATCGGAGGCGTGATGATCCTGGTTCTCTTCGCCATCATGCTGTCGGAGAAGGTATACAACGTGACTTTTTTCCATCCATCCAAGATTCTTCCGGCAATCCTGACGCTGGGCGCGATCCCCTATATCCTGATCCGGGTGGTGCTGGAAACGCCGTGGCGGGAACGGACCGGTGCCGTGTCACTCATGAGGCCTACGACCGAGACCCTGGGGCGTCTTCTGCTGCACGATTATATGTTTCCCTTCGAGGTGATCTCGATTCTTCTTCTGGCCGCCCTGGTGGGAGCCGTGGTCCTGATCCGCAAGGAGGTCGGCCGGAAACGGATGGAGGGAAAGGGACGATGATCTCGCTTCAGAGTTACCTGGTGATCGGTGTGATCCTGTTTGCCTTCGGGATGTTCGGGATTCTCACGCGGAAGAACGCGATCAGCGTGCTTTTGGGCTTCGAGCTGATTATGAACGCGGCCGGGCTGAATTTCGCGGCCTTTTCCCATTTCACGGATCGTACGATTCACGGTCAGGTCGTGACCCTCTTCATCATCGCCCTGGCCGCGGCCGAATCGGTGGTGATACTGGCCCTGATCATTGCCGTGTACCAGAAGATGAACACGGTTCAGATTGATGAAATTGATTCCCTGAAGGGATAACCGTTTCATTGAGTTGTCTTTGCTTTTGGAAAGGAACCGATCATGAAGTTCAACCCGTTGACGCATCCAGCCTGGCCTCTCATCATCCTGTTGCTGCCTTTCGCCGCCTCCGTGGTCCAGCTCTTCTTCGGGAAGCGACTTCCCAGGAGCGGGGACTGGGTCTCCACCGCGGCCATTCTGGGGGCCTTTCTCCTCTCCCTCTTCATTGGATGGGAGGTGCTGGGACAGGGGGATCCGCACTTCCGGTACGAGGCGGAGGTTGTTTGGCTCTCCTTCGGGAAGACCACCGTGACCATGGGCGTCCTGGTGGACAACCTGACGGTGATCATGTTGATCCTGGTGACCGGGATCGCCTCATGCGTCCATTTCTTTTCTATGTTCTACATGCAGGGGGACCGCGGATATCATAGGTACTTCGCCTATCTTTCCTTCTTCTGTTTCTCCATGCTCGGGATTGTGGTCTCCGGGAATCTCCTGATGACCTACATGTTCTGGGAGCTGGTCGGCTTTGCCTCCTACTCCCTGATCGGGTTCTGGTTTGAACGGGGGGCTGCGGCCGAGGCACAGAAGAAGGCCTTCGTGGTCAACCGGATCGGAGACGTCGGTTTCCTGATCGGCCTGATGATTATTTTCCATACGGTGGGGGATTTCCGTTTGAGCCGGATCTCCGACGCGATCGCGCTCGGGGTCTTTGACGGGAAGACTCTTTTTTTCGGGATTCCCCTGCTGACGGCGGCGGGAATCGGGATTTTTCTGGGCGCCATGGGAAAATCGGCCCAGTTCCCTCTTCACGTCTGGCTGCCGGATGCCATGGAGGGCCCCACTACGGCCAGTTCCCTGATCCACGCTGCGACCATGGTGGCCGCCGGGGTTTATCTGACCGCGCGGATCTTCCCGATTCTGACTCCGGAGGCATTGACCTTCGCCGCCTATGTGGGGTCGGTGACCGCCTTCATGGCCGCCACCATCGCCGTGGTGCAGCGGGACATCAAGAAGGTCCTGGCTTATTCCACGATCAGCCAGCTTGGATACATGATGCTGGGCCTCGGGGCGGGGGGATATACGGCGGGACTTTCGCATCTCTTTACCCATGCCTTTTTCAAGTGTCTCCTCTTTCTCTGCGCGGGGAGCGTGATCCACGCTCTCCATACGCAGGATCTGTTTGAGATGGGGGGACTGCGAAAGAAAATGCCCGTGACCTTTGCGACCATGCTGATGGGTACCCTTGCCATCTCCGGCGTTCCCTTTTTCTCCGGCTTTATCAGTAAGGATGCCATTCTGACTCAGGCCTATCTCCATTATCTGGAAGGACCGGGCGCGGCGCGGTTGATCCCCTTCGCGCTCGGGATGGTGGCCGCGGTTCTGACGGCCTTCTACATGTTCCGGCTGATCTTTCTGACCTTCTTTGGAACTCCACGCGATCCGGAGCGATTCGGGCATGCCCATGAATCCCCTCCGCTCGCGACGGTTCCGCTGATGATTCTCGCCCTCTTCACCTTCGGTTTTTTCTGGAGCGGGAAGGTCACTCTGCCAATCCCGGGGCACACCGTCGAGGCGCAGGTACGGTTTGTCCGGGAGGGATGGCTGGAACACCTGGTGGTTCCGCCGCCTCCGCCGGTTTCGGTTCCGAACACTCATTCAGGGGTTGTCCCGGTTCAAAGTGACGAGACGGTTCACGCGGAACGGGTCCACGCAAAGGCCCATGAGACGGTGAGTCTTCTTTCCCTCCTTGCGGCCGGGTTCGGGATCCTGTTTGCCTGGTTGACCTATCTCAAGGGGATTATTTCCGCCGGCGCGGTCCGGAGATGGTTCAAACCGGTTGCGGTCTTTCTGGACAATCTCTGGTACGTCGATCGCTTCTATAACGGCGTGATCGCGCCAGGGGTCCATCGGTGGAATGCGGCGGTCTTCCGGTTCGACCGGACCATTGTGGACGGTCTGGTCAACGGGACCGCCTGCGGAGGAGAGTGGTGCGGCCGGTTTGTGGGATCCTTCGACCGGGTCGTCATCGACGGTCTGGTCAATGGGACCTCTCTCTTGTCCCATGCCCTCGGGCGGCAGTTCAGCCGCCTTCAGACGGGCCAGATTCAGGGATATGTCTTTTTAGGGATCCTGGCGCTTTGTCTGTATGTCGTGATCGGCGTCATGTGATGATTCCGCATGCCTTCAGTCAACCTCTGAAGGGACGTGGAATCATGTTGTTTAAGAACCTCAGGTAAACAGGATGAAGGCGGAAAAGTGAACGGGTTTTCCCTTCAGTCCTCAACCTGCATGCCTGAATCATTCCTGGAGAGAATGCGAAATGCCTGCAGATCATCTCTTGTCGTGGATCACCTTCTTCCCGCTTCTGACGGGAGGGATTATTCTCGCTCTGCCGGGGAGGCGTGAGGAGTGGATCCGTTGGACTGCGCTTGTGGGGTCCCTGGTTCCCCTGATCTTTTCCGCATGGGTCTTCTTTGTCTATATCGATGACGGGGCGCTGCATTACGTGGAGCGCTCTGCCTGGATCCCCCTTTTCCATATCGAGTATTACATGGGGATCGACGGTCTCTCCACCTCCCTGTTGATCCTTACGGCCCTGATCACCTTCATCTCCGTGGTGGCCTCCTGGGGGATCTCAAAGCAGGTCAAGGGGTACTTTGCCCTGATGATGCTCCTGGAAACCGGGATGCTGGGTGTTTTCTGCGCCCTCGATTTTTTTCTCTTCTACATCTTCTGGGAGTTGATGCTCCTTCCCATGTATTTTCTGATCGGCATCTGGGGCGGGCCTAACCGTGGCTATGCGGCGATCAAGTTTTTCCTCTATACCCTGGTCGGTTCCGTCCTGATGCTCCTTGCCATGCTGGCCATGTATTTTTATTCCGATATCGGAGGCCATCACTCCTTTGACCTGATCGCCATGGCGGAGCACTACCGGCAGTTTGAGACAGCCCCGATGATCCTGGGGTTCCGGTTTCCGCTCATCGTCTTCTTCTCCCTCTTTGTGGGGTTTGCCATCAAGATTCCGGTCTGGCCCTTTCATACCTGGCTTCCGGACGCCCACGTGGAGGCGCCCACGGCGGTCAGTGTCATTCTGGCCGGGGTGCTCCTGAAGATGGGGGGGTACGGGCTTCTCCGGATCGGGTATTCCATCTTTCCTAAGGCGGCCATCTACTTCGCCGTTCCGATCGGGGTCCTGGGGATGATCAGTATTCTCTATGGCGCCTTCTGCGCGATGGCCCAGAGTGACCTCAAGAAGATGGTGGCCTACTCCTCCGTTTCCCACATGGGGTATGTCATGTTGGGGATCGCCTCTCTCCGTGAGGGCGGGATGCTGGGAGGGGTGATGCAGATGTTCAATCACGGTACCGCCACGGCCATGATGTTCCTCCTGGTCGGGGTGATCTATGACCGGGCTCATCACCGCGATATGGAGGGATTCGGCGGGATCGGGGTGGTGGTCCCTAAATACATGGGGATCATGATTCTGGCCACCTTCGCCTCCATGGGATTGCCGGGTCTTTCCGGTTTTATCTCCGAGGTTTTCGTGTTCCTGGGCGCCTTCCGTTCGGAGATCGCCTCCCATGCCGGTTCGGCGTGGCATTTCATCAACTTTCAAACGATTACGATCCTCTCGGCCTGCGGTGTGATTCTGACCGCCGCCTACCTGCTCCGGATGCTGCAGAAGGTCTTTCTCGGGCCGCTCAACCCCAAATATGAACATCTGGCCGAGATCAACGGACGGGAGGTTTTTACCCTCGTTCCGCTGGGGATCGCGGTACTGGTCTTCGGCGTCTATCCGATGCCGCTGGTGCGGCTGATGAACCCCTCGCTGACGCATCTGGTCGGGGTCATCCTTGGGAGCCGGTAGGACCGGGAATGGAAATTGGAAATTGGGGACTGGGGAATGGAAATTGGAAATT
>CAYZZU010000036.1:0-22232 GCA_964483105.1 uncultured Nitrospirota bacterium
CTCTGCGTCCCACGGTTTCCCAATGGTTTGCTCTGAGCAAAGGACAGATCGTATGTCACCTTTATCGCAGTCTACATCGCCACACTCCCACAAAAAAACCCATCAAACCGAATAAAGGCGTGATGGGTAAAATTCCCGGGGTGGCGGAACACCCTTTCTTTTCACCACTTCGGGAGGTTATGACCGACCTTCTTTCGAAGGACTCACAACTCTGCGACCCGACCCTTTCAGGCCGGGCTGCCTTTATCGGTGGTTCTATTATAAACGTTACCCACATTTGTCAATCTTGTCAATGTCAAATTTTGACACCCTGGTTTCATTAGGTTCATTAAGTATACTGCAAGTAAAGTGCCAAAAATATTCCGTAAATCATTTATTCCTTAAAATCCTTTCTTTCCAGTACATTAGAAATGTCTCTGTTGGTCCATAACAAGACTCAGAGAAAAATCTTCATCCATCATGTATGCTTTTTTGTACATTCTACAGGGATGATTGTATGGGATAAGATACATTCACAACCTTTGAGAACAGTGCCGTAAAAGAGACGATCCTCATCTTTTCTATGAATCATCCCAAGCAAAAAAAGACCCTTTACATCAATCATATACGGCTGGAATGATCCCCCCCTGTACAGGAGAAAAACAGGATCTTTCCGTTGGACTCTGTCTGAAAACTGTGCCATAATAACCATCAATTCCTTATTATCATAGGGTTAGGGGATGGAAAACGCGCTCTCCGTGGATGTGGAAGAATATTTTCAGGTATCCGCCTTCGAAAAAGTCATCCATCCAAGTGCCTGGCCTGCCTTTGAGAGCCGGGTGGCCGATTCCCTTCATAGAATTCTGGATCTTTTCGACCGTTTTCAGACACAGGCCACCTTTTTTGTACTGGGATGGGTTGCCGAAAAACATCCTCAACTGATCCGGGAGATCCATTCCAGGGGACATGAGATCGCCTCCCACGGGTACGCTCATCAACTGATTTACCGGAATTCTCACGCGCATTTCCGGGAGGATCTCCGAAGATCCCGCAAAATTCTGGAAGATCTCACAGGGGAGAGGATCATCGGATATCGGGCCCCCAGTTACTCGATTGTGAAGAGATCCTTCTGGGCGCTCGATATTCTGATCGAAGAAGGATTTTTGTATGACTCCAGCATCTTCCCGATCCGGCACGATCGCTATGGAATACCTGAAAGTCCGAGATTTCCTTATGAAATTATCCGCGAAAACGGACGGATCATGGAATTCCCACTCTCCACAGCCCGTTTTCTCGGCATTAACCTGCCGGTCGCGGGCGGCGGATACCTGCGCCTCTTCCCCTACCCACTGATCCGATGGGGACTCCGCGGGATCAACCGAAAGGATCAACAACCGGCGATCATCTACTTCCATCCATGGGAGTTGGATCCGCTCCAGCCGAGGCAAAGGGTCCACTTCCTGACCCGGCTTCGACACTATCACAATATCAAGAAAATGCCGGATAAACTGGAACACCTTCTCACGGAATTTTCTTTTGTACCGGTTCGCAACGTTTTGCATTTTCGGGGAAAAGATTCAACACAAAGCCGGACCGGTGAACAGGATATTCGATGAACGAACTGAAAATGAACCTCTACTTCATCACTCCGATCATCAATTCCGTCTTTTCGTTGGGGGTAGGGATCCTTCTCTTGACCCGTCCCCGGAAAAAGATCGCTTCGTATCTCCTGGGCGGAGCGGCCCTCGCAAGCTGCGCCATGACACTCTGCCTGAGCGCCTCGCTCCGCTCCCAGCCGGAGACAATCAAAATCGAATATCTGAGACTCGCCTTGATCTTTGCCTCTCTCGGAATCTTTCTGATACATTTTTTTACCCTCAGGCACATCCGGATTGAAGTCCCCTCTTTCCCGAGGCTCCAGCGCGTGTCCATCCTGTTTACCGGAATCTTTTCGGTCCTCTTCGTCCTGTTTTCCTTTCACCCTTCCATGTTGAGTGAGATGCAGACGATCGGCGGGAAATGGTTCATCACTTTCGGTGCCATGGGAAAGTTCTTCCTGGTCTACGTCATCCTGGTCATCCTGATAATCCTCTACCAGTTGGAACAGGTTTATCGTTCCTCCGAACAGATCCTGAGACTCCGTCTCAAGTTCCTGATCCTGGGCATCCTGTGCGGATGCCTCTATGGACTTTTCCTGGCCAGCGTGGCCCTCCTTTACCGCTCCATAGACCTGGATCTGGTAGTGGCGGGAGCTGTGATATCCCCCGTCTGCTGGAGCATGATCGGGTTTGCCGCCATTCGTCACCGCCTTTTAGAGGTGGATATCTTCGTTTCCCGTCATGTCGTCTTTACCTCGATCGCAGCCTTCGGTGTCGGAATCTACTTGCTGGGAATCGGGACACTGGCCTACCTGGCACAAGCCCTGGGAGGGCATTGGGATCTTCTGGTTTCCGCAAGTTTCTTTTCCCTCGCTCTGATCGTCCTTCTTTTGATCCTCTTTTCCTCCACTCTGCAAAGAAGGATCAAACGGTTCATTCACATCCATTTCTACCGCTATAAATACGATTACCGCCTGGAGTGGAACGAAGTGACAAAGAGAATCAGCGGAATCAACGATCTGCCCCGCCTCATCCTGAAAGTCATCGAATTGATCTCTGAGACCCTCTGGGTCCACCAGGTCTCCATCTGGTTATATAATAATAAAACCGGGACCCTTTCCTTTTCCATGAGCCGGAACCTTCCCAGAAAGGCGGAATTCCTGAAGAAAGAGAGCCCTCTGGTTCAATATCTTCTCCACCATTCCTCCCCTCTCATGATCCGGGACAAGGCCGCTCAGAAAATGATCTCCGAACATCAGGATCTTTTGAGCCGGCTCCAGGTTTCCATGGTCGTTCCCTTGAAATCCGGGCCGCGCCTGGTGGGAATGGCCACCCTGGGCCCGATCATGAAAGGAGACGACTATACGGATGAAGACGCGGAGCTGATGGAGGTGATCGCGAATCAGGTCTCCGGAGCCATCATCGGGGCACAACTGATTGAAGAGGTGGGAGAAACCAAGGAGGCGGAATCCTTCAACAAGATCTCTTCTTTTCTGGTCCATGACCTGAAAAACCTGGCCTCTTCTCTCTCCCTCGCGCTCCAGAATGTTGACCGTAACATCGCCAAACCGGAATTTCAAAAGGACCTCGTCAACACACTGGTCAACACGGTTGGGAAAATGAAAACCCTGATCGAAAAACTTTCTTCTCTTCCCAAGGAGATGGAGATTAGGAAGAGACCGCAGAACCTGAATCACTTGATTCACGAGGTGCTGGAGACCTCCAAGGTGGAAAAGATCCGGGACCTTAAGCTGGTCACCGATTTGGGCGAGCTGCCTCCCGTAAAAGTGGACGGTGAATACATAAAAAAAGTCCTGGTGAATCTCATTCTGAATGCCGTGCAGTCTCTGCCCGACGGCAGGGGAAGAGTCGAAATCGTATCCTACGCGGCGGACGGTTACGCCCACGTGGAGATCCTGGACAGCGGGGTCGGCATGACGGAAGAATTTCTCCAGAAACAACTTTTCAAACCTTTCCGTTCCACGAAGAAAAAAGGCCTCGGGATCGGTCTCTATCAATGCAAGGCCATCATGGAAGCCCACGGCGGCCAGATCAAGGCAAACAGTATCCCCAACCGGGGGAGTCAGTTTATCTTAAAATTACCTGTCCAGGAGAAATGAACGGGGAGGCATCATGACGCATCCGCACTACCGCTGGTTCCGCATCGGTGATATTAACGCCTTTTTTGGTCTGATGCTGGATAACATGTCGGACCTGGTCATCATGGCCGGAATTCTGACCGGGGTCTTCGGCTTTCCCAAAGAGATCGTCCTGTACCGTATGCTCCCCGGAACGGCCGTCGGAGTCCTGGCCGGGGATTTGATCTATACCGTTCTGGCATTCCGCCTGGCGAAAAGGACCGGGCGTGACGACGTAACCGCCATGCCTCTGGGATTGGACACCCCATCCACATTCGGCCTGGCCTTTGGTGTGATCGGACCGGCCTATCAGAAATTCAGGGATCCTCTTTTGGTCTGGAAGATCACCATGGCCGTGGTCATTCTCATGGGGCTCATCAAGGTGATCGGAGCCTGGTTCGGTCCCACGGTCCGGCGGCTGGTTCCCCGGGCAGGCCTGCTTGGATCCATCGCCGCAGTATCCCTCATGCTGATCGCATTCTTACCGGCCCTGAAGGTCTTCGGAGACCCGATCGTCGGCTTCGTCTCCCTGGGCATTATTCTCATGACCCTGATCGCAAAGATCCGGTTTCCCTTTCGTGTGCCGGGAGCCCTCGCCGCCGTCCTGACCGGGACCGGCATCTTTTACATCCTGGATCTGCCCGGTCTTCTTCGCGGGGGAGGAATCAATCTTCCGATTTTCCACTTGGGCTTCAACCTTCCCGTCCCGACCCTCGGATTCCTGGAGGGCCTGCCGACCGCCTTGCAATACCTGCCCATCGCGGCGCCCTTCGCTCTCGCCATTGTGGTGGGAGGGATCGACGTCACCGAGTCCGCGGCGGCGGCGGGCGATGAATACAACAGCCGGAATATTCTTCTGGCCGACGGTATCGCCACCATCACGGCCGGACTCTGCGGCGGGATTCTTCAGAGCACGCCATATATCGGGCACCCGGCCTACAAGGACATGGGAGGACGATCCGGTTACACCCTCGCCACCGCGCTCTTTATCGGGCTGGGTGGAATGCTGGGCTACCTTTCCTTCTTTGTCGATCTGCTCCCCGAGGCGGCCGTCGCCCCCATCCTCATCTTTATCGGTCTGGAGATCACCGCGCAGGCCTTCGAGGTCAGTCCGACGCGACACGCCAAGGCCGTCGCGATGGCCTTCATCCCGGTTATCGCCAACCTCCTCTTTATTGAAATCGGAAGTATCCTTTCGAATCTCGGCCGTACGGCCTCGGCCCTGACCGGAGAAATCGCGGTCACTTATCAGACCATCCTGATGCTGGGAAACGGTTTTATCCTCTCCTCTCTTCTCTGGGGGGCAATCACCGCCAACCTAATCGACAGACGTTTCAAAACGGCTGCCGGTTTTCTCACCACCGCCGGCCTCTTCGCCCTTTTCGGGATCATCCATTCTCCTCTTGCCAGTGGAGAGATGTTTCTTCCCTGGCGGATCACTTCTCAGGCACCCCTTCGCTTCTGTTTCGGCTATCTTCTCATGGCGCTGTTCCTTTTTCTCATGAACCGGCGGGTCATCCCTTCCGACGTGCCGTAAAACCGGCCCGCCAGGAAAGACCCCTTCTCGTGGACAAACGATTTTGATTGAACAATTTCAGAAGAAATGATAATTTATTAATTTTCAAAAACAGATGAAACCCGATTCAAAGGCATCGTCATCCAATGAATGAACTGAGCTACGGTCGTGTCTCACGGCCCTCCCGGTACATAGGAAATGAAATCAACGCGGTCCGGAAAAAACCGGATAGCGTAGACGTCAAGTATGCCCTGGCCTTCCCCGATACCTACGAGATCGGGATGTCGCATCTCGGGCTTAAAATCCTCTACGAAATCCTCAACCGGAGGGAGGATACCCTTGCTGAACGGGTCTACGCCCCCTGGAAAGACATGGAGGAAATCCTTCGAAGGGAAAGGAGGCCTCTTTGCAGTCTGGAGTCCAATCTTCCTCTCAGTTCCTTCGATATCATCGGGTTCACCCTCCAGTATGAAATGAGTTATACCAATATCCTGAACATGCTGGATCTCTCGGGAATTCCCCTCCTTGCGGCGGAACGGAGTCTCTCCGATCCCCTCATCATCGGGGGCGGCCCGTGTGCCTTCAATCCGGAACCTCTTGCCGATTTTTTCGATCTCTTTGTCATCGGGGACGGTGAGGAAATCATTGAAGAAATCACCGACCTTTTCAAGGAATATCGTTTCCGGAAGCGGGAGGATCTTCTCCAACATCTCGCTCGTATCGAGGGTGTCTACGTCCCTTCGCACTTTGAAATCGGTTACCATCCGGACGGTCGGATCCGGGAGATCCATCGGATCGGGACGGGTCCGTCCCGGATCCGGAAGCGCCTGGTTCCAAACCTGGACGGCGCCCCCTATCCCTGTGCCCCGGTTCTCCCTTACATGAAGACCATCCATGACCGGGTGGCCCTGGAGATCTCCAGGGGTTGCACCCGGGGATGCCGTTTTTGTCAGGCCGGCATGATCTACCGGCCCGTTCGGGAACGGAATGTACAAACCCTGCTGACTTCCTTTCGGGAATCCTTCGAGCATACCGGACACGAAGAAGTCTCCCTAAATTCCCTGTCCAGCGGGGACTATACGGCCCTGGAACCTCTCATGGAGGAGGTGGTCCGCTTCGCCGGGCAACGGCATATCAGCGTCTCCCTCCCCTCACTCCGGCCGGGTACACTCACCTCGAACATGATCGGGGAAATCCGCAAGATCCGGAAAACCGGGTTTACGATCGCTCCCGAAGCCGGGACACAGAGACTCCGGGATGTCATCAACAAAGGGATCCGGGAGGAAGATGTCTTAGACACGGTATCGAAGGTGTTTCAGTCGGGTTGGGAGATTCTGAAGCTCTACTTCATGATCGGACTTCCTACCGAAACCCGGGAAGATCTTGAAGGAATCGCGGATCTGACCCTGAAGGCGTTACGAATCGCCAGGCGCTGCAATCCGCGTTTCAAAAAAATCAATGTGAGTGTTTCCCCGTTCGTTCCCAAAGCGCATACCCCGTTCCAGTGGTGCGCGCAGGAAAGTCCGGAGAAAATCCGGGGAAAATATCAGTTCCTCAAAAAAAAATTCAGACACAACCGGATTGTCTTGAAATGGCATGACCCGGAAATCAGCATGCTCGAAGGTGTGTTCGCCCGCGGCGACAGGAGGCTTGGGCGCACTCTCGTCAAGGCCTGGAGAGGGGGTTGCCGTTTCGACGGATGGACCGAAGAGTTCGATCTGCAACGTTGGCTCGATGCCTTTCAGAACACCGGCATGGACCCCGGAGCTTATCTCGATCGTCCTCGGGATCCTGACGAGGTTCTTCCATGGAGTCATCTCGACTCCGGAATCCGTATCGAGTTTCTGAAAGAAGAATATTCCCGGGCGCTCCGGGGGGAGCAGACACCGGACTGTCGAACGAACCCCTGCAGTCTGTGCGGGGTCTGCGACAAGACAACTTCCAACGTCTACTGTCCCGTACCGGAACGATCCGGCTCCCGTGGGTTCCAATCGCCGGAGGGCGCCTCCCGCATCACCAAACGTTTCCGAATCCGTTATTCCAGGGAAGGGAGACTCCGTTTTCTATCCCATTTGGAGATGATCACCCTCTTCACGCGGGCCCTTTCCCGCGCGGGCATCCCGATCGTCCATTCCCAGGGCTTCCACCCCCACCCGAGGATCGCCATGGGGCCGCCTCTACCTGTCGGAGTGGAGGGAAACGCCGAATACCTGGACCTCCATGTAAAAGGAGCCCTGTTTCCGGAATCCCTGCAGCCCCGGCTGCAGAGAGTTCTGCCGGATGGAATCCGAATCACGGGGGTCAACTGGATCCCCAATCAGGCCCCATCGGTCTCTTCCGTGATCCGTTTCGCGGAGTACCTCTTCAGGATTCCGAAATCCTTTTTCAAGGCCGAGCCAACACGGCATATCCTGAACCTGATGCGGCAGGAAGAAATCCGGATGGACCGGAGTCAGAAAGGCAGGACAAAGATCGTAAACATCCGACCCATGATTCACGAAATCAGGATCGACTCCGAGACAGGAGATCCGGTCGGAATCCGCGCCCTGGTACAATCCGGAGATCGGGGCGGAGTTCGTCCGAACGAGATCGTTCAATGTCTCCTGGATGCAGAGGAGATGGACTGCACGGAAATCCGGATCACAAGAATCGGCCTCTATACGGATACCGACCGGAATGTTCCTTTCCAGGAACCGGTGGAGGCAACCGTACCATAGGGGCGAAATAAGTCGGTTCTCCGAAACCGGCGTTCTTCAAGGGAATACCCAATTGGCCACGGAACTGATTGTAAACTCCACACCCCACGAGACACGCGTTGCCCTGGTGGAAAACAACAACGTCGTGGAGATCTATATCGACAGGAAAAAAGAACGGGGCGTTGTGGGCAACGTCTATAAGGGCCGCGTCCTGAAGATCCTTCCGGGCATGCAGGCGGCATTCGTGGACATCGGGCTCGAGAAGTCCTCTTTTCTTTATGTGTCGGATATCGATAACCACCTCGACCTTTATCCACAGATGATCCGGGAGACGGAGTATGAGGAGGAAGAGATCGAAGAAGAAGTCACCGGGCCGCCTCCCAAAAATCTGATTGAAGACTTGCTCAAGGAAGGGCAGGAGATCATTGTCCAGGTTGCGAAAGGACCGATCGGAACCAAAGGCGCGCGCGTCACATCGTATATCTCCCTTCCGGGTCGCTATCTCGTCTATATGCCCTTTGTGGATCACGTGGGAGTCTCCAGGAAGATTGAAAATGAAGAAGAACGGGAAAGGCTGCGCCGGATCGTTACGGGATTCAAGAAAAACGGTGAAGGATACATCATACGCACGGTCAGCGAAGAAAAGAGCGAAGAGGAATTTCGCGCGGACAGAGAATTCCTGAACCGGCTCTGGGTAGACATTCAAGCCAAGGCGGAAAAGGCCTCGGCGCCCTGCCTGTTGCACAGCGACCTGAATCTGGTCTTTCGGGTGATCCGCGACCTCTTCACAACCGAGATCGACCGGATGGTCATCGATTCCCCGACAGAATACAAACAGGCCAAGGAATTCGTCACCCATTTTCTTCCCAACCTGAAGGACCGGATCGAACTCTACGACGGGACAGAGCCGATCTTCGATGCCTACGGCGTGGAGGTGGAAATTTCCCGTGCCCTGAAGAGGAGGGTCTGGCTGAAATCGGGCGGGTACATCGTGATCGACCAAACCGAGGCCCTGGTCACCATCGACGTCAACACCGGCCGATACGTCGGGAAACGGAATCTGGAAGATACCATTTTCAAGACCAACATGGAGGCGGCCCGGGAAATCGCCTATCAACTCCGGCTCCGGAATATCGGTGGAATCATCATTATCGATTTCATCGATATGGAGGAGAAGAAAAACCGGCAACTGGTATTCAACGCGCTGAAAAAGGCCCTGAAAAACGATCGTGTCCGAACCACCCTTTATGAAATCTCGGAATTGGGATTGATCCAGATGACACGCAAACGGGTGCGTGAAAACCTGGGAAGAATGTTGATGGAACCGTGCGGTTACTGCGAAGGAGAGGGATACATCAAATCCAAGACCACCATTTGTTATGACATCTTCCGGGAAATCACCCGCATCGCTCCCTTGACCAAGGAAAAAAAGATCCTGGTCATCGCTCAGGCGGACATCGCCGACATGCTCTACGATGAAGAACGCCGGGGCGTGGAAGAACTGGAACTCCAGTTCAAGAAGAGAATCATGATCAAAACCGAACCCGAGTTTCATCAGGAACAATTTGAGGTCATGCTGACAAACTGATCATGATCAAACGGTTTTCGATCCGGAAGAAATTGATCGTCGCCTTCATCCTCATCGGCGTCTTCCCCATGCTGATCGCCACCTATATCGGCGTGAAGATCGCTTCGGTGAGGCTGGAAAGGGGAATTGAAGAACGAATCAATTACGCCGGAAAATCCGCCGTCTATCTACTCGCGAAAAAAAAGACGGAACTGGAAGGAGTTGCCAAGTCCTTTGCCGACGACCCACGATTGCGCCAGGTCCTTCAAGGCGGCGTCAACATTAAATTCCTTTGGTTCGACACTCCTCTGAAAGTTTTTCTCTTCAACCACAAAGGCTCCATGATCTTTTCCAGCACCGACGACCATTTCCCGCGGCCCAAACACCCGGAAAAAGGGATGACCCTGCTCAGGGCCGGAGGAAACCTGTCGCCATGGCCGCTGCTGGTCTATCTGTTCCCGGTCTCCGACCGGGAACGGCCGATCGGCACCATCATGACCGGCTACGTGTTGAACCGGAAGTTTCTGAACGACTTGAAAAGCGTGACCGGTGTGGAATCGATTCTTTTCCGGCAGGACGACCTCAATGGATACGTCCAGATCGGCGGAAAAGCGAAGCTGGCCCTCCCGGAGGAACTCTTCGAAAATGTGGTCGTCAATAAAAAACAGGCCTTCACGCGAGAGTCGACAATCCTCCGGCAAGGGAAAGAGGATCACTACTACGCCCTGTTGACTCCACTGCCGGACGCCGAAGGAAAGGTTTCCTTTATTCTCCTGAATGGAATCCCCACATCAGAAACCTTGAGCGGCAAACTGGCCTCCGCCCGGTTTTATTACATCCTGATCGTTGTCGGGGTTCTTCTCTCCATACTCGCGGGATCCGCTGTGGCTACCGGAATATCCTGGCCGATTCTCCATTTCTCTCAGGGAGTTCGCGCAATCAGCGCGGGGAACTACAACCAGAAGATCCATGTAAAAAGCAAAGACGAGATCGGAGAGCTGGCTGAATCTTTCAACCAGATGACCGACCGTCTCAAGGAAACCATTGCTGAGCTCGTAGAGAATCGGAATTATACCGAGAATATTCTCCGGAGCCTCTTAAACGGCGTGATCACCATCGATCCGGGCTACCGGATCATGAGGGTCAACCGCGCCACGGAAAGCATCTTTCGGTTGCCGGGCAATGCCCTGGTCGGCAGGGACGCGCGGGAGGTTTTTTCAAAAGACGGGGAGATCCTGAACCAGATACAAAAGAGCATGACTCATCACCGGAAGCAGGAAGGAATCGAAACCGTCCTGCATCGCGAAGACGGTTCCACCATTCCGGTCGAATTGAGCCTCTCCATTCTCCAGGATCCCACCGAAGAGAAGCCCGACCGCAAAACCGGCCTGGTGATCCTGCTGCGTGATCTGTCCGAAATCCAGGCTTTGAAAGAACACATCCGCAGGCAGGACCGGCTCGCCGCTCTCGGGGAACTCTCCGCAGGGATCGCCCACGAAATCAGAAACCCTCTCGGGGTTATCAAAGGAGCGGCTGGAATCCTGAACAAGGGACTCCAGGGTCAGGAACCGAAATTCGGAGAGCTCTCTTCGATGATTCTCGAGGAGGTCGACCGGCTCAATAAGGTGATTCAGAATTTCCTGGAGTTTGCCCGCCCCATGCCCCCGGTCGGCAAACCGCACAATATCAACGACCTGATACAATCGACTCTGCAGATCGCCTCATTGCAGATCAAACAGCAGGGGGTCCGGGTGCTTGAGCGCTTGTCCCCGGATCTTCCGACAGTCATGGTGGATGAGCAGCAGATTCACCAGGTCTTCCTGAACCTGATCTTGAACGCTCTTCAGGCCGTGGATCCGGGAGACACCATCGAGATTTCAAGCGTATACCTTGAAAAAGAGGGGCAAATCCAGGTTGTCTTCTCGGACACCGGCATGGGAATCCCCGAAGAAAACATCGATAAGGTCTTCAACCCCTTCTTCACCACCAAGGAGGAGGGAACAGGTCTCGGCCTCTCCGTGGTCAGCAAAATCATGGAGAACCATCACGGAAAAATATTCTTAACCAGCAGGACCGGCCAGGGAACCCGTTTTACCCTGATCTTCCCGATCATGCGGCAGGTTGAAATTCTCACGAAGAAAGAAGGATCGAGTGAATAACCCACGCGACTCCATTTCGAATTGAGGATATGTCATGGAAGAAGTCCTGGTCATCGACGATGAAATAAAGATGCACCGGATCCTCCAGATCGCACTGGAAGGAATCGGATGCAATGTCACAACAGCCGGAAGCGGACTGGAGGGAGTGGAACTGGCCAGGAGCCGTACACCATCCATCGTGATTACCGATATGAAGATGCCGGGGATGTCCGGAATGGAAGTCCTGCAGGAGATCAAGAAAATCGATGACCAGATTCCGGTCATTATCATGACCGCCTACGGGACGGTTCAGACAGCGGTGGAAGCCATGAAGGCCGGGGCCTTCGATTATATCCTGAAGCCCTTCGACATCAGCGAAATGGAGGTGATCGTTCAGCAGGGGCTGAAATTCCGCAGAGTCTTCCAGGAAAATGAACAACTCCGCCTGGAACTTCACTCCAGGTACCGATTTGACAACATCATCGGCAGAAGTCCCGCCATGCAGAAAATCTTCAAACTGATCACCCAGATCGCACCAACCAAAAGCACGGTTCTGATCCGCGGCGCGAGCGGGACAGGCAAGGAACTGATTGCCGGGGCGGTTCACTATCACAGCGACCGGGCCAAGAACGCCTTTATCAAGTTGAATTGTGGGGCCATTCCGGGCACCCTCCTGGAATCGGAACTGTTCGGATATGAACGGGGTGCCTTTACCGGAGCGGAACGCCAAAAACCGGGCCGCTTCGAACTGGCGAACGGAGGCACCCTGTTTCTGGACGAAATCGGAGATATGGAAACCGCCCTCCAGGTCAAACTTCTACGGGTCCTGCAAAGCGGGGAACTGGAACACCTGGGAGGAACGCGGACCATGAAAATTGATGTTCGCGTGATTGCCGCAACCAACACGGATCTCGAAAAAAAGGTCCGGGAGGGAAGTTTCCGGGAGGATCTTTACTACAGGATCAACGTCGTCCCGATTGAAGTTCCTCCCTTACGGGAACGCCGGGAGGACATCCCCCTGCTGGCCCACTACTTCATACATAAATATACTGAAGAGACGCATCAGGCAGGGAAGAAAATCTCCCCGGAGGCGATGGACCTTCTGGTGCATTACGACTGGCCCGGAAACGTCCGGGAGCTTCAGAACATGATTGAACGGGCCGTGGTTCTTACCCGCGGAGACACATTGACTCCACAATCCTTTACCTTCCCTTACGAACCCCGGAAGAACTCCTTCTCACTGAAAGATATCTTCATTCCGGAGGAGGGAACGTCGCTCACGAACGTAGTGGAGGAAATCGAAAAGGCATTTATCAAAAAGGCCCTGATTCAGGCTCAGGGTGTACAAACCCGGGCCGCTGAACTCCTCGGGATCACCCGGAAGATCCTCCGATACAAGATGGAAAAGTACGGCATCTGATCCCGCCCGATCCGACAAAAAGCTTTTCGTCAAAAAAAAAACATTTTTTTCTTGACAACCTTGCTTTCTTCGGCTATTGTGTGTTACACAAGATGTAGTGTCTATAAATCAACCCCATACAAAATATACAATACGTCGTCTACTAGAATGGTAGAAGGCCAGGTCCAGGATGGATCTCATGGATCTGCTCAGAAAAGAAATGGCACAGATCGTTTTCTTTAACCCGGTCAGTGATCATGAAAGGAGCAGCCTATGGAAACAATCGCCATCGTAAATCAGAAGGGAGGTTGCGGAAAGACAACCACATCCATCAACTTGTCCGCCTGCCTGGCGGAGCAGGGGAAGAGGGTCCTTCTGATCGATATGGACCCGCAGTCCCACGCCTCACTCGGTCTCAACATCACGATCGGAGAGTTGGACCTCGGCCTTTACGACGCCCTCCTGTCCGCTTCAGACCGGGAGGGGCCTTTACTGGACGACATCGCACAGAACATCGGAGAAAATCTTGATCTGGTCCCATCCAGCATTGTCCTGTCGGCCTTCGAACAGAAACTCTCCGGCGCGCCGGGCCGGGAGACCAGACTCTTGAAGACCATCCAGAGAATGAAAAAGCAATACGATTATATCCTGCTTGACTGCCCTCCCTCGGTAGGGCTCCTCTCCTTCAATGCCCTCATGGCCGCGCAAAGCGTGATCATCCCGCTGGAACCCAGTTTTTTTTCCCTCCACGGACTTGGAAAACAGATCGAATCCATCCGGATGTTCTCCGAACGGCTCAATCACCCCCTTCGTATCCATACACTGATCACACTGTTCGACAGAAGGACCAGGCTGTCACGCGAGGTCTTTGAAGAAGTCAAAAAACACTTTCCGAACAACACGTTCCAATCGGTCATCCACATGAACGTTCGTCTGAAAGAGGCCGCCAGTTATGGCCTTCCGATTACGGAATTTGACAAAAAGTGCACTGGTTACCGGGACTACCGTACCCTGTCCCAGGAACTGCTCCAGATACCGGCACCACAAATCACGGAGCACCGGGCCCGACATCTTGGGCCCCACCCGGTTCGAAACGGTTTCCTCTTTTCTTATAATGCACCGCACGTTCAATCACTGAAACTCGTCGGCGACTTCAACAACTGGACCCCGGATCAGAACGCAGAGCTCGAAAAAAAAGAGGACGGGACCTGGGAGAAGGTGGTTTCCCTCCCCCCGGGAACATACCATTATAAATTCATTGTAGACGGTGAATGGAAAGCGGACCCGCACAACCCGAAGAATGCGGTCAACGATTTCGGAAGCGTCGATTCTATTGTCGAAGTGCGCCCCGTCGTGTTTCCTGAGCTGCTGCAACAAAACAGAAAGATCAGAATCCCATCGGAACAAGAATTCCTGGGGGCGTAAGAGCCGGTCGATCACCGGTCCACATCGGGCCACCCCGGTTTGAAAACTGCAAGGAGGCTCCATGAAAACCAGGAGACTGGGACGAGGTCTGAAGGAAGTCTCCGAGGTATTTCTCTCTTCAGAAGCGGCCTCCGCCTATCCGGAATCTTCCCGTCCGGAATCAGCCTCTTCCCCTCTTTCTGAAAACCCGCATCCTTCTCCAATTCACGCCATCGGAATCACCGAAGCGGAAGACAAACGGATCAGTCTCTTTATTCTCTGTAACATTGCCGTGGAATTGGCCCGGCAGGGCTACCGGGTTCTGGTTGTGGACGATGATCCCGGTGCTTTCAATGTCTCCCGGCTGATGGGCCTGCCCGAAATCGAAAATCATGTTGAAAATATCCTGATCAATGCCCCCATGGGGGTCCGTCTTGCCTATCGGACCCCGTTCCTGAACGATCTCGCATCAACGGGAAAGATCTCCCGCAGCGTGGATCCTCCGCTCTGGCCGGAACGGTACCGAAGGTTCGACTTGGTTCTCGTCCACGTCGCGGGCCGGTCATTGGATGACCTGGGGGCCTTTCTCAATCACCTTTCACTCTGCATCGCCGTCTCCCCCCCGGATCCGCGGGGAATGCTGCAAACCTACACGATTCTCAAAGAGCTCCATCAACGTAACCGAAAGATTCAGATGGGAGTGATCATTCAAACGGAAGAAGGGGAGGCACAGGCGGAGAAGGCTTTTTCCACAATCGCCAGAAACGCAAAAAAGTTTCTGCGAAGGAACGTGATCAGTTACTCCTTCCTTCCAAAGGAAAAAATCATTGATGAATCGATCCGGGAAAAAACCCCGCTGGTACTGAAATGGACCTCATCAGAGACCAGAAAACATCTGTATGGTATCAGCGAACTGATTATCGAAGACTATGAACAAAAATTCCGTTTGTCGCATCGGGGGTCACAGTGACAAGTAATTCCACGCCCTTCCGGCGTGTACAACTACAAAACAAAAAGGAGCTGATCCGACTTTTCAGGAGTTCCGCCTTCGTGATGGAGCAGGGGATTGAAATCCTCGGCAGTCGCCTTGGAAATGAACGGTTTTCTCTCATTGACCTGGTCGCATTGGATAAACAGGGACGCGTTCTCCTCATTCAGGCGGACGTTCAGTCGGATCAACGCCTCCTGTTCAGTATCCAGGCCCAGAAAGACTGGTTTTCGAAAAACCGCACTCTGATCCGAAGGGCCTTTCCGGATCTTTCTCATCAAGAATGGGATATTCCTCTTACCGTATTGATTTTACCGGAATGTCCTTCCCTGTTACGGGAATTCGTGCGGGCCACTCCAGATCTTTCACTCCGGATCTATGAATACCGTTGTTTCGAGACATCGGGACAACGTTTCCTCCACCTGGAACCGGTGCCACCGGAAGAGAAGAGTCCGGAGTCTGAGGACGCTCGCGATTTCCCGCCTTTCCGGACGGGGAATCGCAAAAAGAGCGTCTCCATCACCCCCGAAGAACGAAGGGCCTTTCTCTCCTGACCCCGAAAAAGAAGGGCATCCACCGGATGCCCTTCTTTACATTGGATTGCCTACCTCATTTTTTTACCATTGCAGGCAACGCGCAGACGATTTTCTGTATCCCGCACGAACTGGCAACCGGCATTACATCATGCCGCCCATGCCGCCCATGCCGCCCATGCCGCCCATGCCGCCGCCCATGCCCGGACCGGCCTCGCTCTTCTCTTCCGGTTTTTCGGTGATCATCGCCTCCGTAGTGATCAAAAGGGAAGCAATGCTGGCGGCATTCTGAAGGGCACAACGAACCACCTTGGTGGGATCGATGATACCGGCTTCAATCATGTCACGGGTCTCGCCCGAACTCGCGTCCAGCCCGACGTTGCCTTTCTCCTTCTTCACATTCTCCGTGATCACGGAACCTTCCAGCCCGGCATTATTGGCAATCTGGCGCAGTGGCTCCTCCATGGCCCGTTGCACAATCTTGACGCCGACCTGCATATCCCCTTCCAGTTTCAGGCTGTCCAGGGCGGGAATGGACCGGATCAGGGCCACACCTCCTCCGGGAACAATCCCTTCCTCCACGGCGGCGCGGGTGGCGTTCAGCGCGTCCTCAACACGGGCCTTCTTCTCCTTCATCTCGCTTTCCGTGGCGGCGCCCACATTGATCACGGCAACTCCCCCAACCAGCTTGGCAAGACGTTCCTGGAGTTTCTCCTTATCATAATCGGAGGTGGACTGTTCAATCTGAACCCGGATCTGCTTGACCCGGTCCTTGATATCCGAAGCGTTCCCGCCACCATCCACGATCGTGGTATTGTCCTTGTCGATCTTGACGGTCTTGGCCGTTCCCAGGTCATCAATTTTGGCAGAATCCAGACTGATCCCCACCTCCTCGGAGATTACCTTTCCACCGGTCAGAACCGCGATATCCTCCAGCATGGCCTTTCTGCGATCCCCGAAACCGGGCGCTTTCACGGCGGCGATATTCAGGGTTCCACGCAGCTTGTTTACGACCAGCGTGGCCAACGCCTCTCCTTCGACATCCTCCGCGACAATCAGAAGCGGCTTGCCGAGCTTGGCAATCTGTTCCAGGAGCGGGAGAATATCCTTCATACTACTGATCTTCTTGTCATGGATCAGTATGTAGGGGTCATTCAGAACAGACTCCATCCGCTCGGCATCGGTCACAAAATAAGGCGAAAGATACCCGCGATCAAACTGCATCCCTTCCACGGCCTCCAGAGTGGTCTCCATTCCCTTGGCCTCTTCCACGGTGATCACGCCTTCTTTCCCGACCTTTTCCATGGCCTCCGCGATAATTTCCCCGATCGTGGAGTCATTGTTGGCTGAAATGGTCCCCACCTGGGCGATTTCCTTCTTTTCATGGGTCGGATTGCTGATCTTCTTCAATTCTTCCACCGCAGTGGCAACGGCTTTTTCAATTCCCCTTTTCAGTTCCATGGGATTGGAACCGGCCGTTACATTGCGGACCCCTTCCCGGAAGATCGCCTGCGCCAGTACGGTTGCGGTTGTCGTTCCGTCACCGGCCACATCCGACGTCTTGCTGGCCACTTCCTTGACCACCTGAGCGCCCATGTTTTCAAACTTGTCTTCCAGTTCCACCTCTTTGGCCACACTGACGCCATCCTTGGTCGAGACCGGAGCACCGAACCCTTTATCCAGAATCACATTCCGTCCTTTCGGTCCCAGGGTCACCTTCACGACATCGGCCAGTTTGTTCACTCCGGCCAGGATCGATCTTCTTGCATCCTCACTATACTGAATCATCTTCGCCATGACTACATCCTCCCTGATCTTTGTCGGATTATTCGATAATTCCCATCACGTCTTCCAGCTTCAGAATGCCGTACTCCTTTCCATCCATCTTGATGTTGTCGGGAGCATAAGTCTTGAACATGATCACATCCCCAACCTTCACCTCTTCAACCTCTTTACCGACGGCCTCCACCTTCCCTTTTTGGGGGCGTTCCTTGGCGGACTCAGGAATAATGATTCCTCCAGCCGTCTTCTCTTCCTGTTCCAGATAACTTACCAAAAGACGGTCTTTCAGCGGTTTCAACATCTTCTTTCTCCTTTCTCATGATGAAATTAGGGGAAAATCATCCAACCCAAACCTAAATGATTGATGAAAGCACAGATTAGCACTCTCCAAGCGGGATTGCTAACGTTGAGGAATATACTCATGAATTCACAAAAAGCAACCCCTCTTTAGTGTTAAAAATCCACCGTTTATACTGTCCGCGCACGAAAACCCGCAAAACGGGAAAAAACTCCGAAATCAAACAGTTTGGACAGCCACCCACCGGAAGGCACTCAAGTTCCGGACGTGCGCGCCGATAAAGAGGTTGAAACCAGGCAGACTCTTTCAATACAGAATCGGACAGTTCACATCAGGAGGCAGGACCCATGCAGCCCAAATCCAATCTGAAACTGAAATATTGCCCCATTCTGGACAGTTTTATCAAGATTAAGGAACTTGCCAAAAATGATATCGATCGGTTCCTTTCCAACGCAAAGATCCGTGACAAACGTTCCTATCAGGAACTGGTCATCCGGGCAACCATCCCGGAGTTCAGTTCGAATATTCTCTATCGCATCCATGACGACTATGAAAACAGCTTCGACAGCGACAGCATTCTGGATGAACTGTACCGGATGTGCATCAAGGTCAACCCCTTCCTGAATATCTACAATATCACCATCCCCGTACCGGAACAGACGGAAAAGACGCATCCCGTTCCTCAGGAGGAAAAAAAGAACCTTCAAAAACGAATTGAGGAAATCCGTGGGCTCCAGGAGGCACTAAGGAAAAGAGTCGTCGGACAGGATGAGGCCATCGCCCAGGTTGCCAGGTCGATCCAGTGCGCGAAAATCGGCATTAAGGATCCCAACCGGCCCGTAGGATGTTTCATCTTCGCGGGCCAGACCGGCGTGGGAAAAACCGAGCTGGCAAAGGCCGTTGCCGAATTTATAACGGGTGACGAAAAAAACATGGTGCGAATCGACTGCTCTGAATTTTCTCAACCTCACGAATACTCCAAGCTGATCGGAGCCCCTCCGGGATATGTGGGTTATGAAGACGGGGGCACGCTCACGGAGACCCTGTTGAACAATCCGAACAATGTGGTCCTCTTTGATGAAATCGAAAAGGCAAGCCCCAAGCTTCACAATCTTCTGCTTCAAATCATGGATGAAGGATTCCTGACGGACAGCAAGGGAAGAAAAATCCCGTTCCAGGACGCCGTCGTCATCCTCACCAGTAATGTAGGAGTCGAAGGACTGGATGAGATGAAAAAGGCGGTGGGCTACCGGAAAACCGAGACCTTCGACCAGGAAATTATTCAGCTTGAAACGCGAAAAGCCCTGGAGAAAACCTTCCGTCCGGAATTTCTGAACCGGGTCGATCAGGTCATCTGCTTCAGAGCCCTTGACCGGCGTTCCAGCCGGAAAATCGTCAGGATGCTCCTCAAACGGATCGAGAAAGACCTGTCCGAGATGGACCTTTCACTTCGTTTTACCGGCGGTGCCATCGACTACCTGATCCGGAAAGGAACCGATCGCCGGTACGGAGCACGTCCGCTGAAACGGGCGATCAAACAATTTGTAGAAACCCCTTTAACCCAGAGAATCGTTGAAGACCCCACCCTCCGGCCGGGAAGACTTCTGGCACGCATGTCCGGAGGGAAACTGGTTTTCATCCGCGATCGGGAAACAAAATGAGGTGACCGCCCCCAGGCAAATATCATATGAGGGCGGCGAAACGGAAGAACCGATGATTTCCGGTGTTGGCTCAAAACCGGGATCCCCCGGCCCGTTTGACAAGAAGCGGGCCGGGAGTGATTCACTTACGTTCCTTTTTTCGGAAACCCAGGGATTTTCCCTGATCGAGGTCGTGATCGTCATTGCGATTCTATCCATCCTGGCAGGCATGATGGCCCCCCTGTCGGTTCACCTGGTCGACCGGGAAAATACGGAAACCACCCTGAAGGAAATGTCGGAAATCAAGGACGGATTGCTTCATTACTATGAAGATATCAATCCTCACGCCTTTCCAGCCGCTCTTCGCGATCTCATCACGGCACCGACGGGACCGACTGGATGGAACGGACCTTATTTTTCCGGAACAGTCGACCAGGTCCAAAAAGATGCCTGGGGAACGGATTACATCTATCTTCAGTCCGGCAACTACGCCCTGCTGATCAGTGGAGGAAACGACAAAACCGTGGACACGAATTCCTACAATGACTTCCCACCCGCGGACACGGCGGGAGACAGTTCGGATCTCGTTCTGAACATCAATGGAAACCTGATCGCGGAAACTCTCGACCGGGAGAAAATCGATGAAACGCGGGAAACCCTCAAGATCGTGGCCGGAGAGGTCTACAACAGCAACCCGGCTTCCCCACCCTCCTCCTACACCCCCACCCTTTCCGACGCATGGGGAAACTCCATTCAGTACAACCGCCTGAACAATTATTCCGCTAAGATCTACAGCTACGGCGTGAACGGCTCCGACGACTTCGGTTCGGGAGACGACCTCGTGATCGCCCTGCTCTGGCCCCCTTCGTGACATAATAATCGGCCCGACAACAGAAAGATCCATTCTTTTCTGGAGGGCTTAACTGACAAGAATGACGTGGGCTACGGCATACTCCCTGCAATGGGAGAGTGTCACGAAAGACTCCCTGGCGCCCAGGGACTCAAAGATCTCTCCGGCCACCCCGGAAAACACAAGGACCGGCCGTCCGGAAAGACCCCTCTGTACCTCAATATCCACAAAGCGTATCCCGCTACCCCATCCGGTGCCCAGGGCCTTCATGGCCGCCTCCTTGGCCGCGAAACGGACGGCGTAATGCTGAAATCTGTTCCGTTGTCCTTCACAGTACCGGACTTCAGAATCCGTATAGATCCTCGCCAGGAAACGCTCCGGATTCTTCTCCAGGCTTTCCTGAATCCGACAGATCTCGATGACATCCATTCCGATTCCAAGGATGCGGCTCACAGATGCAGATCCGTTCCCACTCTCCGCCAAAACTACCGCTTCCGCTTGTTCACGTAAAGAATCAGGTCACGCACCCGGCAGGAATAACCCCATTCATTATCGTACCAGGAAATCACTTTGACCAGGTTCCCGTCGATCACGCTTGTCAGAGAAGCGTCCAGACTGGAGGAGTAAGAGCAGCCCGTGTAATCCCTGGAAACCAGCGGATCTTCGCAATACTGGAGAATTCCTTTGAGCGACTTTCTGGACGCGGCTTTCATGGCGGCATTCACCTCTTCGGCGGAGGTTTTCTTCCGGGTCAAGGCGACCAGGTCCACAACCGAAACATTCGGGGTGGGAACCCGCATGGCCATCCCGTCCAGTTTCCCCTTGAGTTCAGGCAGAACCAGCGCGACGGCCCGGGCCGCACCGGTCGTGGTCGGAATGATCGACACCGCGGCCGCCCTGGCGCGGCGGAGGTCCTTGTGCGGAAAATCGAGAAGACGCTGGTCGCTGGTGTAGGCATGAACCGTAGTCATCAGCCCCTTCTCAATACCGAAATGGTCGAGAAGGACCTTGGCTACAGGAGCCAGGCAGTTTGTGGTGCAGGAGGCATTGGAAATAATGTAGTGCTTTTTCGGATTAAAGGCCTTTTCATTCACACCGAGAACAATCGTCACATCCGGTTCCTTGGCGGGGGCCGTGATAATGACACGCCTGGCCCCGGCGTCCAGGTGCTTACAGGCACTGACCCGATCCCGGAAAAGTCCCGTCGATTCCACCAACACATCGATCTTCATCTCCTTCCAGGGAAGGGCCGCGGGATTTCGTTCAGAGAGGACCCGGATCTCCCGGTCTCCAACCACGATGGAATGCTTCTTGGCACGTACCTTCAGATCAAGCGTGCCGAGTACCGAATCATATTTGAGAAGATGCGCCAGGGTCTGCGGATCGCACAGATCATTGACCGCCACGAACTCCAGTTTCTTGTTCCCCAGAGAGGCCCTGAGTACATTCCTGCCGATACGCCCGAATCCGTTGATCGCAACCCTGATCGCCATGATCAAACCTCCTTAGTATTGTTGGATGGGTAACCTTTCGATGAAGAACACGCACTGGATCAAAGCGGAATCAGTTTACCGAATCCGGTAAAAAAGTCAAATGGTATTCGACCTTGACAAGGGAAATTCCTCAATGCTATAGTTTGTTCGTATCGTATGGGGCTGTAGCTCAGTTGGGAGAGCGCTTGAATGGCATTCAAGAGGTCGTCGGTT
>CAYZZU010000037.1:0-22134 GCA_964483105.1 uncultured Nitrospirota bacterium
TCACTCATCATTCCTCCTTTCTCCCCCCTGTCCAATCTTCCCTTTCTCCAGGCGGATCCCGTAACGACGGGAGCCGTATCCTCCCACGGAGTCGATAACGTAATGGGAGGCCTTGCGGTCGTCTCGGAAGTGTTCTCTTACGATGCGGTTTAACTTGCTGATGTTCTGGCGGATAACGCCCGGGTCGAGGCCATCCTTCCCGTGTTTTTCCTGGAAGCGATCGACGCGTGCCGAAAGGGGATCGAACATCCGCCTGTAGATCAAAAGCATTTCCTGCGCGGTCTCCGGCAGGGAGAGTTCGTTGATCGTAGGGAAGCAGTCGGTGCAGTCGAAGCAGTAGGGCTGGTCCGGATACCGGCAGGACTGCACCTTTTCCCGGAGCAGATAGAAGTAGATAAGCAGTTGCATAGGGACCAGGTCGATGATCTCTTCTCCCACCTGGACGCTGTGCTCCTGCAGGTTCACGGAGAGTTTTTCCGGCCGGTAGGCCGTGTCGATCTCTTCCTGCCCTTCGGCGACCAGCTCCCGGAAGGATTTCATGGCAAGGGGGATCTGCCTTCTCAGGCGGACGAAGGGAAGATCGGCCAGGTCGATCCGGGCATCCCGGGTGTTGAGCCGACCGATCACCTTGCCGCATCCGTCCCGTTTTTCCAGTACCCGGTGTTTCCGGGGGATGTAGAAGAAATCGGGATGGGACTCGAATTCCGGCGTCACCAGGACATGGTAGAGGCGGTCTTCGGGCCGCGCGTAGAGCTGGAAGGCCGAGCCCAAGTAGTAGGACATGGTCTTCCGGCCGCCGGCGATGGAGCCGTGGAGGCGGGTCCGTGGACGGGAGGCAAACTTTTCCACGATGCGACAGATCAGGTCGCCCATGGCCTCGTTGTCGTCGCAGCCGCGCAGGTCCTCCAAGGGGGTTCCCGCCGGGTCGGTGACGACGTGGATCGTCTCGTCGTCGAGCCGGATCGGCGGCAGTTCGTATTCCGCGAGGAACTCCTGCCAGATCCCGCTCTCCAGGAGGCGCTCCCGGAGCCGTCTCTTCCCCGTGGTCGTGGTGATCACGTGGACCTCCTCGAGGGTTACCGGCGGGACGGCCTCGCCGGCGAGGGCGAAGATGGTCTCCGTGATGATTTGGGGCGTCATCCCGACGGCGAAGATTCCGATCTCTTTGATGCCTTTGCTCGTCTTCATGCCCTCCTCTATACCACAGTTTTCTCCCCGTCGGGTCGATTACAATATTTCAATGGAAAATCCGGTACCGGCCCAGGCCGAAGCTTGTGGCCTTGCCGACATGGAGCCCTTCGCCGAGATGCAGGTAGGGCAGGAAGGGCGCAAGGTCCCCCGCAAAGTCTATCCGTCCGACAAAACCGCCCAGTTTCATCCGCGTCTTCTGCCGCGTGGAGTAGCGTTCCCACTCGACCCATTCCAGCTCCCGCCGTGCCACCTCGACCTTCTCGGCTCGGCCGATCAGCCCCGGGAAATCGATCTTCTCCGGGTCCCCGCCGCAGTGGAAATAGGAGAGGAGCGCGATCCGCCGGAGGAGGCTCCGGATCAGGATGTGAAACTCAAGATCGACGGTCAGATGTTTGTTGTAGCGGATGCGTGTTGGAGTCAGGAATTCCAGGGCGATCGTCCCATCCAAGCCTGTTCGTTCTTTCATTGCATTGGCCGGCCGCGGCGGCTCCGGGGGGGTCTTCAAGGTTTGCGTTGCACCGTCATAGATCTTCTCGCCTCCCTGCAGCACCGTCTCAAGGTGGAACTTTCCCCGTTCCCGGCCGAGCCCCATCTCCCCGAGAGTCTCGAAGGTATAGATGAAATAGGGGAGGAACTCGATTGCCTTACCGACCAGGACGATCTCCAGGGGGAGGATCTCGCCCGGTTCATAGGTGGTACGGTTCCCTTCCGGCGGTTCGATGACGAAGGGATGGGGCGCCCGGGTGTACTTCCGCATGATCTTCGTCCCTGGTGGAGGGGGGGTCTCGAAGATGTAGGCATAGACACAACGGGCCTTCAGTAGGCAGTCGTCGCATGTCTTCTTTTTCAGGGCACAGACGACCCTCCGAAAGGCATATCCGAAACCTCCCCGGAAGGCCGCCCCCTTGTAGGGAGGGAGCCGGATCCGGTCCACCGCCCGGAGCTGCAAAGAATATTTTTGATAATCCATGGCAATCATGCCTGCCATCCTATCACCGATACCGGACAGATCATGTCCGGCAAAGACAAAAAAAACCGCTTTTTCTTCACCTTCGTGAAATCAAAAGCGGCTTCGTCGATTCCCCCCTCCGGTTGAATTTAACGGAAAAAGTCGGCTCACGGCTTATTCATGGTTTTTCGGATCAGAAATTCGGTTGGATCCCTCCCCAGCGGAAATATCATAAACAATCTCCGGACCATTCACAAGAAATATCTACTTCTTCGGCATGAAAGATCCAACGCGAAGTACTCATTCGGAAGAAAAGTGCGATAGAGCTCCTGCAATTTCCGTGTCTTGACGAAGCCGACAACCGCACAGAAGCAGGAACCGGGAAAACCGACGGAAGAGCCCTATTCCACCTACCGCCTGGTCCAATCCCGGCGTGAGGGAGCAAAGGTCAGGCAGATCGCCCTGCTCAATCTCGGTCCTAATTTTGATGTCGGACGGGAATACTGGTCTCTCCTCTGTTCCCGGATTGAGGGCATCCTCGCCGGTCAGGGGGATCTGTTCTCCATTCAGAAGATCCTCTCCGAGGATGGCATATAGGTGAGGCTCTACTGTTATTCGGAGGCAGAAGCACAAAAGAAAGAAGGGATCACCCGGCGTTTCACCCTTTTCCCCGGAAAAAGCATTTGAAAATCCCACCGGTTCCCGCTACAATGCCGATGAAACAACGGTTTTCCCGAAGTCATCCCACGGTCCCTGAAGATGATACGGCTGATTCTCATCCTCCTTCTCCTCCTGCCCGCCACAGACTGTGCGAAGAATCCCGTCAATCACAGATATGAATTGACACTGATCAGTTCCGCCGATGAGGTGCGGCTCGGAGAGGAACAGGACAAGGCGGTCCTGAAACTCTACGGCAAGACGAAAGATGAAAAACTCCAACATTACATCAGCACCCTCGGCGCCAGACTGGTCGCGGTCGCCCACCCCAGACCCTTTCAATATCACTTCACGGTCATCAACTCCGGAGAAGTCAACGCCTTCGCCCTTCCCGGTGGATATATCTACATCACAAGAGGCGCACTGGCGGCGGCCAACTCCGAAGCGGAAGTGGCGGGTATCCTCGGGCACGAGATCGGCCATGTGACCGCCCGGCATTACGCCCGGCAGCAGGTACGTGCCATGGGCCTTCAGATCGGGTCACTGATTGCCACGGTCTTTCTCGGGGAACCGGGACTGTATCTTCAACGATATATCGATGTGCTCTTTACCGGTGTTTACCAGAGCTTCGGGCGCAGGGCCGAACTTCAGGCCGATCAGCTCGGACAGGAGTATGCCTTCAAGGCAGGATGGGATCCGAGGGAGACCACCCGTTTTCTCAAGACTCTCGACCGAACTGAAACAAACCGCAACCGGGGGGTGTTTCACGGATTTTTCGCGTCTCATCCAGAGACATCAGAGCGAATTCGCAAAGCGGAAGCCCGGGGCGATCAGATGGTGAATGGAACATTCCCGGGGAAGAAGGAAAGAAACCGGTTCCTCTCGATGCTTTCGGGACTCCCTTACGGCAACCCTCCGGAGCTGGGGGAGTTTGAAAAGAACCGTTATCGAAACGTCGACTCCGGCCTGTCGATCCTTTTTCCCGAAAACTGGGAGAATATCATCGTGAAGGGAGGAGTGATCTCCCGGAAACCGGAAGGAAGCGAATTCATCCAACTCCTCATCACCGAACCGAAGGACAAAACCTACCTGGCGCACCTGACGCGGAAGGAAGACTATTTCATCAAACTCCGGGAGATGGCGGAGATGTTCGAATCGAAGAGCGGATGGCGGCGGGAATCGGAAGAGCGTACTGTCATCCACTCCATTCCCACCTTCGTGGCCGAATACCGGCTCCAAAGCGGACTCGGACGGTTTTACTCCACCACGGCGCATTTCATGATCCATAAAAAGAAACTGCTCATCCTTCTGGCCTTCTCACCGGTGGGGAGGGAGCGCCTCTCCGATTACTATTTCCGCAGGCTCTTTGAAAGTGTCCGTCCTCTTGAAACCGCTGAAGCCTCCGAGCTCAAGCCCCGGAAACTGACAATCTACCGAGTCCGGGTTCATGATACGTTCGAGTCGATCTCCAGGCATTTCTACGGAACACCGGATCGGGCACGGAAGATCGCGGAATTTAACGGTTTCCTCAGCCGTCTTGATCCGAGGCCGGGGGATTTGCTGAAAATCATTGTTCGGATCTCCGATCCTTGAAGTAGTTGCTGCCGGGCATTCCCTTGACATATTTTTTGATCTCGGCGGCCACTGCGGAAAACTCCCCGAAGTGGGCGAGGGGCCTGCCCTCATTGGAGACCACGGCGATGGACAGGGTCATGATCGGGAAGGTTGTCCGTTTTCCTCTACGGTCCACCGTTTCGATGCTGCGGCGCAACCGGTCGGTTTCATCGTAAAAGGTCGTAACAATCAGATCGAAATTCTTCAGAATGGCCGGACAGACCCGGTCCACCTCCGCGGGCGGGATCAGAAAAACAAAGTCATCCCCCCCCACGTGGCCGACAAAGGTATGGACCGTCTCGAGTTGCCGCACCTCATTCGTGATGATCCGGGCCGTCATCCGGAGCACCTCGTCTCCGCGTGTAAATCCGTACTTGTCGTTGAACGCCTTGAAGTGATCCAGATCGGCATAAGCCAGCGCAAAAACCCGCCCCCGTTCCAGGTTCCGTTCCACCTCCCGGATAATGGAGTGGTTGCCCGGCAGCCGCGTTAGAGGGTTGGCGTCCAGGGTCCTTCCAATTCTGGAAAAGGCAAGCGAAACCCGTACCAGGAGCTCCCGCGGACGGACCGGCCGGGTCAGAATATCGTCCACCTGGACAGCGTTCCAGTCGATCTCTTCCGCAAGCTCCTCTTCAGGCAGGAGGAGAAGAACCGGAAGATGGCTGAAAATGTTTTCCTGCTTCAGTTCCCGCAGGATCTCTTCTCCGTTCCGGTCGGGAAGATGACGATCGATCAGGATCAGATCCGGAGGTTCCACATAGATCAGGTCCAGCGCTTCTCCACCCATACCGGCGGCATAGGTCGTGAACCCCGCCCCCTCCAGGACCCGCCGGATCCGGTCTACCGTCCGTTTGTCCTCTTCAACGATCAGGATTCGTTTGCCCCGGCCTGTGCTCATGAGTCGTCAAAGGAAAACTCCGCAAGGGAGTCCATGTTCTCTTCCAATTCCTGGAGGACCTGCCTGATCCATGGGGAATCAATCTCTAAAAGGGAAAATACGTGAGGATCCAACGGCGGCACGAAGGCACACCCTCCGTTTCCGAACCCCGCCCCCTGGATCAGGACATCGGCAAGCTGGATCATCGCGGTCCGGCGCGCATACCGACCGGCCCGACCCGGATCATGATGACAGGTCATGGGCACGGCGATATTCTCCGGCAGATGCCACTTCCCCGCCACCCATTGGGCAATCCTGGCATGATCGACACCGAGGACGCGGTTCTCGGCTTCCTCCATGTAGATTCCTTCCTTCTCCGCGATCCGACGGATCTCATCAAAGTCCCGCGGCAGCGTCACCTGGATGATCACCTTCCCGATGTCATGCAAAAGCCCGGCGATAAACACCTCCTCACTGTCGGGTTCGTCAAGCCTTCTCCCGATGATACCGGCCACGGTCGCACACCCGAGGGAGTGATCCCACAGACCGGTCATGGAACGGTTCATGATGTCAAATACGGAGGCGGAGATCAACATTCCCCGGATCACATTAAATCCCAGGAGCACCAGGGCATGGTTGACTGAAGAAATCCGTCCGGGAAATCCGTAAAAAGGCGAGTTGACCAGTTTCAATACCTTGGCGGCAAGAACCTGATCCTTCGAGATAATACGGCCCAGCTTCTCCACAGAAACCTCGGGATCATGGATCATGGAATGGACCTTCGAGACCACTCCGGGGAGTGTCGGAATATTCTGGATCTCCTCGATCTTCGAACGAAGCGCATGCCGTTCCCCGGCCATCTTCTTTCCTTTCAAACCCGGAAGTTTCATCGACACGGTTCCCGGAGATGAAGCTCCCTGCAAGGCCATCCTGTCATAAGAAATAGAGCATCCCCTGCCTGTCGGAACTTCGAGGAAATCAGGTCTCCTGCTCCGGGTTCGCGGAAGGATCCTCCTCCTCTCCGAACCGGTGGACCAGTTGCTCCCTGAAGATCTCCCGGATCTCCCGCATCAGAGGATCCGACTCCACCTTACGGAAACGATGCTCCAACTCCCGGATCTTCTCCGGGAGACTTCCTTCCCCCTCGACCCGGACCGGATGCCCTTGGACTGTAAGATGGGAAATTTTGCCGTTTTCCAGCCGGAAAAGGATCTTGGCCGTAAGTTCGGTTCCCTCCTTGCAGAGGACCATGCCCTTGTCGTTCTCCACCTTCCTGGCAAGAACCATCCCCGGTTCCGCCTGTGCAAGTCTGATTCTCTGCATATTTTTCTTATCGGACTTTCCCTGAGAAACTTAAGTCATCCGGAAGGAATGCGTCACCGGAATGACATCAAACGGTCCTTCTTGACAGGAGAATCCCACCGCACACGCTGCCCGGTAATTTTTTCTCATTATTTCAACAAGTTACAAAACATGAGAGTTGGCATTCATTTTGCTTCTTAAACCGTTGATCCCTTCGAACCGCGGTAAAAACCGACGAGAACAATCGGCACGCCGGATTATGCGGCGGTTTGAATGGAAGCTTCGGGATGATACACCTCATGGGATCCGACTGGCAAAAGGACTAATAGAGATGAGACCTGCGGGAGATTCCAGGATCAAGATCGCGGTCGTTGGAACAGGTTACTGGGGAAAGAACCTGGTCAGGACCTATGCCCGGATGGGAAACCTGAAGAGCTGTTGCGATCTGGATTTATCGCGTTTGCGCTCACTCCGGACCCAGTATCCGGATATCGCAATCACAACCGAATACCGGGAGATTCTGGATGACCGGGAGATCCGGGGAGTCGTCATTGTGGTTCCGGCCCGGGATCATTACTCCCTGGCCAAAGCGGCCCTGCAGGCCGGCAAAGACGTCTACATCGAAAAACCGATGACACTCCATGCCGATCAAGCGGAAGAGCTGGTCCAACTGGCGCGCAAGTCAGGACAGGTTCTGATGGTGGGGCATCTGCTCCTCTATCACCCGGCCGTGCGGAAGATGAAGTTTCTCATTGAATCCGGTGAACTGGGAGAAACCTATTACATGTACGGGCAACGGGTCAATTTCGGCCTCATCCGGAAAGACGAAAACGCCATGTGGAGTCTCGCCCCCCACGACCTTGCGATTCTCATCTATCTCTTTGAAGAAGAACCGGAAAGTGTGAGCGCGCGCGGTTCCTGTTATATCCAGCGTCATACCCGCACCGAAGACGTGGTGTTTCTCAACCTGCTCTTTGCCGACGGAAAGATCGCGAACTTTCAGTTGAGCTGGCTCGACCCCCACAAGGTCCGGCGAACCACCATCGTGGGGAGCAAAAAGATGATCGTCTTCGATGACATGGAGACCACGGAGAAGATCCGGATCTTTGACAAGGGGGTGGAAACACCCAACTACATCCCGCGCTACGACTCCTACGGAGACGCGCTCACCCTGCACACCGGCGACATTTATATTCCGAAAATCAATATGGTGGAGCCGCTCCGGGCGGAATGCGAACACTTTATTGAATGTATCCGGACACGCAGGAGTCCCCGGAGCGACGGTCTGAACGGTCTGATGGTCGTCCGAATCCTTGAAGCGGCGCAGCAGTCACTCGATCGTAACGGGGAACCCGTTCCGATCGCCCGGAAGTCCGGCCTCCTCACGGAGGCGCGCACCTGATGGGCAGGGACGTATTCATCCATGAGACTGCGGTTGTGGACGCTTCCTGCGTGATCGGGGAAGGGACCCGGATCTGGCACTTCTGTCACGTCCAGGCGGGGTCGACAATCGGAGCGCGCTGCACGATCGGCCAGAATGTCTATATCGCCTCCGGGGCGGTCGTCGGGAACGGGGTCAAAATTCAGAACAACGTCTCCGTCTATGACGGAGTCATCCTGGAGGACGAAGTCTTCTGCGGCCCGTCCATGGTCTTCACCAATGTGGTCCACCCGAGAAGCGCCATCCCCCGGAAAGATCAATTCCAGAAAACCCGTGTCGGCCGGGGCGCCACCATCGGAGCCAATGCCACCATCCTTTGCGGTTGTACCATCGGTCCCTACGCCTTCATCGGCGCCGGAGCCGTGGTCACACGAGACGTCCCCGGATTCGCCCTGGTCTATGGGAATCCGGCCAGGCAGAAAGGATGGGTCTGCCGCTGCGGAGTCCGCTTACGGATCGCGGCTCGGCAGTCCACCTGCATGGAATGCGGGGGGATGTACACCCTGAGAAACGATCGCCTCCTGCTGAAGGAATAACCGGTTTCGCCGGATAAGCCGGTCGGCAGAATCTGCCGACCGGAAAAAACCAATGGAAGAAGATCCGGACGAACCGTTTGATAAAACAGGGGAATGTCACGAATCATCGGTTGGCACCCCCATTGCATAAACTAAGGTCCTGATGGTTGCCGACCCTGTAACCGAGAGGGCGGAGCTGTGAAAAGGTCCTGATGGATCCCCTGCTGCATGACCAGTTGAAGTATGGTGAAACCCTCTTCGGTCGGGGGCGGATGGATGAGGCTGAGGAGTGTTTTATTGAGATATCAAAACATCACCCCGAAAATACCGATGCCTACAACAACCTGGGCGTTATCGCCTTTCACCGTCAGGAGATGGAGCAGGCACTTGAGTATTTCACGAAGGCGCTGCGAATCGACCCTTTTCACAAAAACGCGATCATCAACTGCTCTTTCCTGTTGAAGAACCTGAACCGGCTCCACGAGATCAGATCGATTCTGGCAAAGGCGGTTGAAAAATTTCCCGATGACCAGGAACTTTCCAACCTGTTTCAGGAAACCCGTCCATCTCAAAGCCCCAGCGCCAGAATCGCCGTAGTCTGCCTGCCCGGCCTCCAGTCCTTCCTTGGAGACATCGTAGACTTCCTGGGCAAGAACAATGAGATTCGCACTTGTTACAGCAATCAGAAGCAGGAGATTGAAACATGCATTCACTGGGCCGATACGGTCTGGCTGGAGTGGGCGAATGAACTGGCGATCGAACTGACCCAGCATTCAAACTGTCTGGACGGGAAGCGCGTCCTCTGCCGTTTGCACAGTTATGAAGCCTTTAACGGCTACGCGGACAAGATCGTCTGGGAAAAAATTTCCGACCTGATCTTTGTGGCGGAGCATATCAAGAACATCGTCGTGCAACAGGTCCCGAATCTTCTGGACAGGGTGAATGTCCATGTAGTTCCCAACGGGGTGAATCTGGACAGGTTCCCCTTTACGGAGAGATCCCGGGGAACCACCCTGGCCTACCTGGGAAACATCAATTACAAGAAAGGTCCGATGCTCCTGCTGCATGCCTTCCGGGAACTCGTGCGGACCGACGGGAACTACCAACTGCATATCGCCGGAAACTTTCAGGACCCCCGATACGCGTTCTACTTCTCACAAATGATGCGCGAGATGGGTTTGGAAGAAAAAATCAGCGTGGAAGGGTGGGTGAACGATGTGCCGGCCTGGCTGGAGGACAAACAGTATATCGTCTGCACCAGCGTCCTGGAAGGTCATCCGGTGGGTCTCATGGAAGCCATGGCCTGCGGAATCAAACCTCTCATTCACAACTATGTGGGAGCGAGAGGCAGCTACCCCTCCAAGTATCTCTGGAATACCATACCGGAATTTGTACGCATGGCGACAGAAAATGAATATCGTCCGGGAGAATACCGGCAATTTATCGAACGGAACTATTCATCATACATTCAACTGAAGAAGATCGAACACATTCTGAACTCCGGAACAGAACAGATATGACTCATGAACCGGTCCTGGTTATCGTACCCTCTTACCGGGAAGAAAAAAATATCGCTCAGGTCATTGAAGGATTAAAGGGAAACGTCCCGGATCTCGACATATTGATTATCGATGACGGATCCAAAGACAGGACGGAAGAAATCGCCGTGCGATACGGCATGAAGACCCTGAAACATCCCTTTAACATGGGATACGGCGTCGCGATCCAGACAGGATACAAGTACGCCGTGAAACACCACTATGATATCGTGGTGCAATTTGACAGCGATGGACAGCACGATCCGGAATTCATCAGACCTCTGATCACGACCTTACAGGAAACAGACGCGGATGTTGTCATCGGATCCCGTTTCCTGAAAGGAGGCGGCTATGACGCGCCGTTCCTCAGGAAAACAGGCATCCGGTTTTTCTCAAAAATAGCGACCCTGGCGACCGGACAAACCATTACCGATTCCACTTCAGGGCTTCAGGCTTTAAGCAGAAGGGCCTTTACCTTTTTCTCCGAAATGGACAACTTCCCGTACGATTACCCCGACGCCGATGCGATGATTACTCTCTGTTTTGCCGGCTTCAGGATCCGTGAAATTCCGGTTGTGATGCACGACCGCATGGAAGGAAAATCAATGACCGGAGGTCTCAAGAGCCTGGTTTATGTCGTCAAGATGTTCATCTCGATCTTGATCACATTGATCCGGAAAAGGAAAATCGCGAACGGTCATGATCGGATCCCGCCCCCTCTCCATCCGGTCAAACAGGAGACCACGGCAACCGGTCCGTGAACTCTGTAAATCCGGTTCGAGAAAAAAGGTGACGCATGGAAATCAACTCCGTCTTCATCCGATCGGTTTCGATCCTGACATTCATCTACATCATCCGCCTCATCTACAGCCACAAATTGAGAATCGGACATTCCTGGTTCCTGTTTCTGCTGGGGATGGGTTTTCTGATCCTGTCGGTGTGGCCGGGCACAATCCGTTGGGTCACGTTGATTACGGGCGCCCATTCCTGGTTGAACAATATCCTTTTCTTCCTGGTCGCCTTCTTGTTCATGATCGTCGTTCACTGTTCCCTGATGATTTCCGCTTTGACCACGCGGGTGAAGGAATTAGGCCAGCAACTGGCGCTTCTATCCTCTGAAATCGACGGATATCCTGAGACAGCGGATCCGTCCGGCCCGGGAAACCAGACGGACGTGACAGCAGAACGAAACCGAATCACTGCACCCAAGCACCGGAGATTATCCTCATGGAGTTTTTCCTGAGCGGCTTCGTATTTCTGTTTGGGATCCTGACCTGGATCCCTTTCTTAAACAATGTGTACAGCCAGGACATGGCGGCCGCCATGTACTGGGTCGACCGCATGAAGAAAGGGGATCTGACGTTTTACAAAGACGCCTATCTGTCACCCATCGGACATCTCATGCACATCATCCTGATGCAGTTCTTCTGGGAAAAAGAGAACACGAAGGCGTTTTACTGGATCATGTGTCTGTATGTTTCACTCTCCGCAGTCGTCCTGTATTGGCTCATAGACCATCTCTTCGGCCTGCTGCCCGCCGTGATCGGGAGTATGCTCTTTTCCCTTTATATGGTCAGCCCGAGGCTGGACGGCAACTGGGGACCGACGGAGCAGCTCCTGCCGCTCCCCCTGATGGCGAGCGCCTTGTGCATTCTCACCGCGCCGGCGCCCCACTCCCATCCGTTGATATTCCTGTCCGGGATGTTCTTCGGCTACTCCATTCTCATCAAGCAGGTCGCCGTTCTCTATCTACCCGGATACGTCCTGATCCTGGTCGGGTCCGGACATGCCGGCATGGATCTTCCGGTATTTCTCGGAGGGGCCATTGCAATCAACTTGATCCCTCTCGTCTATTTCTCGGTAAGACATCATGCCTTCTGGGAATATCTGACCTGTATGTGGCTGCACCTTCTGCCTTCTGCGATCCATCCCCGGAAATACAACAAGTTTTATCCGAAGGTTCAGGTCCAGGGGCAGAAACCCCGGCACCTGATCCGAAGCGTCATCCTCCAGAACTCCCGATCTCTTCCTCCCTTATTGTTCCCGGCCGTCGTCGGGATTGTCCTGCTCCTGGCCTGGAATCCCTCATTCCTGTACGCGGGATTCTTCGCCTGCCTGCTGGCCAGTCTCCCGATGGTCGCCATGAGAGGGACATTCTTCCCTCACTACTGGCTCAACATGATCCCGTGGCTCGCGATTTTCGCGGGATACGCCCTGGGTGAAATGGGGGCCGGTTTCGTCCGGGAAGGGCCGCCCGGGGCCGCCTCCTTAGCCGGTGTCCTGGCGATTTTCCTTTTGATCCTGGATGCGATCCGCGTGGACAGGAAATATTATTCTCTCTCAAAAGACCCTTATCAATTCCTGAGAAGGATCTGGGGAGAAGAAATGGTCAAGGCCTACAAGTCCTGGCGACAGATCGGAGAATATATCAAAAAAACAACCAGGCCGGAGGACAGAATCCTGATTTGCGGCTGGGTGCCCCATATCCTCCTCTATTCCGACCGCACCCATTTTACTCCCGAACCCTGTCTATACAGCGAGGATTATCTGGACATTTATCATCGTAAAAATCCCGTGATCTTCGATTTTCTGAACTCGGTTTACCACTTCAAGAATTTCAAAATCGTCAAACAGAGAGAAAACATCTTTCATACCGGTTACCCGGAGATCCTTGTCTTTCATCACGGCGAAGCGGATGTGGAGAGCTTTGAAAAACTGACGGGGATGAAATACTCACAGGACGAAAACCTCCCCGGCTATCCACTCTATCGGGCGGACCCGGAATTATCGGAGTTGCTGTCTCCACTGGAGAAGGGAAACAAGGGAACCGCCCACAGGCCTGTCGAGGACCTGCTAAAACTTGGAGAAGACCTGATTCAATCAGGCAAACTGAAGTTACTGATCCATTTTTATAATCGGTTGATCATGAAACGACTCGTCCCGGAAGAGGATGCCCTGCGGCTCTTAAACAAGGTCGGAGAGGTCTATGTCATCCAGGGGAGATATCATGACGCCGAGGAACTATTCCGGAAGCTCTCAGGCATCGTCCCCCACGACTTGACCGTCTTGAACAACCTGGGCGTCGTCTGTTTTCACCTCGGGAAAAGGGAACAGGCGACCGCGTTCTTTCAAAAAGTGCTGGCGGCCGAACCGGGCAACGGCGACGCCCTCTTTAACCTGAATCAGCTCGGAACACAACCAAACGCCACGGTATCTTTCTGAAGTTTACACGGTGTGTCCAGGAGGATACGGACATGCCGGACGAACCCATACGGGAGTTGATATGGACATCTTGCTGATCGAGCCGCCCCCGGTAAACCGGTTCGGAAATATGAGACAGTTCGGGAGTATCGGATCGTACAAGGCCCGGATCGCTTATCCTCCGATCGATTTGATGAAGATCGCCGGGTATCTCAGAAAATTCGGAGTCGAGTCGATGATTTATGATGCCAACAGCTTGCGGGCGACCCTGGCGGACGTTACAAGACTCATGGAGAGAGAGTCTCCCAGGCTGGTTGTTTTTACAACCTCGACCACGGCCATCCGGAACGACATTCGGGTCGCGGAGCAGGCCAAGGCGCTATCCGGGGATATCCTGACGGCGACTTTCGGGGCCCATGTAAAAGGGACTCCCCTCAGCACACTCCGGGAGAACGAGTGTCTGGATATCGCGATCTACGGAGACCCCGAAGCCGTTGTGCGGGAACTGGTCGAGAAAAACTACAACCCAACGGAAGTGCGGGGAATTTGTTTTCGCCGGGGGAAGGAAATCATCCAAAACAAACCCCATCCTCCCGTTCACAATCTGGATGAATACGGAATCGCCGCCTACGACCTGGTCGATCCGACTCTCTATCATGACCCCTTTTCAAAACGGAGTCCCCTGACGATCACCTATGGACAAATCGGGTGTGTCAATCAATGCAGTTATTGTATGTCCACATTGTATGGAAGGCTCAGGACAAGAACCGTGCCTCATTTTATCGAAGAACTCAAATTCATTGAACGAGTGGGGTTCAAGGAAGTTTTTTTTATCGATTGCGGTTTTACGAACAATTTGACATGGGCCGGCAACCTGACAGACGCGATGATTCGGGAGTCCCTGGATCTGAGCTGGTGGTGTTTGTCCAGAGCGGACCATCTCAATCAGGAAATCCTCGCCAAGATGAAGGCCGCGGGATGCCATTCCATCGGAGTCGGCGTCGAAAGCGCCAACCGCGACATCATTCGCAATATCCACAAGAAAGTCGATCCGGAACAGGTGAAGAAAATCGTCGGAACCGCCCATCGGCTGAAGATGAAAATCCTGCTCTACTTTCAATTCGGCTTGCCGGGGGAGACACGAGAGACCATGCAGGAGACCCTGGATTACGCCTTGCACAGCGGGGCCGATCTCGTAACATTCGGGATTGCCACACCCGTGCCCGGCACCCGTTTTTACGACTATATCCAGGAAAACGGCTTTTTCAACACGGAGGATTGGAGTCTTTTCGATCCGACGCTCAAACCGGTATATGATTACCCTCATTTGAGTTCCGATGAAATTTTCGCATTCAGCAAGAAGGCATACAAGGCTTTTTACATGCGGCCGGATTACATCCTGAAAAGGTTTGTCCACCAACGATCACTTCAGGATATCCGAAACAACTTCGGAAACTTCATCAACCTGGTGAGCAGGTTGTTCGCGGCATGACCCACAATCCGCCGCGGGCGCCCGGATCCTCACGGTTGGACGGTAAGGATATCTCCATGAAAATATTGCTGGTGATCCCCAGAAAAAACGCGCGCGCCATCCTGCCCGCACCGGATATCGGTATCGCCTATATCGCCCGTGCCGCCTTGGATGCCGGCGCGGAGGTGGAAGTCCTGGACGCCCACAAGGAGAACATGGATATCGAGGCCTTTCAGCACTTTCTGGAGGGCAGGACATTTGATCTGGTCGGCTTGAAATGCCTTTCAACCGACCTCTTCACGGTCCTGCAATACTGCAAAGCCATCAAGAAACACTCACCGGACACGGTGACGGTTTTAGGCGGGCCTCATCCCTCGGCTCTTCCTGAACAAACCATGCAGTTCCGGGAAGTCGATTATGTCATCCGGGGAGAGGGAGAAACCGGGTTTTCTTCTCTGGTCCGGAAACTGGATCATCACCAGGGGCGGATCCCTCTCCGGGAAATGATAGAGATCCCCAACCTGGTCTACAGAGACGATACGCAAAATATCCTGTTCAGTCCCATGGCATTCACACGGGATCTCGACGCGATCGGGTTTCCGGCCTGGCACCTCTTCGACATGGAAGGATACCCGGAGCTTCCGGGTTCCGGAGGCCGTTTTCTGCCCATCACAACCACGCGGGGATGCCCTTCTCAATGTGTTTTCTGCTGCTCCAACACGGTTCACGGCAAGGCCGTGCGGACCCGTTCCCCGGAACACGTCATCGAGGAAATTCAATGGTTGATTCGAAACTACAAGATCCAGAAAGTCAGCATCTTTGACAACAACTTTACTTTTCATAAAGATCACGCCCTGAAGTTCTGCGAGCTCTACAGGAAGAACCGGATCCCCCTGCCGTTCGATATCCCTCAAGGCGTGCGAATCGACAAGATCGACCTGGAGCTTTTGAAGGCGCTGGAGGCGGCGGGATGCACGTACATCGGCGTCGGCATTGAAAGCGGAAGCCAGAAGACTTTGGACCGTGTCCGCAAAGGAACCACGATCTCCGGCATCAAAGAAAAAATCCGCATGATCAAACAATCCACCCGAATTCAGGTTGTCGGCTTCTTTATTATCGGATTCCCCCATGAAACCGAAGCCGATGTACTGGATACCGTGAACTTCGCGTTACAACTCCACCTCGATTACGCTACGTTCACAATCTTCACGCCCTTTCCGGGAACGGTCCTGTTCCAGGAGATGGTCAGGGAAGGATATTTTTCCGTCGACCATTTCAACTGGGAAGATCTCCTGCTGGACAGGGCCGCCTTTCAGCACAGGCATATCCGCCACAGCAGGCTGAAGATGTTACAGAGGATGGCCTATATCAAATTTTATTTCAGGCCGTCCAAAATGGGTTTTTTCATTCGAATCGTGTTCCAGGAAGGCAGTTTGAAGGCCTATCTTACACGGTTCTGGTCTATCTTGAGCAAATAGGGTCGGAAAGATCCGTCCATGTGCGGAATAGCCGGTTTTTGCGGATCAGGGGATCAACAGTCCCTGTTGGAGATGATGGCGGCGCTGAAACATCGGGGCCCGGACGATGAAGGAGTCTTCATCGACCGGCCCGTGCATTTAGGGCATCAACGATTGTCCATTATCGATCTGTCCGCGCGGGGCCGCCAACCGATGTGCAACGAGGACGCTTCCGTATGGATCGTTTGTAACGGAGAGATTTATAATTTTCAGACCTTGCGGACCTCCTTACGGCAGAAAGGACACCGATTCCATTCCGACACCGATTCGGAAGTCATCCTGCACCTGTATGAAGAATACGGCACCGGTGTGTTCGAGAAGTTAAACGGCATGTTCGCCATCGCGTTGTGGGACCGCCGGAAACGGAAATTATACCTTGCCAGGGACCGCATGGGACAAAAACCCCTCTATTATGCGTTCGTCAAGGGGACCTTTCTTTTCGCTTCAGAGGCCCGGGCCCTGATCGCCCACCCTCTGATGGAAAAAAAAATCAGCCTGAAATCCCTTGCCAAGTACCTCTTCTATGAGCATGTGCCGACCCCCGACTGTATATGGGAGGATGCGGCTCAACTGATGCCGGCCTCTTACCTGGTTTATGAACCGGAGACAGCACGGCGTCAGGTTTACAAGTATTGGAAACTCCGCTATCTGCCGAGGCTCTCCATCGGAGAAAAAGATCTTCAGGACGCTCTGGAAGAAAAGCTGATCCGATCCATCCGGCGACATCTCGTCGCGGATGTTCCGGTTGGAGTCTACCTGAGCGGCGGCATGGATTCGACATCCCTTGCCTATTACAGCCAGAAGATTCTCAACGGCCGGTTGAAGACATTCACGATAGCCTTTCAGGAGAAATCTTTCGATGAACAGCACAGGGCCAGAGAGATGGCGGAACGGATCGGGTCCGATCACCATGAAATTGAGTTTCATGCCCGGGATTTTCTGAACACAACGTTGGAATGTGTACCGAAATTAGACGCGCCCTTCGCGGATTCTTCATTGATCCCCGCTTATTTCATCAACCGATTCGCCCGGGAACATATCAAGGTCGCCCTGGGTGGAGAAGGGGGGGATGAACTCTTTGTGGGGTATCCCTATTTCCGGGCGCACGAACTCCTGAAATACCTGCGATCCATTCCATCCTGGATACGGAGGAAGGCGGTTTATCCCTTGATCCGGTTCTGCCGCACCTCGCATCAGAACGAAACGCGGATGTATCAATTGAAGAAATTCATCGAAGCGGAAGGGTATCTCGACAACCCCTACTATTGCCAGCAGATCTGGCTCGGCGCTTTCGGTCCGGATCGTCTGCCCGGGTTGTTCAGGAAAGAGTATCATCATGCCATCCGCCTGGATGAACTCTTTGAAAACATAGACCTCTACAGGAAAGAGGCTGAACAGGATGAAGAATTGATGGACGGGTTGATGCGCCAGACACAACAGAAATATTTAATGGACGACGGACTGACAAAAACAGACCGGGCCTCCATGGCGAACAGTCTCGAAATGCGCGCTCCTCTGCTGGACAATGAACTGGTGGAGTGGGTCAACCGGGTTCCATTCCACCGGAAGTATCAACACGGAAACACGAAAATGATCCTGAAGAAATTAATGCGTGACAAGATCCCGGACCGTATTCTGAACGGACGCAAGCGGGGGTTCACGCCGCCTATCGCAGAATGGTTTACAAGGAATTTCCGGGCTCAGATCAAGGAATACCTTTTTCTGGACGATGGACTGTTCAACACGGCTTTTATTGAACGGATCTGGAATGAACATCTTTCACACAAACAGAATCATCGGAAATTGCTGTGGACCTTGTTTGTCTGGAAACTTTGGAGTTCCGTGAATTGTTCCTGATCGGGGAGGGAAGGATTATGGACGCACCTGAATTAACCGAACGTTTTCTATCATTAGCCAGCGTGGATAACAGCGCGATCGTCTTTTACTACAGGCATTTTATCGTACCCATCATCCTCAAGCACATCCGGAGGACGGATCATCTGATCGATCTGGGATGCGCCGGCGGAGTCCTGCTGACCCTGCTTCAGGAACGTGGGTTTCGAAATCTGTACGGGATCGACGCGGCGCAGGCGCTGTTGGACCGGATACCGGACCAGACGCTGCCTACAGTCTGTGACAACTACCTGAACATGAAGCGCCATTACGCGAAACACCAGTTCGACGCTGCGACAATCTTTAACACCTTACATCATCTCGACTCCAAGGAAGAATATCTTCGGTTTTTTCACGAGTTGCATTTCATCATGAAACCGGGCGCAACCGTCCTGGTCAAAGAACTGCGGAACGGCCTCTTCTATAAAACCTACAACGCGGTCATTCAAAGCCGGATTGCGAACCGGCTTTTCCCGTCCGTTTTCCAGCGTCGTGATTTTGTGCAAACGGAGGAGAACGGGATGCATGCACGTTTCTTCAAAGACTTCGTGGGCCATATCCATGACATCATGGAGTGCGGCGGCAAGTTCAAGATCGTGAAGGAATACAGACCGCTCACCTTCGAACGATTGATCGTGATGAAGGTTCAATCATCCGGCTCCGAATCATGAGGAGACATCCGTCGTTTCCGCAACCAGCAGACAGGAACCATGAACCCGCACAAGTCAGCGCAGATTGAGCATTATGATCACTTTCGTTACAATGTCCCTCCCGGGATATTCGACCGGGTCAAGAGATATCACGCAAAAAATATCCTCCATCTAATCCCCGACAGACCGGGACCGGAGGATCGGATATTATACGTCGCATGCGGCACAGGTCATGAGATCCAACTCTTAGGATATGGGATCGGCACCGATATCTCATTCAACTGCATCAGGAAGGTCATCCAGGCCGGCTTCCCGGGCATTGTCAGCGATGTTGAAAACCTTCCGTTCGCCAGTAATTCTTTCGATTATGTGTTCAGCAACAGCTTTCACCACTTCGATGATTTCGAGAAATCTTTCAGCGAAATTTACCGCGTTTGCAGAAAAGGCGGCAGAATTGTTCTGGGACCGGAATCTCACAGGTATTCCATCGATCAATATTTCTATAACACCCTTTTCCGTTACTGGAATGTCGAAAAAAGGGTATTGCAGTTAACCCCCCGTAAGCTGATCCACCTGTTCAGGAGTCATCATCTGACCCATATTTCCTTTTACCATAAGGGGATCGACCTCATAGCGATCCATTCACTCATCGAAAATCTCTTTGACAGATTAACCGAAGCGCTCCCTGATTTTCTATTCTTCTGGGCCCACTTCTATATCACGGGGATCAAATAGGATGGCTCGGTTGCCGACAAAAAACCCAATGAAAATTATATTGCTGAACGGGCCGTGCACCAGGAGGTTTGCCAGGACAGGCAGATGGCAGGCAAGCTCCAGAGGGGCGAGCCTGTGGTACCCCATCTGGCTGGCCGCCTGTCACTCCGTCCTGGAGCAGGACGGCTTCGAGGCGAAACTGATCGACGCACCGGCTTATAACTTCTCATTGGAAAAAACCCTGAAAGTCATCGAGGCCTTCGAACCCGCATTATGTGTCATCGATACCTCCACCGCCAGCATCCTGTACGATCTCGAGACAGCGCGTCAAATCAAGCGAAGGATTCCAAATTCCGTCAAAATCTGTTTGGTAGGCCCCCATGCCTCCGCCCTGCCGGAACAGGTCATCCAGGAGGAGGCGGTCGATTTCGTGACCCTGGACGAATACGATTATACGGTCAGGGAATTGGCCCGGAGACTGGCCGCGGACAGAGACGACAACGGAGAAGGGATCCCCGGACTGTGGTGCAAATCCGGGGACCGGATGATCAGGAATCCCAAAAGGGCCTTGATCGGAAACCTGGATGAATTACCTTTTGCCTCAAAGAGCCTGTTCACACAACTGGATATACGGAAATACCGCCTGGATTTCACCCTCCATCCCTACATGAACATCATGACCTCGAGGGGATGCCCCAACCGATGCATCTACTGTCTTTGGCCGCAGACCTTATCCCGGGGAAAATACCGGGAGAGAAGCCTTTCTCATGTTTTTCTGGAAATCGATTCCGCCTTACAATACCGGCCGAAGATTCGGGAGTTTTTCTTTGACGACGATACCTTCACGGTGAGAAAAGAGAGGGTGAGAGAGTTTTGCGAACGGTATATCGCCGGTGGATATCGCCTCCCTTTTTCCGTGAACACCCGGGCCAACATAACCGATGAAAAGCTGCTCAGACTTATGAAGAAGGCCGGCCTGCGATGCTTCGTCGCCGGATTCGAATCCGGAAACCAGGAGATCCTGGATTCCATCAGGAAAAACACCCGGCTTGAGGAAATGGAAGCATTCGCTCAGTTGTGTCACCGGATCGGGATTCAGGTGCATGGGGATTTCGTGGTCGGTCTGCCCGGCGAAACCCGGGAGACCATCCGGAACACGATCCGGTTTGCGCAGAGGTTATCGTTGAGCACTTTTCAACTATCCATCGCGATGCCCCTCCCGGGCACGGAATTTTACAATTGGCTGGACCGGAATGATTACCTGACGACACGAAACTTTTCCAACTGGATCGCCGCAAACGGGATGCAAAACTGCATCATCCAATATCCCGATCTGAGTTGCGGGGAAATCGAACAGGCGGTCCACGCTTCCATCAAACAATACTATTTCTCGAAGCATTTCTTCTCGACTGTTTTGAAGCAAGTCCTGTCCAACCCCATGGAGATCAAACGCTACTTCTGGGGCGGCCGGCGACTTTTACAATATCTTCGGCAAAAAGAGTCATGAACATTTCCGTCGTCATTCTCACCTATAATGAAGAGAGCCATATCGAGGATTGTCTGGCATCCATCCTGAGACAACGATATTCGGATGGAGAATGGGAAGTTCTGGTGGTGGATGGGATGTCGACGGACAACACGCGTCCGGTGATCCATGGCATGCAGAAGAGGTACGGCCCCATCCGAGTCATCGACAACCAGAGGAGAACCATCGCATCGGGACGGAACCTCGGGATTTTCGCCAGTCAATACCCTTTCGTCGCCTTCACCGACGCGGACTGCGTGGTCCCGGAGAACTGGCTGAAAAACCTGAGCAGGGAATACGAAATCCTGTCCCGGGCGGACCCGAAAATCGCGGGGGTCGGAGGGGCCAATGTGCCCCTGGCCGGAGCGTCGAGGTTCCAGAAGGCACTGGGCTTATGTCTGAACTCATTCCTGGGATCCCTGAATTCCGTACAGGGGAGGAATTTCCAGGAGACCAGAAGGGTTGTCAGCCTGGCCTGCCTGAACGTCCTTTATCACAAGCAATCGATCGTGGAAACGGGCGGGTTTGATGAAGCGCTCGGGAATATCGCGGAAGATCTGGATCTCGGTCTGAGGCTGGGGAAAAAAGGATACCACCTGTACTTTGTTCCAGGCCTGCCCGTTTTCCACAAGCTGCGACCCACCTTATCCAGCTGGTTAAGGAACATGGCGTTGTACGGCAGAGGGAGGGCCAGGGTCACCTTCAAGCACCATCTTTTCAAAAGCCCGTTTTTTCTATTCCCTTTCTGTTTTCTCATCGGCATGGGGGTCACCCCTCTGGGTTTCATCCATCCCGTCTTTGGGCTGCCACTTCTCTACTTCGCATTCACCGGTCTTTCTGTATTGGGAATCGCGGTCCGGGAAAAGGAAACAGGGCTCGCCGGGCGTATGATTCTCATCCTGGTATGCACCCATTTCGTTTATGCCTTTCATTTATTGATTCACTCACTACGGATTTTATTGAACCAACGTCTTGAAACCCTAAATTCGCGATAGGAGTTTCATCCAAAACAAAAAAACCTCTTGGTTTAAAGGTTTATGGTGAGGATACGACTCACCTGTAAGGTGAAACCGAAGACC
>CAYZZU010000038.1:0-22126 GCA_964483105.1 uncultured Nitrospirota bacterium
TACTTTGGATTTCCGAGCATGGTGAGCTCAGTCGAACCACACGATCTCGCCCTTTCTCCCGACCTTGCCTTTAATGTTAGGCTGCGTGACAGGGGGGATGCTCCCCCTGCGGGGGAGTCGGGTTCGCATATCCTGTCGATCCGGTTCATCCTGTCAAAAAGGTTGGGTTGTGGAGAGCGCATCCCCCCTCCCGGTTTTTGGTTTCACCTTACAGGTGAGTCGTATCCTCACCATAAACCTTTAAACCAAGAGGGTTTTTGGATGAAACTCCTATCGCTCATTGAGGGTAACCCGCGAGATGGAGCATCTCTTCGGCATGCCGCAGCGTGGTCGGGGTGATTTCAACCCCCCCCAGCATCCGGGCGATCTCCCGGACCCGATTCCGCCCCGACAGGGACCGGGCGGTGACCCGCGTGCGTCCCCCGACCACCTCCTTGGCGACATGGGTGTGGGTCTGTCCCTGGCTTGCAACCTGCGGCAGATGGGTAACGCAGATCACCTGTCTGCCCTCGGCCACAAATCGAAGCCGCCTCCCGAGGACCTCGGCCGTCCCTCCGCCAATTCCGGTATCGATTTCGTCAAAGATCAGGATGCCGACCCGGTCCACGGAGGCCAGAACGGCCTTCAAGGCCAGCATGATCCTCGAGAGCTCTCCGCCGGAGGCGATCCGATTCAGGGATTTGGGATCTTCTCCCGGGTTGGGGGAAACCCGGAATTCCACCCGGTCCCACCCCCTGGGGGAGAAGACCCTCCCCTCTTCGCCGACGATTCTTCCCGCTTCGGGAGAAAGGGGGCGAACCAGGATCTCAAAACGGGTCCCCGACATCGCCAGACCGGAAAGTTCCTGCTCCAGGACCTGCTCCATGCTCCGCGCGGCCTTTTTTCTCGCCAGGGAGAGCTCATCCGCGAGCCTTCCGGCCTCGGCGCAGGCGGACTGAAAGGCGTCCCGGAGACGGTCGCGGTCCTCCTCCTGTCCACTCAGTTGTTCCAGCTCGTTCACAGCCTTGTCCCGAAAACGGAGGATCTCCTCGCAGGTGGGACCGTATTTTCTCTGCAGGGCCCGGATCCGGTCCAGACGGTCCTCAATGACGGCCAGACGCTCCGGATCGGGTTCGATCCCGGAGGCATAATCCCGCAGGGCGTGAGCCAGATCTTCAATACGGTATTTCAGCTCTTCACCCGCCCGGGCCATCTCCTCCGTCCGGGGATCGAGGCGTGATAACTCTTTCATTCGTCCCTCGATCCCGCCGATCCGGTCTGAAAGAGAGTCCTCCGACTCGTAAAGAATCGCGTATCCTTCCCGGGCCAGTGTGGAGAGTTGCTCGGCGTGACGAAGAACCTGAGCCTCACGGGCGAGGGTTTTCTCTTCGCCGGGCAACGGTTTTACACCGTCTATCTCCCCGATCTGATATTGAAGAAAATCAATCTTCCGGGCCCGCTCCGCGGCCTCCGATTCGAGCCGGTCAAGCCGACCCCGGGCGTCGATCAGTCTTTGATAGACCTCTCCGTATCGCCGAAGGAGAGGTTCAAGCTTTCCGAACGCGTCCAGAAGTTCGATGTGATGTTCCCGGTTCAGAAGCGAGTGATGCTCCTGTTGTCCGTGGATATCGATCCTGTTTTGCCACATCCTCTTCAGAAGGCCGACTGTGACGGGATCTCCGTTGACGGTGATCCGCCCCCGTCCGGTCCGGCTGAGGATACGCTGAACCACCAGTTCCCCCCCGGTAAGGTCCACGCCGAGCTCTGCCACCGTATCCGCTTTCTCCCTTTGCCCGTTCAGGTCAAACTGGGCGGTGATGCGCGCCTGGTCGGCCCCGCTCCGGATCATGTCGGCCGACCCCCTCGCCCCGACCATCATACCGACCGCGTCGATCAGGATCGATTTCCCCGCCCCCGTATCTCCGGTGATGATATTCAGTCCCGGTTCGAATTCAAGAGAAAGGTCGTCGATTACGGCAAGATTCCGGATACGTAAATATCGAAGCATCAATCGTCTTCAGAAGAGTATTTCAAGCAGTTGTTCCACGGATCTGACACCGAGAATCTCCATCCCGTTTTCCCGCACTTCACGGAGGGAACGCTGCGGGAGGATGCAGCGCCTGAATCCAAGTTTGGCCGCTTCGGTGATCCGGGCCTGGGGGCGGCTGACGCTCCGGATCTCACCCCCCAGTCCCACTTCACCGAAAACAAGGGCTTTCCCGGCCACCGGGACGCCGCGATGGTTGGAGACCACGGCCGAAAGAATTCCGAGATCGACCGCCGGCTCGCTCAGGGTGATTCCTCCCACCACGTTGACAAAGATATCCTGGTTCTGCAACTGGATTCCGGCCCGCTTTTCGAGTACGGCGATCAGGAGATTGACCCGGTTCCTGTCCACTCCGGTCGTCATCCGTCTCGGCACGCCGAACTCCACCGGGGAAACCAGGGACTGCAGTTCCACCAGAAGGGGCCTTGTTCCTTCCATGCTGGCCACCACCACCGAACCGGGAACGGCCTCCGCCCTTTCCGCCAGAAAGATCTCCGAAGGATTCTCGACCTCGGAGAGACCGCTTTCTTTCATCTCGAAGACCCCCACCTCCTGGGTGGATCCGAAGCGGTTTTTGATGGTCCGGAGAATCCTGTAGGCATGGCCCTGATCCCCTTCAAAGTACAGGACCGTGTCGACGATATGCTCCAGCACCCTCGGCCCGGCAATACTCCCGTCCTTGGTCACGTGCCCGATCAGAAAAATGGAGATTTCCTGTTTCTTGGCCACGGCTGTCAGTACTCCGGTCACCTGCCGCACCTGGCTGACCGAACCCGGGGCCGATTCGACCCGGCCGGAAAAAACGGTCTGAACCGAATCGATGATGACCATGCGGGGGCAAAGCTCGGAGACCACCTGAAGGATCCCCTCCAGTGAATTTTCGGCGAGCAGCCTGAGACCCGCAGCAGAGACCCCGATCCGGTCCGCCCGAAGTTTGATCTGGCTCAGCGACTCCTCCGCGGAGACATAGAGAACCGGCATCCCCTTCAGGGCAAGAAGGTCCGCGATTTGAAGAAGAAGGGTTGATTTTCCGATTCCCGGATCTCCGCCCACCAGGGTGACCGATCCCGGGACCAGCCCGCCTCCCAGCACGCGGTCCATCTCCCGGATCCCGATCGCGGTTCGCTCCTCCTCCCCCACCCGGACCTGATCCAGCGTTACAGGTTTTGCCGGCGCTCCCGGCAGACCCCGCCGCACCGGGATCGAAGGCTCCTCGACAAAACTGTTCCACTCCCCACAGTCCGGACACCGACCGATCCATTTGTGTGTCTGATGCCCGCAGACCTGGCAGACAAGCTGGTTTCCGGTTCCGGCCATGGAGGGCCCTCTCTTCGTCCTCTGTGGAGAATCCAATCAACCCGGACAACCTGGCCGGGAAGGCTCCTTTACTTCCGAATCGAGATAAACCCGATCAGGTCCTTGATGTCCTCGTCCCTGAACTCAATGCCGGCGCCGTAGAACAGAGAAGAATCTTCCCGGTTGAACAGGTTGTCCACTCCGGCATTCAGATAAAAATATTTCAGGAAATTGAAATCGGCCCTGAATTTCGCATGGGCGCTCCCCCCGAGGCTGTTCTCCCCCTGGAAATCCCAGATATCAAAGTGCAGACCCAGACGATTCCCCAGGGTGGTATGATCGACTCCGATCCCTCCGGTACTCTCCTCGAGACCGATCCGGTACGAGGTTTGCCCGAAGGTCCTCCCGAACATGGCGGTATACATCAACCTGTCCGAGGTCTTTTGCGTATGAATTGTCTGGGTCACATCGGTGGGGAAAAACGCCGATCCGGCTCCCGCTCCGGTATTCGTAATCCGCCTTTTCGTCACACTCTCGGAGAAATCCCCCTTGGTTCCTTCGGGACTGACCAGTTCGAAGAGATAAAACTTATCCTTGCGCGGCTGCAGTTTCAGGGAAACATACCCCTTGGAATCGTTTTCCTCTACAAGTTCTTCACTGCGGAGGGAGACATAGGTCCGGTATTTCTTCTTGACCCCGAGGACATCGTTGGCCGACACCAGGGCGTTCTTCAGATTTTCCGAAATATCGTCTTCATTCACCAGGCGCCCGAGTGTTCCCTGTCCCTGGTCCACTTTCCGGAAAATACTATCCAGAGACCGACTGGCCGACCGGGAATGCTGCAGGGTCTCTGTAAAGTTCCGCCGGTTTTCCTCGATCGTCTTATTGAGAGAGACATTCAATTCGTCGATATTCTTCAGAATTCGGGAGAAACGCACGCTGTTGGTCTCAATGACGCGGTTCAAATTCGCGCTCAATTCCCGGAAGTTCTCCACGATCTCGGCGACGGTGCGCTCTCCCTTTTCCCCGCCCAGGACATTCTTCAATGAGGAGGAGACCGCTTTCATGTCATCCGCGATAGAAGAGAGTTTCCCCACCAGCTTTCCGATCTCCTCGTTTCCCGGCGGCGCGACCAGGGTTTCCCCTCCCTTCAGCAACTGGCCCGAGGTCCCGAGAGAAATCTCCACGAATTTATCCCCCAAAAGCCCGGCGGCACGGATGAACGCGGTGGAATCCCGGGGAATCGCAAGGTCCGGATTGACCCTGACCGCAACGCGGGCCTTCCCGTTCTCCAGGCGGATATCAAAGACCTTTCCCACCTCCACACCCGCAACTTGAACCGACGCGTCCTCGCTCAATCCCGCCACGGAATCGAAGACCAGATAAAGAACCCTGCCAGCCTTGCCGCCCACACGGAATTCTCCCACCTGAAAGGACATGTAGGTCAGGATCAGGATCCCGATGAAGACAAAAAATCCTACCTTGGCCTCGGTGCTTATTTTCATTGGACACCCCTCTTCATGAGCTCTTCCTCCAGTTCCTCGGTAATCGGTCCGTCCGCGCTGCCGGTGATAAATTGACGAACGAAGGGATTCTCGGTGTTCCGGATCTCCTCCGGCGTCCCGATCTGGAGAAGTTTCCCCCGGTAGAGCATGGCGATTCGATCCGCGATCTTGTAGGCGCTGACCATGTCATGAGTGATGGTTACCGACGTCACGTGCAACCTCTCGCGCAGCTCAATGATCAGATTATTGATCATGTCGGCGTTGATCGGGTCCAAACCGGTCGTCGGTTCGTCATAAAGCAGAATTTCCGGTTCCATGGCAATGGCACGGGCCAGTCCGACCCGTTTCCGCATCCCCCCGGAGAGTTCGGACGGCCGGAGCTCCTCCACGTCGTAGAGCCCTACCATGGCCAGTTTTTCCCGGACGATACTGCGGATTTCGGCCTCGGAGAGTGTGGTATGCTGCTTCAGGGAGAACCCCACGTTCTCCCAGACCCGAAGCGAATCGAACAGGGCCGCTTCCTGAAAGAGCATCCCGAATTTCTTCCGGATCCGGTTCAGCGCCTGTTCCTTCATCTGGGTGATATCCTTCCCGGTCACGTAGATCCGACCCCGGTCCGGGCTCAGAATCCCGATCATGTGCTTCATCAGCACACTCTTACCGGACCCGCTCCCACCGATGATGACCATGCTCTCACCGTCCCGGATCTCCAGGTTGATCCCCTGAAGCACATGATTTTCACCGAACGATTTGTGCAAATCGAGAATATGGATCATAAGCCGGAATCACCCCCTAAAACAAGGTGGCCGTCAGGAAATAATCCGAGATCAGAATCAGCATGGAGGAGACGACCACCGACGAGGTGGTGGCCCTCCCCACCCCTTCCGCGCCCCCCCGGGCATAAAACCCCTGATAACATCCGATCAGGGCGATAATCAGGCCGAAGACCGCCGCCTTCAGAAGTCCGCTGTAGATATCGTTGAACTGCAGATAGTTCCAGGTCCGCTTGAGGTAGACGGTCCGGTTCGCATGGAGCAGGTTGACGCTGATGAAAAAACCGCCGTAGATCCCGACGATGTCGGAAAGCACCGTCATCAGGGGAAGCATGATGACGCCGGCGATCAGGCGGGGAACCACAAGGTACTGGATCGGGTTGGTGGCCAGGGTGTAGAGGGCGTCGATCTGCTCGGTGACCCGCATGGTTCCCAATTCGGCCGCCATGGCCGATCCGGCCCGTCCGGCTACAATCAGGCCGGTCAGTACCGGTCCCAGTTCGCGGGTCATGGAGAGGGCCACCACCGTGCCTACAAGACTCTCCGCGTTGAAGCGCTGAAAACCGGTATAGGTCTGCAGGGCCAGCACCATCCCGGTGAAGGTGGCGGTAATGACAACCACGGGAATCGAGTTGACCCCCACCTCCATCATCTGTTTGATACTGCCTCCGAAGTAGAAGGGGGGCCGGAAGGCCCAGAGCAATGCCTTCCCCAGGAGTACCACAACCTTCCCGACCTCATCGGTAAACTTCAGGGTCCGCAGACCTATGATTTCAAAAAACCGGAACAAATACCGCCCCCCTGTAAAAAACTCCATTGCGAAACCGGCTTACCCCATCGGAATCGCCCTCATGCGTCCTTTCGATCGCGCGTCGTGGTGATATAAACCCGTGGCACCCGGCGCCTGATACCGCAGAGAATCTCGTAGGCAATGGTGTCCGCCCACATCGCGAGATCCCAGGCGCTGATCCGTTCCGCACCGTCTTCACCCATCAGGGTGACCCGGTCCCCGATCCCGACCCCTTCGATTCCGGTCACATCGGCCAGAATCATATCCATGGTCACCCGGCCTACCACGGGGGCCCGCTTCCCCCGGACCAGTACCTCCGCACGGTTGGAAAGACTGCGGGGATATCCATCCGCGTAACCTACGGGAAGCGTGGCAATCCGGCTCGTCCGGTCCGTCACAAAGGTACGGCCGTAACTGAGCGGCGTGCCGGGCGGCACTTCCTTCAGGTGCTGGATCCGTGTCCTCCAGGAAAGAACCGGCCTGAGCGCCTCTCCCGCGGGGAAGGCGCCGGAGGGACCGTAACCGTACAGCATGATGCCGGGTCGCACCATATTGAACAAACCCGCGGGAAAGCTCATCACAGCGGCACTGTTCGCCAGGTGCCAATAAGGAAGTCGGATCGAACATCCGGCAAGTTCCTCCTTGAGACCGACGAATATCTGAAGTTGTCGATCCGTAAATTCCCGGTCCAGAAGGTCCGCGTCGGCAAAATGAGAGAAAACCCCCAGAAGGGTCAGACCGGAAAGTTCAGAGATCCGGAGGATGGCATCCCGCGCCTCCTCCGGGAGAAACCCGAGCCGCCCCATTCCCGTATCCACTTTAACCCAGACGGCAAGCCTCCGTCCTTTTTCCAGGGCCCTCTCAGAAAGTTTTTCGGCCCACTCCAGATTGTACAGGACTGGAATGAATCCGTATTCAAAGAGGAGATCATACTGCCCGGGAGAAACTCCTCCGAGGATCGTCAGCGCGCCGTCCAGTCCGTTTTCCCTCAGTTCGATCCCCTCCTCGGCAGTGGCCACGCCGAAAAACCGGATTCCTTCCGAATACAGGGTCCGCGCGACCCGGACGGCGCCGTGGCCGTAGGCGTCCGCCTTGACCACGGCAAAGATCTCCCCTTCGTGACCGATTCGTTTTCTGACCTGCTCCAGGTTGTGGCGGAGGGCCGAAAGATCGATCTCAGCGATTGTGGGACGTGGAGTCGGCATAGTCCCTTTCCTGATCCCGGGGGCTGAAGTTTTGAAAAAGGGTATATCTCTTCTCGAAGTGAAGGTTCACCGTACCCGTCGGACCGTTCCGCTGTTTTCCGATAATGATCTCGGCCTTTCCCAGGTTTTCCTCACTCTCCCGGTAGACCTCATCCCTGTAAACAAAGAGGATCACATCCGCGTCCTGCTCAATGGCACCGGATTCTCTCAGGTCCGCCAGCATAGGACGTTTGTCGTTTCTCGACTCCACACCCCGGTTCAACTGGGAGAGAGCCACAACCGGAACATGTAACTCTTTGGCAAGGGCTTTGAGCGAACGTGAAATCTCGGAGATCTCCTGCTCCCTCCGTTCCGAACCGGCATGCCCCCTCATCAACTGCAGGTAGTCCACGATAATCAGGGAAAGCCCTTTCTCCATCATCAGTCTTCGGCTCTTGGCACGCATCTCCAGGATGGAGATGGCCGGGGTGTCATCAATAAAGATGGGAGCCTCCGAAAGCTCTCCCGCGGCCGTCGTCAGCCTCGGCCAGTCGCTTCTCTTCAACTGCCCGGTCCTCAACCGGTGGGCATCGACCTTCGCCTCCGCGCAGAGCATCCGGATCACAAGCTGTTCCTTGGACATCTCGAGCGAAAAGATCGCAACCGGCTGGCCGGTTTTCACCCCGACATGTTGGGCAATGTTCAGACAGAAGGAAGTCTTCCCCATAGCGGGACGTCCGGCCACGATGATGAGGTCCGAAGGCTGGAACCCGGCCGTGCGGCTGTCCAGGTCGGTAAAACCGGTGGGAACACCGGTAACCAGTTCCTGTTTTTCATACAGGTTCTCAATCACCTCGAAGCTGTCCTTCAGAATACTCCGGATATCCACAAACCCCTGCCGGACTTTTTCCCCGGCGATCTCAAAGATCCGCTTCTCCGCGAACTCCAGGAGCTGATCCACATCCCTCGTTTCATTGAACCCCTCCCGGACGATCTCCGTGGAAACGTTGATCAGACGCCGAGTGACGGACTTCTCCTTCACGATCTTGATATAATGCCCGATGTTGGCCGCCGTGGGGACCACGTCCGTCAGCTGACTGAGGTAGGCCGACCCCCCGACCGTGTCGAGGCACTCCTTGCGCAGGAGGGTATTCCGGAGCGTCACCAGATCAATGGCCTCCCCGGTTTCATTCATGGAGATCATGGTGGAAAATATTTTCTGATGGGCGGTTCTGTAGAAATCGGTGGGGATGAGGTGTTCCAGGGCCTTGTTCAACGCGGAATTCTGCAGCAGAATGGCCCCCAGAACGGCCTGCTCCGCCTCAATGTTCTGCGGGGGAACTTTTTCGAGGATCTCTCCGGTTGGGAGCAATGTCTCCTCCCTTCATGGAGCCAGACCTCCAACCACGGGAGCAGAAACACATTTCGACCCGGGAATGACAATCCAAGGGAATCGGTACCCTCACGGAAATGGGGTACTGTTTTGTCTCATGTGCGGTTCCGCCCCCCCGGACGGTCATGACCATCAGGGTTACTTTTCTTCTACAACCCAGACTTTAAGATTCGCAGTGACATCCGAATGCAGCTTAATGGGGATAGTGTAGACTCCAAGTTGCTTGATCGGCTCTTCCAGAAGGATCTTCTTTTTATCCACCTCAATCCCTTCGTTCCGGAGGGCCTCTGCAAGGGTCATTGCCGTAACCGAACCGAAGAGCCTGTCGTTGTCTCCTACCTTCTGGGCTAACGTCACGGAGATCGACTCAATTCTTCCGGCCAGGGCTTCCGCGCTCTTGATCGTTTTGAAAATCCGGTCCCGAATCAGCTTTTTCTGATGCTCAAGTTGCTTGATGCTGCGAACCGTGGCTTCAATGGCTTTTCCTTCAGGAATCAGATAATTTCTGGCATATCCAGGCTTCACGCTCACCAGATCACCGATTTTCCCCAGATTTTCAACATCCGATTTCAAAATTACATCCATTTACATCACTCCTCTGTCCCGAAAATTTAATGATGGAATATATAATATGGGGGAGGGGGTGTCAAGATCAAATCCACAAAAGCGATTGCGGAGGGATCTCTTTTCCTGTATGGTAATCGGAAAACAAATGAAAAGAAAACTCTATTACACGCAGATCCCCTGGGAAAGGGGTACTCTTTCAATTTTTTCAAGTGATCGGGGAATTTGCGGGATCGCATTGTTGAAAGGCCGGCACGGTGATCTTCACGGAAGCCTTCAAAGGATTTCCCAGGATCCCCCTGTTACCGATGAAAAACGACTACGGCCGGCCGTCAGGGAACTGATCCGTTTTCTGGCCGGCAAAAGCCGGAGGATCCGTCTCCCAGTGGATCTGGCCCACGTCACACCCTTTCAGCAGCGTGTCTACCGGGTGCTGCGGAAAATCCCCTACGGGTCGGTACGAAGCTATCAGTGGGTCGCGGAATCCATCGGGAACCCGAAGGCCTGCCGGGCCGTGGGATCGGCATGCGCACGAAATCCCGTCCCCCTCCTGATTCCCTGTCATCGCGTGATCGCGGCAAACGGTTCGCTGGGAGGATTCTCCGCCGGCCCCGGGATCAAGCAGTGGCTGCTGGAGCTCGAAAAAACTCGATCTGAAACCGCAAGCAATGAAAAACCATGAAGAGTGAACCCGACAAAAGGAAGATCCGGATCGCCCGCCTCTCCGTTCTCGTGGCGTTTTTTCTTTCCGTGCTCAAACTTTCCACGGGATTTCTGTTTCATTCGCTGGGCATGGTCTCAGCGGGGGTGGATTCACTGATGGATCTGTTCGGAGCCACCATCAACTTCCTGTCGATGAAAAAGTCGGTGGAACCCGCCGATGCCGATCACCCCTATGGCCACGGCAAGATTGAGCATATCGCCTCCCTGTTCCAGGGGGGCGTGATCGGCTGCGTCGGAATCCTGCTGATCGGGGAGGGGATCCGTACAAGCCTTTCCGCGGAAGACCTTCCCGACCTGAATGCCGGCATCTACGTGATGATCTTCTCCGCTTTCCTCAGTTTCCTGATGGGAAGAAAGCTGCGCCGCGCGGCCCGGGAGACTGATTCCCCCCTCTTAGAGGCGGATTCTCTCCATTTTTCGGTCGATACCTTTACCAACCTGGGGGTCGTGATTGCCCTGGGGCTGACCCATTTGACCGGATCCGTCCTGTTTGACCGACTGACCGCCAGCCTGATCGGGATCTGGATTCTCATCGCCGCGATCCGGATCTTCAGGAGTTCCCTGGATGCCCTGATGGACCGGAACATCCCCCAGTCTCTCCAGGATGAGATCAACCGGGTGATCCAGGGACACGCGGGGGAAATCATGGGATATCACCGGCTGCGGACCCGGAGATCCGGGTCCCGGAAGATGGTGGATCTGCATATGGTCGTCTGTAAAGACGCAAGCCTCGAAGAGGCCCATCAAATCACGGAAAAAATCGAACAGGAAATTGAAGAACGAATCCGTAACTCGGATGTTCTGATTCACCTGGAACCATGCACGGAGGAATGCAACCGAGTACGCGAGCAATGTAAATTCAAACAGTAGAAATCAGAAAAGGAAGCTCCGCTTTCTCACCCGAATCCAGCGATAGAGATGTTCAGATCGTTTTGTTGAGGAAGCTTGTTTTGAAAAGTGTCCGGAGTGTTTTCTTGTACCATTCAGGGAAGTCCTGACAAAACTTCAGATGAAGGTAGGCAACACGATCCCGGACATTGCTCTTCCTGAAATTCTGTAACAAATTGTTTTTGTTCATTTTCTTTGCTCGCTCCAAAGAAGATGGCTTCGTAAGAAGTCTTATTTCCCCTCCCCTGGAGGGAGGGGATCAAGCCTGCTCTGAGTCTGTCGAAGAGGGGAGGGGGAGTAAGACTTTGGTTTGTCATCCTATTTCACCCTCACCCTTCCCTCTCCCATCAGAGGGAGAGGGTGTTTCAGTACTTTGGATTTCCGGGCATGGTGAGCTCAGTCGAACCACACGATCTCGCCCTTTACCCCTCTCCTTCTACGATGTTGGGCCGCGTGACAGGGGGGATGCTCCCCCCGCGGGGGAGTCGGGTTCGCGTATCCTGTCGATCCGGTTCATCCTGTCAAAAAGGTTGGGTTGTGGAGATCGTATCCCCCCTCCCGGTCTTCGGTTTCACCTTACAGGTGAGTCGTATGCTCACCATAAACTGTTAAACCAAGAGGGGCTTTTTGTTTCGGCTGAAACTCCTATCGCTAATTGAGGGATCTCAGGCCCGAACGCCCTCCCAGGGCGGCGTGGTTTCAACTCTGTTCTTCTCCCGGGAATCTTCCCGGGTAATCGCAGTAAAAGGACAGACCGTAACGCAGGTTCCGCACTTGATACACTTTCCGTCCTCGATCCGGGCCGGCTCCCTGATCCCGCCGGTTATGGCCCCTGCCGGGCATTTTCTCACACAGGCGCCGCACAAGCCGCAGAGTGATTCATCCACACGGAAGGGATCCAGACCTTCGCAGGCCTGGACCGGGCACCTCTTTCCCAGGATGTGGATATCGTATTCACCGCGGAAACAACTGAGCGTGGAAAGAAGAAAGTTCGGAGCCGCCTGCCCCAGACCACAGAAGGAAACGGTCTGAATATCCAGGGCCAGTTCTCTCATCAATTCGATATCGCCCGGCATTCCGCGCCCCTGCACGATCCTCTCAAGAATCTCCAGGAGCCTTTTGGTCCCGATCCGGCAGGGAACGCATTTCCCGCACGATTCATGGACAAAAAAACGCATCAGCCGGGTCGCGACCTTCACCATGCAGGTGTCCTGATCCATGACGATAACGGCGGACGATCCCAGGGCACTCCCGGCGGCGGCCACGGAGTCGTAATCCATGGGGGTATCCAGATGAAGAGGAGTCATACAGGAAGACGAGACCCCTCCCGGGACAAAGGCCTTGAGCGCCTTCCCTTCCCGGATCCCTCCTCCGAAGCCGTAGATCACCTCCCGGAAAGTCACTCCCATAGGCAACTCATAACAACCCGGCCGGTTCACATGCCCGGAGAGAGAGATGATCCTCGTGCCCGGACACTTTCGCGGCCCGATCCCGGCGAACCATTCCGCTCCCTTCAGCAGGATATGAGGAACATTGGCGAGTGTCTCCACATTGTTGACCACCGTGGGATGACCAAAAACCCCGACCTTGGCGGGGAAAGGAGGTTTGAAGCGCGGTTGGCCCCGCTTTCCTTCCAGCGATTCTATCAGCGCGGTCTCTTCCCCGCAGACATAGGAACCCGCCCCCCGATGAACATGGAGAAAGAAGTTGACACCGGATCCCATGATATCCTTTCCGAGGAAGCCCATCTCTTCCGCCTCCGCGATAGCCTTCTCCAGAATCCGGAATACCCGGGGATACTCGGCTCGAAGATAAATATACCCGAACTCGGCCCCGATAGCATACCCCGCGATCACCATCCCTTCAATCAGTTCATGAGGGTCTTTCTCCATAATCTGGCGATCCTTGCAAGTCCCCGGCTCCCCTTCATCGGCATTGCAGAGCAGATACTTGGGCCTCTCCTGATAGGCCGCAGTAAAACTCCACTTCATCCCGGTGGGAAAACCGGCGCCGCCTCTTCCCCGAAGATTGGCCCGTTTCACCTCTTCGACCACCGCCCGGGGAGACAAGGCGAGGGCCTTTTCCAATCCCCTGTACCCGTCATGCTTCAGATATACCTGGATGGAACAGGACTTTTCCAGATTCACCCGGCTTAAAACAACCCGCTGGTACCGGTTTTCCATGATGGCCTCACAAAAGACCTGCCTGAGAAAAAGGGGAAGAACCCTCTTTCCATCTCCTCTCTTTCTAAAATAAGACATGCAATCATTATGCCGGAATGGATCGGTGGCGGAAATGAACGCGGGTTTCTACGCGGTCTCCCTGTCGCAGGGCCAAATACCGGAATACCAATCTTGATCCGGAGGCACTGCGACGGGTTTTTGGCGGAATATGCCCTACATTCTTACCGTCATTCTGATGACGGAAAGGTTTTTTCTGATCAGGGACGGCTTCTGTTTCCGGGGGGCACAGAACCTCTTGCGGGAAAGGAAACCCCACATGGACAAGGCGGGAATTGCAATCCGCAATCCGGCAGGAAGGAATTTCCCAAAATCGCATCCATCACCAACCCGACTGCTTAAACTGACATACGCAAAGAGGAAAATTTTTCAGAAATGCGCTTCAGCCTGCACGTCGGGTGTTACCCGTCAACTCACATCCACAGGAACCCCTTTGATTTTCTGTCCGAAAACGAACTCCTTTTTGTTTTCGCCGATGTCCAGGAAATGATGATGACCACAGATCGGACATTTGTAAAAGACCGTATCTTCCAGGACAGAAAAGTTATCCACTCCGTTGGTTTCGTAATTCAGACTCGTTCGATACATTTTTGAAGAACATCTCGGGCATGTCATGAAGACCTCCTCTTGCAGATATAATAGTAGTATTCATATTATTAATATCATATTTGTATTATATCAGCATACGCTGATTTGTCAACAAGCTTTTCCATATTTTCTTGATTCAGGAACAGGAAAGGACCGGGCAGGATTACAGGTGCTTGAGAATCAGATCGAACCTTCCCCGGAGCAGGAGATGGCGCCAGGCAAAGCGCATAACCTGACGGACTTGCTCCCGGTATTTCGGCTGGTAGCAGTGTTCGGGACAGTGTTTACATTCCGGTTTCGGATCCATGGGACAACGGACCCTTTTTGAAGCGCCATGCAAAACGAGTTTCCGACAATCCGAACAGAGGGAAACCCGCAAGACGTCTGCATAATTCATGAGTGTCCCCTTCGGAACGATGGGTGTTTTTTCTCTGTTTTTGTGTTTTTCCCGACAATAGATCTCCGTCAGATCGGACAGAACGCGAAGATCCCGCCGAATTTTTTGATCATCCAACGATTGCATTGTCTTGACGAGATGCCCGCCCGATTTTCATATAACGATGAGAGTCAGCCGTCCCGAATCCTCTTACTGCCCGTGAATCAGGGGCGGCAGGCACCGCACGCAGACCCACAACTCCTCTCCCTGTCTCCGGCAAGGCAGAAGGACTCTTTCATCCTCACTGCTGCCGCACAAAAAACAAACCAGCTTGTCGTTTTCCGCTTCGGTCATCGAAATCTCCTTATCCATGTAAAGAACTGAATCAATGCGAACGTTTTGATCTTAACAGGACGCCGGGAAAGAAGCAGTGACCCAGATCACATCCCCTGTTTTATCTATCCTCCCGTCAATCGCCACGCCCCTTTTCCAGATGTGCCTTGGTACGCCAGGGTTGAACGGCCAGTATAAAGGACACAAGAAAAGTGATCCCCACCCAGTTCCAACCGATGGAGATCAGACTGGCCCAACTGTAATTCCCGTAGGCATGGGTCATCTCCTCGGTGAGCTGATTGGCCAGGATCACAATGAGGACAGCGGGAAGAAGAAACTGTATGGTCACGTTCCACCAGGGACCTAAACGCAGGGCCGACACCCGGTTCAAGTGTTTCCGGATCGTATCGAGACGGAAAAACCAGCCCACAACGACACATTCCAGCAGCCCCACCACCACCAGACCGTACGCATTGATGAAGTGATCCACAATATCCAACCAGAAAAGCCCCCCCTGAGTCGTGAAAATAATCCCACCCAGGAATCCCACAACCGCGAGGACGGTCGTCAGGACCCTGCGATCCGTGCCGAACTTGTCCACCACGGCGGAGGTAAAGGCCTCTACGATGGAGATGGAAGAGGAAAGACCGGCAACCACCAGGCTGGTGAAGAAAACAGCGCCAAAGAGGGGACCTGCCGCACCCATCAGGGAAATGGCCTTAGGATAGGCCACGAAGGCAAGTCCGATACTCTGCTTGACGACCTGTTCAATCGGAAGATTCTGGGAATGGGACATGAAACCGAGGATAGAGAAGACACCGAAACCCGCCAGAAGAGAAAAGCCGCTGTTGGTCAGCGCGGTAATCACGGCGCTTCCAGTAATTTCCGCATTGTGCGGAAGATAACTGGCGTAGGTGATCATAATTCCAAAACCGAGGCTTAAGGTGAAGAAGATCTGACCATAGGCGCTGATCCAGACCTTGGGTTCCGCGAGCCTGCTGAAATCCGGTGTCAGGTAGGCCCTGATTCCACCGTATGCCCCGGGCAACCGGAGGGACCAGAGTACCAGAAAGAGAGTCAGTACCAGCAGGAGCGGCATGAAAATCCGGTTGGCCAGTTCGATCCCCCGGCTCACTCCTCGCACAATAATCGCCCAGGTGATCACCCAGACTACAACCAGGGCCGCCAGAATCGGGGTCTGGATGCTCCCGACACTGGACGGGGAGTCACTGAGATTCAAGAAGGATTTGAAAAAAAACCGGTCGGGATCCGCGCCCCAGGCCAGTTTCAGGGAATAAAAGACATAATCCACACACCAGGCGATGATCACCGAATAGTAGAGGACGATCCCGAACATGACGAAGATCACCGGCCACCAACCTAACCATTCCCATCGTCTGTGTATTTTGGCAAAGGCCAGAGGAGCGCTTCCGTTCCGCTCATGTCCGAGTCCGAATTCGAGAATCAACAGGGGGATACCCGCCGTCACAAGAGCAACCAGATAGGGGATAAGAAAGGCACCCCCTCCATTGTCGTAAGCCAGATAGGAAAAGCGCCAGATATTGCCCAACCCGATAGCTGATCCGATGGCGGCCAGAATAAAACCTGTTCGGGACCTCCACTGCCCCCGCTTTTTCGACTCGGATGTCATCGCTCCTCCTCTTCGACTCAAGGGTAACCTTACCGAAGGATTACGGAACGGCTCCAACGGCGCCAAAAAAATGTAACACGTTGGGAATCGACCACGCAAGATTTATTTCCCTTCAGCACTTCCCTGAATTGCACAAAAAAAACAGTCCGGACGCTTTTCAAAACGAACTTCCTCAACAAAACGATCTGAACATCTCTTATCGCCGGGTTCGGGCCAAACCCCCTGCTTGTGTTTTTCTCTTGCCCTCTTTACAATAAGTTTCATAATCTTCCGGAAAGAAGAAAGGGGAGTTTGAAAATGCAGAACCAATCCGGCATGCCATCTCGTCCATGGCGTTTTTCCGTGGATCGGGGGGGAACCTTTACGGACGTAGTGGGGCTTTCTCCGGAAGGGAAGCTCCATACCCTCAAACTGCTCTCTTCTTCCCCCGCCTATGAATCGGCTTCCATCGAGGGGATCCGCAGGATTCTCGGCCTGACGCCCGGCGCGCCGCTCCCGGAGTCGAGGATCGCGGGGATCCGTTTCGGAACCACTGTGGCAACCAACGCCCTTCTGGAAAGAAAAGGGGGACGGACCGCCCTGCTGATCACGAAGGGGTTTTCCGACCTTCTCGAAATCGGAAACCAGAACCGCCCCGATATCTTCAGCCTCTGTATCCGAAAACCGGAGGTCCTCCATTCCAGGGTCTTCGAGGTAGACGAACGGATCGGACCCGAAGGAAGGATTGAAAAGAAACTGCGCGCGAAGCAGATCCGCGAGATCGCGGTTCGGCTGCGAAAGAGTGACTTTGACGCCGTAGCCGTGGTCTTTCTCCACTCCTGGAAGAATCCGGAACATGAACTCCTCTGCGAGACTCTTCTCAAAAAAGCAGACGTCCCGAGGGTCTTTCTCTCCCATAGATCGATGAATCTGATCAAGGTGGTCAGCCGCGGTCAGAGTACGGTCGTGGATGCCTATCTTTCTACCGTAATCGGTCTTCACCTGGAAGGAGTCCGTAAGGCCACGGGCAGGATCCCGATCGAATTCATGCTCAGTTCCGGCAGCCTGGCACCGCCGGGGGCCTTTCAGGGGAAGGACGCCCTCCTCTCGGGACCGGCCGGCGGTGTGATCGCTGTAACCAGAGTGGCGGAACAAACAGGAGCGCACAGCGTGATCGGCTTCGATATGGGAGGTACCTCCACCGATGTGTGCCGGTACGAAGGGGAACCGGAAAAGGTGTACGAGTCCATGGTCGGCGGAATCGAACTTCAGAATGAAATGCTGAAGATCGAGACCGTGGCCTCGGGTGGAGGATCGATTCTCTGGTTCGACGGACAGAAAATGCGTGTCGGTCCGGAGTCAGCCGGAGCCTTCCCCGGGCCGGCCTGCTACGGATTCGGTGGGCCCCTGACCGTCACGGACGCCAACCTGCTGACCGGCAGGATCGTCACCGATTTCTTTCCGAAAAGTTTCGGACCCAACCGGGATGCCCCTCTGAATCAAGAAATTGTCAGAACCTCCTTCGAGAAACTTGCAAAAACAATCCATCAGGCGACGGGGAGGAAAATCTCCCCTTTGGAGACGGCCCTCGGTTTTCTCCGGATTGCCAATGAAAAGATGGCCATGGCGATCAAAAGAATCTCGGTATCAAGAGGATTCGATGTCCGTAATGACACCTTGGTCTGCTTCGGAGGAGCCGGTGGACAGCATGCTTGCCAGGTCGCGTCGATCCTCGATATCGACCGGATTGTTTTCCACCCCCTGAGCAGTGTGATGTCCGCTTACGGGATCGGACTGGCGCGTCCGAGCCATCGATCGGCCAGGACCCTGCTGGAACCCTACACACCGGAACTTCACCGGCATCTCGGCCCTCTGTTTCACCGCATGATCGAAGAGATTCGTCCGGAAGGGCTCCCACCGGACCGCATCATCCTGAGACAGAGGATGGATCTTCGTCTGTCCGGAACCGACCACTTTTTTACCCTGGATTATGACGATTACGAGAAGACACTCTCCGGCTTCCGAAAACGGTATCGCTCCCTCTTCGGCTTTGATCCTGAAGGGAAAACCATTGAAGTGGTCAACCTTCGGGTCGAGCTGGAAGGTAAAGCGGAGTTCTTCCCATCCGGAGTTGAACATCTCTTTGCCGAAGGAAATGACTTACACGCGATCGGCTCCCGAACCCTGGAAGAGCCGTCCGGATCGATGAAGGCACCTGTCTACCGGAGAGAGGAGCTTCCGCCCGGGGCCTCGCTTCCCGGTCCCTGCTATGTCACCGACACCTCCACAACCTTCGTGATCGAACCCGGTTTCGAGGCCGAGGTCAAAGAGAACGGGTTGCTTCTCGCCCGGAGAAGCTCTCCCGGCGGGCTTCCCCGGAATACCTCGGCCCAACGGGCGGATCCCGTCCTTCTCGAGGTCTTCCATCATCTCTTCATGGGGGTGGCCGTGGAAATGGGAGAAACCCTTCGCAACACAGCCCATTCGGTCAATATCAGGGAACGCCTTGATTTTTCGTGTGCCGTCTTCGACCATCGGGGTGATCTTGTGGCCAACGCCCCGCACATCCCGGTTCACCTGGGATCCATGGCAGACACCGTCAAAGCCGTAATACAGGAGAGAAAAGATGAGATGCGGGCCGGAGACATCTACCTGACCAACAATCCCCATAAAGGAGGTTCCCATCTTCCGGATCTTACCCTGGTCAACCCGGTCTTTTCTCCGGAGGGGAAACTCCTTTTCTTTACATCTGCACGGGGACACCACGCCGATATCGGGGGGATCACCCCCGGATCCATGCCGCCCCGTGCCGAAACCATCACCGATGAAGGGGTCTTACTCGACAACCTTCTGCTGGTCCGGGACGGGATCTTTCGGGAAGAGAAACTCCGCCGCATCCTCACCGGTTCACCTCACCCGGTGCGCAATATCCAGGAACGGATCTCCGATCTGACGGCGCAGATCGCTGCATGCCGAAAAGGGACGGAAGAACTGTGGAGAGTCATCGAAAAATACGGTTGGGAAACGGTCGAACGATATATGGAATGGATTCAGGATAACGCGTGCTTTTCCGTCCAGAAAGCCCTTTCACGTTTTCTCCATCAGGGAGATCCATATCGCGCTGCCTTCCAGGACCGGCTCGATGACGGCACCCCGCTTTGCGTACGGATCGAAATCCGGGGTGGGGCAAACCCACCGGAGTCGATTCAGGCCGTGATCGATTTCTCCGGCACTGGTCCCTATCACGAAGAAGACAACCTGAATACACCCATTTCGGTTACCCGCTCCGCCGTTCTCTATGTACTCCGGGCGCTGACAGGAGAGGAAATCCCTCTGAACAGCGGATGTCTGCGTCCAATCGAAATCCGGGTTCCGGCAGATTCGATCCTGTCACCCCCCCCGCACGCACCGGTCGCTACCGGCAACGTCGAGACCTCACAGAGAATCGTCGACCTGCTGTTAGGCGCCCTCGAAACGTCCGCTGCCTCCCAGGGAACCATGAATAATCTTCTTTTCGAAGTGGAAGGTGAATCACCCTATTATGAGACTATTGGGGGCGGCTCCGGTGGAATGGAGGGATGCCGCGGTGCTTCAGGCGTGCAGGTCCACATGACCAATACCCGAATCACCGATCCGGAAATTCTGGAGGTTCGCCATCCGGGAATCCGGCTCATGGCCTTCACCCTGCGAAAGGGTTCCGGAGGAGTGGGGAAATTCCCCGGGGGGGACGGAATTCTCCGGAAAATCCGGTTTCTGAAGCCTTCCACCGTATCGATCCTCTCTGAACGGAGGGTCTTTCCACCCTATGGGATGGCTGGTGGCGGCCCTGGAAGAAGAGGTGTCAATCAGCTCCTGAAACAGGATGGATCCCTGTTCGATCTTCCCCACCGTGTAGTCGTCCGTCTTGAAGCCGGCGATTCGGTCATTCTCAGGACACCCGGTGGTGGAGGATACGGTACAACATGGAATCCGTAAGTGAAGAAAAAATCATGGCTCCCAAGCACTCTTTCAGCTTGCTACTCTTTCTACTCCTGGTCGCGGCACCTCTGCCGACCATGGCGCCAACGAGACAAGAGAGAGGCCTGATTCATGACGGCTACCTGGCAGTCCGACAGAAAATGGTCGAAGAGCAGATTCGTAAAAGAGGAATCAGCAACCCGAGGATCCTCCGGGCCATGGCCCGGGTGCCTCGTCATCTGTTCGTTCCAAGGAAGTATCGCTCCCTTGCCTATCGGGACGGTCCTCTCCCCATCGGAAAGGGGCAGACCATTTCACAACCCTATATCGTGGCCTTCATGACCGACGCACTCCATACGACCCCGGAGGATCGTGTCCTGGAGGTGGGAACCGGTTCGGGATATCAGGCGGCCGTGCTTGCAGAAATTGTCCGGGAGGTCTACACAATCGAAATCATTCCCGAATTGGGAGAAAAGGCCTCAAACCGGCTGAAGGAATTGGGATACCGAAACGCTCAAGTCCGGATCGGAGATGGCTACCTGGGATGGCCCGAGAAGGCCCCCTTCGATGCGATCATCGTCACGGCGGCGCCGGAGCAGGTCCCGCCGGCGCTGCTCGACCAGCTGAAGGAGGGGGGCAGACTCTGTCTGCCGGTGGGGTCGACCGGTTCCCTGCAATCCCTGGTGCTCTTCACAAAAGAGGGGGGAAGACTGAAAAAGGAAGTCCTTCTCCCCGTTCGGTTTGTCCCAATGATTCACGGAGAATAAGGTAGCAAAGGAGCAAAGAGCAAAGGGGTCAAGTCTGCCGTTGACCTTTCTTACTGAGTATGTTATGTTATTTTCATTATGTCCAGACCGTTACGTATAGAATATCCCGGAGCCTGGTATCATGTCATGAACCGGGGCCGAAGAAGAGAGAAAATTTTTTTATCGCATAACGATCATGAAGCCTTTCTCAAGGTCCTCCAGGAGACAACGGAAGGGTGGAACCTCAGGATTTCTGCTTATTGCCTGATGCCCAATCATTATCATTTGCTGGTCCAGACGCCTAAAGGGAATTTGTCCCGTTGCATGAGACATATAAACGGAGTCTATACCCAGCGCTTCAATCGCCGCCACAAGACCGACGGCCCCTTGTTTCGCGGAAGATACAAGGCTGTTCTTATATCTGCCGACAGTTATCTTCTGGAAGTCTTGCGCTATATTCACCGGAATCCATTACGGGCAGGCCTTGCAAAGGCTTTGGAAGATTTCGCTTGGAGTAGTCACCCGGGCTACCTCTCCAAGGCAAAAAAATGGGAGTGGCTCCATAAGAATTTTATATTGTCCATGTTCTCCGCGAAGAAAAGCGGCGGAAACAGGGGCTATTTGGACTTTGTCACCAAGGCCGAACCGGAAGAGATCGAAAGGTTTTATTCTCTGAAGAAGCTACCCTCTCTGTTAGGCGGGGATGCCTTCAGGGAATGGGTTCAGCAAAGCTTTCAGGATCTCCGCTTTCCAGGGGAGATTCCGGAATCACGCATTCTTGTGCCGTCCCCTGAGGAGATGATTGACCGGGTCTGCAGTCATTTCAAGGTAAATAGAGAAAAGATTTTCACTTCCCGGCGTGGAACCGAAAACGTGCCGCGCGACGTGGCGATTTATCTGGCGCGTCGTCATTGTAGGGAAACATTGGCAACGATCGGCAGGTACTTTGGGATAGCAAAGTACAGTACAGTAAGCAGTGCCGTGGAGCGGGTCAGAACGAAAAAGGATCAGGACCGATCGTTGCGGAAGCTTCTGGAAAAAATCGAGAAAGAACTATACAAAGGTCAACGGCAGACTTGATAATCATATAAAGGTTCTGAGGTTCTTTCGGGCC
>CAYZZU010000039.1:0-21704 GCA_964483105.1 uncultured Nitrospirota bacterium
GCTTTAACCTTCCGAATCCCCGTCACCCCGCAAATCCTCTCCTGAATTCCCGAAGATCCTCTTTCCCCGTATCGGGTCCCCGTTTGACGACCTTGCCGATGTCTGGTTCAATGGAATCAGAAGGGATTTGAGGGAGAAAATCGAGATGGGCGTCCGGGGATCCAAACTTGCAGGAATCGGCCTTTCCCTTCTGGTGATGATGGGCCGGGGAGGGGAAAGGACACTTTCCCACGCCTCTCCCAATTCACTCCAAACAGATTCGGGAAATGAAAAGCGTATGGTGAGAGGTCCCATGAAACCCGGTCAAAAGATCCATCCAAATCACCTGATTCATGAGAAAAGTCCCTATCTTCTCCAGCATGCCTACAACCCGGTGAACTGGTACCCCTGGGGAGAAGAGGCCCTGTCCCTTGCCCGGAAAGAGAACAAGCCGATCTTCCTCTCCATCGGTTATTCCACATGCCACTGGTGTCATGTCATGGAAGAAGAGTCCTTCGAAAATCAGGAGATCGCGGCCTTTTTGAACCGGAATTTCATCTGCATCAAGGTGGATCGCGAAGAACGCCCGGACCTGGACAAGATCTATATGGAGGCCGTTCTGGCCATGACCGGAAGCGGGGGCTGGCCTTTAAACGTCTTCCTGACACCGGATCTCAAACCGTTCTTCGGAGGAACCTATTTCCCTCCGAAGGACAGGATCGGCTATCCAGGGCTTTTGACCCTGATTCCGAAGATCGCTTCCCTGTGGAAGGAACATCCTGAACAGATCCAGAAGAGCGGGGAAGAGCTGGTCCGACGCATTCGTGAAGAGAGGCGGCACCCTTCTTCCGACAGGGTCGGACCCGAACTGCTCGATTCCGCTTTCAACCGGATATCCGGAGAGTTCGACCCGGAGCATGGAGGGTTCGGCTGGGCTCCCAAATTTCCACAAACCATGACACTCTCTTTTCTTCTCCGTTACTACGATCGCACAGGAAACGGAAAGGCCCTCTCCATGGTGGAGCAAACCTTGCGGGAGATGGGCCGTGGAGGGATCTATGACCAGATCGGAGGCGGCTTTCACCGCTATTCCACGGACGAGAGATGGCGGATCCCCCACTTTGAGAAGATGCTCTACGACAACGCCCTTCTCGCCCGGATCTATCTTGAGGCGTTTCAAATTACCGGAACACCGCACTATGAAAAAACCGCCCGGGAGATCCTCGACTATGTCCTGCGGGATCTGAGTGCTCCCTCGGGAGGTTTCTATTCCGCGGAGGACGCGGACAGCAACGGGGAGGAAGGACTTTTTTATACCTGGACCCGGAAAGAAATCGATACCCTTCTGGGAAGGCGGGAAGGACGCATCTTCAGTCAATTCTACGGTATCACGGAAGAAGGAAATTTTGAAAAGGGACGGAACATCCTTTACCGCCCCTTCCATCCCGAAAGTTTCGTCCGCGACCGGGGGATTTCTCTCTCTGAACTTTCGAGAATCCTTTCCACGGGCCGCTCCCTCCTCCTGTCGGAACGGTCGAAACGAGTCCGTCCCCACCGGGACGACAAGATTCTCACGGCCTGGAACGGTCTGATGATCTCCTCTCTGGCCTATGCCGCGCAGGTTCTCGACGACAAGAGATACGCCGATTCCGCGGAAAAATCCGCCCGTTTTCTCCTGGACCATCTGATGGATGGAGAAAAACTTTTACGGCGTTTTCGTGAAGGAGAGGCACGGTTTCCGGCCTACCTGGACGACTACGCCTTTCTGATTCAGGGGCTGATTGATCTTTATCAGGCCACCTTCGATCCGGAATGGATCCGGAAGGCCCTTGCCCTGAACCGGATCATGATCGGGGACTTCTACGATTCCTCCGGGAAGGGATTTTTCTACACCGGGGGGGAGGATCCGACCCTGATCACGAGGACCAAGGAGTTCCGGGACGACGCCAAACCGTCCGGAAACGGAGTAGCCGTCATGGATCTGCTTCGCCTCGCCGAATTTACCGGGGATCCATCATTCAAAAAAAAGGCGGTTGCAACCCTGCAGTCGATCGGCGCCCTGCCGGAAAACCCCATGGCCTTTGCACAGAGCCTGATGGACCTGGACTTTCTGCTCGGTCAACCGATGGAGATCGCGGTGGCGGAGTCCGGGAACCAAGTGGAAACCGCCGCCCTCCTTCGGGCCGTGCGACAGCCCTTCTCCCCCAACAAGGTGATCGCCCTGAAGACTCTGGACTCCGAAGAAGAAGATACGGGCATCCGCTACCTGGAAGGCAAGGTTCCAATCTCCGGACGAGCCACGGTATACATCTGCAGAAACTTCACCTGCAAGCGACCGGTTACGGACCCGGAAGAAGTCAAACGGATTCTGACTCGAAGAACCGGGAAATAGGCGGTAACGACTCCGGCGCATAGAGGGGCCCTCCCGTGGGCGGACCGTCGGCTGGTTACACTTTCGGCGTGCCGCGATTTCCACCGGGTTCTTACGGGCCAGCCTGGAGAATCACGTCTCCCTCGGTCAACGAAAACTGTTTTATGTTCTCCTGGAACTTTTTGACCAGCGCCCGTGCTTCCTGATCGTATCGGCCGGGATCCTTCCAGGTCCCTCTCGGATCCAAAAGTTCGGTCGGAAACCCCTCGCAGATCTCGGGCACCTCGAATCCGAAGATCGGATCGACCCGCATGGGCGCGCCGGCAAGTTTACCGGACAGAACCGCTTTCACAAGCGCCCGGGAATGATGGATATCGATTCTGTGCCCGTGACCGTAAGGCCCGCCGGTCCATCCCGTATTCAAAAGCCAACAATGCACCTTGTGCTTTACGATCTTCTCCCCGAGAATCCTCGTGTAGACCAAAGGAGAAAGTGCCAGGAAGGGGGCTCCGTAACAGGGATTGAAGGTTACCGTGTAGCCCTCCGGCGTTCTATCGCATGTATAACCGGAGAGATAATAGTAGATAGCCTGCCCGGGGTTCAATCGGGCAAGGGGAGGTATGACACCGGTAGCATCCCGTGTCAACAGGAACAGGTTTTTGGGGTGGCCCCCTTGCCCCGTCAACACGGCGTTTTCAATCTGGGAGATGTGATAGGCCGCCCGGGTGTTCTCCGTGAGGCTGGTATCGGACAAGTCGATCCGGCGGGACTCCGTGTCGATACTGACATCCTCGAGAATCGTGCCGAACCGTTCGGTACACCGGAAAATCAGAGGGTTGTTTTCCGCCGTCAGCTCGGCCACCCGGCTGTAACACCCCCCTTCAAAATTGAACACCCCTTCCTCGGACCAGCCGTGTTCGTCATTCCCGATGAGTCTTCGATCCGCCGCCATGGAGAGGGCGGTCTTCCCGGTTCCGGAGAGACCGAAAAAGATCGCCACATCATCATCGTTGAGTCCCGTGTTGACGGCGCAGTGCATGGGGAGAATCTTCTCCTCGAAGAGGAAAGAGTAGTTCAGGACGGTAAAGGCGGAGCGCTTGATTTCGCCGGCGTAACTGGTCCCTCCGATCAGGATCATTTTCCGACCGAAATTCACGATGACAAAGGCCTCGGAATGGGTCCCGTCAAACTCGGGGTAGGCGTGAAACCTCGGCACATCGATAATCGTGCATTCGGGTTCATGCTGCCTGAGGCGGTCCGGATCCCGGACCTGGATGAACATGTTGCGCGCATACAGACTGTGCCAGGCGTTCTCCGTGATAATCCGGATCGGTACCTGATGCGCGGGATCAGCACCGGCATAACAATCCTGAACAAAGATATCTTTCCCCTGCAGATAGGCCTTCAACCGGTTATAAAGCGACTCGAACCCCTTTTCCTCAAAGGGATGGTTTTCCCCCCACCACACATGCCGCTCACTGGACGGCTCACGGACGACAAATTTGTCCTCTCTCGGACGGCCCGTATGATGACCCGTCCGGATGACAATCGGCCCCTTGTGAGCGATCAAGCCTTCACGCCGGTTCACAATCTCTTCATAGAGGGCGCCGGTACTCAGGTTCCAGTAGATATTCCCCACATTTTTGAGATCGAGCTTTTTCATCACCCCGTCTGTTATCTCACGCATCACTGAAACGGCCCCTTTCTGGAATTAGGGGACTGCTCCCTCTTTCCCGGTGTCCTGGTGGAACGGAAGAAAAATGATTACTGCAATTGAATTTTATATAATGATAGAAACCCGAAGTCAATCAAATTGTATGGAACACCTCCGCCTCGCCTTTCGAGATCCATGATTGGGTGGTGTCATTCCTGATCTGCAGGACCCGATAAGCCTTTTTTTTGGGCACGTCAGCACGAAAAATAGGCATCTTTTCCGGTTCCATTCCGCTTCAAAAGATACAAATTCGTAACTGATTACAAATTCGAAACTTTTTTCATACAAAATAGTCTGGAAAACTGGCATTCATCTTGCTTAGAAAGATGGGTTAAGTTTCCGCCGGATACAGACGAAACCACCGCTGCATCCAGAAATTTTCACCATCCACTTTAAACCATTTTTTCAACCGGGAGGTTCGACTTATGATGAACGAACTGCTGAAAAGCAATGATGTGCTTTTTATGATGTTGGGCGCGGTCATGATTTTCGCCATGCATGCGGGGTTCGCCTTTTTAGAGGTCGGATCCGTGCGACAAAAAAGTCAGGTCAACGCCCTGGTCAAGATTCTGTCCGACTGGTCGGTCTCCACGGTCGTCTATTTTCTGATCGGCTTCCCCCTGGCCTACGGACTCTCCTTTTTGAAACCCGCCGGAGAGCTCATGGGACCGGCGAAAGGATTCGACCTGGTGCACTACTTTTTTCTGCTCACTTTCGCCGCCTGTATCCCGGCCATCATCTCGGGGGGTATCGCGGAGCGGGCGAAATTCTGGCCCCAGCTCCTGGCCGGGGGAATCTTCGCCGCGCTGGTCTACCCGCTCTTTGAAGGACTGATGTGGGGCAGGATGGGGGTCGCGGCGGACGGTGGACCGATCGGCCTTCAGGCGTGGATTGAAAGGATCGGAGGGGCTCCCTTCCACGACTACGCCGGATCGGTCATTGTCCACTCCATGGGGGGCTGGCTCGCCCTCCCCGCGATTCTGCTCCTCGGACCGAGAATCGGACGTTACGGCAGCTCCGGCCAGACCCATCCGATCCCGATCAGCAATATTCCCTTTCTGGCCCTCGGTTCCTGGATTCTCTGCGTAGGATGGTTCGGATTCAACGTCATGAGCGCCCAGGCCATCACCGGCATCTCCGGCCTGGTGGCGGTTAACTCCCTCTTCGCCATGGTCGGTGGGATCCTGACGGCCCTTGTCATCTCCGGAGGCGACCCCGGTTTTATCCATAACGGCGCGCTGGCCGGGCTGGTCGCGATCTGCGCCGGAAGCGACATCGTGCATCCCCTGGGGGCGCTGGTGATCGGCGGCATTGCGTCCGTGATCTTTGTCAAGATGTTTACGATTGAGCAGGAACGTCTCCGGATCGACGACGTTCTCGGTGTCTGGCCCCTGCACGGTCTGGTCGGAACCTGGGGAGGGATCGCCGCGGGGATCTTCGGAACCAAGGCGCTCTGGGGCATGGGAGGAATCAGTTTGATAAGCCAGATCACCGGATCGGTCCTCGCCCTCGTCATTGCCCTGGCCGCGAGTACAATCGTCTACGGCATCCTCCGGGCAACCGTCGGGATCCGGCTCTCCAAAGAGGAGGAGATGCAGGGGCCCGACCTCGCCATCCACCACATCGAGGCCTACCCGGAACAGGGCGCCATCGAACGATAGAAAAAACCCCTCCGGGGCGACAAATGCCCCGGAGGGGTTTTCCCACTGCAGAATTCCCTCTTCATCAGAAACGATAAGAAATCTGAACACCGAGGGAGGTCTCTTTCAATTCGATCTTGGTCTGGCTGGTACTCACGAATCCAAGGTTCTGGTACGCCTTCGGCACATCCTTCTTCCCCGAAATATCGTTGTTGAAGGCCTTCATATAAGAACCGGAGAGGGCCCAGTGGTCCCCCAGGTTATAGGTCAGCCCCAGTCCCAGGTGCTGCTCCACGATCGCCGGGAAGGCGACATTGTTGAAGACATCCTCCTGGTCGATCGGGGATTCGGAGTAGTTGTACCCGATCCTGAGGGTCAGCGCGGGGTTCACGACGTACCGCGCCCCCACGGCAATCACCCACTGGTCGTCCCAGCCGAAGGGGAGATCAATGCTCTTGGCCGTACTGGTATTAAAGCTGGTTCCGGTAAACTGGTAGAGCGTGAAGGCGTCCGCGCGTTGCCCGGAAAGACGGACCTTGTCGTGGGTTCCGGACCAGTTGATCCACTTCACATCGAGGGAGAGCGTCAGGGGCTCGATCGGCCGGACGGCGATCCCGACGGCGGCCTGCTGGGGAAAATTCATGTCCAGCTTGTAGGTCCCCGCGGAGGTGTTCTTGGCGATATATTCGCCGGCCGGGAAATTCCGTATGGCGTTGGAATCGATCCGGAACTTCATGTCCGGGAAATACTGCTCGGAGGCCCAGGACGCCCCCACGGTCACCATGTCATTCACCTTGTAGATGGCCCCGAACGTGACCCCCCCGCCATAGGCAGCGATCGCGCGGCCGAGATCGAGATGAATGCCGTCATCCGAAGTGGGCAATCCATAACCCGAGAAGGGCTTGAACCCCGGAGCCGCGAACTTTTCCCGGATCTCAAGCAGTTGGTAGTCGAAATTGAGACTGGCGCCCACGGTCAACCGATCGTTCACGTTCCAGGCGGCCGCCGGGGCGATCTTCGCGAACTGCAGGAGGGAGAAGACGTCCGCCTCCCCGAAGGCCCCGCCGGCGCTGATCGGATCGTAATCCACCCCCATTCCGGCCGTGGCGTACATCCCGCCGCCGAACCACATGTCACTCCGCCCGAAGGCCGGGGCGGTCCACCCGAAGGAAGGAACCCCGTACAGTCCGGAGCCACCGTCGGTCTGGCTGCCGGGACCGCCCAAAACCGGCACAAGTTCCTTGAAATCCATGGAACGGGTCGGCATGAAGGCCTCGCCGTTGAAATCGGCCCGTTTCCCGATCACACCCATGCCCGCCGGATTGGTCACGGCGGTCATTGCGTCTTCCGGCGCGGCGGTAACGGCGCCCGCCACTCCTTTTTGCGTCGACCCAAACCCGATCAACTGCGCGCCGTTCGTGGCAAAAGCCGGAACCGAGAACGCGATCAGCGCGACACAGCAGACAGCACTGGTTATCCATCGTTTCATGTCCTCTCCTCCTTGACAAAAAAAATCGCTAACAACAGGATACACGTCAAGCGATCCGCGGTTTATCACCCCCCTTCGCGCGTCCTCCGTCCGGCTGTACCGTCCAGGGGCTCAGATGAATTTTAGTTTGAAAATCAAAGGGAAAGCCTACTAAAAAACATAGAACACTCACAGGATGAATGTCAAGTTGATTCTATGCATGATCCCTGCCAACTATGAAACGGAGAACAGGGAGAAACGGATAACTCCTTCATTTCAGGAAGAAAATTGAGCTGCCGTCCCGGAAGTACCCACCCCTGATTTCCAATTCCCGCGCGAAAACGATTGCAAAATGCAAGGTTCACAGGGAGTGCCCCTTCCCTCCTGTCCGGATGATGGGTCTGTCCCCCGGGAATGAGCGCCTTGCAGGGATTGCATAAAACCATTGCATATCGCCATACCCCTCCGCAGGGGACTAAAAAGTACGGATTATCTGCGACAAATCATGGTAAATCCTGCCCGCGAAGTTGGGGTCCCGGGCGAGGAAGAGACTCCCGCTCCGTAGGGGATCATCCCAGAGATAAAAACGCATCCTCCAAAATTGATCCAGAATTCCGACCCGGACCTCTCCCCCCTGCGCGAAGACCAGGATCTCGATGGGGAACTGGGTCAGATGATAGATCCCGCTGCAGGGATCCCTGTCCAGGAAGGAAGGCCACTTGAGCCCGCTGTAATTCAATGCCTGGTTTTCGATACGCCTCTGGCTGACTCCGATCAGACAGGCCCGTCCTTCAATCTCCAAGCGGTAAAGGACCCTCCATCCCGAAGAAAGACGCCGTGCGCTTTTCGAGATTTCATCGCAGACCCGCCGCAGGGTACTCAATGGATCCTCCCGGACCGCAACCTCCCGGATCACGTCGAGCTGTTTCAACACATCGCTCCAATAGAATCGGATATCCCGGTCATTCCGGAAAGGAGGGAGCTGTTCCGTCAGAATCTTCCCCTCCATTCCTTTTACGCAGAGAGTGACCAGATCCTTCTTGATCTCGTTTCCCATGGCGATCATTTCTTTCCGCTCCGGAGCGGAAAGATCGGAAAAGAAAACCCGGGTCAAGAGTTCAGGGTTCGTAAACACAACCACGACCTTGGAGCCTTCCTGGAAAACCCCGATTCGGACCGGAAGAAAAATCAGACGCCGGATCCCTTTGGAGAGAACGGCATGCTCGAGGTCTTCATTCCGGATCAGATAGACCCTGGCCCGGGTCGCGCAGACTTCCGGAGGGTCCAGATCCCAGTAGGTGACCAGCTCCCAGTCGGACTGATCCACATTGGTCTCAATCCGCCTGCTCACGACTTCAAAGGAAACCGTCGTCTCCAGCGCCTTCTGATAAAGACCGTAGGTTTTACCGGGATCGAGCTGTTCACGGATATCGCGCCGGAAATGATCCAGGAGGGCGTCCGCGGAAGAAGCGGGGGAAAAAAGAGACGCCAGGATGAGAAGAAAAAGAGAAAAACGCACGAAAGACTTCATCATGCCTCCGAAGGGGAAGATAGCCGAAATGTAACACAAGGCACTCCCCTTGACAAGACAAAAGCCCCACCCGAATCCAGCGATCAAATGGACCGGATTGAGCAAGCGCAAAGGCAGACCCACATTGTGTGCGCCAACGAGATATAAAAAAACCCCCGCCGTTACGGCGGGGGTTTTGAGAAATTACCGTTTGACTTATTTCCCCTTCACCATGTCCTCAATATCCCCATAGATGATCGAGGGGATCAGGGTGTTCTTGGCAAATGCCGCATAACCTGAATCCCAGAAATAAAGCTGCATCCTCCACATCTCGCCGTACTGCGCGATCCTCCACTTGCCGTTCTTCCCCCCCTTGTAGATCACAAGCTCCATCGGCATGGCCGGGGCATGGTCCACGCCGGGATACCGGGTGTTATCCGTCTTGTCACCAAAACGGAAATCGGAATTGATATTGATACATTTCCTCTCCGTGTAGTTGTTGGTGATCCCCATCCAGGCGGCCTTGTCACCGAACTTTTTCTCGGCCACCACTTTCCATCCCTTGTCGGCATTCATCTGAAGGCTCCTGGCCGCGTTGTTCCTTAATTCATCCAGCACCGCATCCAGGCTGGTGGAACCATCCACCTCCTTGACGGTCAGGAGACTTTCGCGGAAATCCCTCCATCGGGCCATCATCTTGGCGGGCCCGTCGCCGTTGTATCCACGATACTTCTTCGCCTTCCGGATCGGCTCCTGCTGCTCGTTGACCAGCTTACCCGGTACGGCCTGAATAACCCGCATCAACTCCTTCTTCGCGTTGGAAGCCGCGGCCATCAACTCATCTTTCGGACTTTCCCCGGCAAAATAGACATTCGCCAGAGCATCGAGGTTGGCCATATTGATATACACCTTTCCATAGGCCTCATAGACCCCGATCCGGAGTACCAGGGCGGAAATTTCATCGGGCTGAATCTTACCCAAGACCGCCTGGTTGAATGAGGGTGAGGTCAGGACATAGGTCCGGGCCTTCTGGGCGTTCTGCGGCACAGCAAGGTCCATTTTACCGAGGAGTTCCAGTTGTGAATCCGCAATGCTTTTTTCCAGAAGCGCCGTGGTTTCGGCAAAATTTCCGTCCGCCTCCAGGACCTTTTGGAAAATACCGATCTTGACGCTCTTCGCCATGGCGGTGGACACAAAACAGAACATGAGCGCCGCGACCGCCAGATAGTGTAGAACCCTTCTCGAACCGATCTTCTTCATGGCACACCCTCCCTTTGAATTTTGTTATGCCCGACTCGGCACAACCCCCTGGTTTTCCCCCATTGTTCCCCCTAATTGCCCATAAATTTCCCCAAATTAGAATATGCGCATTAACGTATAAGTGTATATTTTCATTGGTTTTTCAGACACGCCGAAATACCATATCGAATGCCCTTCCGACTGTCAAGATTTTTTTTCTTTCGGAAGATGGATCGACACTCCGTGGACTGCGTGGGCCGCCTCCATCACCGACTCGGAAAGGGTGGGATGGGAATGAATGGTCCGGCCCAGATCGGAAACCTTTCCTCCCATTTGAAGAACCACCGCCCCTTCCTGAACAATATCCGATGCGTGGGCACCCATGACATGCATCCCGAGAAGCCGGTCGGTCTCCGCATCAGCGATGATCTTGGTCATCCCTGTGATTTTTCCCATGGCATGGGCCTTGCCGAGGCCGCGATAAGGGAATGTTCCGATCCGGATCTCCCGGCCGCTCTCCCGGGCCTGCTTCTCTGTAAGCCCCACGCTCCCGATTTCCGGCATGGTAAAAATGGCGGACGGGACCACGGTATAATCCATTACGGAATCCGTACCCATCGCGTTCTCCACAGCAACGATCCCTTCCGTGGAGGCCACATGGGCCAGCATGATTCCTCCGACAACATCTCCGATGGCATAGATCCCGGGGATATTGGTCTCCATCCGCTCATTTACCCGGATCTCCCCCCTCGGACCGCAGGAGACTCCCACTCCCTCAAGGTTCAGACCTTCCGTATTGAAGGATCGGCCTATGGAAACCAGAACCTGATCCGCCGACAGTTTCTCTTCGCCATCCAAGGCTGCAACCATTTTGCCTTCCGGCCCCTCCTTCACGGAGGAAATCTTTCGATTGCAGAAGAGCTTGATCTTCTTCTTCTTCAATTCCCGTTCCAGAAGAAGCGAGATTTCCTCATCGGCCAGGGAGACAGCGTGAGGCATCATCTCCACCAGGGTGACCTTCGCACCCAGTGCGTTCAGGATGAAAGCGAATTCGCATCCGATCACCCCCGCCCCGATAATCAGAAGGGTCTCCGGGATGTTCCGCAGAAAAAGTGCATCATCGCTGGAGAGAATCCGTTGACCATCCAGAGGGAAGGCGGGGATACTGGCGGGGCGGGATCCGGTCGCGATCAGGATCCGATCGGCTGAGATCTCCTCGGTCTTCCCGTCGTCGCCCTGCACGAAAACCGTCCGTTCATCTTTGAGCGATCCGCGCCCCTCCACCAGCCGGATCTTGTTGTTTTTGAAAAGAGCGCGGATTCCCTTTCTCTGGGTCGCTACGATTTTGTCTTTCCGGTCCATCATGGCCTGAAGGTTGCCGGTGACCTCCCCACTGACCTCCACACCATACGATTTGGCGTGCCGCACCAGCTCCAGCGCCTCCGCCGAATAAACCAGCGCCTTGGTCGGAATGCACCCCTGATTCAGGCAGGTCCCCCCCACCTCCCGGGCCTCAACGACCGTTACCTGCGCGCCCAATTGGGCGGCCCGGATCGCGGCCACATATCCACCGGGTCCCGCCCCGATTATTACGATTCGTTTCGACATGTCTGCTCTCCTGAATGAACTCGCCTGCAAAGTATGACCTGATTTTTCTACATGGCAGAAAAAAAGGGATTCCGAACAGAATCCCTTTTCAACGGGTAGCCCACAGAGAACCTATTCGATCTCTTCCTCGACAAACTTTTCATAGGCCTCGGCATCCATAAGCCCTTTGAGCTCCGAAGGATCGGAAAGTTTCAGCCGGACGATCCACCCATCTCCATAAGGATCCTCATTGATCACGTCGGGAGAATCCTCAAGATCCTCGTTCACCTCGATCACGGTCCCACTCACGGGTGACATCACCGAAGAGGTGGCTTTGGTTGACTCCACTTCCGCGACTTCTTCACCGGCCTCCACCTCATCCTCCTCCTCGGGAACATCAACATAGACGATATCCCCCAGACTTTCCTGAGCGTAATCGGTAATTCCGACCGTGCCTTCATCCTCCTCAACCCGTACCCAGGTATGGTCTTTTGAATATTTCAGATCCTCCGGATTCATACCTTCTCCTCCCTTGTTATACGGATGTTTCCTCCACTCTCACGGATTAACTGACTGAAAATGTGCTGATCTTATCCAAGGAGTCTTTTTCTGTCAAGTCAGAAAAACCAAAACCGTCTTCTCCTCGGAAGACCTTCTACATCCACCCTCGGAATGGTCCCCCCGGAAAGAACGGCCTCAGGATTGTCCTGAACGAGTCTCCGGGCCGCGTCCACCCCGATCAGTTTCTCCGCCACCCTTCGGGCGGGGAGAAGGGCGGGGTTCCGCCAGCCCGTGGAATGGGCATCGGAGGCGATAAAATGAGCGCCTCCGGTCTCGACCAGGGCGCGGGCGAACCACTCGCACTCTTTCCCGAATGCGCCGGTCAGGCTCATGGCTGTGATCTGGCATAAGGCTCCCCGCCTGAGAAGATCGAGAAGGATCTCCCCGTTTCTCAGGAATGCCTCGTTCCGTTCCGGATGGGTGATGATCGGGATCCACCCTTCAGAAACCAGGTTGAAGACGATCTCACTCAGATTGGGAGGCAGAACCGGGGCAGGCGGTTCCAGCAGGAAATACCGTCCATGGTTGAGTGTCACCCCTTCCCCGTTCTTCATTTTTTCGAACACATCCGGAACCAGATGGAGGTCAGCCCCCACATAGAGCTTCAATGGAATCGCTTCCGAGTCCAGGAGATCTCTCACCCGCGCGTGCGTATTCAGAATCGTATCCCGGTCCGTGGCAAACATCCCGTGGAAGAGATGGGGAGTCGCGAAGATCCCGCGGACCCCCTCCTCCAGGGAAAGCCGGCACATGGCAAGACTTTCTTCCGGATCATCGGCCCCGTCATCCAGTCCGGGAAGAATGTGACAATGGATATCGATCATTTCAGCTCCCCGGAAATTTTTGAGGCCAGAGGAATCAACTCCCACCGGATGGCATCACAAATGCCCACAACATCCCGGTTCAACAGGTTCCTCTGAAGTGTCTCCAGCACCGGAAGCAAGCCTTGCACGGCGTTCCCGGTATCGACCGCGTCTCCCCTGCTCCCGGGGAAGAGAGGATCTCTGAGGAGATTCAGGAAATGGATCAGGACCGAAAAAATCCGGGAGCAGGCGGACCAGCCTTGTTCATTTCGATTCAGGTGGAAGTCCCGACGGGCAAGATCACCCAACCGGATGGATTCTTCCAGCAGTCCCTGAAGCCACTCGATCCGGTTGTACGATCCACGCTCCCTCTCTTCACCCGAAACCTTCTCCACGATTCGGCAATACCTCTCGACAGCTTCCTGTCCACACAATTCGACCATACGGAGCCCCGAGGCGGTCACTTCGGTGGTCAGGCAGGAAACATGCTCCCAGGAAGGGACCGGGACGTCCTCATCGCTCAAACCGAAGGCCCTTTCCGCAAACAGGATGACATCCCGGACCTTCCGGGGTGTCATGAGATCGCGACAGCGGAAATGATCCGTACACTCACTGGGCGCCCGGCAAGGCGCACAAGGAAGGTCGGCCATCAGGACCAGGTGCCCCTCACCATATGGCCCGGTCTCAAAGGGATAGGCCGGCCCATAAAACATGGCGATCACTTTCGTCCCAACGGCGGCCGCGACATGCATGGTCCCGGTATCGCCGGTAATCAGATAGCTGCACCTCTCCAGGACGGCCGCCAGCTCCTTTATGCTTGTTTTGCCTACCACATCAACGAGCTGTCCGTCCCTGAAGGAGACGCGTCCCAGGATTTCATCCCTGAGATCCATTTCGCTCATCGTACCGACAAGAACCACTTTCCTGCGCCGAATGGTCATCAACCACTCGATCAATTCAGCGAAATTTTCCGCCCCCCACCTCCTGAACTCCTTGGCTGCCCCCATCTGCACCGCCACAAGAAGATCGCCTTGCCGTACCCCCCTCTCCCGCAGGAGCTCCAGCGCCCCGACTCTCGCGGAAACGGGCAGGGTCATGTCAAGATTCCGGATGGAGGGAGAAACACCGGCAATATCGATCGACCAGTCCACCAAATTTCTTGCCGTGGCGCGACGGTTCCCACGGACCGCGTCGACAAGTCTTTGAGAAATCTCGTCAGCGACAAAGCGCCCCTTCCCGTCCATGGAGACCCCCTTGAACACCTCCGGACGGCACAACGCGGACAGGATCCCCCCCAGTTCATAGTCGCGGTTGATAATCAGATGATACTCCCGGCTTTTGAGATCCTGCGCAAGTTCGAAGATCTCATTGCAGATTTTTCTGAAGGATTCAGGTTTCTCTCTGAGTTCAAGCCGATAAGAGGTTAAGGGAAATTCAATCACCTGATCGATCCACGACCAGCCGTCGACAAGCTCTTTGAGTTCCGAACTCACAAGGTAATGCAGTTCCCCCTCTGGGTCACCCTCCTTGATTCCCCTCAGCATGGGACCTAACTGCAGAATGTCACCTAATCTGGCCGTTCGGATGACGAGTGTTTTCAATTCTGAAGAACTCTGAGTATTGTCCTGAATTGATCCGGTGAAAACCCCTGCGCCTGTCCACCCGGGGAAGAGACCGCGGAACATCTCAGTTCATAAAGTATGGAGCTGATCTCGTGGGTCAACCTGTTGTAACGGGCCGGACGGATTTCGACAGAGGGGGAATGGATCCATAAAACCGTATAGGGCGACTGGATCTTTTTGCGCAGCAAGAGAGCGGCGTCATCGATCTTCCGTTCCACGATGAGGTCCAAGCGGGGGTCGCCCAGGGCCTCGGAGAAATCTCTCAACTTCAGGGCGTGTGAAAAAAGTCCCGGATCACACTCAACCACCAGAAGCGACCTGAGACCGGTGTTCAAGGCTGCCTGTATGTGATATCCCAGCCCGAAACCGTAAATCACCACCTCCCTCTGCCAGGCGGGGTGTACGGCGACCCATTCGGCAGCCTCATCCCCGGGACTGTACGCACTGTGGAGCAGATGCGGCTTCCCTTTCGCATCCGGAACCAGAACGGTTCGATTCCGGTCCCGAGTGTCTATGACGGTCACCTCCTTGTCACATCTCTGGTTTCGGATCACCCGTGCCAGATCAGGCCATCTCTTTTCTAAAACGCCTACATTACGGTTGAAAAAGGAAGAATGGATCACTTTGAATTTCAAGCCTGTCGATGATAATGCCATCCATTTTGAGGTATTCACTCCTGCCTGGGCAGGAGTAAAAAAGGATACACCCCTCCGCGGAAGAGGTCAACCCAAGATTCCAGAATGTGAAAACCGCCGAAGGCGACAAAATAAAAGGCAAACAGCACCGCATTTTAGTTTGATCCACGAGAAGAGGATATGATATGTTTTCTCTTTGTGAAAGGAGATCCTCCATGAATTCACTGGATGTCATCGAGAAAAAAGTCGATAATGGGGAACGGATCACGCCGGAGGAGGGGCTCTTTCTCATGAACTCCGATGATCTTCTCCGGATCGGGAAAATCGCCTCCATTCGCAACCGTCAGAAAAACGGAAGTCGGGCCTATTTCATCGTCAACCGCCATATCAACCACACCAATGTCTGTGTGAATCGTTGCGCCTTCTGCGCGTTCAGCCGGGATTCAAAGGACCCGGACGCCTACACCCTGAATCTCTCAGAGGTCCTGGAAAGGGCGAAGCAGGGAGCCTCCGAGGGGGCCTCCGAGTTTCATATCGTGGGGGGGCTCCATCCCGATCTCCCCTTTGAGTATTATCTCAAGCTCCTCTCCACTCTTCGTGACCGCTTTCCCCACATCCATCTTCAGGCCTTTACGGCCGTTGAGATCGATTACCTTTCCAGGATCACCGGACTGCCCCTGCCGGACCTCCTGAGAAAACTGAAGGCCGCAGGTCTGGGGTCGCTGCCGGGCGGCGGTGCCGAAATCTTCGATCCACGCGTCCGGAATACAATCTGTCCGGAAAAAATCTCCGGAGACAGATGGCTTTCCGTCATGGAGGAGGCCCACAAGGCGGGGCTGAAATCCAACGCAACCATGCTGTACGGCCACGTGGAAGACTTTCGCTCACGGATCGATCACTTGACCCGCCTTCGGGACCTCCAGGACAGAACCGGAGGATTTCAGGCATTCATTCCCCTGGCCTTTCATCCGGAAAACACACAGATCCCCGAATGCAGCGGAACCACGGGGGTGGACGATTTGAAGACCCTCGCCGTCAGCAGGATCTTTCTCGACAATTTCGATCACATCAAGGCCTTCTGGATCATGCTCGGCGTCAAGATCGCCCAGGTTTCCCTCTGTTTCGGCGTAGACGACCTGGATGGAACCGTGGTGGAAGAAAAAATCACCCATGCCGCCGGAGCAAAAACCGCCGAGGCATTACCGAAAGAGGCCCTCGTCCGCATGATCCGGAAGGCGGGCAGAACACCGGTAGAGCGGGATACACTCTACCGGAAGATCAGAACATATTGACGGCTTCGTAAAAATCCAACAATATGAAAAATCAACATGACAAATATTGAAGAGAAAATCGGAGCCGGAAGCCGCCTCACCGCCGAGGAGGGGCTTTTGCTCCTGGAAAAAGCGGATCTGCTCACCCTGGGGGAATGGGCCACGAAGATCCGGGACCGCAAACATCCGGGCCGGACGGTCACCTTCATCATCGACCGGAACATCAACTATACGAATGTCTGCGTAAACCGATGCCGGTTCTGCGCCTTCTACCGTCCTCCCGGCGCCCCCGGCGCCTACGTCCTGAGCAAGGATCAGATCTTCAGAAAGATCGAAGAGACCCTGGAACAGGGCGGGACCCAGATCCTGATGCAGGGAGGACTCCATCCGGACCTCTCCATTGAATACTACGAAGAACTCTTTCAGGCAATCAAACAAAAATACCCGATCCGGGTTCACGCCCTTTCTCCTCCCGAGATCATCCATATCTCCAGGCAGTCGTCTCTCACGGTTCGCGAGGTTCTGACAAGGTTGCAAGCCTCCGGCCTCGATTCAATCCCCGGCGGGGGAGCGGAAATTCTCGATGACGGGGTACGGACCCTCGTGAGCCCGAACAAGATTCTCTCCGGGGAGTGGCTCTCCGTCATGAGAGAGGCCCACCACCTCGGCATCCCCTCCACAGCCACCATGATGTTCGGCAGCGTGGAATCCCCCCGTTCCCGGATCCGGCATCTGATCCGGGTCCGGAACCTGCAGGACGAAACCGGCGGGTTTACCGCCTTCATCCCCTGGAGCTATCAGCCGGGGAATACCGACCTCTCCGGGGAAACGGCCACAGGAGCCGAATACCTCCGGGTCCTCGCCGTTTCCAGGATTCTGCTGGATAACATCGAGAATATCCAGGCCTCCTGGGTGACACAGGGCACGAAGATGGGACAGGTCGCTCTCTTCTTCGGCGCCAACGACATGGGAAGCACGATGCTGGAAGAAAACGTCGTCGCCGCCACCGGAGTCTCCCATCAGATGACCCCGAAGGAGATGATCCGGATCATTCGAAAAGCGGGCTTTCTCCCGGCCCAACGAAACAACGTCTATGAGATCTTGAAGAAATATTAAACAAGACGCCAGGAATGGGACGAATAAGCACGAAGTTGGAAAAGATTGATTTCAAGTCTTCTTGTTTTTTATTTGTGTCTATTCGTGTAATTCATGGCCCCAATTTTTCAGGTCGCCTATGCAAGACAGAATCAAAACCCTGATCCTCGGAGGAAGCGGGGCCTACCACCTCGCGCGGGAGGCGTTGGGACCCGAAAAAGGAAAACGGACGATCAAAACCCCTTTCGGCGACTCCCAGCCGATCCGGATCCTGGAGATTGATGGAACCGATATCGGTTTTCTCTCCCGCCATGGAGAAAAAGGCTATCGGCTGACAGCGCCTTTCGTGAACTATCGGGCGAATATCTACGCCGCCAAGGAACTGGGCGTGGAGCGGATCCTTTCCTGGTCCGGCCCCGGCGCCATTGAAGAATCCCTGCATCCCGGGGATCTGGTTCTTCCGGATGATCTCATCGACATGACCCGCAACCGCCCTTCCACATTTTTCCGGAACAAGGGGATTGGATTTATCCGGCAGAACCCGGTCTTCTGCCCGGAAATCCGTGATTCTCTTCAAAGAGCGCTGGATGAGTTCCACATCCCCTTCCGGTCGCGTGGAACCTATGTCTGTACCGAAGGCCCGAGACTCGAGACTCCGGCGGAGGTCCGTTTCATGCGACAGGCCGGCGGTGATCTTGTGGGCATGACACTGATCCCGGAGGCCTTTCTGGCCCGGGAACTGGAAATCTGTTACGCCCCGCTCTGTTACATTTCCAACTATGCCGAAGGTGTCCGTTCCCTCCCCTATCAAAAGGGAGTCCTCTTTGAAGGTACACTCCCCGACCCGGAGCAAAGCCGGGTCGATGCAACGCTTTCACTCTTTCCGGGGATCATCCGGAAGGCCCTTGCTCATCTGCCCCGCCCGGGACGAAACTGTCCATGCGGAAATTCCATGCTTCGATACAAAATCCGTGGTGATATTGATGAGGATTGGCACACGTGGATCGGATGAGTATGGAAGAACTCAAGATGATTTCACAGATCCTGTCCGGAACAGAGACGCAAATCTCCATGAAATTATGCAGGGTTATCCCACCTGTCCACAAAAAATGTGAATAGTCTGTGGAAAGCTGTGTGAAAAGAGAGACCGGATCGGCCCGAAAACTGGAACCGGATCAGATTGCCTATTTTTTAGACATACAAAAATCATTAAATATCAGTTAGTTATAAAAACACCACCTGATCCTGAAGTCAAAAAGGGAAAGACCCCACCCGACATGAATCTATCCACATAAGAAGAAAAATGAAATTGTTTTAGTTCTTTTATAAAAGCGGGCGGGAAGAGGCCCTGTTTGCCCGGACATCCGGGAGTTCGGCGCGGGAAGGCGATCTTCCGCCGGGATGGAAAAACCCTCCGAGCAACTCCCCCGGATCATCCGGTAAGACAATGAATTTCCCCCTTTTTAAAAAGAGTTAACACGTGAGACAGAAAGCATGAAACAGCTTGACACGTTTCGATATTGACTATAAGATTAAATGGATAGAGGGAGGAATCATCACATGTTTGAACGATTTACGGATAAGGCGAGAAGAACCATCATACTGGCCCGGGAAGAGGCGGAAAAGCATCAGCATGAGTACCTTGGAACCGAGCATATCCTCCTCGGGATCCTTCGGGATGAGGAAGGTCTTCACGGCAAGATTCTCAGGAATTTCGGCATCAATATCGACCACCTGAGGATGGAGGTGGAGCGGAATCTCCCGAAAGGGACCGACACCCTGACTTTCGGGGAAATCCCTTTTACACCCAAGGCCAGGAAGGTTCTGGAGCTTGCCGTGGAAGAAGCCCGGCTTCTGAACCACAACTATGTGGGGACCGAGCATATCCTCCTCGGACTGGTGCGGGAAGAAGAAGGAATCGCGGGAAACATCCTCCGGGGGATGGGAGCCAGTCTCCTGGGCGCCAGACAGCAGACCATCAATCTTCTGCATCAATCCTCGATCCGATCGAAGACCGCGAAACCGAAGAGCAAGACCCCGGCCCTGGATGAATTCGGGAGGGATTTTACCGATCTGGCCCGCCGCGGTGAACTCGATCCGGTCGTCGGGCGCAACGACGAAATCGAACGGGTGCTTCAGATCCTGAGCCGACGGACCAAGAACAATCCGGTCCTGATCGGTGAACCCGGCGTAGGGAAAACGGCCATCGTGGAAGGGCTGGCCCAGAGGATCGTCAACGGAGACGTACCCATGGGTTTGACCAACCGGAAGGTCATCGCGCTCGACCTCGGTTCCCTGGTGGCGGGAACCAAATACCGCGGCCAGTTTGAAGAACGATTAAAGATCGTCCTCAAGGAGATTGTTTCTTCCAACAACCAGATCATCATTTTCATCGATGAGCTCCATACCCTGGTCGGCGCTGGAGCCGCGGAAGGATCGCTTGACGCATCCAACATGCTCAAGCCGGCCCTGGCGCGCGGGGAGATCCAGTGTATCGGGGCGACCACCTATGACGAATACCGCAAGTATATCGAAAAGGATGGGGCACTGGAACGACGTTTTCAGACCATTAATGTCAACGCGCCCTCCGTGGAAGAGACCATCCGGATCATCAAGGGACTGAGGTCCCGGTATGAAGAACACCACAACATTGTGATCACCGATGAGGCGATTGAGGCGGCGGCCAGACTTTCGGACCGATACATTACAAACAAATTCTTGCCGGACAAGGCGATCGACGTGATCGATGAAACGGGGTCGCGATCGAAACTGCAGAAATTCACCCTCCCGCCCGAGCTCAAGGCGATGCAGGAGCAGATCAAGGAAATCACGGAGCAGAAAAACCTTTATATTCAGCTCCAGGAGTTCGAGAAGGCGGCCCGTTACCGGGACCAGGAAGATAAGCTGAAAGAAGACTTTCATCGGGCGAAACAGGCCTGGCGTGATGAAAGAGAAACCACAAAGTCCCATGTCGACGCGGACGACATCGCGTATATCATCTCCAAGATGACAGGGGTTCCGATTTACAAGCTGGAGGAGCAGGAGAGCGAGAAACTTCTCCGCATGGAAGAGGCGCTCCATGAACGGATTGTCGGGCAGGATGAGGCCATTCAGGCGGTTTCCCGCGCTATCCGTCGTTCCCGGGCGGGCCTGAAAAGCCGGAAGAAACCGATCGGCTCCTTCATCTTTCTCGGTCCGACCGGCGTGGGAAAGACCGAGCTGGCCCGGGCACTGGCCGAATTCCTTTTCGACAGTGAAGACGCCATGATCCGGATCGATATGTCGGAATATATGGAACGGTTCAGCGTTTCCGGTCTGACCGGAGCCCCTCCGGGATACGTGGGATACGAAGAAGGAGGCCAGCTCACCGAAAAAGTCAAACGGCGTCCCTACTCCGTGGTCCTCCTGGATGAAATAGAAAAGGCCCATCCCGACCTCTTCAATATTCTTCTCCAGGTTCTGGACGACGGGCGCCTGACGGACAATTATGGAAGGACCATCGACTTCAACAACACGGTTCTGATCATGACATCCAATCTGGGTACCCGCCAGATCGACAAGGGAGCGCCCCTGGGATTCCAGAAAGAAGGGGAAGCGGCCTCCCAGGAAAAGATGCGGGAGGAGGTCATGGGAGCGGTGAAGAAGACCTTCAATCCCGAGTTTTTAAACCGCGTGGATGAGGTGGTCGTCTTCCATCCCCTGGACAAGAAACAGATCTCTTCCATCATCGATATCCTGATCCGGCAGTTAAACGAGGAGATCGAAGACAAGGGATTCAAGATCCTTCTCTCCGACGAGGTCAAGGAATTCCTGATCGAAAAAGGATTCGAGCCGGCCTATGGGGCCAGGCCCCTGAGGCGGGCCATCCAGAGATATGTTTCGGACGCCCTTTCTGATGAAATTCTGCGGGGACACTTCAAAGACGCCGCGGCCATACGGGTGATCCTGAAAGGGGAAGAAATCGCTTTCGAAGAGGTCGCACACAGGCAGCTCACCCAGGCCTGAGTGCCCCGAACATCCTGTTCATCAATCCACAATCCAGAGGGGGGAGCAATTCTCTCCCCTCTTTTTTTGTTGGTTCTAAGCATGCATGGTGTCAGACCTTGACATATGACACAGACCTTTCGGGGGTCATGCGCTATAATGTTGTCAAGTAAGCATGCATGGTGTCAGACCTTGACATATGACACAGACCTTTCGGGGGTCATG
>CAYZZU010000040.1:0-21582 GCA_964483105.1 uncultured Nitrospirota bacterium
GGCGACCATGCGCAGCATGTTCAGTGGTCCTTTTCGTAAACGGAGCGCCGCACCGGGAGGGATGCAGGGCTGTCTCGTCAAGGCTTGCGAGTGAGGCATACCCCCTGCGGTATGTCGCAGGGAGCATAACGCAGACGAGGCGGCTCTGCGGCACTCGGATGCCGCTTGGTTTGCGAAGAGGGCCACAGGTGCAGCGCCCCTCCTGATTCGAGAAGCGAAGCGTTATCCAGCGTCAGCGGGATCCAGTGACCGGGGCGTCGGATCATGGGTCGTTTTCTTTGGACGAGCAAAGAAAATGAACAAAAACAATTGGTTACAAAATTCAAGGAAGAGAAACGTCCGGGATTGTGTGGCCCCCCGTTAACAGGAATTTGATCAGGACTTCCCTGAATGGTACAAAAAAACACTCCGGACATTTTTCAAAACGAGCTTTTTCAACAAAACGATCCGAACATCTCTATCGCTGGATTTGGAAGCCGATCCGGTATTGACAAGCCATGGGAAAGCGTGTAGAGTGTGGCCAATTTCCACCAGGAAGGGTCCTCCCCGAAGCTTAAAAAAATGCGGGGGAAGACATCATGAAAGAGGGCTGATAATGAAAAAGGCGCTGATCAGTGTTTCGAACAAGGAAGGCGTGGTGGAGTTCGCCCGGGAAATCGAGGCGATGGGGTATGAAATCCTCTCCACGGGCGGAACAGCCCGGCTCCTGATAGAAAACGGCGTCAAGGTCCGCTCCGTTTCGGACTACACCGGTTTTCCGGAAATGCTGGATGGACGGGTGAAAACCCTCCACCCGAAGATCCACGGCGGTCTTCTCGGCAAGAGGACCCTCCCGGAGCACCTGGAACAGATGAAGGAACACGGAATCGATCCGATCGATGTGGTCGTCGTCAATCTCTATCCCTTCGAATCCACCATCGCCAGACCGGATTGCACGCTGGAGAAAGCCATTGAGAATATCGACATCGGAGGGCCTTCCATGCTCCGGTCCGCGGCCAAAAACCACGCAGACGTGATCGTGGTCGTCGATCCCGGTGACTACGCACCTGTGATCCGGGAGATGAAAGAAAGCAACGGGACGGTCTCCCTCAAGACGCGGCATGCCCTGGCATGTAAGGTTTTCTCCCATACGGCCCGCTATGACAGTCTGATTGCTTCCTATCTGGAAAACGAGGGGAAAACACCGCGCTTTCCGGAGCTTCTTTCCCTGCAGTTCGAGAAGGTTGAAGAGTTGCGGTACGGAGAAAACCCCCATCAGAGGGGCGCTTTTTACAAAGAGCTCAAAAACGACGAACCTTCCGTCTCCAACGCGGCCATCCATCAGGGGAAGGCCATGTCCTTCAACAACTACCTCGATACCAATTCCGCCCTGGAACTGGTCAAGGAGTTTGAAGAACCCACGGCCGTGGTCCTCAAGCACAACAATCCCTGCGGGGTCGCCTCGGCGAACGATCTCCGGGAGGCCTACGTCCTGGCGAGAGAATGCGATCCGGTATCCGCCTTCGGCGGAGTGCTGGCCTTCAACCGAGCCGTGGATGGAAAGACCGCGGAAGAGATCGTTTCCACCTTCGTCGAGGTGGTGATCGCTCCCGGTTACCACCCGGATGCGCTGGAGATCTTTCAGAAGAAGAAGAATATCCGGGTTCTCGAGGTCGATATATGGGGACGGAAACGGCCGCATGACATGGATTTGAAAAAGGTCGTGGGCGGACTGATCTATCAGGACCGGGACCTGGGAAGCGTGGATGTCCGGAATCTCGAGATCGTCACAAAACGGAAACCCACGGAAGAGGAACTCCGGGCCATGTCGTTCGCCTGGAAGGTCTGCAAACACGTCAAATCGAACGCCATCATTCTGACCCGGTCTGATCGGACCGTGGGGATCGGCGCCGGTCAGATGAGCCGTGTCGACTCAACACGTCTCGCTGTCAGCAAGGCCTTGAGTGCCACCGAAGGATGTGCCCTGGCGTCGGACGCTTTCTTTCCCTTCCGGGACGGAATTGACGAAGCGGCCAAATCAGGCGCCACGGCTGTGATCCAGCCCGGCGGCTCCCTCAGGGACGATGAGGTAATCGCCGCTGCGGATGAATACAATATGGCCATGGTATTTACGAAAATGCGCCACTTCAGGCATTAGAATTTCGGCCGGAATCGGCTGGAACCCTGGAATGTGCCCCCGTAGCTCAGTTGGATAGAGCACAGGACTCCGGTTCCTGGTGTCGGAGGTTCGAATCCTCTCGGGGGTACCATGAAATTCCTTTAAGAATCATGCCGTTATGTACAAGGCGAAAACGGCGTGATTCTTTTTGTCACTCTCCCCGGACCATACGAAGGCTCCATTCGAGGATACGCTTCTTGTCCTCTGTTGAGAGGTGTGCCTCAGGGTGGACTATCTGGTAATACCATGGGGGCATATCCCCGTTTGCTACTTTCTCCCCGATATCCTTGATCCGTTCAGCGACCTTCTGTCGATCCAGGCGGTTCCATGCGGTAAAGTTCATTTTCTCCCTCGCCTCGGATACGTCTTGCGCAACCAGCCAGGAAACGGGAGCAAGATAGGAATACCACGGCCATACGGTTTCATTGGAGTGGCAATTGTAGCAGGCACGATGAAATATCGCGCGCAATTCAGGTGGGGTGGGAACCTCTTTCTCTATGGGGGGATTGCTTCTCTTCAGCGGGATCAATTGAATGAGCACAAATAAGATCAGGAGACCGCAGATAACCCTTCTTTTCTTCATTTCATACCCCTCAATGAATCGTCTCCACCCCACGTTGAAGACCGGAAGCAACGGAATGTCCGTGACCAGGTTCATGGGGCCACTATACACGAAGCAATCCGGAATACGCAATTCAAGCCTTTCCCCCGAATCCAGCGAAGCGATAGACAATGTTCAGATGGTTTTGTTGAGAAAGCTCGTTTTGTAAAGTGTCCGGAGTGTTTTTTTTACATTCAGGGAAGTCCTGAGAATAAAAAAGTTGACAGATCAACCTGAATTTGATAAAACGCTATCATTATATTAGAATTTTTGAAGAAGCTCCTTGTCCTCAAGGGTTGTCCACAATCGAACCGGTTTGTTACGCCGGGAATATCCGAGCAGAAGGAGAGGCAACATGTACGATGCGGGTAAGATCATCCCAGGGATCATCATTTTCTTAGTCATTGTGACTTTTCCACTTTACTACAACATCGGAAAGGCCAATATCAAACCGGAGCCCAACCTGAACACCCCTGCCATCCAGAAGATGGCGGTAAAGAAGTGCATCGAACCGACCGCATACATGCGGGCCAACCATATGAAACTTCTGAAAGGTTGGATGAACGGCCTTCTCAAGGATGGGATCATGGAGTACAAGGCCAGCGACGGGAAAACATACGAAACCAGTTTCGATACCTGCATGAGCTGTCATGCCAGTAAAAAACAGTTCTGTGACACCTGCCACAGCTACGCGGGGGTGCAGCCCTACTGCTGGAAATGTCATTCCCTGGATGACCAGGGCTGAAACAGCCCCGGAGAAGGGCGTACGATCCTGTTTTTCAAGATCACTGTGAATACGGTCGGCCATCCTGCCGGAAACATGGTTGACAATCCTTTCCTGTTTCAATACAATCAACCCCGTCTTCAGCTTGCCATGCAATCCGTTTGAATACGAAACCGTCCAGTTCGATTGGAAAGATTGGACCATTCTTACAAAGATGAGAATCCGGAAGAAAGCGTTATGAAAATTCTGGTTGTCGGTTCCGGGGGCAGGGAGCATGCCCTTGTCTGGAAAATCGCCCAGAGCCCCCGTGTGAAAAAGATTTACTGCGCGCCGGGGAATGGGGGGATCTCCGACCTGGCGGAAACCGTTCCGATCCGTGCCGAAGACATTGATGGGCTCGTCGCATTCGCCCAAAAAAAAAGAGTGGACCTGACCGTAGTGGGCCCGGAGGTACCGCTGACCCTTGGAATTGCGGATCGTTTTGAAGAGGTGGGGCTTCCAATCTTCGGGCCCCGGGCAAACGCCGCCATCCTGGAAGGAAGCAAACAGTTCACCAAGGATTTCCTGGAGCGTCACGGAATTCCCACCGCAGCCTATCGGAGTTTCACGGATCCGGCGGCGGCCATCCAATATATTCAGGATAAGGGCACGCCGATTGTACTGAAGGCTGACGGCCTGGCCGCGGGAAAAGGCGTGATCGTCGCGAACCGGGTCGGGGAGGCGGTCGGCGCGGTGAAGACGATCATGGAAGAAAAACGGTTCGGCCGGGCCGGGGAGACGCTCATTGTAGAGGAATTCCTGGATGGAGAGGAGGCGTCTTTCATGGCCTTCTCCGACGGTGAGACCGTGATTCCCATGGTTTCCTCACAGGACCACAAGCGGGCGCTGGATGACGACCGGGGCCCCAATACCGGCGGGATGGGAGCCTATTCTCCCGCCCCGGTCATACAGAATCGGACCTCCGAGATCATGGAAGTCGTGATGAACCCGGTGATCCGGGGGATGGCCGAGGAAGGACGGCCTTTCCGGGGGGTCCTCTACGCCGGCCTGATGATCACTCCGAAGGGACTTCATGTCCTGGAATTTAATGTACGTTTCGGGGATCCGGAGGCACAACCGATCCTCTTCCGCCTCAAGACCGACCTCGTTGAGATCATGGAAAAAATTCTGTCAGGACGCCTGCAGGAATGCAGGATCGAATGGAGTCCGGGATGCAGTGTCTGTGTGGTCCTGGCTTCCGGAGGATATCCGGGACCCTACGAGAAAGGAAAGGAAATCCTGGGCCTTGACGGGATCGAAGCCTCCGGGGATCTTTTCGTGTTCCATGCCGGAACCCGAAAAGAGGGGAACCGGGTTCTGACCTCCGGGGGACGGGTCCTGGGCGTTACCGGTCTGGCGGACAACCTTCCCTCCGCCCTCGCTAAGGTGTACGGCGCCGTGGAGAAAATTCACTTTGAGAATAAACAGTTCCGGACCGATATCGGACAAAAGGGATTGAACAGTCCGGGCGTATCCTGATCTCCGGAAACGCATACGAGGTCCGGACCGGTATCGGGTCAGAGGAGAAAATGGCCAAACCGATTGTTGGTATTGTAATGGGAAGCGACTCCGACCTTCCGGTCATGAAAGAAGCGGCGGAGCTCCTCAGGACATTTGACGTTCCCTGTGAATTGCGTATTCTCTCCGCCCACCGCACTCCGGAACTGACAGCCAGGTACGCCGGGAAAGCCTCTGAAAGGGGAATTCGGGTGATCATCGCAGGCGCGGGAGGCGCGGCCCACCTGGCCGGCGTTCTTGCGGCCGGTACGGAACTTCCGGTGATCGGCGTCCCCATGGATTCATCCTCCCTGATGGGATTGGACGCTCTCCTGTCCACGGTCCAGATGCCTTCCGGCGTCCCGGTGGCTACCATGGGGATCGGCAGCGCAGGGGCGAAAAACGCGGCCCTTCTCGCCCTTCGTATCCTGGCGCTTCGAAACACCTCTTTGGAAAAATCGCTTCGGGAGTACCGGAAGGCTCAAGCCCGCAAGGTCGAAGAGGCGGATCAGCAGGTAAGGAACCGGGAATGAAAGGCACGGGATGCCTTCTTCTGTTCTTTTTCCTCTTTTTTCCTTGCTGCAACAGCCGGGCGGCTTCGGATACAGGTCTCACCGGAACCTTCTCCGAACAGAAACTTCTGCGTAAGAAGGCGATTCGCCTTCCCCTTCAGGCCTGCCTTCAACTGGCCCTGAGAAATAATGTCGAAATCGCCATCGAGCGGATCAGCCCCCAGTTGAATCTGCAGAAGGTGATACAGGAAAGATCGGTATTCGATCCGGTAAGCTTCGTGAGTCTCTCCAAGGATCGTTCCGTCACCCAGACCAGCTCCGCCTTCGCAAGACCCCCGGAAAATGAGAGAGAAGGAATCGCGCTCAACGCGGGGATCTCCAAGAAACTTACTCCCGGGACGGAGACGGAGCTGTTGTTAACCAATAAACAGGAAGAAACCAACTCGATCTTCGCGGGGCTCAATCCTTCTTATACTTCGGAGCTCACCCTCTCCCTCACGCAGCCCCTGCTCCGCGATTTCGGGATCGGGATCAACACATCCCGGATTCGGATCGCCTCCAACAACCGGGAGATCTCAAGGTTTCAGTTTCAAGACCGGGTAATCCGTACCCTTGCCGAAGTCGAGTCGATCTATTGGGAACTGGTCTATGCCATGGAGGAGCTCAAAGTCAAACAGGACTCACTCCGGCTGGCCGAGGACTTCCTGAAGATAACCCGGCGCAGAGTGGAGTTGGGGATTCTCCCCCGGGTGGAAAGTCTTCAGGCCGAGGCAGAAAAGGCGGTCCGGGAAGAAGGGGTCATCACCGCCGAGGATTCGCTCCGGGACACCGAGGACCGGCTCCGGAAGATTTTAAACCTCTCGGATGAGCCGGAATACTGGGAGATCCGTCTGATTCCATCGGACCGACCTAAAAAGCCCCATGAGGACACTTCGGATCTTTATAAACATCTCCGTGCCGCCCTGGAGAACCGTCCCGACCTGAACCAGGCCAGGATCGAGCTTGAGAACAAGAAAATCCGTCTGAAATACACCCGCAATCAGCTTCTTCCCCGACTCGACTTGATCGGCACTTTCGGTCTCAGCGGCCTTTCGGGAACGCCGCAGCCTCAACCGGATTTTGAAAATCCGGGCGCAACCGTGGAGAATCCCTTCGGAGGAAAGAACATTGATTCTCTCCGGGACTTGAAGTCAGGTGATTTCTATTCCTACAGCATCGGGATTCGGGTGGAATATCCCCTGGGCAACCGTTCAGCGAAAAGTCAGCGTGTCATGGCCGATCTGGAAAAACAGAAGGCGATCTTCGCTGTTCGTGAACTGGAGAATCGGGCGATCCGGGAGGTGCGGGAGGCCTGGCGGCAGATTCATACCAATCGAAAACGGATCGACGCAGCTGGATTGGCCCGAAAACTGGCCGAAGAGCGACTCCGGACCGCAACCCGGCGCTTTGAACTCGGACTGGCTACAAGCCACGACGTACTGGAATACCAGGAAAAACTCGCCCTCGCCAAAAGCAATGAACTTCGCGCCCGTATCGACTACCAGGAATCACTCGTTCGACTGGACCAGGTCAAGGGAACCCTCCTGGAGCGTATCGGAGTAACCCTCTCAACTGCCGGACACCACTCCACAGGAAAGTCCTGATTGGAAACTTCCGTTCCGGCTGGGAGCGTAGCAGGAAAAGCCGGATTATCCGGATTATAAGGACGTGTCATCGAGTCATCATCTCAAGTTTTCTTCCCTTGTTGTCAAAGATCGAAGATTTCATCCAGCCTAATTTGTGCAGCCGGAAACGGATTGCTGTTTCCAGGACCCCCAGGCCGTAGGTGACACTCCTCTTGAAATTGATGGAGGAGGCCTCCTCAAAATACTTGGTGGGGCAGGTGATTTCCGCGATGGAGAAGCCGAAATAGATGATCTGCGCCAACATCTGGTTGTCGAAAACAAAGTCGTTGGAGTTCTCGGCCAGGGGAAGGGTTTCCAGGACCTCCCGGGAGAAGGCGCGGTAACCGGTGTGGTATTCAGAGAGCTTGTGCGCAACCAGGAAATTTTCCACGGCGGTCAGGAACCGGTTACTCACATATTTATAGAACGGCATCCCCCCCTTCAGGGCGCCGACTCCGAGAATACGCGAACCGAGAACGACATCATAAAGTCTTTCAGCGATCATGGACGACATGGCCGTGATCAGCTTGGGCGTGTACTGGTAATCAGGGTGGAGCATGACCACGATATCGGCGCCCAGCTTTAAGGCCTCGGCATAACAGGTCTTCTGATTCCCTCCGTAGCCGAGATTTTTTTCATGGACAAAGGTCCGGATTCCGAGCTGCTTGGCCACTTCAATGGTTCGATCGGAACTTTTGTCATCCACCAGCAGGACATCGTCCACGATCTGGTGGGGAATTTCCTGAAAGGTCGGCTCCAGGGTTTTTTCAGCGTTGTAGGCGGGGAGAACGACAACAATCTTCTTTCCGTTAAGCATGGAATCGATTCCTTTCTTTCCGTATCCGGGTCAGAGAATCTTACCCACCAGGTCGTAATCGTGCGCGTCGGTGATCCGGACATCATAAAACTCGCCTGTTACGGCGTTTCCCTGATTGATCAGAACCAGGCCGTCGATTTCCGGCGCCTGGCCGAAATAACGTCCGGCCAGCAAAAGATCGGTCTCCGGAGAAGTTCCCTCCACCAGAACCGGCAGAACGGACCCAATCCGATCCCGGTTCTTCTTCCTGGAAATACCGGCCTGCAGGCGAAGCAGGATCTCCCTTCTTTCCTCCCGGACTTCATCCGGGACCTGATCGGGGAAACCGAAGGCAGGGGTCCCCTCCTCACGGGAATAGGTGAAAACCCCGAGGTGCTGAAACTGTACCTCTTTCACAAAATCGCAGAGCCGTTGAAAATCCACCTCCGTCTCACCGGGGAACCCGACGATCAGCGTCGTCCGGAGAACCAGGTCCGGGATGGAGCTTTTCAACCTCCGGATCCTCTCCAATATTCTCTGACTTCCTCCCCTCCGGTTCATCCGCCGGAGTACCGGATCGCTGATGTGCTGGACCGGGAGATCCAAGTAGGGTACGATCTTTGAATCCGAGGCGATCCGTTCGATCAGATCATCGCTTAGTTGATCCGGATAGGCATAAAGGAGCCGAATCCACGTCAATCCGGAAACACGGGAAAGCGCCTCCAGGAGCCGGAGCAGTCCCTCCGGTTCATTCCGGTCTTTTCCGTAGCAGGTGATATCCTGAGCGACCAGAATCAGCTCCCGAACCCCCCGTTCCGCCAGAGACTCCGTTTCGGCAACCAGCTCGGAGATCGGCCTGCTCCGGTGGGGACCCCGGATCAGGGGGATGGCGCAATAGCTGCAGCGATTGTCACATCCTTCAGAAATCTTGAGGTAAGCGGTATGAAAAGGAGTCAGGAAAGACCCGGCGCTGGTCGCAGAACCTGTCCGGGGGGGGACTTTCCCATCCCCGGAGAGGATCCGATCCACAACGGCAACGATCCCTTCCTCCTCCCGGATGGAAAGGAACCGGTCCACCTCCGGAATCTCGGCAGACAGCTCATCGGCATAACGTTCCGCGAGACACCCGGTCACCACCAGTCCTTTCAGGTCTCCCCGGACCCTGCGGCGGCAATAGGCCAGAATCGTATCAATCGACTCCTCCTTGGCGGAATCGATGAATCCGCATGTGTTGATCAGGACCAGGTCCGCTTCTTCCTCGTTCGCCGTCAGGGTATAACCGGCCCGGGTCAGGCGATCCACCATCCCTTCGCTGTCCACCAGGTTCTTGGGACAACCGAGAGAGACCATTCCAATCTTCTCTTCCCTCATCTGTCTCCGAAATCCTTCATGGTTGATCGATGACCTCCACTCCCCCGGGCGCCTCAAACTCAAATCGTTGATCGGGCAGATTCTGGTTCAGCCGGATATTCCGAAAATAGAGTTCCGTGACATTGCCGTAGAGATCGAACTGATCGATCCGCTCGATGTGATAATCCTTCCTGTTGATGTAAAGAAGGATTTTGAGCACGGGTTCCTTCTCCCGGTTCTTTGGATCCAGCCGCAGGATGATGCTCCGGGACCGGTCCGTGGAGGAATCGGCGGCAATGGAAATTGAATACTCCGATTGAGAGGCAAGAAGCCCCTCAAAAAAGACCAGTGGAGATCGGATTCCGTTCTGGTGACCTAAATGAGCCCTCCGTGCCTGCCCCGTCTCCGGGCTGTAGAAGATCACCGTGTCCCCACGAATGAAGTATTGATCCCGGGAAGGTTTCTGATAATCCCACCGCATCATCCGTTTCCGTTTGATGTAGACCTTTCCCTCCGAACGCTGGTCCTCGGGATAGGAAAGGATGCGGGCGATCTGAACAAAGTCGGCCTGGAAATCCTGAATCGCCTTGTAATGCTCTTCCACCTTCCGGATCACACGGGTGAGCTCCGTTTCCCGGTCTGTCCCGGCACCGGCAGGGACCGGAAACGAAAACACTGAAAAAAGCACCAGGGAAAAATAACCGGTTCCCCGAACCAGGCGCTGTAGGTTCATTCTTTTCATCAGTTGAACTCCCTGCCCACCAGCACATCACGGGGACGGGCCCCGTCCGCCGGCCCCACGACGCCATCCTTCTCCATCCGTTCGATCATCCGGGCCGCCCGGTTGTAGCCAACCCGGAGTCTGCGCTGAATCATGGAAATGGAGGCCTGCCGGCTTTCAATCACCAGCCGAACGGCCTCGTCATAGAACTCATCATAGGGCTCATCTTCCTCTTTCTCCCCGTTCGATCGGAGCTCGGCCTTGAGCACTTCCTCATCGTATTCCGGTTTCCCCTGTTTCTTCAAGAACTCCACAACCCTCCGGATGTCTTCATCGGAAAGGAATGAACCGTGCAACCGGATCAACTGCGAGGACGCCGGAGGAAGGAAGAGCATATCCCCCTTTCCGAGGAGGTGTTCGGCGCCCACCGTATCCAGGATGGTCCGGGCGTCATATTTTGAAGAGACCTGAAAGGAAATCCGGGCCGGAAAGTTGGCCTTGATGACACCGGTGAGAACATCGGTGGACGGCCTCTGTGTCGCCATGATCAGGTGAATCCCCGCGGCGCGTGCCATCTGGGAAAGCCGTGTGATCGCTTCCTCCACGTCTCTTCCGGCCACCATCATCAGGTCCGCCAGCTCGTCGATCACGATCACGAGATAGGGAAGCTTCTGCGGTTTTTCGCCGATATCCTCGGGTTCCTTCGCGTTCAGGGAAATCCGCTTGGACTTTTCGGACCACTCCTTGATTTCTTTTTCGATGGTCCGGTTGAAACCCATGATGTTCCGCACTCCCTTCTCCGAGAGGAGCTGATAACGCCGTTCCATTTCCCTGACCGCCCAGAACAGCGCCCCGGCCGCCTTGCGGGAATCGGTGACCACCGGCGCGATCAGGTGGGGAATCCCGTCATAGACCGAGAGTTCCAGCATCTTGGGGTCTACCATGATCAAACGAACCTGTTCAGGGGTGGCGTTAAAGAGAAGACTGACGATCATGGCGTTGACGGCCACGGACTTTCCGGACCCCGTGGCGCCGGCCACCAGCAGGTGCGGCATCCGGGCCAGGTCGTAATGGAAGGGTTCGCCGAAGATATCCTTCCCCAGAGCCAGCTTCAGACTGGAATGCATTTTCTGGTAGCTTTCCGAGGTCAGGATCTCCTTCATGTAGACATCCTCCCGGTTGTTGTTCGGGATCTCAATTCCCACGGCCGCCTTGCCCGGAAGAGGCGCCACAATCCGGACGCGGATGGCCCGCATGGCCATGGCCAGATCATCGGCCAGGTTGAGGATCTTGCTTACCTTGATACCGGGGGCCGGTTGAAATTCGTACATGGTAACCACCGGACCGGGATGCACCTCGGTCACCTGACCGTGTACTCCGAAATCAGCCAGTTTCTTCTCCAGGATCTCGGAGTTCATCAGAAGCTCCTCACGGTTTGTCTTCCGGTCCGACTCCGGAGGGTCCTCCAGAAGGTTGACGGAGGGGAGGTGGAACACGCCGTCCGTAGCCTGAAAGTCAAGCTCTTCCTGGAAAGCCTGTACTCCCTTTTTCGGTTTTTTCTTCGCCTCAACCTTCGGTTTGGGCCTTCGGCTCTTGATCTCGATCTTTTTCTGCAGGGTCTGTGTCTTCCTGGCCTTCTCCTTCCGTAGCTGATAACGGGACCTCCCCTCCTCGATAAGATGCCGGGCCATCCCCATGACCTTCACCGAAAGAGCGATCAGGGAAAATCGGGTGGTCACCATCAGAGAGATGATCAAAAGCATCACCACAATCAGGTAGGTGCCGATCCTGGCGAAAAGGGAAAGCATCAGGGCGGCAAGGCCCGACCCGATGACTCCCCCGGCGGGGCGAATGGTCTGGGAAAACAGGGGAAGGGATCTGTATTCAAGACTCAGGAGAACAGACAGGGAGAGGGTGAGAATCGTCCCACCGAAAAGCAGGAACAATACCCGGCCCGATCGAAACCGCTCCCCCCGGAAGAGCGACCTTCCAAAGGTGAATACAAAGAGGGGGATCAGGAAACCCGCTCCGCCGATCAACTGGTAGAGAATGTCCGCCAGGTAGGAACCGACGACCCCCCCCCAGTTCCTCAACTGCGCCTCCCCGGGTGTGGTGAAGGAGGCGTCCTGGCTGTGATAGGTCACCAGGCTGATCAGGATGAAAAGACCCACACCGGTGCAGAAAATACCGAGCCCCTCGCGTACCCTCGGGTGACTTCTCCATCCATTCACTGGGAGCTTCTCTTTTCTGCTCATACCACAAACCAAAAAGTAAGCGCGGCCACAATCCAGCAGTAGAGAGCGAACACAAGGAGCCGTTTTTTCTTCAGGACCTCCATCAGGACCCGGATAGCGATCCAACCGCTGATCGCCGCGCTGGCGAAACCGGCCAGAAGAACCGGACCGGAACCATTGAAGGACTGCCCCAGGATCTCCCGGCTCTCCAGCGCCACCGCACCCAGGATTGCAGGGATTGAAAGGAGAAAAGAGAATCGGGCCGCGTCTTTGCCCCCGATCTTTAGAAAGAGTCCCATGGCGATCGTGGACCCGGATCGGGAAATACCGGGAATAATCGACACCCCCTGAATCAGGCCGATCAGGATGGAGTCAAGCATCCGGATTCCAAAAAGATTCCGGTCGGTCCGTCGGACGCGATCCGCCGCGAAGAGCAGAAACCCGGTCACTGCAAGCATTCCCGCGACGATACGAACCGATCCGAAGAGGGCCTCGAAGGTATCCTTGAAAAAGACCCCGATCAGGCCGGTGGGAATCGTTCCCAGGAGTATCAGGAAAGCCACACGCCGCCAGTTGCGATCCCCATTCTCAGTCAAGGAAACCAAAATCCCGCCAAGATCTTTTCTGAAATAGACCAGAACCGCGCAAAGGGTTCCGAGGTGAAGAACAATATCGAAGGCGAGATTGGGACCCGCGAAATGCAAAAGCTTCTGCGCGATCACCAGGTGCCCCGAGCTGCTGATCGGAAGAAACTCCGCCAAGCCCTGCACCAGTCCGAGGAAAACCGCATCCGTCATGGTCATTGATCCAGCCTCCCTCCGGTGCTCCTTAAAAAGCCCGGGATCTCCTCGGAAGCGATCATCTCCTCCAGGGTCTCACGCCTCCGGATTACGAAAAACCGATCCTCTCTCACCAGCACCTCGGGAGGTTTCGGTCTGGAATTATAGTTGGATGCCATGACAAAACCGTAGGCCCCGACGGACATCACGGCCATGAGGTCGCCTTTTTCATACGGCTGGATCTCCCGATCCCGGGCCAGGAAGTCCCCGGACTCACAGATCGGCCCCACCACGTCCGCAACCACATTCTCCGTAATTTTCCGTTTCACGGACTGGATCCGGTGATAGGCCTGATAGAGGCTCGGCCGCACCAGATCGTTCATTCCGGCGTCCACGACAACAAACTTCTTCCCGTTGTTCTCCTTGGTATAAAGCACCCGTGTCACCAGAATTCCGGCGTTTCCCACAATCACCCGTCCCGGCTCCAGGATCAAGGTGCATCCCAGTCCTTTCGTATTGCGGATCAACGCCCGCCCGTACTCCGTGGGGTGCGGCGGTTCCTCTTCATCGTAATTGATTCCCAGGCCGCCCCCCACATCCAGATAGCGGATCCCGATCCCTTCTTCCCGAAGAGACCGGATCAGATCCTTGACCCGGTTCAACGCGTCCAAGAAGGGGGAGAGTTCCGTCAACTGGGACCCGATATGACAATCCACCCCGATCGGCTCCACATGAGGAAGCAGACGCGCGGCCGCATAGGCCTCTCCGGCCGCTTCGATGGGGATGCCGAACTTGTTCTTCTTCAAACCCGTGGAGATATAGGGATGGGTCATCGGATCCACGTCCGGATTGACCCGGAAGGCGATCGGCGCCCGTTTTCCCATCTCTCCGGCGATCCGGTTGATTGTGGTGAGTTCCTCCCTCGACTCCACATTGAACATCAGAATCCCGGCCTCCAGCGCGCGCCTGATCTCGTCTTCCCGCTTTCCCACACCGGAGAAGACGATCAATCCGGGATCGGCGCCACCCTGGAGGGCGCGGACCAGTTCCCCTTTCGAGACGATATCGAAACCACTCCCCAGGCCGGAGAACAGCGAAAGGATCGCCGTGTTGGAGTTGGCCTTGACCGAGTAGCAGACCAGATGGTCGGTCCCTTTCAGAGCCTCCTCAAAGGCGAGATAGTGCCGCTTCAACGTAGCCGTACTGTAGAGGTACAAGGGAGTACCCACCTCGTGGGCGATCTTCTCGACCGCAACGCCTTCACAGTAGAGCTGATCCCCTTTGTATTTGAAATGGTGCATGGGCGACTCCTGCTCCATAGACATCCTGGTCCAACGGACCAGTGGCAACACCACTAAAAGTGAGCCGTTACCGTTTTGGACGGCCTGCTTTCATTCGGTTTCGGCGCCGTATCAAAGGCGGATACATAATATTCATAGGAGTTCCCCCTCTTCACCTCCCGGTCGGTATAAAAGGTGGTCGGTTTCCGGATCTCGCCGATTCTCCGGAATTCACCCCCGTCGGATCTTCGATAGACCCGGTACCCAGCGAGATCTTCTTCGCTGTTTTCCTCCCAGAAGAGCCGAACCACGCCCTCACCTTGAATCAGATCAAGCCCGCGTGGCGGCGCCGGAGGCTCCCGGTCCTCCGGCTGCACCGAGACTTCCTCACTCTCTTCGCTTTCAATCCAGGGAGGGAGATCCGACGCCACGGTTCGCAACCGATAAAAATAAGAGACTCCGTTCCGGACCTTCCGGTCCACATACTCCCCCTTCTCAACCGGTTTCGTGTTTAAGGGATGGATCGGGTAGTCTCCCCCCCGCTCTTTCCGATAAATATTGACACGGATCCGTTTCTTTCCCTTCCCGCCCGGATCCCATTGCAGCCGGACCGAGCGGTTTCCCGGGATGGCCCGAACCTCCTCGGGGGGAGAGGGAGGCTGGACCCAGTGGACGGAAATCTCCTTCGATTCCCGCCCCGCGTATCCCTTGCGCCCCACCGCGATGACGATATAGTGGATGGTTTGGCCGAACCATTCCGGATGGACCCGCAAGCGGTAAAAGATTCTCCCCTTCCGGACCCATCCCTTCCCACCGCCCTTCAGATCCAGGGAGGCCAGTTCCTGAAACCTTCGACACCCCTGTTCCGAGCGCGACCGATCCGTTTCGGAAAAGATCTTGTAACCGGAAAGCCGGGCGGTACTTTTTTCTCCCGGAGCCGGCCACGAAAAAAGCAGATCCATCCCGTGAACCTGGATCTGAAAGTCGGAAACCGCCTTGGGTAAATTCGTGTCGGGAGAGACAACCGGTGTCTTGACCCCGCAGCCAAGAAACAGAAAGAACAAGAAGGGGAAACCCGCGATAACCCGAACGCATGCATTCCTAATGGACACAAAAGCCCTTCCCTTTTCGGGGAGACCCTTACCGGGTCAGCCTCTTCTCGAGTTGACGGATCCTCTTTTTTACACGGACGGGCGCCGTCCCTCCGGGGATATCCCGCGCGCGAACCGACTGCCTGGGATCAAGCCATTGATAGACATCCTCTCCGACCCCGTCATAGAAGCTCTTCATCTCCTCCAGCGACAACGAGGAAAGCCCCCTGCCTTCCTCCACGCAGAACCGGACAAGCCTGCCTGTAATTTCGTGGGCCTTTCGAAAGGGTACCCCCTTCCGGACCAGATAATCCGCGTAATCCGTGGCTGTCGAATACCCCCGTCCAGCCGTTTCCTCCATCCGGTCGCCGTGAACCGCAAGACCGGCGATCATGCCGGTGAAAACGGACAGGGACCCTTTGAGGGTATCCACGGTATCAAAAAGCGGTTCCTTGTCCTCCTGCAGATCCCGGTTGTAGGTGAGAGGCAATCCTTTCAGGTTGGTCAACATCCCCATCAGGTGGCCATAGACACGTCCCGTTTTCCCCCGGACCAGTTCCGGAATGTCCGGGTTTTTCTTCTGAGGCATGATGCTGCTCCCCGTCGCGTAGTCATCCCCGATCTCCACGAAGGAAAAGGGCTCGCTGGACCAAAGGATCAGCTCCTCGCTGAACCGGGAAAGGTGCATCATGAAAATCGACGCGGCGGAAAGGAATTCAATGAGATAATCCCGGTCGCTCACTGCATCCATACTGTTCTCGGTTACACCGGAAAAACCGAGCAGTTCCGAAACATATTGGCGATCCAGAGGGAAAGAAGTCCCGGCCAGGGCACCGGAGCCCAGAGGCATGCGGTCCACCCGGGCCGCGCATTCGGAGAACCTGGCCCTGTCTCTCAGAAACATCTCACAGTAGGCCAGAAGATGATGGGAGAAGAGGACCGGCTGGGCGATCTGGAGATGGGTGAATCCGGGCATGATGACATCCGAGTTTTCTTTTGCCTTCCGAATCACGGCAAGGAGCAGGTCCCGGAGCAGGCCGTCGATGGTCCGTAACTCGTCCCGAAGATAGAGTCTCGTATCCAGGGCGACCTGATCGTTCCGGCTTCGGGCTGTATGGAGTTTTCCCCCAACCTCCCCGATCTTCTCGATCAACCGGCGCTCGATATTCATGTGGATGTCTTCCAGTTCCGGCCGGAAGGGAAAGTCCCCCCGTTCGATCTCCTCCAGGATCTCCTTCAAACCGCGCAAAATCTTTTTGGAGTCCGACTCCGGTATGATCCTCTGCTTCGACAACATTTTGCAGTGCGCGATACTCCCCTGAATATCGTAAGGAGCCAGCCGCTTGTCGAAATGAATCGAGGCGGAGAAGGTCTCCGCATCACGGGCCGTTCCTTTCGTGAACCTTCCCCCCCACGGTTTCCTGGACACCGCTCCTCCTTTCATCCCACTCTATCTATTTGAAATATCAAAAGGAACACTCTTTCGGAAATTCAAATAATCTTATCAATGACCGGAAATGTTGTCAAGAAATGAATCTCCTTTTGACATCCTCTGCAAAACTCTCTATAGTAACCATCTGTCATGGTAACTCCACTGGAACGATACAAACCGGCGGTGGGCAGGAAGACGCTCCTTCTGATCTCGGCGTTCATCTGGTCAGGGGTGGGAATCATGCTGGTCTCCTTTGCATTCGTATGGCTTTCCGCCCGCGGAGGGAAAGGGGCCTATATCCTCGGCGGAGGGGGGCTGATCCTCTCCTGGTTCATTCACCGTTTCGGGCTGATGAGGATCGTCGACCGGAACCTTGGGCGGATCCTTCCCATCGAAGGGAAGAGATGCCTCTTCTCGTTCCAGCCCTGGAAGAGTTACATCATTATCCTCGTCATGATTGCCATGGGGGTTACGCTGCGCCACTCCAGCTTTCCGAAGCCGTACCTTGCCGTGGTCTACATGGCCATGGGAGCGGCCCTTCTCCTGTCCAGCAGACATTACTGGCAACACTTCTTCCGAAGAGCATGAAAGCATCACGCATCGGACCATGAAAAAAAAGAGAGGAGTCACCCTCGGGCTAATCCAGATGTCGATCTCTGAGGACCCGGATCGGAACCTTTCCCGGGCTGCAGAGAGGATCCGGGAAGCCGCAGAAAACGGGGCGCAGATTATCTGTCTGCCCGAACTCTACCGGACTCGCTACTTCCCCCAGAAAAGGGGCGTCCAATCCACCATCCTGGCCGAAACCATTCCCGGAATCTCGACGCAGACCTTCTCCGTCCTGGCAAAAGAACTGAGCGTGGTCCTGATCATCCCCGTGTTCGAAAAGGCCCGAAACGGCAAGTTCTACAACTCGGCGGTAGTCATAGACCGGGACGGCCGCCTTCAGGATACCTACCGGAAGGTCCACCTTCCGCATGATCCAGGTTTCTATGAACAGGACTATTTCGTCCCCGGTGATCTCGGATTCCGCCTCTTCAAGACACGCTACGCAGATTTTTCCGTCCTGATCTGTTACGACCAATGGTTCCCCGAAGCCGCCCGAACCTGCACACTCCTGGGCGCCGATATTCTCTTCTATCCGACAGCGATCGGCACCTTCCTGGACTCCCCCGATCCGGAATGGCATGAAGCCTGGGAGACCGTTCAACGGGGTCATGCCATCGCCAACGGTGTACACGTCTGTTCCGTCAACCGGGTGGGAATCGAAGGTGCGCTGAACTTCTGGGGAGGCTCTTTTCTCTGTGATTCCTTCGGTACGGTCCTGGGACGTGCGGGTTCGGAGGAGGAGATACTCGTGCTTTCCGTCGATCTGGACAGGAATCGGGAGATCCGGGAAGGATGGGGCTTCCTGAAAAACCGGCGACCGGAGATGTATGGAAGGCTCATCGGGCCGGGGAAACAAAAGTGAATCCTATGTCTCCGGCACAATTTCGCTACAGGATGCCGGCGGAATGGGAGCCCCACGACGCCCTCTGGCTGGCATGGCCCCATGACCCCCTGACTTTTCCGGATCGGCTTCCCCAGGTGGAAGAGATCTATCTCCGGATGATCGAGGCGCTTCATTCAGACGAAACCGTTCATCTCCTGGTGAGAGACGAAGAAATGAAGGCCCGCGTCTCCGGGCAAATCCGAAGAAGAGGACTGGACGGGAAGAGAATTCGTCTGCATATTTTCGAATACGCCGATGTCTGGATTCGGGACACCGGGCCGATCTTCCTGGTCCGGGAAGACCGGAAGGGACTTGCCATGGTAGATTGGGACTTCAACGCCTGGGGCGGGAAATACGCAACTCACTTGAAGGACAACCGCATTCCGGCGGTGATCCATTGTGGGATGAAAATCCCGAGATTCATTCCCCACAAGGTCCTTGAGGGAGGAGCCATAGACGTCAACGGGAAGGGGACCCTGCTGACGACCGAGACGTGTCTTATGAATGCAAACCGGAATGCAAATCCGGCAAAGGATGACATCGAAAAAACCCTTCGGGATTATCTCGGTGTGCGGAAAATCATCTGGTTAAAACAGGGAATCGCCGGTGACGATACCGACGGACATGTGGACACCGTCGCCCGTTTCGTGGCTCCGGAAACGATCGTGTGTGCCTATGAGGAAGACAAAAAAGATGAAAACCATGAACCGCTCAGGGAAAATTATGAAAGGCTCAGGCGCGCGCGGGATCCGCTGGGTCGTCCCTTCCGGATCCGGAAGATCCCAATGCCGGGTGCCGTACGCGGTCCCCACGGAAGGCTTCCCGCAAGTTACGCCAATTTCTATATCGGGAACCGTGTAGTCCTCGTTCCGGTCTTCCACGACCGGAACGATTCCATCGCGCTGGAAGAGATCGGAAGATGGTTCCCGAACCGGAAGGTCATCGGAATCGACTGCAGGGATCTGATCGTGGGACTCGGAGCGCTGCACTGTGTGACTCAACAACAGCCGGCCGTTGTTCAAGAGTAACGGCTGAGTTTCGAAAGATCTTGATTCTCCTGTCGGAATCGTGTAATCTTGGGCACATTCCACCTTCGAAACGAGGTTGACGTGAAAAGGAGAAACCCCATGAGAAAGACCGCGATCTTGTTGCTTTTCCTGCTGATGGTAACCACCTGCATTCAGGTTCCGAAACCCGCCCACGCTCAGGATGATGCCATGCCGGTCGTTTTCCGGGATACCCTGTACGGATCCCTGACCGGGGCCTTTATCGGCGGGCTGCTCCTCCTGACCACGGAAAACAAAAGCGATCACCTGGAGTACATCGTCTACGGCGGACTGGCCGGTGCCGTGGGAGGACTGGCCTACGGCGTCTACGACACATCCCAGGCACTGGTTGAAATCGACCGGGGACAGATCACCGTCGGTGTTCCCTCCATTCAGCGAAAAACATTCACCGAACATTCCCGGAAGCGGAAAACCGCCTACCTCGCCAAGGTGCTAAGGCTCCACTTCTGAGCCTTAATCCTCCATGGCAAATCGGGCCAGGTTTCGCTTGATCGGCACATATTCCCCGACGGGAACCAGCTTCTTGTTCGACTTCGCGCAGTCTACAACCAGGTTCCAGACCTGCTGGAGGGCCTTTGTCTCCGCATCGTTTTCCGGTTCAAATTCCACCAACGCCTGATCTACCCTGATTTTCATCAGCCACCCCTTATTCAATCATTCCAGTGAGAAAAACCACAGATGCCTGTCTTGAGTATAATGATTAGAGGGCCTGTCCGCAACTCCTGTTTTATTTCTGTTGACGTTCCTTCCCAGCTTTGTTAAGATATTTTTGTTATTTGTGTCCCCAAAATCATGGACCGGAAAGTATACCCACTCTCCAGAGGGTACCTTCCATTCACACATCTAATCGGTTCTCTACAGATTAGGAGGTTCCCCTTGAAAAATCTTTGTCGGATTGTCTTTTCCCTCTTTGTTTTTCTCTTCTTCTTCGGAAGCCCCCGGTTACTGCACGCGGAAGACGTTCCAGCTTCGCCCGGTAAAAACCAGTCCGTTTCGGAAGAAAACCAGACGGATCCGGTGCTGGCCCGGGTCAACTCAATGGAAATCCATGAGTCGGATCTCGAAAGGGCGGTGAACGCCACCCTGGCTCAGAATCCCCAGCTTCGCTCCATGGTCTCCTCTCCGGATAAGAGGCAGGGACTGAGAAGAGGGGTCCTGAATCAGCTTGTCTCCACGGAGTTGCTGATTCTGGAAGGCCGGAAGTTGAAGATCAAGGATCTGGTCAGCAAAACTGAAGAACGGCTCCGGGGGATCCAGGAACGGTTCCCCAGTAAGGAGGCCTTCCTCACCTCCCTGAATCAGCAACACATGAGCGAAAAGGAACTGAGGGAAAAGATCCAGGACGGTATCCGGGTCAGACAGTTGATCGATCTGAAGGTACGAAAAGGGATTTCGATTTCCGACAAGGACGTCAAATCATACTACGACAAGAACAAGGATAAATTCAAGCAACCGGAGGCGGTCAAGGTAAGTCATATCCTGATCCGCGTGAAACGGGATGCCAAAGCGGAAGAAGTGGAAACCGCTCGAAAGAAGATCGAGGACTTGCTGAAGCGTGCGAGAAAAGGAGAAGATTTCGCAGCCCTGGCAAAAGCAAATTCAGAGGATCCCGCGGCGGCACGCAACGGCGGTGAACTTGGATACTTCACCCGCGGACAGATGGTTCCCGAGTTCGAGAAGGCAGCGTTCGCCCTCAAAGTCGGTGCAATCAGTGACGTAGTGAAAACCTCTTACGGATTTCATATCATCAAGTGTGAAGGGAAAAAAGAGAGCCGGACGGTTCCCTACAGCGAAGTGAAAGAGAGAATTTCTCAGTATCTGGAAAACATGGCGGTTCAACCCAAACTGGCGAAATATGTCGAATCGCTGAAGAAAAACGCCAAAGTAGAGATACTGATGAAATAGGCCCGTCCCGGCCGGTCAACGATCGAGAAAGAGAAAGACGTTGACATCCCTTGCCTCAAACTGCTACTATTTATGCCGCATCAGGGCAGAAACGGACCCTCCCCGTCTAAATGAAACGTGCGGTCCGTTCAACCCATTTAAATGTGGGCGATTAACTCAGTGGGAGAGTGCCATCTTCACACGGTGGAAGTCGCCGGTTCGAACCCGGCATCGCCCACCACTCATAGAATGGGGGTCATG
>CAYZZU010000041.1:0-21270 GCA_964483105.1 uncultured Nitrospirota bacterium
ACATCGTAGCCGTTTCCCCGAAGTGCCCTCACGGCAAAACCGCGGACATCCTCCCGGTCTTCAACCAGAAGAATCCGTTCGCCTCCGCCCCGCAGTTCCTCCGGATCCATCCTTTTTCGGGCCTCCTCCTCCGGCTTTCCGGAATAGACGGGAAAATAAACCCTGAAGACCGTCCCGTTTCCCGGATGACTTTCCACATGAATCCATCCTGCATGCTGCCTGACGATGCCGTAGACCACCGACAGTCCGAGCCCGGTCCCGGATCCCTCCGCCTTGGTGGTAAAAAACGGTTCAAAAATGTGCCGGAGGGTTTCTCCGTCCATACCGGATCCCGTATCGGCGACCGTCAGACAGACATATTCACCGGGCGTCGCTTCGAGGATGCCCCTGCATGCTTCTTCGTCCAGGGTTACGTTTCCTGTTCCGATGGTCAGCTTCCCCCCGCCCGGCATGGAATCCCTTGCATTGACCGCAAGATTCATGATCACCTGCTCGATATTCCCCACATCGCCCTTGATCCTCCGTACGTTTGGGGCCAGGTCGGCAATCAATTCAATATCCTCGCCGATGAAGGGGGCAAGCAGCTTCAACAGACCGTTCAGGGTCTGGTTGATGTCGAGCGGCACGGCCGCCATCGGCTGCCTGCGGCTGAAGGCAAGGAGTTGCCGTGTCAGGTTCGCTGCGGCCAACCCCGAACTTCTGACAACTTCCCATTCTTCCCGTACGGGGTGATCCTCGGGAAGCCCCGACAAGGCCATGTCGGCATACCCGAGGATCGCCGTCAGCAGATTATTGAAATCGTGAGCCACCCCTCCGGCCAGTGTGCCGACAGCTTCCATCTTCTGCGCCTGAAGAAATTGGGCCTGTATCCTTTTCTTCTCTTCTTCCACCCTTTTGCGCCGGATAATTCCGGCCAGTGTATTGGCAACGGCCGTCAGGAATTCTATCTCTCTCCGGGCGGACGGGTGTCCTTCCCTCAGATAGATGTTGATCACACCGAGTGTCGTGCCTCCGTACAGGATGGGTACACAGTAATGGCCGTGGGGAGTGATCCCCGAATAGCGGAATTCATGGCGCTCATCGAGAGAATCGGCAAACTGTATCTCCCGGCGCAACCCGGCCCTTCCGCACAGGCACCTGCCGAAGGAAACCCTGGCGCAACTCTCCAGCAAGCCCTCGGCAAGCCCTTTCCGGACGCACAGAACCAGAACCTCCGGTTCGTCTTCCACAAGGAATACCGCTCCTTTCGACTCGAAAGAGAGCCAGGGGATGGAGAGGATCAGGTCGAGCGCCCTTTGCAGGATCTCATCCAGGTCTCGTTCCTCGATCGAGAGGTGCAGGAGGGCGTTGATGACAGTCTGGGTATCGTAGCTCCGTCTGATTTCCATCTCGGCCCGCTTGAGTTCGGTGATATCCTTGGCGTATTGAACCACGGCGGCAAGCTTGCCGCTCTCATCAAAGATGGGGGACGCCGTGATCATCAGGCGACCGAATTTCGGGTCTTCCATCTCCACCGTGGCCGCCTTGCCTGTCTCGAAGACCCGTTTGACGGGACAATCCGCGACCGGTCTCCGGGCGTTGTGGAAGACCTCGTAACACCTCCTTCCGACCAGTTCTTCCCGTTCGATCCCCAGGGAATCGGCCAACGCCCTGTTGATCTTGACCAAACGGAAATCCCGATCGTGCACCGAAACAAAATCGGTGATCGAATCAAAGGTCTTTGCCCAGTTCTCCTCACTTTTCCGCCATGCCTCCTCGGCCCGCCTGTAGCCGGTGATATCATAGGCGTAAATCCGAAGCCGTTCCTCATCCGGCAGGAGGTGTACATGAATCCCGAGAACAGTGTCGTCGACCTCAACCTCCGTGTACGTAGACTCGCTCCCTTCTCTCTTCAACTTTCCCGTAACGGCCTCCAGATCGACCGGGGCAAATCCGGGCTCGTCTTGTCCAAGCCTCTTCCAGGTCTTTTCCGCCGCAGGGTTTTGGTAGGTCATCCGGAATTTTCTGTCGTATTCAACCACGGCGTCCGGGCTCTTCTCGGGGAACGAGGCAAGAAGATTCAGCTTTTTCAGTAACCGGGTCTTCTCATCCAGGATCATGCCTAAAGCCCGGGCCATGTGATTGAAACTCCGGACAAGACCTCCCACCTCGTCTGCCCTCCGGCTCTCCACCCGCACGTCGAAATTCCCATTCTCCACCTCTTCCGTGGCTCCCTTTAACATGACGAGAGACGAGACAAGGCCCTTCGTGAACAGAACCACCATGACAATCAACACCATCAGAAGCGCCATCGTCCCCAGACGGATCGCCGCATAAAAGCGGACATGTTCATCGTAGCGTCGCACCAGTTGACCGACAAAGGCATTGATTTCATCTACGTAACCGGGAACCAGGGTGTTGAATGATTCCGCCGATACGGTCTCCCCCCTTTTCAGTTTTTCCGAGGAGGTTGCAAGCAGAGGGGCGATTTCCGTGTTCCATTTATCGATGACCGGGTTGATCAGCGCCAACAGTTGCGCATCGTTCAACGGCTCCAGTCCATACTCCCCGCTCCCGTCTCTCAAGGCATAGAGGATTCTTTCAAAGCGGGGAATGACCACTCTGTTCAGGTCATTCAAAACCCTGGACCGCCTCTCACCCTTCTCCTTCACGGCCCGGGTCAACAACCATGCCATCTGGAAGCTCCTCATCCTTTCAGAGCCTGCATCGTCGATCCTTTTTGCCTCATTTTCAATATGACGGGTAAACCAGAACGAGCCGGCGGTAGACGCAGAGGCGACCCCTAAGAACGCAAATCCTAAGAGAAGTACCTTGGTACTCAAAGATCGGGAAAGCGACATGGTCCCCCCTTTTTCCACCATGTCTGCAGACCAGGCCGGGGATCTTGCCGGGCTTGAGACAAGAGACACCGACCGGTTCATGATTTGGAATGGTTGAATCTTACAATCGGAGAGAGATCCTGTCAACCATCCAGCGGCAGGACTTCCCCCGATTTCATGTGGTGATTCGGATCCTTTCCGTCAGGGTAGAATCCCACCCTGCGGGATCGGACATGCCTGCACCCCACAGGAACTCTCCCCGCCATGGGAGCGGTCTCGGCAACCCCCTGAAGGGGGGGTTGAATCCGTGATTGATTATAACAGTTTTCTTGTAAATTCGTTGTAAATTTGACAAGGGATGCCCGTCAATTTATAGTTGAAAAACCGGTTCCGGTTCTCAGGGGAGATTTCCATGGACGTCATCACAACTCATATCAACGCGGACTTTGACTGCCTCGCCTCCATGGTGGCGGCGAAGAAATTCTATCCCAATGCGGTTCTGGTCTTTCCCGGAGCACAGGAACAGAATCTGCGCCAGTTTTTTCTGCATGCCGCCAGCTATACTCTGAAGTTTGAGCGGTTGAAGAATGTTAAGCTGGATCAGGTCACACGGTTGATTCTCGTGGATACAAGTTCGTCCAGACGGATCGGCAAATTTTCCGAATTGATCGGAACCCCCGGTCTCACGGTTCATGTCTATGACCACCATCCCGCCACCCCGGGCGACATCCCGGCGGACTACTCCCTGGTTCTGGAGAGGGGATCGACAACGACAATCCTTGTGGAGCTGATTCGAAAACACAAAATCCCCCTCACCTCTTTCGAGGCGACGGTGCTGGCCCTCGGAATTTATGAGGATACCGGTTCTTTCACCTTCGCCTCGACACGTCAAGAAGATCTGGAGGCGGCCACCTATCTGTTGGCTCAGGGCGCCGACCTCAACCTGGTCTCAGAGTATCTGACCCGGGAGCTGACGGCCGAGCAGGTTTCCCTGCTGAACGACCTGATCCAGAACACACAAGATTATGAGATCAAAGGAATCCGCGTGGTACTGGCCACTTCTTCTGTGGAGAAGTATATCGGCGATCTCGCGGTATTGGCCCATAAACTCCGGGATATTGAAAACATCAATGTTCTCTTTGTAGCGGTCCGGATGGGTGATCGTGTACACCTGATCGCGCGTTCCAGGATCCCCGAGGTGAATGTCGGGGAAATACTTTCCGACCTGCACGGAGGGGGCCACCCGACAGCCGCCTCGGCAACCATCAAGGATCTGACTCTCCAACAGGTCGGGGAAGAGCTGCTGCAAATCCTGCGGAGACACATCAAACCCCTGCGGTACGCCTCAGACATCATGACCTCTCCAGTGATCACCATTCAGGCGGAGAGAACCCTGGAGGAAGCCTCGGCGAAGATGACGCGTTATAACATCAACGCCCTGCCCGTGGTGGACGGGAAACGCTTTGCAGGGGTCGTGACGAGAGAAATCGTCCAGAAGGGAATCTTTCACACCCTGAATCGGGCGACGGTACGAGAGTTCATGAGCACGGATTTCCAGACGGCCACTCCCGAAACCTCACTGTACCGTATTGAACGGGACATGATCGAAAAGAACCAGAGGATGATGCCGGTTCTGGTAAAGGACAAAGTAATCGGGGCCGTGACCCGGACGGACCTTCTGATGGCGCTTTACGAAGATATCCGGAAAAAATCTCAGCCGCTCCAGGAACGTCTGGAAGAAGATGAATATCTTTTCAGCAAAAATCTTCGCAAGGTCCTGGAGGATCGTATCCCCTCCCACGTCGTCAGAATGCTGCGTACAATCGGGAAAGAAGCCGATTCCATGGGATACGCCGCCTACGTGGTGGGAGGATTCGTACGGGACCTCCTTCTGGGGATCGAGAATCTCGATCTCGATATTGTGGTCCGGGGCGACGGCATAAAACTGGCCTCCGCCTTCTCGGAACGCTACCGGGGAAGGATCAAGTCTCACCCCAGGTTCGGAACCGCCGTGGTCATTCTCCCGGACGGATTCAGGGTGGACTTTGCAACGGCACGAACCGAATTCTACGAATATCCGGCGGCCCTGCCGACAGTGGAAATCAGCTCGGTCAAGAAGGACCTGTACCGGAGAGACTTCACGATCAACACTTTGATTATCCAGTTGAATCCGGCCGAGTTCGGACGTCTGATCGACTATTTCGGAGGGCAACGGGACCTGAAGGATCGGGCGATCCGGGTGCTCCACAATCTGAGTTTCGTCGAAGATCCCACGCGTGCCTTCCGCGCCATCCGGTTTGAGAATCGTTTCCATTTCAGCATCGGCCGGCACACATCGAACCTGATCAAAAGCGCGGTGCGGATGAATCTCTTTGAAAAACTCTCCGGGAAACGCCTCCGGATCGAACTGGAATCTCTCTTTCAGGAGGAGGATCCCTTTCCATCGGTACAACGAATGCAGGCATTCGACCTCCTCCAGTTTATCCATCCGAATCTCAAGATCAAACCTGAAACACGGGAACTTTTCGCATCCATCAAGAATGTTCTGGCATGGTTCAATCTCCTCTTTCTGGAAATCCGGATCGAATCCCACCTGATCTACCTGGCAGGCCTCCTGCTTCCACTGAAGGAAGACGAGATCCGACAGGTCGCCAATACACTGGATCTGGGAAAGGATCTTTGCGGAAAGTACCTGATCGGAACCGACTCCTTCAGAAGGATCCTCAATCGATTCCAGCATGAGCAAAAAATTGCCGCCAGCGAAATCTACAGAACGCTTGTCAAAGTACCCATGGAAACCATTCTGCTGATGATGTCCGCGACTCCTTCCCGGATCGCCAAGAAACGCTTCTCAAACTATCTGACACGCTTCATGTCCGTCAAACCCGAGACCACCGGATCGGAAATCAGTTCGCTTGGTTTCAAACCCGGTCCCATTTACCGGAAAATCCTGAATCGCCTGCTGGAGGCGCGGTTGGACAGAAAAGTCCGGACCAAAGAAGAGGAAATGGAACTGATTCGGAAGGAGTTCCAGGGCCAGGGCCCCTGAAGCTTCCTGTCAACAGAAAGGAGAAATCGGATGAACATTACGACGGTAAAACTGAATCTCCCGGAGGAAAGCAACATCATTTTCGGCCAGACGCATTTCATCAAGACCGTTGAGGATCTCTATGAAATCATGGTCAGTCAGGTGCCGTCATCCCGGTTCGGGCTCGCCTTTTGCGAAGCCTCCGGCGTCTGTCTGATCCGAAGCGACGGCAACGACGAAGAGTTGATCAACGCCGCAATTGAAAACATGAACCATGTTGCCGCCGGACATACCTTTATTATCATGATGAAAGATATTTTCCCGATCCATGTCTTAAATGCTGTCAAGAACTGCCCGGAGGTCTGCCGGATCTATTGTGCCACGGCAAACCCGGTGGAAGTCATTATCGCCGAGACGGACCAGGGGAGAGGTGTCATGGGGGTCATCGATGGTTTTGCGCCGAAGGGAGTGGAAAAAGAAAAAGACAAAGAGTACCGCTACCGACTCCTACGGCAGTTCGGCTACAAGAAGAAATGATGACAGATGCTTAAGAAACCGTCTAAATCGCCTGATGGGTTTCAGGTTCCTTCAGGATTTCCAGGACCTCCCGGAGTTCTTTTTGCACTTCACGGAGGGTATCTTGAACGCGGGGAACGGACTCCGTCAGCTCGGCCCTGTCCTGATCGGCTTCAATCCGCTTTTTCGCGCCGGCGATTGTATATTTCTGATGGTACAGCAGTTCCTTGATGTTCAGGATCCGGAGAACATCCTTTTTCTTGTAGACACGCTGACCCGCCTTGTTCTTCCTGGGTCTTAATGTCTTGAACTCCGTCTCCCAGTATCGGAGTACATGGGGTTCCACTCCGGTGAGTTTGCTGACTTCACCGATACGGAAAAAAAACTTGTTGGGAATCTTCGGCATCTGTTATCCAATCTGGCTCAGCCGGCGTTCATCGGAAGGTTTTCAAGTCATCTCCCCGCTGACCGACGAATCCGGATCGTTCATAGCCGGATGGTTACAACAAATCCTGCCCCGGCGCGGAACCGGTGGAGGGGGTTGTCCTTAACACATGTTCCTTGAAGACCTGGCTCGGCTTAAAAGTGACGACCTTACGGGGGGTGATCTCAATCTCCTGACCGGTCTTCGGATTGCGCCCCTTCCGGGACCCCTTCGTCCTGACCACAAAATTGCCGAATCCGGCTATCTTGACGATTTCTCCTCGCTCCAGCGTCCTCTTGATGGTCTCCAGGACCGTTTCCACTACCTCGGAGGACTCCTTCTTTGAGAATCCGACTCTGCTGTATACCTCTTCCACAATATCCGCTTTGGTCATTCCCCGGTCTCCCCTGATACTGATCGGTTCTGAAATTTCCCTCTCTATCCAAACGATACTACGAAATCCGCTCCAAAGTCAAGATTATTCATTTTATATCAATACTTAGGCATCTCTCCGGAAAGCCGCGCCCCCTCACTCATCTCCCTCATCCTTCCCCTTCCCTGCTTCGGCGATCACTTTCGCGCTCAGATGAGCGGGCAGTTCCGCGTAATGGTCAAACTCCATTTCAAAGAAGCCTCTTCCACCCGTAATGGAACGGAGTGTGGGGGCGTACATCAGGGTCTCCGACATGGGCACCTCCGCCGTGATGATCTGCGTGTTCCCTTTCGAATCCACTCCCAGCACCCTTCCTCGCTTCGAATTCAGATCACTCATGACTCCACCGATGAAATCATCGGGGATCATGACCTGAATCTTCATGATCGGCTCTAAAATGACCGGATCGGCATCCAGACACCCTTTTTTCAAGGCGAGTGAGGCAGCAACCTTGAAGGCCATCTCGGAGGAATCGACTTCATGGTAGGACCCGTCGTACAGAGTGGCCTTCAGGTCCACCATGGGAAATCCGGCCAGCGGACCCTTCCGGATCGCCTCAATCAAACCTTTTTCCACTGCGGGAATATACTGTTTGGGGACCACTCCGCCGACAATCTCCTCATCAAACTGGAAACCGCTCCCCCTGGGGAGAGGCTCGAAACGGATCCACACATCTCCGTACTGTCCATGTCCGCCGGACTGTTTCTTGTACTTCCCCTGGACCTGTACCTTCTTCCGGATCGTCTCCTTATAGGGAATCTTCGGCTCCTTGACGTTAACTTCCACACCGAATTTTCGTTTCAACTCAGAGAGAAGCACCTCCATATGAACCGCCCCCATCACGGAAACAATCAGATCCAGGGTTTCTTCATGGCGCTGTAATCGCAGGGTAGGCTCCTCCTCACAGAGGCGGTGCAGGGCGTTGCCCAGTTTGTCCTCATCGCCTTTGGTCTTCGGCTCCAGCGCGTAGGACATCACCGGCTCCGGAAAGAAAAGAGGCTCAAACTGAATCGGATTCTTTTCATCACATAGAGTGTCACCCGTCTGCGTGTTCTTCAACTTGGCCACCGCCGCGATCTCACCCGCGCAGACCTCCTCCACCTGCTTCTGCTCCTTTCCATTCAGGCAGAACAGGTTTCCGATCCGTTCCTTCTCCCCTCTCCCGGAATTGAAGATCGTGGAATCGGAATGCAAAACCCCGGAATAGACTCTGAAGAGGGAAAGTTTCCCGGTAAAGGGATCCACGATGGTCTTGAATACCTGAGCGGAGAAAGGCTCATCCGGAGAGGGTTGCCGGATGACCTCTTCCCCGGACTTGGGGTCAACCCCCCGGATGGGACGTGGCCCGGCCAGATCCACCGGTGACGGAAGAAAAGAAGCCAACCCGTCCATCAACTGGTGGACCCCGATGTTTCTCAGACCGGAACCGCAGAAAATCGGAACGAAATCACCATTCACGGTCCCCCTGGAGATCGCGTTCAGGATCTCTCCGGTAGAGACCTCTCCTCCATCCAGATAGCGTTCCAGGAGTTGATCGTCTGATTCGACGGCTGTTTCCACCAGTTTCTCCCGGTAGTTTTCCACCTCTCCCGCCAATTCCCCGGGGAGTTCCTTTGAAACGGTAAACTTCCCGGATCCATCCTCGGCATATAGGCAGGACTGCATATTCAGCAGGTCGAACACCCCTTGAAAGGCGGTCTCCCGCCCGATCGGGAGTTGCAGGATCAGCGGCCGCACATGGAGCGTTTTTTCAATATCATCCAGGGCTCTGGAAAAGTCAGACCGGTCCCGTCCCATCTTGTTCACGAAAATGACCCTGGGAAGATTGTATTCCAGGGCGTAACTCCACACCTTTTCCGTCTCCACCTTGACTCCGGATATGGCGCTGACCAGGACCAGAACCCCGTCCACCGCCTGGAGCACCCCCCGCGTATCGGCAAGGAAATTGGTGTATCCGGGGGTATCCAGGATATACAGGTCTTTCCCGTCCCAAGGGATGCGCGCCATGGAAGATGAAATAGAGATCTTGCGTTCAATCTCCTCCGGAGAGAAATCCAGGATGGAGTTTCCCTCATCGACCCGGTTCAAACGGGTGGTCACATGGGCGTTGTAGAGCATGGCCTCGCATAGGGAGGTCTTGCCGGCGCCACCATGCCCGATCACAGCCAGATTCCGCACGGAAGATGGATCTTTCTTTGCCATAGCTCACCTCATCTGTAAGAGACTGGAATGAACGAAAAAGAGCAGGATGACGCGTTGCTGCAACCCACTGATGAAACGACTCCCCTGCCTCCCCCCAGGACGGAAACGGATGCGGGTTTCACCAGATTTCGGACTGGATTTTCCCCCCGTTTTTAACCAGAACATCCACGACGGCCTGGTTAAAATAGTTTGTATGCTCGCTGATTTCCGGAGAGACACGACTCTGGTAGAGCTCAAGGCCCTTCTGGAGATCCGAGTCCAGAAGCTCAAACAGATTGTCGTTTTTGATCCCCTTTTCGACCTTGGATTGATTGTACAAGGCAATATCCGACAGGATGGTCCGTGCCAGGCGTCTGGCTTTGTCGTGGTCCGTGATCTTCATGGAACCTCCTTCCCCAGCGGCGCTATGATTTTTACACAGTCTAAATTATTTTGTCAACAATTTCAAGCAATTTCACATATGGAGCGGAAATTTCCATTCCCATCCGAACGGCGTAAATGGAGACGGAACGGCTCCCTAAATGAGGGATAGGAGTTTCAACCGAAACAAAAAAACCCTCTTGGTTTATAGGGTTATAGTGAGTATGCGACTCACCTGTAAGGCGAAATCGAAAACCGGGAGGGGTGATGCGATCTCCATAACCCAACCTTTTTGACAGGATGAACCGGATCGACAGGATATGTAAACCCGACTCCTCCGCAGAGGGAGCCCCCCCTGTCACGCGGCCTAACATCAACCAAACGATCTGAACATGCTCTATCGCTGGATTCGGGCGGCTAAAGAGGTTGCAAAAACCTGTTCTGTATGATATGAAACGGAGGATCTTCAGAATTAGGGAAAGATAAACCTCGTTTTTTTGAGATCCGGAGGAATACAAACCATGGAAGAAGCGAAAAAGGAAATCAGGGAGATCCAGGAAACCCTCCAACTTCTGCGGAGTCATCTTTGACTTCTCCAGAAAAAAAGAACGCCTGGAAGAGCTCGAAAAACAGATGGAAGATCCCGCCTTCTGGAACAATCCGAAGACATCCGGGAAGATCCTGCAAGAACGCGCCTCCATACTGAATCCAATTGAACAATGGGACCGGATCAAGAGTCGTTCCGGCGATACGGAAGCCTTGATTGAATTGGCGTCCGAGGAAAATGATGAAACCCTCATTCCTGAGATCCGGCAGAATCTGGAACAGCTCCGGAAAGACCTGAGCCGGCTGGAACTTGAGTCCATGATGAGCCAGGAACTCGACGTTCATTCCGCAATCGTGAACATTCATCCCGGCGCGGGCGGTACGGAATCCCAGGACTGGGCGCAGATGCTCTTCCGCATGTATCAGCGATGGGCCGAACGCAGGGAGTTCCGGGTCACGGTGCTTGATCTCACGGTCGGAGAGGAAGCGGGGATCAAGAACGTCACCTTCACCGTGGAGGGAGAGTACGCTTTCGGTTTGCTCAAGGCGGAAGACGGCGTCCACAGACTCGTGCGTATCTCCCCCTTCGACGCGGGAAAGCGGAGGCACACCTCTTTCGCTTCGGTCTTCGTTTATCCCGAACTGGATGAGGAGATCGAGGTCCCGATCCGGGATGAAGATCTCCGCATCGACACCTACCGGTCAAGCGGCGCGGGTGGTCAGCATGTGAACGTAACCGATTCAGCGGTACGGATCACCCATCTCCCCACGGGGATTGTGGTCCAGTGCCAGAATGACCGCTCCCAGCACAAGAACAAGGCTTCCGCCATGAAGGTCTTGAAGGCACGGCTCTACGAACATGAACGGAAGAAACAGAAAGAAAAGATGGAGAAGATGTTCGGAGAGAAAAAAGAAATCGGATGGGGCAGCCAGATACGGTCCTATGTGCTCCAACCCTATCAGCTGGTCAAGGACAACCGTACCCAAGTCGAAACGGGGAATGTGGAATCCGTTCTGAACGGTGAGATCGACCTCTTCATCAAGGCCTATCTCCTGCATCAGTCTACGGTCTGACCGGTTCCTGCGTCTGTTCATCTTGACGAACCAGAGAAACTTTTCTATATTGTCATCCCACGTGAGACAATCCGGTATGAGGACTGTTTTTCAGAGTAACGGGAGCCGGCTCATCGTAATGGTAAGGACAAAAACAGGAATGGGGTCATGAAACCGGACGAAAATGAACTGATACAACAACGGAAAAAGAAGATCCACGAAATGAAGCGCGAGGGAATTGAGCTATACGCCCACCGTTATCATCCCGAGCAGACCGCATTTCAAATCCATGAAAAATATGATGCATCCACCCCGGATGCGCTCACTGAATTACGGCCGGAGGTTTGTGTTGCCGGACGGATCATCTCCCTGAGAAGGTTCGGCAAGGCCGCCTTCGCCCACCTTCAGGACGGCAGCGGGAAGATCCAGATCTTCGCCGCCAGGAATGTCCTGACTCCGGAAGACTTCCAGCTTTTCCGCCGGGTGGATATCGGTGATTTCCTGGGCGTCCGGGGAGTCCTTTTTTTTACAAGGACCGGCGAACTCACCATCGAGATCCGAAGCCTGAATCTGTTGACCAAATCCGTCCGTCCCCTACCGGAAAAATGGCACGGCCTTCGGGACAAGGAACTCAGATACCGGCAACGATACCTGGATCTGATTGTCAATCCCGAAGTCAAGAACACATTCGTCCAGAGGAGCCGGATTATCGGATCGCTTCGTGATTTCATGCATCGCCATGGATTCCTGGAGGTGGAAACCCCCATGATGCACCCGATTCCGGGTGGGGCAACCGCCCGTCCCTTCCGGACCCACCACAACGCCCTCGGAACGGACCTCTTTCTCAGAATCGCTCCGGAGCTTTACCTGAAAAGGCTTCTTGTCGGAGGATTCGAACGGGTCTATGAACTGAACCGCACCTTTCGGAACGAAGGAATGGATCTCCAGCACAATCCGGAATTCACCATGATGGAATTTTACATGGCCTATGCCGACTATACCGACCTGATCGCCCTGACCGAAGAACTGCTGAGTGAAACCACCCGGACCGCGACCGGATCCCTGACTCTTGAATTCAAGGGATCAACGATCGATATGACTCCTCCTTATCCCAAAATCCCATATCTTTCCGCCCTCAAGACGGCCCTCAATGAAAAAGGCTACCGTCTGGAAGAATTGCAGGAACCACGGGCAATCCGGGAAGCGGCGGAAAATCTCGGAATTCCGGTACAGGACAAAACCTCCCGACCGAAACTTCTCGACAAGTTCTTCGAAGCGCTCGTGGAACCCACCCTCACGCAGCCGACCTTTGTGATTGATTATCCAACCGAACTCTCGCCGCTTTCCAAACGGAAACCGGACGATCCCACCCTGGTGGAACGATTTGAACTGTTCATCGCGGGAAAGGAGATCGCCAACGCCTTCTCCGAGCTCAATGATCCCGAGGATCAGCGAAGCCGGTTCGAACAGCAGGTTGAGGAACGTAAGAGCGGTGACGAAGAAGCAATGTATATGGACTACGATTACCTTCGAGCCCTGGAATACGGAATGCCGCCGGCGGCGGGAGAAGGAATCGGAATCGACCGGTTGGTCATGCTCTTAACCGGCAATGAATCCATCCGTGATGTGATCCTCTTCCCGCAAATGAGACCGGAGGGGTCATGATCCCTCCGGGGACGCACCAATTCCCGCACGGCACGCTGATTCCCGAAGAGGAAGGTTTGGAGTCATGCCCCGGCGACGTATATCCGGAATTCACCCGGAATTGAGGATCTGAATGTTTCACTACGAGCTCTTCATCGGACTCCGGCACCTGAAATCCAAACGGAAAAACGCCTTTATTTCGCTGATCAGCCTGATCTCCATGATCGGCGTTACCATGGGCGTCATGGCCCTGATCATTGTATTAGCCGTCATGAGCGGCTTCGAGGAAGATTTAAAGGCCAAGATTTTAGGGACCAACTCCCATGTGGTCGTTCTGTCCCTCGACAAACGGGGTATGGAGGCCTACCCGGAAATCGTCAGGAAGATTCAACGGAACGATCATGTCCTCTCCGCCACTCCCTTCATCTTCAGTCAGGTGATGCTGACCACCCGTGACAATGTCGCCGGCGTGGTCCTTCGGGGGATCCTCCCGGAACAGGAAGGCAAGGTGACGGATATCACACGGAACATGATCGAGGGGGACCTGAAAGACCTCTCCTCACCCGGACCCACCCCGGATGGACAGGCGAATCACGGGATCGTGATCGGGAAGGAACTCGCGGGAATGCTGGGCGTCTCCATGGGAGATCCCGTGAACGTCGTATCCCCCATCGGCAGAATCACCCCCCTGGGTATGATCCCGAAGATGACGCGGTTTCACGTCGTGGGAATCTTTGACGCCGGCCTTTACGAATATGACACGGGGCTGGCCTACATTTCTCTGAAGGAAGCACAGCGTTTCTTCGACCTCAAGGATCGTGTAACCGGCATCGAGGTCAAGATCGATAACATTTATGCCGCGGGCAGGGTGCGGTCTGCGATCCAGAAGGTTCTCGGTCCCGGTTTCTGGGCACGGGACTGGATGCAGATGAACCGCAATCTCTTCTCAGCCCTGCGCCTGGAAAAGATCACCATGTTCATCATTCTTTCCCTCATCGTCCTCGTTGGCGCGCTGAATATTATCAGCACACTGACCATGGTGGTCATGGAAAAGGGCAAGGAGATCGCCATTCTGAAGTCCATGGGCGCAACGAGAAAAAGTATCATGCGGATTTTCATGGTGGAAGGCGTCGTCATCGGCGTCGTGGGAACCGTGACCGGCTGCCTCCTGGGGCTGTCCGTGGCCCTGAACCTGGAATCCATCGTCGGGTTCTTTGAAAATCTATTCCACTTCAAGATCATTGACAGTTCGGTGTACTACATCGACAAGCTACCGTCCCGTGTCGAACCACTCGATGTGATCCTGGTCGTCACCATTTCCTGCCTGATCAGTCTTCTGTCCACCCTGTATCCCTCCTACAAGGCCTCCAAACTGGACCCGGTCGATGCGATCCGTTACGAGTAGCATTGTTTATTGTCGAACGGTCCGCTCCCTGTTATACTATGAAGAAGAGACTTTCCGCGTGGAAACCTTTGTCGAATCCCCGTGGTATTCGGAACACTCCTCAGAGGGAGGAATCATGGCCGGCGTCAAGACCGTTACCAGCAAGAAACTCGGGGAAATCCTGATCCGGAATCAATTCATCACCGATGATCAACTCAAGGAAGCCCTGAAACGACAATACCAGCAGGGAGGATTCCTGGGAACCAATCTGGTTCTTTTAGGATATCTGGAAGAAGAAACACTTTTAAGCGTCCTGAGCGAAAAACTCGGCATTCAAAGCTTCAACCTGACCGGGCATGAGATTACACCTCAACTTCAGAAACTCCTTCCTTTCGAAAAGGTCAAGCTTCATCACGTCCTGCCGATCGCACTGGAAGGAAACACGCTGGTCGTAGCCATGGCGGACCCTACGGACATCAAAATCCAGTATGACCTGGAGTACACACTGAATCGTTCCATCCGGGGGGTCCTGGCATCAGAGGCGGACATCCTAAACGCCATTGAGTATTTCGAACGGGCCGGATACGGCATTCAAACCTATTCGCAGGTATCCCGAAAACGCACATCCCGGAGCCGAAAACCCGACATGCAGGAACTCCTCAGGACCACCATCGAGAAAAAAGCCACGGATCTCCTGATCACGGCGGGGGTGGCACCCAGTATAAAGATCGACAACCAGGTCATCCGTTTGAAGGCCCCCTCTCTGACTCCTGGACAGGTGGAAGAACTGATCGTATCCCTCCTGAATCCGGAGCAGCAAAAAAAACTGGGGGAACAGGGCCATCTCGAGTTCGCCTATTCCCTTCTGGGCACAGGGCGTTTCCGCGTGAATATTTACAAGCAGAGAAACTCCTTTTCCCTGGCGGCGCGGAATCTCATGGAGCGGATCCCCTCCACCCGGGAACTGGGACTCCCCGATTGGATCCAGGACTACGCGCTACGGCCCCAGGGACTGATCCTGATTACCGGTCCGTCCGGACATGGAAAATCAACGACCATAGCCGCCATGATCGAAGTCATCAACACACGCTCCCGATCCAATATTATTACCATTGAAGACCCGATCGAGTTTCTCTTCCAACACAAAAACAGCAACGTCAACCAGCGGGAAGTCGGCACCGACACGGAATCCTTCGCAGAAGGGTTGAAAGAGATCTATCGGCAGAGTCCCGACGTGATCGTGATCGGAGAGTTACGGGATTTTGAAAGCATTTCCATCGCTCTGAGCGCCGCCGAAACCGGCCATCTCGTCCTGGGAAGCCTTCATACCTTGAACACCACGAGCACCATTGACCGTCTTGTAAACGTTTTCCCCGGGGAACAGCAGAATCAGGTCCGGGCCCAGTTAGCGGAGTCACTCCTTCTGATTTTTTCCCAGCGCCTCGTCCCAGCACAAGAGGGAAAGGGAAGAATCCTGGCCTATGAAAAACTGACCAACACCGCCCGTGTCAGAAACCTGATCCGGAACCGGAAAACCCACCTCATCCGGAGCCAGATGGGAAACGATACAGAACACTTCGAATCCATTGACACCTGTCTGGCCCGGCATGTTCTGGACGGTAAAATCCGCCTTGAGGATGCCCTCAAATTTGCCGATAACACAACCCTCTTCTCCGAATCATTCAAAAGAAGGGAGAGAAAACCCGGATAACCTCCGGGTAGGTTCCCTGGAACATCGACTGTTCACTCCAGGTCTTTGCTCCGCTTCAGGTCTTTTTCGGCAGTTTCCTCCAGCAGTTTTCTGACCTCCGGAAGGGTGTAGACCTTCTCGAAGGGCATCCGGCACAACGCCCCGGCGATAACCTCCACTTTCTCGGGGAGGGTCAGGGTCTTGCGGACAATGATCATCCGATTCCGATCGACACGGCAAAAACCGCCGCGGCTTCTGCACTGTTCATAACGAACCTTGATGTCCATCTTCGAGGCCAAATCCTCCAGATGTTCCAGCATCATCCGGGAATTCACTTTATTTTCTCCCCCCGTAATGACAGGTATTCCACCAGGTCGTCCGGCGTGTCGACCCGTCCATCCGCGCCGGCGCTGAATATGCGGATATCCCGCTTCCCCAGGGCCAGACCAAAGGGATGCCCCCAGGGATCCAGGGCATCCAACGGATCCAGAATCCCACGATGGAGCAAGGGCTGGACCCCGGCCGGTGGAGATTCCGTCTCCAGGAAATAGACGCGGCACGCAAACTGGAGATGGTGAAGGCCCTGAACCGCGTGGAGGGTCTTGATCGGTTTCAAACGACCGGACCATCCGGTCAGGACGCCGAATACTCCACCTTTCGAGCGGTGCAGGGAAAACAGCAGAACAAACATCAGTAAAAACATGACGGAATAGGCGACCAGTTTTTTCAGGATCTTCATGGATCGCCACCCACCGCTGCTCACTTCGGCATCGGCGGCGTAGTTTTCTTCTCCTTCAACCGGTAGAATCAACCCCGCGCTCACAAGACTGTAGAGCGCCTTACAAGTCTCGAATCTGCCGACCCGGCCCATATGAATCAACTTCCGGACATCCCGTTCCCCATCGACCAGTCGATAGATCCTCTCCTCCAGGAGACTCAAGGGAAAGTCTTTTTGCAAGGCCTGATCCGTCGCCACCAACGAGGATTCCTCCCTCCCCTCCTCGAACATGCGGTCCACCGCCCGATCCAGATCCTCCCCTGAAACCGAGATCCTTCGTTTCTCGTCCACTTTTCTGAAAACAAGGTCAAAGGTCGAAATCACTTTACGGACCATGGGCCATTCGTCGAGAATCCGCATGGCATCCATGAGAATCTGCTCACACTGGAGGGGCATCATGTTCGCCCGGTCGTAAAACACCGGGACCTGATCAAAGCGGTAGGTCCCCTCCTCCCATTCGAAGATCCTGTACACCGTTTCCCGCACCTGAAGCTGTATCATGGAAGTGACGACCTTCGGTTCAGCCATCCCTTCCTGAACCAGGATGTGACCCAACTTCTGACCGGTCTCTTTCTGGATTTGCAGGGCCCGCTCCAGGTCCTCCCTGCTGAGCACTTCCGCCGCGACCAGAAGCTGCCCCAGGATTTCCTCCGTTCCCTTCCGGTAGGATTCCGCCGCAACGACCGCCCCGTTGTCAAAAGTCACGGTGACCGTGTCATCCGGAGAGTTCAGCGTCAGAATGCCCGTCTTGTTCTGCATACCGATGAGCTGCAGAATCTCAGTGATCCCGAAGTCCCTGATCCCGCCCTCAAGCGCCATGGAATCTCCTCTCCGAAACTATCTCCGAAACCGGTAGACATGCAGAATGGACAGTCCATAAAAGAGGACCGCCACCACAAGCCCTGGAAGCCGTCCGCTTCCCGTACCGGCCTGATCGGCCATCGGAAAGCGGGAAAGAATCTCTCCGAAAAAGGCGTAAACCGTTCCACTGACAAAAACGAAGAGCATGAGAAATCCCGACACCATCCGCCCGAAATAAAGATAGCCGCCTCCCGGAAGCAGAATACCCAGCAACCGCCCCGTCTCCAACAGCACATCTCTGTGTCTCCGGATCTCGATAATCTTCCGGGTCCGCTGCTTGACCCCAATCCCCGGCTGATCCTCGAAAACATAAACGCATTGAGAGCAAACCCTGGATTTTCTCATAATCCTCTGGCATCTTCGGCAGAAGATGGAACCACACTTCTCACACTGCCGGGCCAGCCCCAAAAATCGATGGCCGTAATGCAGAGGAAACAGAAGCAACAGAAAAACCAGCGACCTCACCCACAGCATCTCCTCCGTCCGGGAGACTCCGTTTCCCGCCCCCCCCCAAAGAGGCAGCGGAACGAGCGCGTGCAGGAAGGTCCTCCAAAGCCATGAGTCGGAGAAGGACTCGTCGATCACCATCCGGTTATAGTTCGGGCCGAGAATCGTGACGTAATGGGAAACCCGTTCCGGATCCAGTTGATGAGCCTTGTAATACTCCTGATCACTTTTCTTGAGCAGAAACAGCTCCCGGTGCACGGCGCTGAGATTGAAGTAACCGGCGGCCGAATCGGGATCCAGTGCAATCGCCTTTTCGTACATCCGGACGGCCCGCTTGAATTCCTTCTCCGCATACAGGGTGTTTCCGAGATTGTTGTAATAATCCGCGTGACTGGGATCCATGGCAATGGCCCTCTCCAATGCCGCCCGCGCCTTTTCATATTCCCCTCTTTTTTTGAAGGCCGTCCCAAGCATGAAAAATACCGCATCATCCTTCGGGTTTACCCGCGCCAACCGGAGGAGCCCGGCAACACACGCGTCATCCGAAATCCCGTCTCTGTGTTGGAATACAGCCTGGAACCGCTCTCCGTTCAGCACCTCATTTCCCTGCCGGACGACTCCAAGCCAAAGAGGAGCCACAGCGGTAAACAGCAGAAAGAGGACGTGCAGGATTTTCTCCTTCCTGTTCGCATAATTCCAGAACAGAAACAGCCATACCACACACACAACGTAGGGACCACGTCCCATCAACACGGGCAGCAACAGAAGAAATCCCAACAACAGTATCAGTCCGGGCTTGCCCACCCGCCCCCGGAACAGCTCTTCAAGATCGTGCAACAGGACCCTCGAATAGCGCACCATCTGGATCAGATAGAACAGGCCGAAAAAAACCGTGGTCGCGACCAGAAGCAGAAGCACCAGGTTGAGAAAAAGGACCGAGGCATATTCAAACTTCAGGATCGTCGTTTTCAACGCCTGGAACCATTCCAGCCCCACATCCAGTAGATCCCGTTTATCCCGCATCCAGTAGATCCGGGCCAACCGCTCATGGGTCTCGGGAATGGATGGAGCGAATTGTTCCGCCTTCTTCGACAACACAATGGCCTGATCGTATTCCCCCCCTTCCGCAAGATACGAGGCTTCCCGGAGGAGGGATGCGGCATAGGATCGTAGACGGAACACACCCAGGTCGATCATCCGTTCCTGAAGCCCGGACAGCAGCCCGTCGGCAACATGCCGGTCTCCGATCGCGATGTATCGCTTCCGGAGGAACCAGTTTTTCTCCATTCCGCTGTAAAAAGACGTCTTTCCCCCTTCCGGAAAATCTGTCTGAGAATGTTTCAGAATCTCCGTTGAAATTCGGAGAGGAGAGGTATCCTGCACCACATCGATCCATTCGTAGGCCTCCCCCCGGGAAGAAAAGACGAACATTCCATATAACAGACAGGTCCAAAAGACCAGACTGGGGAGGATCCGTATCGTCACTTCCCGAAAGGGTACGGAGACGGGGAAAAGAACACCGTTCCGTGTGGAGACTTCACGGGAAGCAAGAGGATTCAGCAGCATGGAAACGTTTGAGAAAGAACTCCGAACCGTGGGGGAATGGCGAAACCAAAGATTCAGCACTGCAACTCCTTTCGGTGGAGAAGACGCTGAATGTTCTCCCTGTGGCGGACAATCATCATCAGCGCAACAACCAATGAGAACAGGAACTCGATACGCCCCCGGCCCAACCAGTAGGCCAGCACGGGAAGCGTCAACGAAACGCAGAGCGCTCCCACTGAAGAAATTCGTGTCAAAGCAACACCGACTCCCCAGATCAGGACAAGAATCAGGCCGATCCATGGCATGTACACGAAAAGCACACCGAAGGTGGTGGCTACACCTTTCCCCCCCCTGAACCGATGGAAAACAGGGAAATTGTGCCCCACAATCGCCGCCAGAGCGGAAAGAGCGAGCCAGACAGGGTCGTTTGTCATGAGACGCGCAATCAGTACGGCCAGGGTCCCCTTCAGGACGTCCCCGGCCAGGGTCATTGCGCCCTCCCGCTTCCCGATCACCCGGAAGACATTGGTACTTCCGGTATTCCCGCTACCGCGTTCACGCAGGTTGATTCCCCTTCTCTTCGAAATCAGGATCCCGAAGGAGACCGAACCGAGCAGATAGGAAATCAACACAGAGCCGAGCGCACCCGGTAGCGGTGAAGAAATCATGACAGATCCATCATCCTTATGAAACGGATTGTGTATTGAGCGGCGGAAATCAAGGACAGGATCATGGCCAGCCAGACCGCGACCGTGCCCAGGAAATGCCAGTCGAAAACCCAGAATCGATTGTCGAGCAACAGCATCAGGATCGCGGTGATCTGGGCGCCCATCTTGTATTTCCCCATCCGATCCGCCGGGATCACCAACCCATCCGCCGAAGCCATGGCACGAATCCCGGTTACGGCGAACTCCCGGGCGACAATGACAACGACAATCCACGCCGGGACACGATGCAGCTGCACCAGAAACACGAGGGCCGCGGAAGTCAGGATCTTGTCGGCAATGGGGTCCAGAAGTTTTCCCAACTTTGTGATTTGATTGGTACTCCGGGCAATGTACCCATCCAGAAAATCGGTGATCGACGCCACGGAGAAAACCAGAAACGCCCCCAGGCAAACCGAGTCCGGTCTCGCCGGTAAGAGCAAAAGCACAAAAACCGGGATCGACACAATCCTGAAGATAGAAAGCATATTCGGGATATTCAACCTTCCCTCCTGCTCATTGAAGATAACCACTTGATAAGAATACTTTTTCAGGAAACGCTTGTCAACACAGAACTCCCGCCCTGAATGAGCGATAGGAGTTTCAACCGAAACAAAAAACCCTCTTGGTTTAAAGGTTTATAGTGAGTATACGACTCACCTCGAAGGTGAAACCGAAGACCGGGAGGGGTGATGCGATCTCCACAACCCAACCTTTTTGACAGGATGAACCGGATCGACAGGATAGGCAAACCCGACTCCCCCAAAGGGGGAGCATCCCCCCCTGTCACGCGGCCAAGCATCGCAGAAGGAGAGGGGAAAAGGGCGAGATCGTGT
>CAYZZU010000042.1:0-19942 GCA_964483105.1 uncultured Nitrospirota bacterium
ACCAGCGACAGGGTGGTTAACAGCCACCTGCTCTACCGACTGAGCTACCGGGGATTAAAATATTCTATGACTTATTGATTGAATGAATCCTCTCTTTTCAGTATCTTTCCTTATTTCGCTCGGATTCGCCATAAAATCGGCCAAAAAAGTGTACTGAAAATACAAAGAACGGCCGGAAAAGTCAAGGGAATATTGAGCTCGACTGTTTATTCTGATCCTGCAAGGTGATTCAGAGGCATCGAAATGGCCGGGGATACCAAGATCCCCTTTCCCAATGTGACACTACCTCAAGAAGAAAAGGAAATGAAAAGGCAGGCGCCACATGACTGCCGGGTCTTCCGTATCCCCTATGCGTCCGTTATTCCTCCAGGGAAGTCCTCGCTTCCTCATGCCGGTGAATGGCGGGCCGAAGTCCGGCGAGCGTCCTCAGATCCTCCAGGACGAGATACAGGGAAGGAATCAGCAGGAGGGTGATCCCGGTGGCGAAGAGGATGCCGAAGCCGAGGCTGATGGCCATGGGGATTAAAAACTGGGCCTGGACGCTCGTTTCGAGGATCATCGGGGTGAGACCGAAGAAGGTAGTCAGTGAGGTCAGGATGATCGGGCGGAAGCGGCGCCCGCCCGCGTTGATGATGGCCTGTCTCATCTCCGTGCCGCCCCGGCGGTTCCGGTTGATAGTGTCGATCAGGAGGAGGGAATCGTTGACGACTACACCGGAGAGGGCCACGATCCCGAAGAGGCTCAGGATGCTGAGGTTGAACCCCATGATCAGGTGCCCCAGGAGCGCCCCCACGAGACCGAAGGGGATAGCGGCCATGATCAGGAGGGGCTGGCTGTAACTCCGGAAGGGGATGGCCAGGAGGGCGAAGATGGCGATCAGGGCCAGCAGGAAACCCTCCTTCATGCTCCCCATGGATTCCCTGCGCTCCCTGGATTCCCCCTCCAGATTGAAGGTGAGCCCGGGATAGTCCTCCTGTAGCTCTTTCAGGAGGGTCCGTTTCAGGTCGAGCAGGATCTCCCCGCTGTTGGCTACCCGGCTGTTGACGGTTGCGGTGACATCGACCACACGTTTCCGGTCCGTCCGGTTGATCTCGGAAAAACCGCGGCCTTCCTTCACGTCAGCCGCCCGATTCAGGGGAATTTCACCCCCGCCAGGTGTCCGGATCCGCATCGATTCCAGATCAAGGAGGTGTCTGCGGTCCTTTTCCGGATAGCGCACCATGACCTTGATTTCATTCCGTCCGCGTTGGAACCGCAGTGCCTCGGCACCATAGAAGGCCGACCGGACCTGTCGGCCGAGCTCTTCTTCGGTGATTCCGAGTGTTCTCGCCTCCGGTTTGATACGGATCTTGAGCTCTTCTTTCCCTCTGGAGTAGTTGTCGGAGATATCCCCGACCCCGGGATATTCCGCAAGGGCCTTCTTGAGCCGTCGGGAGGCTGCGGCCAGGACCCGGAAGTCCTTGTGAGCCAGTTGAACGTCGATGTTGGCTCCCATGTGAACGATATTGGATCGGAAAGTGATGGACTCCACCCCCGGGATCTCTCCGACCATGGCGCGCCAGCGGTTCGCGATCTCCTCCGCGGAGATCCCTCGCTCTTCGCTCGGAGTGAGCAGCAGCGCCGTGTCAGAGAGGTTGGCCCGTGTCTCGCTCCTGTCACCGCCCGGTCCCCCTCCGGACAGGGTTCCCCCGACCACGGAAAAGATGTCCCTCAGGATCGGCTTCTCCTTCGGGTGCGCGCGGGTGTACTCGCTCACGACTTCTCCGGCCTTCTGTTCTATATATTGCTGCACCCTCCCGGTTTCCAGGACCGGCGTTCCGGGCGGCATCTTCAGGGAGGCGGTGATCACGTTTCCTTCGACTACAGGCATGAAGTGAAACCGGATGATTCCCCCCTTGATGATACCGAGACTGATGAGAAGGACGGCCGCGCCCACGGCGAGGGTGGTGTAGCGGTTTCTCAGACAGAGATCGAGGAAACGTGTGTAGGGACCGGCGATGAAGCGGCTGAGCCTCCTTCCGAAACCGGCGCGGATCCGGTCGATCAGCCCGAGAAGGCCTGCCGGGGCCTTTGCGGCCCCGCCCATGGTCAGGTGGGAGGGGAGGACAAAGAGAGACTCCGTGAGGGAGACCAGAAGAAGAGTAATCACCACCTGGGGGATGACCTTGATGAATTTGCCCAGACTTCCACTCACATAGATCAGCGGAAGAAAGGCCGCCACCGTGGTCAGGACCGAAAAGATGACGGGCACACTGACCTCGAGTGCCCCATCCACCGATGCCTGGAGAAAGGGTTTCCCTTTCTGCCGCTGTTCATAGATGTTTTCTCCCACAACGATTGCGTCATCCACCAGGATCCCCAGGGCCAGGATGAAGGCGAAGAGGGAGATCATGTTGATCGAGACCGAAAGGGTCGGCAGGAACAGCATCGCTCCAAGGAAGGAAACGGGGACACCGAGCATCACCCAGAAGGCAAGGCGGATTTCCAGAAAGAGTCCGAGGATCAGGATCACCAGGAAAAGCCCCAGCATGGCGTTTTTCTTCAGGAGCCTGATCCGGCTGTGGAGCGGTTCGGATCGGTCGTGCCAGGTAGTGATCTTGATCGAGTCCGGAAGGACCCGTCTTTTGTTTTGGACATACTCGCGGACCCGGTTGGAGATTCCGATCGGCGTCTGCTTCCCCACACGGAAGATTTTGAGCATCATGGCGGGCTTCCCGTCAAAACGGGCGAACTCGTCGGTCTCTTCGAAGGTGTCCCGGACCTTCGCAATCTCTCCCAGTGTCACGCGGGTGCCGTCAGGTCGGGTCAGAAGCACGATGTCGGAATATTCGGGGCCGGTATAGCGCCTCTCCTTGGTGCGAAGGAGAATATCGGCGTTTCGGGTCTTGATTGTCCCTCCCGGAAGATCAAGGGATGCCCGCCGTATCCGACGGGCCACGTCCTCCAGGGTCAGGTTGTAACGGCGCAGGTTCTTCTCACTGATCTCGATCGCGATCTCGTAGGGGCGCACGCCGGCAAGATCGACCTGGGTAATCTCCGGCATGGCCAGAAGATCCTCCCGGACCGTCTCGATCTGCTCCCGCAGCGCCCGTTCGGATACATCCCCGTAAACCACGACGGAGATCACCTCCCGGCGGTTAAGGAGTTTACTGATGACCGGCTCCTCCGCGTCCTCGGGGAAGGTGGTGATCCGGTCCACCTCGCTCCGGATGTCCTGCAGTACGCGATCCGCGTTCTCTCCGGCCGTCAGTTCCGCCGTCACCGTGCCGACCCCTTCCCGAGCCTGCGACCGGATTTCCTTGATCCCGTCGACACCGGTCAGGTTATCTTCGATCTTCAGGAGGATCCCCTCCTCCACTTCCTCGGGTCCGGCCCCGGGATAGGCGACGGAGACCCGGATCTGGTCCAGACTGATCTCGGGAAAGATCTCCTGCTTGGTCGAACGGGCCCGGATCAATCCACCGACAACCAGGAGGAGCATCAGGAGATTGGCGGCTACGTGATTGTGGGCCATCCATCGGATCGCGCCCTTCATTTTCCCGTCCCCTTTGAAACCGGCCTCAGCTTCATGCTGTCGGCAGCGCCGGGCAGCGTGGTCAGGACCAGGCGGTCACCATTGGCAAGTCCCTTTCCGATCAGGAGGGTGTCGCGCTCCCGTCGCAGGATCTGAACCTTCCGGATTCTCAGCCTGTCTGAATCGTCTGCGATCCAAACGGTACTCTCCTGCCGGAGGGCGCGTCTGGGGATCGGTATGACCTGTTTGAGCACCTCGCCGTGTAATACGACTTCGACGAACATCCCCGATTCCAGGTCCGGCTCCCCGTCCAGCCTTCTCGTTTTCAGATGATAGGGATCTTCCACATCCACTACGACTCGTGTCATACGCCCCAGGGGGTCCACTTCGCCCAGGGAACGGACTATTTTCCCCGGCCGAGTGTAGGTGCGGTTCCCGAGAACAAGCCGCACGGTCGCAAGGGAACCGCTCTTTTTTGATCCCCGCCGGGGAATGCTGAGCCAGTGGAGTTCTTCGAGGGGCAGCGGCACCACGATCTCGGCCGTATCGGTCCCGGCCACGGTGGCGACAGGCGCTCCCGGTCCGACATATTGCCCGGCGCCGATCGTTTCCGATCGAATCCGGCAGTTGAAGGGAGCGAAGAGGGCGGTCCGCTTCAGGTCGAGTTCGGCCCGTCTCAGCGCGGCCCTCGCCGAGACGACGCCGGCCCGGGCCTTCCTGAGCTGCGGTTCATGGAGGACCAGGGGATCCGGATCTTTCTCTTTGTCACCGGCCAGCTTCTTCCATTCCTCCCGGGCGATCCGTGCTTTGCTCTCTTCTTCGGCGAGTTCCAGCTCGGCCTGGGCTAAGGCCGCCCGGGCGCGATCCACTGCCAGCCGGTAATCCACTTTTTCGATCTGAAAAAGGAGGTCCCCCGTCCTGAAGAATCCTCCGGCAATGAAGTTTGGCGCGATCCAGATCACTCTGCCGCTTACCTGAGGGGTAATAGAGGCCTCACGGCGCGCCTGGACCGTTCCTGTTCCGCTGACTTCCACCGGATGGTTCACCTTTGCGACCGACAGGACCTCGACCAGGGCACCGGGACTGGACCTTGCCGTCTTCTTCGGGAGTGTGCGGGTCACTACCAGGATCCGCATGATTGCGAAACCCGCGATGACAATCAGGATGGGAAGTCCGATCTTGAATAGTCTGGTTTTAAAGCTCATGAGACCTGTCCCTCGAATCCCCACCGGCGGCGAAATGTTTCTCGATTTCCGATTCCATCCAGTCTCCACCCAGGGCACGCGCCAGGCTCACGCGGTCGGAGATCAGTTGGCGCCGGGCGCTGAGCAGGTCGCTTTCGGCGTTGAAATGAAGGGTCTGCGCCGTGAGGACCGGCAGGTAGTCGGAAAGTCCCTGAAGATAGCGATCCCTCGATAGGCGGAGGGCCGCCTCGGTGGCATCGGCCCGTTCTTGCAATCTCCGGATGCGATCTTCGGTACTGTGATTCCGCGCCAGGGCGTCCTCCACCTCCTGAAAAGCGGTAAGGACCGTCTTTTGGTATTGGGCCAGTTCCTCCCGGAATACGGCGCGGCTTCTTTCGACTTCCGACTGTCGTCTCTTTCCGTCCAGGATCGGGAACGCCGTGTCCGCGAAAATTTTCCAGAAGACACCCTTCAGGTCACCGGTGCTGAAGGCAAGGCTTGATTTCCCGTAATTCGCCAGGAGGTTGAAGGAAGGAAATCGGTCGGCCACGGCCGCGGCGATCCGGGCGTCACTTGCCCGCACCCTCAGAAAGGCCGCCTTAATATCGGGGCGGCGCTCCAAAATCGTCGCGGGAAGCCCCGCAGGAAAGACCGCGGGTGTCTCCGGGAGTCCGGACAGGTTTCCGGCCGGATCGTGACCGGGGTAACGTCCCAGGAGGACAGCGAGGGAGTGTTCAGCCTGAGACAGGGTGGACTGGAAAACAGGACGCCGGGCCCGGGCCTCCGCCAGGTTCTGCTGCGCCTGGTACAGATCCAGCGCGGAAACCAATCCCGCAAGGTAGCGCCGCCTGACCTGCTCCAGGGTCTCCGCGAAGGAACCGATGGTTCGGTCCGCAAGTCGGATCTGGGCACGTTGTTCCGCGACCAGATAGTAGTTGTCAACCAGCCGTGCGGAAAGAGTGAGGTAGAGTGTCGAAAGATCCGCCCTGGATGCCGCCATTTCGAGGCGGGCCGCCCGTTCCCGGGATTTCAGTTTTCTCCAGAGATCGACTTCAAACCCGGCGGCCAGGGAGAGACGGTAGCTGTCACCGGTGTTGTTTCCGAAGAAGCTCGGCGTATCCTCCCGGGTCCACTCCCCCTTCGCCTCCAGGGAAGGCCGCCGATCAGCCCGGACAGCCCGGTATAAGGCCTCCTCCTGGTCGAGCCGCGCGTAGGTCTCTTCCAGGTCCAGGTTCTTCGAAAAGACCTCTTCCATCAGGGCGTTGAGCTTCGGATCATGAAAGGTCTCCCACCATCGATCGATCGGAACCCCCGGCACGGTCTTTCCCGTATAATTGTCCGGGACAGGCCCAGGGGGTCTGACAGCCCGCGGCCGGTGCAGGGAGCACCCGGACGGTATCGTAAAAACTGAAAGGAAAATCGCAAGAAAAATCCACCGTGTGATCTTCATGGTCTTTCCTATCCCCCGCTTACACAGCCTTCATACCTGCCGTCACAAAGGCCAGGATCATGTTTCCGAGTGTCGATGCCTCCACGTCCGGATCGATTCCTTCCGGCACGAGCCGGAATTTCCCAAACATCCGCATTGCGTGGCTGAAAACCCCGATGGTGAACTGCAACTTCCAGAAAAGATGCTCCGGAGGTGTGTCCGGCAGCGCCTCGCGGAGGATTCCGAAAGTCAGGAGGAAGGTGGGCGTCATCTGGCGGATAAAGGTCCGGCGTGCCGTATCACCCGGTTCAGACAGGGCCCGTCCGACCAGGATAATAAAATCCTCCATGCCCGGGCCGGACTCCCGGAAAGAGAGGGCCGGTTCAATAAAGGCCCGCAGGGTTTCCTCCACACCAGGCCTTCGGTTCTCCCTCCGGGCCGTTTCCCGTATGGCTTCAAGTCTCTCCCGGCGCAATCGGTTCAAGGGAAGAAGACGGCGCTCAAAGACCTTCTTTAAAAGCGCCTCCTTGGACCCGAAGTGATAATTCACCGCTGCCAGATTAACCCCCGCCGCGCCGGTAATGGCACGGAGCGACGTATTGTGGTACCCCTCACGGGCGAAGAGCTTCTCCGCGGAGTCCAGGATCCGTTGCTTGGTGTCGGATTTCGCCTCCCGCTTGGTGTGGGATTGCGCCATGAATCTGTTTCCTTTCATTGAACGATAGCTGACGACAATTTTAAAACATACATATGATTAAAACAATTGTTTGAATATTTGTCAAGCATAAACAATACCCGCCTACGGGCCTTAGTCCAAGTTCTGCGGTTATCTCCTATGATTAGGGGTTATAGGTGTCAGCCCGTCAAGATCTGACGCACCCTTTGGTTGAATAAACTCCGGAACGGCGGTATACTCCGGACAAGCTTACGTTCCGTTGCCCGAGGGGGTTGCCTGCACCGGAATATGGCCTGAGAAAAGGATCAAATCATGATCAAGAGGCCGAAATGGATGACAATCGCCGAATGGCTGCTCGCCGCCGCTCTGGCTCTCTCTATATGGTTTCCCGCCGCTGCTTCGCGTACGGCGTCCAACCTGACCTTCCTTCTCTCCGACTATCAAGCCTTCCTGGACCGTTACCTGGAAAAAGAAAAGAAAATCGAGGGGTTCGTCATGAATGTCGTCGATTACGACGCGATTCATGCCGCAAATGCCGATCCCGATTCTCTGTACCGGCGGGTACTCTCGGAATTTGCGTCATTTGATCCGGCAAGTCTTTCCACACGAGAGGATCAAATCGCCTTCTGGATCAACGCCTATAACCTGGGCGCCATCAAGTTAATGATTGACCATTATCCGGTGGGAAGCATCCGGAGCCGGAAGATCCAGTGGCTCCGGAATCCCTGGGGGCTTGCGGTCTTGACGGTGGGGCACAGGCCTTACAGCCTGGGAGAGATCGAACATACCATCCTGCTGGGGAGACTCCGGGAACCGCTGGTCCATTTCGCGATCGTCTGCGCTTCCCTCAGTTGTCCGGACCTCAGTCCCGAAGCCTACCGGGCAAGCACCCTGATGGCGCAATTGGACCGCCAGGCCCGGAGTTTCATCCGGAACGAACAAAAGGGGCTCAGGATCGACCGGCGGCGGAAAACCGTTTCTTTTTCTCAGATCTTTCAATTCGACAAAAATACCTTTCCCAACGGAGCCGAGGATGCCATCCCCTTGATCGGACAATATCTTGATGCCCGGGACCGTGAATTTCTTCTTTCCGGACAATACACGATCCGGTATCTGAAGTACGACTGGTCGGCAAATGCCAAAAGAAACGCCCGGTGAAATCAAAAAAACCATTCAGCCAGAATGAACGTCTGTTCCCCCCCGTCTTCCCTATCACAATCGGATCCCAAAAGACCTAATTTTTCTCCTGTCGCGATTTTTTTCGGGCCTCCTTAAACCTGCGAATTACCTTTCTGATCAGGATCCAGCCGATCCCTCCGAAGACAATCACCCGCGCGATGTTGCGTAACGTAACCCCGAAGATCATTCTGTCCAGAAACTCCTGCAGCGCCATTCCATTCTCCCTACCCGACTGTTCTCCATTACTTCTGTGATGAGGAGAGCTCCGGAACGAGTCTCCCGCCGTTTCTCTTTTCAAAAAAGTGAATCCGATCCGGCAAGATTTGAAAGTAGACCGGCTCCCCCGGGGTCCATGTCCGGTCCCGGTCGGCTCTCCCCCTGACCTGGACTCCCTCCCAGAGAAAATCCACCCAGGTGTCGTTTCCGGTTCTTTCCACGAGAAGGAGTTTGCCTTCTACCCAATCGACGGAGGGGTCTTTACCGACCGGAAGATCGAACGGACGGATCCCGGCCACGACCTCCCCCTTTTTCAGACGCGAAAGATAAGGACCGAGTGACGGGATCTTTCTCAACCGTGATTCCTCGATCAGATTCATGGGAGGGTTGCCGATAAATTGTGCGACGAAGAGATTTGAAGGTTTCTCGTAGACCTCCGCCGGCGGCCCACACTGCTGGATCTTCCCCGCGTGCAGCACGGCCACCCGGTCGGAGAGAGCCATCGCCTCCTCCTGATCGTGGGTGACATAAATGGTGGTCACCGGAAATTGCTGGTGCAGCCTTTTCAGTTCGGCACGCATCCCGATGCGAAGTCTCGCATCGAGGTTGGACAGTGGCTCGTCCATCAGGAAGACCTTGGGCCGTCGTATGAGCGCCCGCCCCAGGGCGACGCGCTGCCTCTGGCCACCGGAAAGGGCGCTGGGAACCCGGTCGAGGAGAGGTTCCAGGTCGAGAAGGGCCGCCATCCGTCCGATCTCCCGCTCGATCTCCTCGGACCGGACCCTCCTGACCTTCAGGGGAAACCCGATATTGTCACGGACGGTCATGTGCGGATAGAGGGCGTAACTCTGAAAGACCATGGCCACGTCCCGCTTGCCCGGTGGGAAATCGTTGACGACGACATCGCCGAACAAGATGTCGCCTCTTCCCGCAGGTTCCAGGCCCGCCACCAGGTTCAGGATCGTCGATTTCCCGCAGCCGCTCGGCCCGACGAAAGTAAAGAATTCGCTGTCGCGAATCAACAGGTTGAGGTCGTACACGACAACGGTATCCCGAAATCGTTTCTGAATATTTCTGAATCGGATTTCAACCATGACGAATTACCCCTTGATGGCGCCGGCGGTTAACCCTTCAATGATCCGCCTCTGGAAGGCAAAGACCAGAAGCAGGACCGGGAGTGTCACCACAACCGATGCCGCCGCGATCTCCCCCCAGGGTACCTCATGCAGTCCGGGGAAGAGGGAGATCCCGACCGGGATGGTCCGGGATGCCGTGGTGGAGGTAAAGGTCAGTGCGAAGAGGAATTCATTCCAGGAATAAAGAAAGACCAGGATCGCCGCGGCGGCAAATCCCGGAACGGCAAGAGGAAGAAAGATCCTGTAAAATGACTGGAAGGGGGAACAGCCGTCCACCCTGGACGCGAGATAGAGTTCATGGGGAATGCTCCTGAAAAAATGCGTCAGGATCCAGATGGAAAGTGGAAGCGTAAAGGTGGTGTGGATCAGGATCAGAGCGATCAGGGTATCCCTCAACCCGAGCGCGCGGATGATGAGATAGAGAGGACTGACGGTGGCGATGGGTGGAAACATGGAGACGGAAAGCACCAGGCCGAGGGTCAGCCCTCTCCCCCTCACCGGAAGCTTTGCCAACGCGAAGGCGGCCGGCGAACCGATGAGGAGAGAAAAAAAGGTGCATAGAGAGGCAACGACCGTGCTATTGACGATCATCCTGAAAAAAGGGTGCCCTTGAAAAATCGAGAGGTAGTGAATCCAGGTCGGGTGACGGGGCAGAATCGGCGGAAGCATCGTCAGCTCAACATCCGGCTTCAAGGAGGTCACTCCCTGCCACAACAAGGGTCCCACACAGTAGAAGGCGACCAGAAAAATCAGGGAGTAGAATCCGAACCGTTTCATCTGATACCCCGCTTCATCTGTTGAACGTAGCAGAGGGTCATGGCACCCGCGCAAAGAAAGACCGTGACCGAAAGGGCCGATCCGTATCCGAACTGGAGCGTCTGGAACAGGACTTTGTAGGCGTAAATCGAGAGCGTCTCCGTGGTATTCGCCGGCCCCCCTCCGGTGAGGACGTAGATGGCGTCGAAAACGCGGAAGGCGTCGAGGGTCCGGAAGATGAGGACAATCAGGATCGTCGGTCGCAACAGGGGGAGTGTAATCCTCCGGAAGATCATCCAGTCCGAGGCGCCGTCGACCCGGGCCGCCCGGATGAGATCCTGCGGGAGGGTCTGCAAGCCGGCCAGGAGCAGGAGAACCACAAAGGGGGTGGTTTTCCACACATCCATGAAGATCGCCGCATGCATGGCCAGGAAAGGGCTGCCGAGCCAGTTGATCTCTGCGCCGAGAAAATGATTGAGAATACCAAAGTCCGGGTTGTAGATCCATTCCCAGATCCGGGCGGAAACTACGGTCGGAATGGCCCAGGGGATCAGAATGATCGTCCGCATCAGTCCCTTCCCCGGAAAAGTCCGATGGACCAGGAGGGCAATCCCCATTCCGAGCAAAAACTCCATCGCGACCGAAACCCCGGTAAAATAGAACGTATGACCCAGGGCGTTCCAGAACCGCCGGTCGTGCAGGAGAAAAAGATAGTTTTCCATCCCCACGAACTTCGAGATATGAAAGATCGGGAGCCTGCGGCTCAGGCTCAACCGGAAGAGATAGAGGACCGGATAGAGCGTGACTCCCGTCAGGATGATCAGGGAAGGCACCAGGAAAAGGTGATTCCTCCACTTGCTGTCCGTCCATCCGGTTGGAATGGCCATTTCCTCCCCACGGAATTATCTGAGTATGAACGCAATCTGTTTCTCCGCTGATTGTAACGCATCTTCCGGCGTTTTGATACCGGTCAGGGCGGCGGAAAATTCCGGCTGGATCACCTGAGAGATCATCATATAATAGGGCGTAACCGGGCGGGGTCTTGCCTGGAGAAAGACCTCGTACAGCCGGGACAGAAAGGGCTGATTCCGGATCAGTTCCGGGTCCTGGTACAGAGCCTTCCGCGTCGGCTTATACCCGACAGTCATGGAGAGAATCTTCTGGACCCGATAAGAGGTCATGAATCGGATGAACCGTTCCGCCTCACCGGGATGACGGGAACCCCGGTTGACCCCGAGCTGCCACCCCCCCAGCGTGGAGACAGACGGATGGCCTGGGAATGCCGGAAGAAGGGAAACCCCCACCTTCCCTTTTACCGGGGAACCTTCCCGCTGGAAGAGGTTCCAGGCGTAGGGCCAATTCCGCATGAAGACCGCTCTCCCTTCACCGAAGATATGCCGCGTCGGTTCCTCCGTGGCCGATGTGATAAATTCGGGGGTCACCCGGTACCGAAAGATCAGATCCCGCATAAAGGCCAGTGCAGCGCGGTTGTCCGGGCTGTCGATGACGACCTGCCCGGTACTCAGGATCCCGCCGCCATGACTCCAAAGATATTCCAGGACATTGCAGATCAGCCCCTCATACTGTTTCCCCTGCCAGACAAATCCATAGATCCCCGGTTCCCGCTCCGTGATCGTGGAAGCAATCCGCACAAGTTCCTTCCAGGCACGGGGGGGCGCAAAACCGTATTTTTCCAGCAGATCTTTGCGGTAGTAGAGAACCCCCGCGTCGATGTACCAAGGAACGGCATAGAAACGGCCTTCGTGGGCCACGGCCTCCAGGGGACCGTCGAAAAAGATCTCTTCCGGGTGTTGTGGAAAAAGAAGGCTCAGGTCCCGGAGCCAACCCGCCCGGATAAATTCGGGGACCCAGATTACATCCATCGCCAGGACGTCAAAACTCGAGCCTCCCCCCTCCAGATTGGTCACATAAAACCGGTGTTGCTCGTCGGTGTCGGACGGAAGGGGCGCATCCCGGATTCGGATATCGGGATTTTCCGTCTCGAACCGCTTCAATAACTGGAGCAGGGGTTCCGGATCCCCCGCGACCTTGCCGTGCCGGAAGACCAGGGTGACCGGTCCCTTTTCAACTTCGCTGGCCTGCGTACATCCCTGCAGCAAGGCAACGGCACATCCGATCAGCAAAAGACGGATCGTATTCCCAAGTGAAAAGTCTCTCACCGGTGGAGATATCATCAATATCATGGGCAACCAGTGAGGCACAAAAGGTCACCGAACGGATGTTTTAACATCATGATTGTACGCCTATACTTTAGGTGTAATGCTTTCGAGATTATAACGGTGTACAATAGGGGCGTCAAGCAGAATTCGGTCGGGACCGGCCGGACTCTCTAAAAGGTTTAGCGTGTGAAATTCCATGATATTTTCAATCGCTTCCAAATTTCCGGGGTTGCTTTTCCACTGTTCTTTGATTATAAGAAAGGGTCGATTGACAACAGGGAGGAAAGATTTTGAACAGATATGATTCCGGCAACACCCATCGATATTCCATGATTTTCTTCTGGGCCACTGCCCTGCTGCTCCTTTTCTGGTCGCTCGGCAATCGAAGTCTCTGGGGGCCTGAGGGGCGCTGGGCGGAGATCACACGTGAGATGTTTCTGCGTGGAGATTTTTTCCATCCGACGATCAAAAGCCGTCCCTACTTCGACAAACCGCTCCTCTCTTACTGGTTGATCGCCCTGGTTTCTTATGTGACCGGACACCTGAATGAATGGTCCGTACGGATTCCGAGCGCTCTTTCGGGGATCTTCGCCCTGTCGGCCACGATCTCCATGGGACGGAGGCTCTGGTCGTATACGACGGGAAGAACGGCGGGGTGGCTTCTGTTGACCACCTACGGTATTCTTTATTGGGGTCGGGTGGGAACCGCCGATATGGAAAATCTGGCGGCCGTCACCCTGGCAGTGGCATGGTACTGGACGCAGCGGAATCGGCCCGGATTTTTCACGTTTTTCGTGTTCTATCTCATCTGCTTTACCGGAGCCCATACCAAGGGACTCACGGCGGTCGTGGTCCCCATTCTCCTGACCCTACCCGACGTGATTCGGGAAGAACGGTGGAAATCCTGGCTGTCTTTTCCTCATTTTTCAGCCCTGTCCCTCTGTGTGCTCCTCTACCTGCTCCCCTTTGTCTATGCCGCTTTCAGTGGAACGGGATATCAGGAAAACGGGCTGCTTCTCGTTTTCCGGGAAAACATCCTCCGTTTTTTCCGTCCATTCGATCACCAGAACCCCCCCTATATCTACCTCTACTACCTGCCCCTCTTCTTTCTCCCCTGGGCTCCCCTGCTGTTAACGGCCCTGGGCGGAACGCTCGCCTCCTGGAATAAAATCGAACCGGTTCGGAGGCGATTTCTCGAGGGGATTCTGCTCACCTTTCTTTTTTTCACCTTGTCTGGGTCGAGAAGAAGCTACTATATCCTCCCCCTCCTCCCCTTTTCCGCTCTCTTCGTAGCGTCCTATTTCCAGGCCGCGGGACAAAAAAAACTGAAGCGCGCCGGGATCGCTTTTCAATCGCTCTTCCTTATGATTCTGATCGGAATGGAGATCCTCACTCCCGTGTTCTGGCCGTACCTGAAAGATCGTGTCGGTTTTATCCCTCCTGCCGGACTTCAGGAGATCACTTTTCTGATCGGGATCCTGTCGTTTCTCCCCTGGCTCCTTCGGTTCCGCTCCTTCACGTTTCCGGATCGCGTGACCGGCCTGCAAAAAGAGCTCATCCCATTGGTCCTCTCCGCGGTTATCCTGATGGGGGGATTTTTCTGCCTGCAGCAGCAAACCCTGGAGGTCTTCCGCTCTGAACGCCTTTTTGCCAGGGCGCTTTCGAACCGGATCGCGACTTCCCCTCCCAAGGAAGTGGCCTTCTACCGGGTCGTTTCCCCCAAGGTGCTCTTTTATCTGGATCAGCCCCGACCCGTTCGTGTCCTCAAGGACCCCGGGGAGATACAACAGTATCTCCGGCCGGGCAACCGTCCCAAACTCCTCGTGGCACGCCGTGGATATATAAAGGATATCCTCCCCTTGCTGCCGGATGGGATTTCATCGGACCCGGTTCTTGCGCAGGAAGTGCTCCCGTGGCAGAAAAAGGGAAACGCCAAGTGGAAGGGTTCCGAAAAGTGGGCGGGCAAGCTCGTAGCCTGGGAGATCCCGGGAAAAACTATCCTGCCTCCGCCGTAGCAAAAACCCAGGGCTCACAGAAAGAGGGGATAAAGACGGAACGGAAGCGGAGTCCGGTGAAATATTCAGGCAGAATTTCCCGAAGCAGGTTCAAGGTTTCCGTGTCAAATTCGGAGCCGCACTGCAGGCTGATCCAGCCTCCGTCGACAAGATTTCCGCGGACTTTTCCGAAAAGCTCCCTTAAAAACACGGTCCTGTCGGTCCGGGTCAACGCCTCGGGATGCATGGTCAGATCATAGAGAACCGCATCAAAGCCATGATAGCCCTCGAGAAAATGATTCACGTCATCAATCACCACGGTGACTTCCGGTTGTCGGAAGGCGTTTTGACAAATCGATCCCAGGTAAGTTTCCGAGGCTCGGATCACCTCCTCATCGATCTCCACCAGAAAAACCTCCCGGGGATGATGTTTCAGAAGCTCATGGAGGACCCCTCCGTCCCCCCCTCCCAGAATAGCCACCCGGTTGAAGGAGGATTTCTCTATCAGTGGATCCACGAGGCATCGGTTATAAATCGCGGCGTCCTTCTCCGAGATTTGCAGATCGTGATCCAGAAAGAGCATCCTTCCGAAATTCTCGTTTTCGATAATATCGATCCGCTGGTATCTGGACTGACGGGAATAGAGAAGTTGAGCCACATGATATCGGACATCGAACCCCTTCGTGGAAAATTCGGAGATACAATCCGGATTCGCAATCTCGATCGGATTGCCCCGTTTCATCTCAAGGGTCCGGACCGTTTTCGGCCGCAAGCGCGCCTTCAGGAATTCAAGAAGCCGAATCTGGGCCTCGCTCGTGGAGCAAGTGAAGATATCGATTGAGGCATGGCGGGCTTCAGGATAGGTATGAATGGCGATATGGGACTCCCCGATAATGGCCACCACAGTCTGTCCGACCGGCTGGAAGGAATGGCTGTGAAGGTTGATGAGGGTAAAACCGGAACGTTCGATCCCGCTTTTCAGGATGGTTTCCAGTTCTTCCCGATTGTTTAAAACCCCCTCTGAACAATAGATAAACTCCGCAATTAATTGAGTGCCGTTCGGTTTCATTATGATTCGTCTTGTACGTTCCGGTAAAAAGAAGGTGGAAAAACCTTTCAGCGAATTCCCATCCGCTCTTTGCTGCCGCGCGTCCGCATAACTTCCCTTCAGCCGCAGGCAGGAACAATCCGGATAGAAACGAATGAAATTTTTTGAAAAATACTGAGGATAGGAACTCTTGTCAAGGCATTTTTTTCTTGCATTCTTCAAATCAGTAGATATAATTCTCGTTTGCATCCAAAAGAAAGGGAGCTCACATGAAAGAAAAGATTCATCCGAAGTATGAAGAAACAACGATCACATGCACATGCGGAAACGTGATTCATACCCGTTCCACCCAGAAGGACCTGAAGATCGAGATCTGTTCCAATTGCCATCCCTTTTACACGGGACAACAGAAGATCGTCGACACGGAAGGACGGGTGGAAAAATTCAAGAAGAAATACGGGCTTAAATAGGCCCTTCCAAAACCGGAGGGACAACCTGTTTTGTTCCGATCCAGTTGAAACCGAAGATAAAACGGCTCATTCCCCGTATCCGCAAGCGGTCCTGAAACATCAAAAACTCCTTCGGCGAAGAAGGGAGAAAATCATTCAGGATTTCTCAATCATCACCGGATGTTTCAGACCCATTCAATCAAGCTCCGGCCCGAAGGATCCGATTATGAAACAAACGAGCGAGACACCTATCATGGTGGGGGGACAGGCCGTGCTGGAAGGAGTCATGATGCGGGCGCCCCGTTCCTTGGTGGTGGCGGTCAGGACTCCCGGCGGAACGATCGAGATCAAACGGGAATCGTTGCGGCTTCTCTCCGACCGGTATGCCCTGTTCAAAAAACCGGTCTTGCGCGGCTTCCTGGCTCTCTGCCAATCCGTGGTCTGGGGGGTGAAAGCCCTCGACTTCTCCGCGAAAACGGCACTGGAAGAAGAAAAATCCGGGGAGAGCGGGACACTCTCTTTCGTGTCAGCCATGATCCTGGGAATCGGTGGGGCGGTCCTGCTTTTCATCCTGCTTCCGCTCGGGTTGACGACTCTCCTGGACGACCTGTTTCCAATCGTCGCAAAAAGCTCGTTTGCATTCAATACGGTGGACGGCCTGATCCGGGTGGGGGTTTTTCTGCTCTACCTGATCGGAATCTCGGCCATGAAGGATATCCGTCGTGTATTTCAGTATCACGGCGCGGAACACAAATCGATCTACACCTACGAGGCGGGACTTGCGTTGACCGTCTCCAACGCGAAGAGGTTCTCCATGCTCCATCCCCGTTGCGGGACCAGTTTCCTATTGATCGTGATGGTTTTGAGCATCTTCGTTTTCTCTCTGATCCCTCATCAAAGTCCCTTCTGGGTCAAGGGGGGCGTCCGGCTGGCTCTCATTCCCCTGATTGCCGGACTTTCCTACGAATTCATCCGGTACAGCGCAAAAGCAAGAGAGGGAAACATGATCCGGTTTCTGGTCGCTCCGGGCCTCTGGCTTCAAAGACTGACCACCCGGGAGCCGACCGATGACATGGTGGAAGTCGCTCTCACGGCGTTAAGGGAGGCCCTGGCCATGGAAGGAGCGGAACCGTTGGCAGCGGGGCGGGAACAAGGCCTGTCGGCACGGGAGGAAGGATGATCCGGAAACTTCAGGAAATCGAGGAACGATTTGAAGAGCTCACTCGACGGATGAGTGACCCGGAAGTGGCGTCCAATCCGAAGGCCTATCAGGAACTGGCCCGGGATCATGCCAGGCTATCCGGAATTGTCGAAAAATTTCGTGAATACCGTGAGGTTCTGGATGACCTCCCGGCCGCGGAGGAAGTGCTCGCCGAGTCCCGGGAGGATACCGAAATGCTGGAGATGGCCGAGCTCGAGATCGAGGAGTTGAAGAAGCGGAAAAGAGCCCTGGAAAAAGAGCTCACCATCCTGTTGCTTCCCCGGGATCCGAATGACGAGAAGAACATTTTTCTCGAAATCCGCGCCGGGACCGGAGGAGAAGAAGCCGCCCTGTTCGCGGCCGACCTTTTCCGAATGTACAGCCGATACGCCGAAAACCGGGGATGGCGGATCGAAATCATGCACAGTAATGTCACCGGGGTGGGAGGATTCAAAGAGATGATCGCCCTCATTGAGGGGGATGGAGCCTACAGCCGTCTCAAATTTGAAAGCGGAGTACACCGGGTACAACGGATTCCCGTGACCGAATCCGGGGGGAGAATTCACACATCCGCCGTAACCGTAGCCGTTCTGCCGGAAGCGGAAGAGGTGGAGGTGGAGATCAATCCCAATGACCTGAAGATCGATGTCTACCGTTCCTCGGGACCCGGAGGGCAGAGCGTCAATACGACGGATTCCGCGGTCCGGATCACCCATCTTCCCACCGGAATGGTCGTCACCTGCCAGGACGAAAAATCCCAACTAAAAAACAAGGTCAAGGCCATGAAAGTCCTGCGCGCCAGGCTCCTGGATCGAATACAGCAGGAACAGGAGGCCGAAATCGCACGGAACCGGAGATCTCAAGTGGGAAGCGGCGATCGGAGCGAGCGGATCCGGACCTACAACTTTCCCCAGAACAGGGTCACCGATCATCGGATCGGCCTGACCCTTCACAAACTGGAGAATATCCTGCAGGGCGATCTGGATGAAATCATCGACGCACTGATCACCAGCATGCAGGCCGAAGCCCTGAAGGCAGACTGACCATCGATTCCGAAATGATCGCGCAAACTTCCATTCCAAATCAGACAGAGCCCAGCCGATGGATTGAGTGGGGCTCCGGAACACTGGCCCGAAGTGGCGTCCCCAATCCGAAAGGCGATGCCGAAAGCCTCCTGTCCCACCTGTTGGGATGCCGACGTATCGATCTATACCTGGATCCGCCCCCCCTCCCGGACGAAATCCGGAACCGCTTCCGCTTTCTGATTCAAAAAAGATCTCGTCGGGAACCGTTGCAATACATCCTGCGGGAAACCTCCTTCTTCGGCCGTTCCTTTTCACTGGGACCCGAGGTTTTAATCCCGCGTTTTGAAACCGAATTACTCGTCGAGGAATGCCTGAAACGTTCAGAAGGGACAGAGTGCGTGATGGATGTCGGAACCGGAAGCGGCTGTATCGCAATAACCCTGGCCTGTGAACTACCCGGAACGCGAATCATGGCCGTTGATGCAAGCCTGCCCGCACTGGAAAGGGCACGGAAGAACGGCGAGCGTCACGGTGTCACGAAACAAATCTTCTGGATCTGTGGCAGCCTCCTGGAAGCGTTCGGAACGATCTCCTCTTTGGACATGATCGTGGCCAACCTTCCCTACATACCGGAATCGGAACTTCATGATCTTCAACCCGAGGTGGGCCGCTTTGAACCCTGGTCGGCCTTAAACGGCGGACCGGACGGGCTCTCCCTGATCCGGAGGCTGATCCGTGACGCACACCGGGTCCTGAGAAAAGGCGGCCTTCTGGCCCTGGAAATCGGACAGGACCAGGGCGGGGCCGTCCTGGACCTGATCATGAAAACGGGATCCTTTGAGAAACCGGAACTAAAGCGGGATCTGTCCGGATCGGACCGGATGGTATTCGCGATCAAATCCACGCGGTGAGGAAATTTGTTGTCGAACGAGAACCCCACTAAAATGCGAGAGATCCTCGACACCCCGAAGCAATGGATTTTTTTAGCCGTACTGGCTACAACCCTGCTATTCTCCTCTTTTTCCCTTCTTGCAATCTCCAGGGCCTTGATCCTCGTGGCTCTGTTTCCCATGCTCTTTTCCCCACTGTTCCTGGTATGGACCACCTGGAGACACGGAATGCGGGCAGGAATCATGGTGGCCGGGATCTCTTCCTGCCTGGTCTTCATTCTATTCCAACTTCCCACAACGCTCCTCTTCCTGACCCAGTTCGCGGTGGTCGGTCTCCTTCTTGGAGAGGGACTCAGGAGGAAAGCCTCGCCCATGGCACTCCTCTTTTATACCTCTCTGGCCTCAACGCTCCTCTTCCTGGCGGTGGGAGTCACCTATCTGAGCGGTTCAGGGGGAAACCCGATGGAGATACTGAAACAGGGGACAACCACCATGGAACAGACGCTCGAAGAAAACGCCCGGCAGCTTCCCCTGGGTCCCGAAGAGCGCATATACTACCGGCAGGGGGTTCAAAACCTGGTCGCCTTCGTTCGGAGAACCTTTCCGGCCCTGATCTTCATCAATGCCTTTTCCATCGTCTACCTGAACCTTCTGCTCTGTCTGAGGTTCGCATCCCGGCTCGGTTTGGACCGCTCCCATATCCCACCGTTTTCGGAAATCTCCGTTCCCTTCGAATGGGTATGGGGACTGATCGTGTCGGGCATGCTTTATCTGCTCAAGGTCCCTTATCTGAAATGGGCAGGGCTGAATGTCATGCTGATTTTTCTCCTGGCCTACCTGGTGCAGGGATACGCCATCCTCTCCTTCTTCCTGAACCGGAGCCGAATTCCCGGAATTGTCAAGGGGCTGCTCTACCTGGCCTTTCTACTTCACCCCGCCCTGATCCTTCTCCTCTGCGGGGCGGGACTCTTTGAAACATGGTTTCATTTCCGGAAACGGGCATCAGCCTGAAATCCCCAAAGCATAAAAGGGGACAGGCTACTTTTTGTACTAAATGGTCGGTTA
>CAYZZU010000043.1:0-10049 GCA_964483105.1 uncultured Nitrospirota bacterium
AAACCTTGGGGAACTGTCAAGGAAAAAAAGAACTGTTTGCCTGGCACCTAATCTTCCCCCATGTTTGCCTGGCACCGAACGAACGCCGAAGGAAAAGACGAAAAAGGCCTTTCGCCTGATCGTCAAGCGGGAGATTCGCCGCCAGCGAGATCTCTTTACCGAGGAGGGACCGTATTTTTACCATGCCGTCGCCGGAAACTGGCCGGAAGAAAAGAAAAGGAGTTAAAAAACGGATTCGGCCTGCATCGGATGCCCTGCGGAGAGACCTATGCGAATGCTGTTTTCTTCCGGATCGGCGTCATCGCCTACAATCTCTTTATCGGTTTCAAGACTTTTGCCTGTCCGGAGGCGTGGAGAAGACATACGATATCCACCTTCCGCTGGAAGCTGATCCAGGTGGCAGGCCGGATCGTCCATCATGGGAACCAAGTGTTTCTGAAGCTGGCAGTGAGTGCCGGGCGACTCCGGCTGTTTCGAGAGATTCGTTGAAAGACACATCCGTTGGCGCAATCGTTTGTTTGAACCACCCAATCTGTCGAACATCGGCAAGGAGAGAAGAAAGGCGAGGGAGAGGTCTGTCTGAAAAAGTGACCCAACCGGTCGAGGCCTCTTGTCGTAGCCCTTCGTCCAGGCAACGGAGGTCGGCTTCCGTCCGACCAGCCCCCCGGTGGGCAAAAAAAGACCCGAAACTCTACAACGAACCGGTCTGAACATTTCTATCGCTGGCCCTGGGCCGAACGCCGAATTTGACAATTGTAAAGTTGGTGTTATAATCTAACCTCTCCAATTTAATGAATTCCCCATCCCACTCACTCAATCGTCAGGGCAGGGGGGGAGATCATTCTCAAAACCTGTTGATAAAGATGAAAGGCACCGGGATGGAAAAAAATACTCTGGAAAAGATGAGTAAGCGTGAATTGTTGGAACTGGCCAGAAAGATGGACCTTCCAGGGCGGAGCAGGATGGTCAAATCAGATCTGGTCGAGGCCATCGCGCGCATGAAAGACAGGGTGGGGTCGGTCGAACGGAGAAAGAAAAAGAGAGAATCGGCGATTCGTTCCGAAATTGCCGACAGTTTTTCAAGAACGAATGAATTCCACCCGGAGATGCTTCAACAGGAAGTAGAGGAGGAAAAATATGATCTCGGCCTTCTTGAGGAGGGACCGGCGCCGGAGGCCCCGCTTTTTTCCGGAGATATTCCCTCCGGATATTCGGAGGACAGGATCGTCCTGATGGTTCGTGATCCTTTCTGGATTTACGCTTACTGGGAGATACAGCGGGCCTCTATTGAAAAGACCCTGGAACAACACGATCTTGCCGGGCAGGCCTTTCAGAATGTGCTTCGGGTCTATTGTGGGGATGAGTCGGATTTCCAGGATATCGAGGTGGGGGGAACTGCGGACAACTGGTATATTAATATCGGTCGGCCGAATTCGGATTTCTTTGCGGATGTGGGTCTGAGGGTTCAAGGTAAGTTCCTCCCCATAGTCCGATCCAATCGTGTTCACACCCCCCGCGCGGGAATGTCCGAAGTGGTGGACGAGGAATGGATGACCCTGCCGGAAGAGGCACAAAAGATATACGCTCTTTCCGGGGGAGGACAATCCGGACTGTTGGGAGAGAGCTCGGCGGGGATTCAGGAGAGGATGGAAAAGCAGATGGCGCTGGAAGTTTCTTCGGGCGGTATCAGCAGTTTTTTCGGAAGTGGACGTTTCCGGGAGAAACCGAGGGGATTCTGGTTCCAGCTCGATGCCGAGCTGATCGTTTATGGCGCGACTGAGCCCGATGCCCGGGTCACCCTCCAGGGAGATCCGATACAGCTCAGGCCGGATGGGACCTTCACGGCCCGTTTCGCGCTGCCTGACGGACAGCAAATCATTCCAGTCACCTTCGAATCGGCCGATGAGGTGGACCGGGCCACCGTGACGCCGAAGGTGCTTCGACAGACGGAATCTTCATAAAAAAGGTGAATCGGGTTGGTCGCACGTAAAAGGTGTCCGACTGTTATCCCATGAGGACGGATCCTATGTCTAAAGGCTATCTCTGTCTGGTCTTACATGCCCATCTTCCCTATGTCCGGCATCCGGAATATGATGATTTCCTGGAGGAGGACTGGTTTTACGAGGCCATGACCGAAACGTATATCCCGCTCCTCCAGGTCTTTGAGGGCCTGGTTCGGGATGGCGTGGATTTCAGGATGACCATGTCCCTGACGCCTACGCTGATTTCGATGATGAGCGATCCTCTCCTGCAGCAAAGATATCTTGCCCACCTGAACAAGCTGATCGATCTGGCCGGACGGGAAGTGGAACGTACCCGCTGGCTTCCGGAATTCCACCCCCTGGCCCAGATGTATTTTTATCGGTTGCACTCGGTCCGGGAGGTTTTTGAAAGTCAAAAGGGGCGAAACCTGGTGCTCGCCTTCAAAAAATTGCAGGATTTAGGTGTCCTGGAGATCCTCACCTGTGGGGCGACCCATGGTTTTCTCCCTCTTCTGGAAGTGACTCCACGGGCGGTTCATGGCCAGATCCGCACGGCCTGTGAACACTATGAGCGGAATTTCGGCAGACGCCCCCGCGGCATCTGGCTTCCGGAATGTGGTTTTACTCCCGGAGTGGATGAGGTCCTGAAGGAGGAAGGGATCCGCTTCTTCTTCACCGAAGCCCATGGAATCCTGCATGCCTCTCCCAGGCCGAAGTTTGGAGTCTTTGCCCCGATCTGCACCCCTTCCGGTGTCGCCGCGTTCGGCCGGGACATGGAATCTTCCAAGCAGGTCTGGAGCGCGGAAGAGGGGTATCCCGGAGATTACGACTACCGGGAATTCTACAGGGATATCGGATTTGACCTGGAATATGACTACATTCGTCCCTACCTGCATGCGGACGGCAAACGGATCAATACGGGGATCAAATATTACCGCATTACCGGGAAAACTGCGCGCAAACTCCCCTACGATCCACACCGGGCCCGGGAAAAGGCCGCCCGGCATGCCGGGAATTTCATGTTCAACCGGGAGCGGCAGATCGAGTTTCTCTTTGATCAGATAGGAAAGAAACCGATCATTGTGGCGCCCTATGATGCGGAACTTTTCGGTCATTGGTGGTATGAAGGGCCGGAATGGATCAACATGCTGATCCGGAAGAGTGTTCACGATCAGAAGGTCTTCCGGCTAATCACCCCATCCGAATATCTCGAAAGGCATCCCAGGCTTCAGGTCTCCATGCCTTCCATGTCGAGTTGGGGGTATAAGGGATACGCGGAGGTCTGGTTGGAAGGGAGCAATGACTGGATCTACCGGCATCTCCATAAAGCCGCGGAGAGGATGAGTGAACTGGCCGACCGGGCGGGCGGGACCAACGGTCTCACCCGGCGGGCTCTGAATCAGGCGGCTCGTGAACTCCTTCTGGCCCAGAGTTCTGACTGGGCCTTCATCATGAAGACCGGCACAATGGTGGAATACGCGATCAAACGGACCAAGGACCATTTGTACCGTTTTGACCGCCTCTATCGGGATATTTGTTCGGGCACGGTTGATGAAGAAGCCTTGTCACGGCTTGAATATATGGACAACATCTTCCCGGATATCAATTACGAGGTTTACCGTTCGAACTGATGGAAATCCTCCTGCCACTCCGGAGGTTTTCGACGATCCAGAAGAATGGAGTAGTAATCCGGGGCCCGCTCTTTCGGGATATTTCCCGGCGGCAGTTCCTCGATCCTCACGGTAAGTTCCCGGTTGTAAAAATCGATCTGGATCCGGTCTCCCGCGCGGACCGTTTTTCCACCCCGCGCGGGCCGACCGTTGACATGCACCATGCCATGCTCACAGATCTCCTTCGCCACGGAGCGCCTCTTCACGATCCGGACGCTTTTTAGAAACTTGTCCAGACGCATGGGGTTGTCGTTTTCAAACCGTTCAAGTCGTTTTTCTCCCCGGTGCTGAAAGCAGTGTACCAAATCGATCACACAAACACAATCTTTATCCCCATCAACCTTGATTATCGAGTGTCCATGCCGTAAGATGATCTATGAATTTTCCGTCACGGGAGAAATAAAATGGGACGCGTCAGAACTCCGGAACCTGTGATGCTCGTGGTCGGGATGCTGTCGGGGAAAATTTCCCTGATGAACGAGGTTTGCGGTGCGTTACGGGATGAATTTGGCCCTCTTTTCCATGAATATGGGGATATCCCGTGGAATTATACCGATTATTACCGCAAAGAACTCGGTGACAGGGTATTCCGCCGTTTTTGTTTCTTCCGCCGCCTGATCCCGCCGGACCGGATCGCAGAGATCAAGCGTTTCACCAATCGCCTGGAGGAAGATCACGCGAGAGTAGGCAAGGAAGGGCCGCTTCGGAGGATCAACCTGGATCCAGGATATATCGATTCTTCGAAGGTTGTTCTGGCCACGACCAAGGATTACTCTCACCGGATCTACCTGGGGCGCGGTATCTTCGCGGAAACGACCTTGATTTGTATCGGCGGGAGGTTCCGTCCTCTTCCTCATACCTATCCGGATTACCGCTTAACCGAGGTTCTCGGGGCTTTCAACCGGATGAGAAAGGAACTGGCTTTTCTCAGGAAACCGGAGAGAAAGGAAAATCCGCATCCGTAGTTTCCCGGGAGACGATTTGTGTTGACTTTATCACTGCATTGTGTTAACTAAAGTTTCCATACTGTGATTCCAATTCCTGATCTTCTTTGTGAGCGTAGGTGATCATGCGGGTGCCCCTGTTGGATCTGAAGGAACAGTATCGGCCACTGAAAGAGGATCTTCTCCCGGAACTGGAAAGGCTCTTCGATTCGCAGCGGTTCATCCTCGGGGCTGCCGTTGAAAGGCTTGAATCGGAAATCGCGACATATTGCGGGGTCGAATACGGTGTCGGTGTCGCCTCTGGTTCGGATGCCCTTCTCCTTTCACTCATGGCGGCCGGAATCGGGCCGCGCGATGAGGTCATCACCACCCCCTACACATTCTTCGCCACCGTCAGTGCGGTGGTGCGACTCGGCGCGAAGCCGGTCTTCGTGGACATCGACCCTGTTTCCTTCAATTTAAACCTATCCGATCTGGAGAAGCAGATCACCAGCCGTACCCGCGCCATTCTTCCGGTCCATCTCTTCGGCCAGTGCGCGGACATGAGGCCGGTCCGGGAGGTGGCCGGGCGACATGGCCTGTTCATCCTGGAGGACGCGGCCCAGGCCATCGGGGCCGAATACGGTGGGATGCGGGCAGGCGCTCTGGGCGACGCGGGGTGCCTTTCTTTTTTCCCGAGCAAGAACCTCGGGGGATTCGGGGACGGCGGGATGGTCGTAACCCACAGAAAAGATCTCGCCGATCGGATCCGCATTCTTCGGGTTCATGGTATGAAGCCGCGGTATGTGCACAAGGTCGTTGGAATCAACAGCCGTCTGGACGCCCTGCAGGCGGTTGTGCTTTCGGTAAAGCTCAAACATCTGGATCAGTGGCACAATCTGCGCCGACGGAACGCGGGACGGTACAACCGGTTCTTTGAAGAATCCGGACTGATCGATGACCAGACGGTGATTCCTCCCCGTGAGATCTACGCGGTGGAGACGGGTGAGCATCAAGCCGGTATTCATGTCTACAACCAGTATGTAATCCGGGTTCGGGAGCGGGACCGGTTGCAGGCGTACCTGACGGAACAGGGGATCGGCACCGCGATCTATTACCCCATTCCCCTTCATCTTCAGGAATGTTTTTCTTTCCTGGGATACGGGAAGGGCGACTTCCCCGAATCGGAGCGGGCGTCCGGTGAAACCCTGGCCCTCCCCATCTATCCGGAACTGACGGGGGAGATGCAGGAGTACGTCGTCGACCGCATCGCCGCCTTCTATCGCGGTCCGCGCCCCTGAAGCAGGCGCGGGAGCATGCCCTGGAATAGCCCTCTGCCGGTTGCATTCCTGTAACCGAGAGGGCGGAGCTGTATCAAGCTGCGTGGAAAAAGACCAATGAAACTCCCTTCGGAAACGGAGTTGCAGCGAATCGGAGAGCAGTATGGCCTCAAGCTGATCCTTCTCTTCGGATCTCAGGTCAGCGGCATAACGCATGAACAAAGCGACACCGATATCGCCGTTTTGACTCAGAAGGGGGAGGGTCTCAAGTTTGACGCTCTCCTCGATCTTACTGCCGATCTTTCAGGTCTTTTTGAAAAAGATCCGGACCTCTCCGTCCTGGATCATGCCGATCCGCTCTTTCTCCACAATGTCGTGGAAGGGGCGATACTGCTGTACGGGGAGGAACGGGATTTTGAAGCACTTCGCTTGAAGGCCTTCAAGGCATACCAGGATTTTCGTCCCATCCTCGAACTGGAACGGCAGTTCCTCTTGAAGGAATACAATGTGGGGCAATGCCATGACTGATCCGGAAATGGTGCATCGTAAGATCTCTCTGATCACAACGGACCTGCATCGATTGACGGAACTGGTTGAGAGGGGCGCAGGCGACCTCATTTCGGATGAAGTGGCCATGGCTGCGGGGGAGCGTTATCTTGAAAGAGTTATCAGCCGGATGATTGATATCAACTATCACCTGATCACCTCGGAGGGGGAGCCGCCGCCGAAAGACTATTATCTCTCCTTCATCCAGTTATCCATAAAGCCTCCAATCCTTGATAAACCATTTGCGGAAAGGATCGCAAGCGCCGCGGGTCTTCGCAATCGGATCATCCACGAGTATGACGACATCGATCCCGGCCTTACATTTGAAGGGATGCGTTCGGCCGTAAGGGACATTCCTCTTTATGCGAAGGCGGTCCTGGAGTACCTGGAAAACCGGCGCTGATAAGCATCCGGGATATTGCCCGGCCTCTATTTGGAAAAGATGACAGTGCGCAACATGACCGCCGGCGAGGGAAAAGCAATCAGAGAACTGAAGACCCGATGGCGGGATTTATTGGGCGAACGGATGCTGAAGCTTGTCCTCTTCGGTTCAAGAGCGCGAGGGGACTATAGCCGGGAATCCGATATTGATATCGCGGTTGTGGTCCGGGAGTTGACACGAGACATGAAGGGACGGATGTTGGATGTGGTCGCGGAGATTGAACTCAAACATCTGATTTCTCTTTCGACCCTGATCTTCTCTGAAGAAGAGTTCGAACGTCTCAAGAAGCGGGAGCGGAGAATCGCGTTGGACATTGAAGAGGAAGGAGTGCCTTTATGACCCGGGAAAACCGGAAGGAGAATATCCGGGAAGAGATGTCACGAGCCTCTCAGACGATAGATGCCGCATCCCTTCTCTTCGGGAACGGTCTGATCAATGATGCGGTTTCAAGGCTCTATTACTTTCTCCTCTATAATATCCGCGCGCTGCTCTTGACTAAGGGACTGGAACCCAGAAGTCACGAAGGCGCACTCAGGCTTTTCGGACTCCACTTCGTCAAGAAGGGTATCTTCGAGACGAAAGCCTCTCACACATTTTCCAAACTGATGAAATACCGGGAGGAGGCGGACTACAATCCCTCCTATACCTTTACAGAAGAGGATTTCATCAGATTCAGGGAAGAGGCGGAGGCTCTCGCCGAGAAGATTCGGGACTATCTCAAAAAGGAAAGGTATCTCTAAATTGCGTATTGTTCCCGCCCCCCTCTCCGGTCTCCTCGTCATCGAACCGAAGATCTTCGGTGACGGTCGGGGGTTCTTCCTCGAGACCTACGAGAAGAAGCGGTACGCCGAGGCAGGGATCCCCGCCGAGTTCGTCCAGGACAATCTCTCCCTTTCCCGGCACGGTGTCGTGCGGGGACTGCACTTCCAGAATCCCAACGCCCAGGGGAAGCTGGTGTACGTCCTGCGTGGGGAGGTATTCGACGTGGCCGTGGACATCCGGTCGGATTCTCCCACCTTCGGCCGATGGTATGGCGTCACCCTCTCCGGTGAGAACAAGCGGCAGTTCTGGGTCCCCAAAGGATTCGCCCACGGTTTCTGCGTAACCGGGGAATCGGCCCTTTTCGCCTACAAGTGTACCGACTACTATGCCCCACAAAGCGAAGTGACCATCCGTTGGGACGATCCCGCCATCGGCATCGACTGGCCGATCAAAGATCCCATCATCTCCGAGAAGGATGACAAAGGCGCCTTGCTCGCGGAGATTGATGAATCCCTTCTCTTCCGGGGAGAAAGTTAGGCCTGTCCCGAGCTCGTTGAAAGAAGCTGGTCGAAGGGTGAGGGAGAGCTTCCCTTTAATCTTCAATCAAGATACAGATCGCCGGAGTGCTGCGGAGGGGTGAGGAGCAAAGAGGGGAAGAGAGCGCCATGCGTGTCACAGACCGGTTTTTTTGCTGAGAAGGAGAACCATAATGCCCGATGAGAAGTCAGAGTTGCGCTCCGAACCGGTGGATGAAGTTGAACTGATCGATTATATCCATGTCCTTTGCAAACGGAAGAAACTGATTCTCTTCGGGACGATCCTTTGCATGCTGATTGCGGGCGTGGTGAGTTATCTCTCCCCCGACCGCTATCGCGCGACCCTGATTTTCAGGCCCGGCATGACCGGTCAGATCATCGATCGGAAAAGAGAAACCGTGGACGACGCGGACGCGATCGTTCGGAGGATCCGAAGCGGCGTTTACGACCGGGGCGTGGTTGAAAAACTCCACCCCGAAAAGGAGATCGGGAAGATCGCCTGGAAGGTTGAGCACAAACTCAACGACCACCAGATTATCGTCTCCCTCGAGGATCCGGACGGTGGTTTCGCCGCGCGCGCGCTGGAGGCGCTGTTTTCGCTGGTCTCCAAGGCCTACGATCAAAGGATCGGTGTTTACAGGGAACTGCTGAAGAATCAACTCGCGCGTACCCGCATCAAGATCCAACGCATTGATCAGAAAAAGGCTTACCTGAAAGACAAGATCAAAAAGGAAAAGCTCGGGCTGAAATTGAAACTCAGCGACCTGGAGGATGAACGGACACTGAAGGAAAGATCCATTCCGGCCAGGGAAAGGCAGATCGAAGAGAAAAAACGGGCGATCCAGCGGGTACAGGGGAACATCAAGACCGAAAAAGGGAAGATCAAGGTTAAGGAAGAAGAGATCGTGACCCGCCAGGGGGCGATCCGGACCGTTCAGGAGAAAATGAAGATCCTCGACGCGAAGAAGGAGTCCCTTCTTTCCCGGCTTTCACAGATCGAGAACAATTCCACGGATCTTCTGCAGGGCAGGGATTCCCTGGCCAGGAACGGAAAGGCCGGCAAAGAGGGCATCGCCCTTCTCCTCTTTTCGGACATTGCCCAGAAATCGATCGAATATGCCAACAACCTGCGGGACAGCGCCCTGAACCTCGATATCCAGAGGGAGGAGCTCAAGCAGCAGGTCCGGGTCGAGAATGCCGGTATTGAGAATGTAAAGGTACAGATCGCGAACATAAAGACCGGGATAGAGAATCTGAAACGGAGTATAGAAAATATCCAGAGCGGAATTGCCGACATCCGGAACGAAATCAGCAATATCAGGACGCAGATCAAGGGAATCGGGAGGCAGGAAAAGAAGATCAAAAACGACTTTGAAAAGTGGCTTTCCGGGACGCGGCAGGAACTGGCGAAACTGGACGAACAGAAACAGACATTGACATTGAGCGAGGGCGATCTCCGTGAACAGGCGAAACTGATCTCCCCGTTGCTGCGGATCGAAGGTCCGGTGGAATCTCTGAAACCCGTGGGGCCGGGAAGATCCTCCCGGATTTTTCTCGCCGCGGTCGGAGGAATGGCAGGATTGATCTTTCTTGCTTTTTTCCTGGAGTATCTTCAGAGCGTGAAGGAGAGAGAAAGGAGGTAGCGCCAATTGACGAATCAGGTTATGGGGGGGAGAGAGGAGATCGTGAACGACGAGGTTGAACTGATCGACTATCTTCACGTGCTCTGCAGACGAAAGATCCTGATACTCCTGGGAACCCTTCTCTGCGTGATCATGGGGGGCGTCGCGGGTCTGGTCGCTCCGAAGGTCTATCGGCTCAACACCATTCTTGAAATCGGCACAATCGAGAAAGATGGAGGCAAACCGTTTCCGATCGAGAAAGCGGCAGTCCTGGTGGAAAAGATCA
>CAYZZU010000043.1:10149-19402 GCA_964483105.1 uncultured Nitrospirota bacterium
GATGGAGGCAAACCGTTTCCGATCGAGAAAGCGGCAGTCCTGGTGGAAAAGATCAAGGGGGGGATCTACGACGAGGCGGTCCGGAACAAACTGAACCTGAAGGAAAAGGAATATCCGAAGATCCTGGTCAAAAACCCGAAGAATACCTCTCTCGTGGAGATCCGGATCGATTCGTCCAGGAAAGAGGTGGCGCGGGATATCCTGCGGAACATGGAAGAGCTCATTCTGAAGGATCACCGCGACCGGATCGGCATAGAACGGTACAAACTGAAGAACCGAATCCGGGAGATCGAGAACAAGTCGCTCCTGCTGAGCAGCCAGAAGGAGGGGATCAAGGAAGAGATGGCCCTGGTCCGGAAGAACCGCGAGCAATTGAAAAAACAAATCAAGGACGTGACCGGAAGGCTCTTGGACCTCCGCCGGGAAAAATCGAAGCTGGACCGAAGGGCCAACCCGAACAACACCCTGAGCCTCCTCCTTTTCAACAGCGAGATCCAGGAGAACCGGAGATACCTGAATGGCTTGCAGGATAAACTCAACGTGGATCTGGCCAAGAAAGCGATCGATTTGACGAACAATCTCAACCGGAAGGAGAGAGACATCAAAGCGCTTGCCCTGGAGAAAGATCAGTTGCGGGCCCAGTTGGAGGCCTTCCGGGAGACCCGGGTTGTGAAGAAGGCAACCATCCCGGAAGACCCGGTCAGCCCGCAGATCAAGCTGGATATTCTCCTGGCCGGGGTAGCCGGTTTCTTCTTTTTTATCTTTCTCGCCTTTTTCCTGGAGTACCTCAAGAGCGTGAAGGAGAGGGAGGGAAATCTTGCCGGATGATTGACCTTTTGCGATGATTGGTATATATTGATATATATCTATGTCGTAGAGAGGGGGCGGGCCATGGCATCGATAGCAAAAATATTTCAAAACGGCCGATCGCAAGCGGTCCGATTGCCAAAGGAGTTTCGGTTTAAGGGGAATAAAGTGAAAATCAGCAAAAAAGGGGACATGGTCATCCTGGAACCGCTGGGAAGGACGAAGTGGCCGGAGGGGTTCTGGGATGATTTCCCGGTGGATCCGGATTTCAAAACACCGGAGGCCTTGCCATCAAAAAATTTTAGTTTGGATGAACCGGGTTAGACATGTACCTGCTCGATACAAATATCGTCAGTTACTGGATGCGTGGTGATAAAAGAATCATCGGCCGGATCCGAAAACACGCCCCGGCGGACCTGTCCCTGTCCACCATCACCTTGGCTGAAATCCTGTACGGAATCGAGAAGTCCCCGCTCAAGAAGAGAGAAAGGCGATTAAAAATAGAAAAGATATCGTCGTTACTGGACCTATATTCTTTTGATGAGGCGGCGGCCGGGAAATATGCTGTGATACGCGCACAACTTGAAAGAGAAGGCAGGGTGATCAGTGAAAGAGACACGCGGATTGCATCGATTGCCATGGCAAACAGGCTGACCGTCGTTACGCATAATATAAAAGAATTCGGCCGGATTGGTAAATTGAAAGTTGAGGATTGGGGGACGGGGTGAATCGGCGCGACTAAAAGGGCAGTTGCGGATGTGGTCGGTGACGCCGAAGCATCGAAGGATGAAGAGCCGGGCGAATCTTTCCTCGGTGGTCTTAAATGACAGATGAAGATCCGGTTTCGGAACGACGGATCGATCCGTTTGAACGGCTTGAACCGGTTTTACTCTGCGGGGGTGAGGGGGAAGTGCCGGGAGGCTTCCAGGCCGGCGATGGTGTTAAATGACAAATGAAGATGCGACTTTCCCCTTTTGCTGGATTTCATTGGGAGCAGATGTGAGATAGGTATAGTGGCCCCGGAATTGGTCGGAATCGTGGCGAATGACGGAGACCCCGGAGTGCCGATGCGCATCCCCCGCCTCGGATGGGAAGTTTCGATTTTCATCCCTTCTCCCCGGCTGGGAGAAAGTGAGGATGAGTGAAATGTTGAGACCTGACCCTGTGCTGTGACCCGGATCGGAAGAAGATGAAAAAGGATATCGATCGATTGAAATCCCTATTGGCGAACCAGCCTCATGTCCTGTTTGCCTATCTGCACGGTTCTTTCTTGGAAAGGGAAGATCCTCAGGATATCGATGTGGCGGTCTACCTCTTTCCCACAATATTTGACCGGTTTCACCAGGATGGTGAAGTGAGCCTCTCTTTTGCGATTCCTCTGGAAATGGAATTGGAAAAACATCTGGCGAGGAAAGTCGACCTGCAGGTTCTGAACCGTGCGCCCCTGGGATTCCGGTATCGCGTCATTACAGAGGGGAAACTCATTATGGAGCGGGAGAGCAACGCCCGTTGTGAGTTCGAGTATATCTCGCGGGTGGAATATTATGATTTCCGTCCCAAGCGGAACGAATATCTGCGGGAGGTAATGACATGATCAAGGATGTTGATCCCGATCGTATTGGAAAACTTGTCGGCTCCCTGCGTGAAGCGGTACGGATTCTGAAAGAAATTCAAGCCATCCCGGAGACTGAATTCAAAAAGGGTATCCACCTGCAAGGCAGCGCGAAATATAATTTTATTGTTGCCATTGAAGCGGCGATCGACATTGCGAACCACCTGATCTCGAAAAGGGCCATGAGGGCTCCGGAAGATTACGCCGACACATTCAAGGTATTGGCGGACGCAAAGGTGATTGGTCCGGAGTTTGCCTTGGAACTGGTCAAGATGGCACGATTCAGAAATCGTCTGGTCCATATCTATTGGGATGTGGATATCGGTGAGATCTGGCAAATCATACAGAAAAGGCTGGACGATTTTGAGCGGTATATCTCACAGGTTGGGGTTTATCTGTCGCTGCAAATTTAGGGCGGTTGAATGGTTTCCCATTGGGTTTCTGGACGTGGATGGAAGTTACGGCAGGCCTCCGGGCTCCCGCCGATTCCCCACCCAATCCCTCCCTTTTGGCAAAGGGGGGCAAGGGGGGATTCGCTTTTCCATGCTTAGAACTATCCCGTTCTCCCTTCGACCGGCTCAGGGAGAACGGCTTAAACGGCTTGAACCGTTTGAACCGGTTTTTCTCATGAATCTCCTGCCCTGCCGGGCTTTCCAAGTTTTTCATTCCTTCTCCTCGCCGGGGAGAAGGTTGGGATGAGGGGGGACTTTCTCGAAAGATTGGGGGGGGTAGGGTTTGTGAAATGTTGAGACCTGACCCTGTTCTGCTGTGTGCAAAAAGTGAGAAATTAAGCGGAAACCGGACATGAAGAAACTTCCCATCGGCATCCAGACCTTCAGCGAGATCAGAGAAGAGCCCTATGTCTATGTCGACAAGACCGGTTTTGCGGTCGACCTCGTCGAGTCGGGAAAATACTACTTCCTCTCCCGCCCCCGCCGTTTCGGCAAGAGCCTCTTCATCTCCACACTGCAGGCCCTCTTCGAGGGGCGCCGGGAATTCTTTGCCGGTCTTGCCGCCCATGATCGGTGGGACTGGGAGACAACCTACCCCGTCATCAAGATCAGTTTTGCCGGGGTGGCAAGAACCGTTGCCGACATGAAGCAGGATATCGAAAACATCCTCAGGATCAATCAGAAACGCCTGGGAATAACATGTGAGAGAACCGAAGATATCGGCAGTTGTTTTTATGAACTGATTGAGAAATCTTATCGGAAACACCGGCGGAAGGTCGTCATCCTGGTCGATGAATACGACAAGCTCATCCTCGACAACCTCGACCAGGTGGAGATGGCAAAGGCGGCGCGGGAGATCCTCAAGGACCTCTACACCACCATCAAGGAGAGCGACGAGTACATCAAATTTGCCTTCCTGACCGGTGTCAGCAAGTTCGCCAAGGTCTCCATCTTCAGCGGCCTGAACAACCTGGAGGACATCAGCCTCAATACCGATTATGCCGCGATCTGCGGCTATACCCAGCATGACCTGGAGGCGACCTTCAGCTCCCACCTGCAAAACGTGGACATGGGCAAGGTGCGTGAATGGTATAACGGTTACAATTTTATGGGGGAAAAGGTTTACAATCCCTTTGACATTCTCCTTTTTATAAAGAACAAGTACCAATTCGATAATTACTGGTTTGCCACCGGCACACCGACCTTTTTGATCAAACTCGTCCAACGGCACAACTATTTTCTCCCCAGGCTTGCCGACCTGTGGGTGAGCAGCAGCCAGATCGACACCTTCGACATAGAAAACATCCAGCTCGAGCCGATCCTCTTTCAGGCCGGGTACCTGAGTATCAAAGACGTCAGGGAGAGGAGGCAGGGGGGATACGAATATCTTCTTGGAGCGCCGAACAAGGAGATCCGACTTTCGTTTAACGATGTTCTGATCGATTACCTCACGAACCAGCAGACCGAAAAAGGTCGGTATCAGGATATCCTGTACGCCGCACTTGAAAATGGAGACCCGGAGCAAATGAAGCGTACCCTCACCGCCCTCTTCGCCTCCATCCCCTACAACCATTACGTCAACAACACCATCAGCAGCTATGAAGGCTATTTTGCCGGAGTCGTCTATGCCTACCTGGCCAGCCTCGGCCTGGAGATCACAGCCGAGGATGTGACCAGCCGGGGCCGGATCGACCTGACCATCAGGATAGGCGGGAATATCTACATCCTCGAATTCAAGGTCGATGCCCCCGGCCGCGCGCTGGAGCAGATCAAGAGTAAAAATTACCAGCGGAAATATCAGGACCGGCAGGCAAACATCTATCTAATCGGCATTGATTTCAGCTCGGATGAAAAGAATATCGTCGGCTTCGACTGGGAGCAGGTGTGAGAAAGCAGGGGCGAGCTTTTTGCTCTCCCCAAGACCTCATCCCTTCTCCCCGCCGGGGAGAAGGTTAGGATGAGGGGGGACTTTCTCGAAGGATTGGGGGGGGGTAGGGTTTGTGAAATGTTGAGACCTGACCCTGTGCTGCTGTGCTCTTGTCCCTTCTCCCCGCCGGGGAGAAGGTTAGGATGAGGGGGGCTTTCTCGAAGGAGTGAGGGGGGGAGGACTTGTGAAATGTTGAGACCTGACTCTGTTCTGTTCTCCTCCCCGAGGACTCCTGGCGCTGATGCAATGATTTTTCCTTGCATGTGGTCTACATTAAGGTATACTAATCGTAGCTTAGTGTAGACCGAGGTGCCATGCAGCCGATCAAGCAACTGACGGAAATCCTGGAGAACCTGGCGGACACGGAGCATTACCTCTTTTCCCTGAAAGATCTGGAGTCCGTGATTCCCGGTCATCGTTCCGCCGCAATGAAGGCGGTGGTCGGCCGGGCGGTCAAGAACGGCCTGCTCAGGCGTGTCTGCCGGGGGCTCTTCCTCTATCCGAAGGTCGAGTATCCTTCCGGACTCGTCTTGTATCATGCCGCCGCCCGTCTGAGGGCCGATGAATTCAATTACATCAGCCTGGAATCCGCCTTGAGTGATGCCGGAGTGATTTCACAAATCCCCATGAACTGGATTACGCTCATCTCTTCCGGACGCAGCTCGATTATCGACTGCGGCTCTTTCGGCCATATTGAATTCGTCCATACGAAGAGAACCCCCGACCGTGTGGCCGGACAACTGATCTATGATCCCCGATGCAGACTGTGGCGCGCATCGGTCGCCCTGGCGCTGCGGGACATGGCGCTGACCCGGCGAAGCACCGACCTGGTCGATTGGGAGGCGGCCCGTGAACTTGTTTGACCTCCTGGTGACCGAGGCCATGAAGCGCCAGGGGCGGTTGGCTTCCTTGCGCAGTGTCGTGGAAAAAGAGCTGCTGCACCATGACATTCTCCGTGAGATGAGTTCGGCGGGCATGCTCAACGGTCTGACCTTTATCGGCGGCACATGTCTGCGGGCCTGTTACGGCTCCAATCGTTTGAGTGAGGATCTTGATTTTACCGGTGGGGTCGATTTTCGTTGCGAAACCCTGAGCGATCTGAAGGGCGTGCTGGAAAAGCGGCTCCGGTCGAAATATAATCTGCATATCGAGGTGAGCGAACCGGTGCGGGAGACGGGCAATGTCGACACCTGGAAACTGAAGGTGGTGACCCACCCGGACCAGAGAAATCTGCCGGCGCAAAGGATTCACATCGACATCTGTTCCGTCCCGAGTTATGACCGACGCCCGATGCTTTTGCGGAATCATTACGGTGTGGAAATGGGCACTTCCGGCCTGATCGTCCAGGCCGAGAGCCGGGAGGAGATCCTCGCCGACAAGGTTGTCGCCTTTGCCCTTCGACCGAATCGGATCAAGAATCGTGATTTATGGGATATCGGCTGGCTCAAGCAACAAAATGTGACCCTCCCGCCGGAATGGGTGGTCAAAAAAATAGCGGACCAGCATCGAGACGTAGAAGAGTTCCTGGAGTCCGTGGAAGAACGGACGCGGCAATTGCGCGAAGATCCGGCAATCCGGAAAGAGTTTATCCACGAAATGCGAAGGTTCCTGCCCCCGCAGATCATGGCCGAGACGGTGGAAAAAGAAGACTTCTGGCGTTACCTGGCGGACACGGTTCATGCGGAATGCGTCCTGGCCGTTCAGGCTGTGACAAATCCCGGAAGAGGGAACGCCTTTGCGATGTAGCGCCGGTGTTCATACCCGGCGAACCGGGGAGAGAAATGTCAAAGTGTAGCGCCAGGGTTTATCCCCGGCGAAAATACCCCCGGGAACCTAAGCCCCCTCGGTCCCCCTTTGCAAAGGGGGAGGAGTGAAGGTCAAGAGGCGGTCCCCCTTTGAAAAGGGGGAGGGGTTGGTTCCCCCTTCAAGAAGGGGAACCTATTTCCCCCCCTTCGCTGAAGGGCGCCCTCTCATCTCCCCCTTCGCTGAAGGGGGGCAAGGGGGGATTCGATCTACAGCCGGTCAGCCGGCGGTTGTTTCTTGTAAAATTGATATCCCGTGCATGGTGTGTTATCGTTTAAAACGAAAAAAGGTCCTATTTCAATGGATGAATTCAAATCGTGTGTTGTGGGAGAAACAGATGGAACAGATTGAGATAACAGACGAGGCGTTACCTATATTGAAATCCGGGATAGCCTTGAAAGAAAAGTTGTTAAATGCCAAGGCCGCAAATTATTATAAGCGCCTCAAACATTTTGAAAAGAAACACAAGATGAAAAGCTCCGTTTTCTATAAAGCATTCTCATCCGGGAAACTTGGCGACGACGCGGAGTGGTTTGATTGGATATTTGTGTACGAGGCTTACAAGAAGATCAGGGAACAGAAAAAGATAATCAAAGGGTTGTCGTTTTGACCACTCCTTATTTCCGGAAGGTGAAAGACAGAATAGAGAAGTTAGAATTGTCACGGAGCAATTGGAACGTGAATGATCGCCATACCGTATCCCCGCTACAAGACCTCAATCAAAATAATCAGGAGATGACAGCTCACCCCTCGCCCGGCATCATTTCGTCCAAGAGCCGCAACCGCCCGATGTTCCTCTTCCGCGAAGAATTGCCGAACAAAGGAATTGGACGGCTTGAACCGTTTGAACGGCTTGAACCGGATTTTCCCGGTGGCGTCAAATGCCAAATGAAGATGCGACCCCGGGCGGCGCCTCATGATTTTGACATATAACCTCTTACATGCTATCGTTCTCCTTGGAGAATGCGTCTTCGTGCCTGAAGATGGATATGCTTGTGAGGTAAACGCATGGTCATGATCAATGCCCATGGGAAAAGGGGGGTTGTTATGGGAACCACAGTCGGAAAATCTAAAAAACACCCCTATGTGTCCAGCAGGAAAGGAATATGTGGCGGCAGGAGTGTAATAGAGGGGACAAGAATACCTGTCTGGTCTATTATAAAATGGTATAAGCTTGGGATGTCATTAGAAAAAATACTGAGAGAATTTCCTCAGTTGACACCTTCGCAAATCCATGATGCATTCTCTTACTATTATGACAACCAGGAGGAAATAGAAAAGGACATAGCAGAGAATGAAGATGAGCTATCTCTCAGGGAAATGATTTGATGATCAAGCTTTATCTTGATGAAGATGTCCCTGAAGCAGTAGCTATGGGTTTGGAACTGAGAGGATATGATGTCTTGACTGTCAGAGAGGCGGGAAGAAAAGGGCAGTCTGATATTCAGCAACTTAGATTTTCCGCTACAGAAGGCAGAGCAATCATCACATTTAACATAGCGGATTTTTGCAAGATACATGTCGAGTTCCTCAGAAAAAACATTCAACACAGCGGTATAATACTGTCAAGGCAACTTCCTGTGGGAGTCATTGTTAAGGCCTTGTTAAAGCTCCTTTCAGAAAGGACCCCTAAAGATATAAGCAATAATGTAGTCTGGTTGAGTGACTGGATAAGATAACCCTATCTCCCCCTCTTTTCCCTTACCGCACGAAGGAGGCTATCTCAGCCCCCCCTTCAAGAAGGGGAACCTATTTCCCCCCCTTCGAGAAGGGCGCCCTCTCATCTCCCCCTTCGCTGAAGGGGGGCAAGGGGGGATTCGATCTACAGCCGGTCAGCCGGCGGTTGTTTCTTGTAAAATTGATATCCCGTGCATGGTGTGTTATGGTTCTGGAATGAAAGATTATACTATTTCTATGAATCAATAGGATTGTGAGGTAGAAAGATGGGGACGATTACGATTCGGAAAGATGAAGATATCCTGGAAATCAGGAAGAGGATAATGCGTGGTGTCGGGAACACGAAAGCTCTGTCCGTGAAGAAATACAGCGGAAGACTGAAGTTAAAGGAAGAACCGTTAGTCTATCAAAAGCGTGTTCGGAAAGAGTGGGATGAACATACTCGTTGACACCAACATTGCACTCTATTTATTTGGCGGAGATGAACAAATTTCCGGAGTGCTTGATGGCCAAGTGGTCCATGCATCCTTCGTAACGGAACTTGAGCTACTTGGATATCCAGGCATTGCCATCGAGGAAGAAAAATTGATTCACCATTTTCTGGATGATTGCGTAGTGATTGATATTCCGTTCGTGGTGAGCTTGTCGAACCATGAACGGAATCCGAAAAACGACTTTTTGCGAGTTCATAAATGTTTTCGACAAGATAGAAAGCATTGTCGCGGAACAATTGGAACGTGAATGATCGCCATGCCGTATCCCTGCTACAAGACCTCAATCAAAATAATCAAGAGATGGCAGCACACCCCTTGGCCGGCTTTCCTCCACCCGAGAGTCGCAACCCCTCTTTCTTCCTCTCCCCCGGGGGAGAGGATAAAGGTGAGGGGGATTTCCTGAAAGAGTGAAGAGGGCAGGGGTTATGAAATGTTGAGACCTGACCCTGTGACCCTGCCCTGTGACCCTGCCGGGTTGAAA
>CAYZZU010000044.1:0-18105 GCA_964483105.1 uncultured Nitrospirota bacterium
TGAAACCAAGAGGGCTTTTTGTCTTTATTGATCTCCTATCGCTCATTTAGGGCGGCTGCCTTGTCACGTTCCCGGTCTACCTCGAGCCGGTAGGGTTCCCCGGTTTCGCGAAGGAGAGACCCCGGATTACGATCGGTCGCGAACGCCTGTTCGGATTTCATGAAAATCCCTGAGAATTGGAGGTGCTACAACTTGACAAAGGATGCCCGATGCTCTACTATCTCTTTATTTTAGCAGGAGTGCTGCATGAAGATTGAAGAAGTCTGGAGCTGTCTGGAAAATGATCTGGCGAATGTGGAGGCATGTCTCGCGGAGAATCTCCAAAGCGAGGCACCCCTGATCTCCGAAGTCGGTTCTCATATGTTTCGAGGCGGTGGGAAGAGGATCCGGCCCCTCCTTTTGCTCCTGTCCGCCCGGTTGTGCGGATACCGGGGTGATCGACATTATCTGCTGGCCTCCATTGTGGAGTATATTCATACGGCATCCATTCTTCATGACGATGTTGTCGACGAGGCCAGTATCCGTCGTGGACGGGAATCCGCGAACCAGGTCTGGGGCAACCAGGCCAGTATCCTCGTGGGAGATTTCCTGTATTCCAAGGCGCTTTTCCTTGCAGTGCGTGAACGAAACCAGGAGATCATGGATGTCCTCTCCGACGCTACGACCATCATGTCGGAAGGGGAGGTGATCCAACTCACCCAGATCGGTAATGTGGACCTGACGGAGGAGGAGTATCTGAAGGTGATTACCAGCAAGACCGCGGTGCTGATCTCCGCGGCCTGTCATCTGGGAGCCATCCTCTCCGACGCGTCCCCGGAGGAGCGGAGGGCCCTGATCACTTTTGGCAGAAACATCGGGATTGCTTTTCAACTCATTGACGACGCACTGGATTACTCAGCTCAGGAACGGAAACTCGGGAAAAAGGTCGGGAAGGACCTGATGGAGGGGAAGATCACCCTTCCACTGATCCATGTGTTAAAAAGTGCGACCCCGGAAGAAAAGGAGCGGATTCGCAGGATTTTCAAGAATGGATCCGGCGAATCTCCGGACACGGATTTTGTTTTTCGGTGCATTGAAAAGTATCAAGCGGTCCCCTACACCCTGGAGCGAACCCGGGTCTACATTCAACGGGCCAAGGAAGATCTGAATTTTTTTGACGACTCTCCGGATCGTGACGCTCTCCTGGCTGTTTCTGACTTTATCTACAATCGTGAACTTTAGTTTGCCCTTCCTGAAGAAAGACAATCCGCCTTCCCCGGTTCTGATGTCTCCTTTCGGTTTGATTGCCGTGAAAGGCCTCTTCGCGAGGGTGATTTCGGCAGCAGTCCTGCTCTTTCTTCTTCCGACCGTTGGATGCCGGTCCCCCGAATCTTCTCTGGTTCGCAGAGAACAGGTGCTCATGGGAACCACCGTGAGTATCTCGATCGCGGGAGTCCGCGCCGCTCGGGCAAACGAGGCAGCGGATCTCGCCTTTCGGGAGATCCGGAGGATTGAAGGGTTGATGAGCACCTACCTGCCGGACAGTGAAGTCTCCCGGATCAACCGCTCCGCGGGACAAGAGTGGACCCGGGTTGACCCGGAAGTTCTTTCCGTGATCCGGGAGGCGCTTCACATCAGCAGGATTTCCGGAGGGGCCTTCGATATTAGCTATAAACCCCTGGGATCGGTCTGGCGTTTTGAGCCCGGAAGCCGCCCTCCGGATCCGCCGACAGTGAGCGGGCTTCTTCCCCTGGTGGACTATCGGAAGATCCTGATCGACCGGAAGGGGCGCGTGCTGCTGAAAAGGAAAGGGATGGCCATCGGGCTCGGAGGAATCGCGAAGGGATACGCCGTGGACCGTGCCGCGGCCCTGCTGAGGCGCCAAGGAATCAGGAACGCCATCATTAACGCCGGTGGGGACCTTCTGGTTTTCGGACGACGTTCCCCGAAGAACGTGTGGACGATCGGAATTCAGGATCCGAGAGATCCCACAGGCGTCCTCGGAGAATTACATCTCACCAAAGGTGCCGTCGCAACATCGGGGGATTATGAGAGATTTTACATTTATCGAGGGGTCCGGTATCATCATATTCTAAATCCCCGCACCGGTTTTCCGGCACGGGGGGTCCGAAGCGTAACCATTACAGCTCCCTCGGCCATGCAGGCCGACGCCCTGGCTACGGCGGTCTTTGTTCTGGGAACCCAGGAGGGGCTTGCCCTGGTGCGACATCTTTCCGGGGTGGAGACAATGATCGTGGATGGAAAAGGAAAGATCTTTCGTTCCCGGGGGTTTCAATCAGGAGGAATCGAATGACCGGGGATTTGGAAGGAAAGACAGTTGCCGAGTCCATGGTGGAAAGCATGGAACTGATTCAGCCGAATGACGGGAATCATCTCGGGAATGTCTTCGGCGGGAAGGTGCTCTCCATGATTGATCTGACCGGGGCTATGGCCGCGATGCGGCACTGCCGGAAGGTCGTGGTCACGGCCTCCGTGGACCGGGTCGATTTTAAACATCCCATCAAGATCGGCACCCTTTCGATCATCCGGGCGTGGCTCAACGCAGCTTTTCGTACTTCGGTGGAGGTGGAGGTGGAACTTTTCTCCGAACATCCGATTACCGGGAACCGATGCAAAACCTGTACGGCTCTGGTGACCTATGTGGCGCTGGATGAAAAGGGCCGGCCGACTCCGGTTCCACCTCTGATCTGCAGGAGCCCGGAAGAAAAAGAACGGCACCGGCTTGCCGAGGAGCGAAAGCGCTTCCGGGACCGAAGCCGGAAGCGGGATGCCTGTCCCGAATGATGTTCCGAGCCTATTGACTTTATGGGGCAATCTGTATTAAAGTCTCCGGAGAGATGTATTGATTCCTGTCATCCAACCATCCGGAGTGAACATCCATGGAAAATAGCGCGCTGGCCCTTTCCCATAGCGGGATCCTTTCGCTTGTGATCCATGCGGGACTCGTGGTTAAGGGGGTGTTGTGCCTCCTCCTTTTCTTCTCCGTAATCTGCTGGGCCATCATCTTTTACAAATACCGGATGATCCGTACTGCGCGGATCCAGACGAACAGGTTTCTGAAGGTTTTCTGGATGGATCACCCCTTGAGTACCCTGGTTCGAACGGCCAGACAGTATCCAGCCAGCCCGGTGTCCCGACTTTTCGAAGCCGCCTACATGGAGCTGACCCGGATCACCCGTTCCCCTTCTCCGGTTTCTCCGGCCAGGGGATCGAACCGGGAACCCGGTGGGAGGATTGAAGTATCGGGCGCAATCGAGGCGATCGGGATCGAGCCGGTCAAACGCTCACTGGTCCGGACCGCCATTTCCGAGATAACGCGTCTTGAACGGGCGATTACCTTTCTCGCCACGACCGGCAGTACGGCCCCTTTTATCGGACTGTTCGGAACCGTATGGGGTATCATGGATGCCTTCCACGGCATCGGCATACGGGGTTCGGCCAGCCTGGCCGTGGTGGCGCCGGGCATCTCGGAGGCTCTGGTTGCCACGGCCGCGGGGCTGGCGGCCGCCATCCCGGCGGTGGTTGCCTACAATCACTTCGTCCGCAAGATACGAGTCATTTCCAATGAGATGGAAGCCTTCTCTTCGGAGTTTTTGACGATCGCCGAAAAATACCTGGAAGTCGGCGAGTAGGCCTTCTGTTCTCACAGGGGGGGAGCCACCCGCACAGTTCGGGAAGGGGATGTCCATATCATTCTGAATTCGTCCGTCGAGGGATTTGCTGTACCGGGAGGAGAGGAGATGGGACCTGCTGGAAACAAAGGGTATGGAACCATGTCGGAGATCAACGTCACTCCCCTTGTGGATGTGATGCTGGTTCTCCTTATTATTTTTATGGTGACCGCCCCCATGCTGCAGCAGGGGATGGACGTGGACCTACCCAAAACCCGTTCCACCACGATCCGGGTCGACAAGGAACGCCTTGTGGTGACAATCACCCGCGAACAGAAAATCTATATCAACAGGACCGCCTTTACCCTGAAAAAACTGCGCCGGAAACTGCAAAAAATCCGCGCCGCGAATCCCGGAAAGGAGGTTTTCCTGCGGGCCGACAAGAGAATCCCCTATGGCTATGTGGTGAAGGTGATGGCGGCCATCAAGGAGGCTGGTATTTCCAAACTGGGGATGGTAACCGATGTTTCGGAGATCAAGGATTGACGGTTTTATAAAAAATCCGCCTGCTCTGTCACGCTTTCTATTCCGCAACAATGTTTCGGAGTGCAGCGTGCCCCGTTTCCATTAATGTTTAAATCTTTGCCGCTTTCGGCGGTTCAGACTTTTCGGAAGCCCGGGGGACGTCCATCCTGTGCCTGGCGTGCCGGCAAGCGCAAGACAGGCCATCGCGGTCCAGCGTCCCAGTACGTCGCATTTCCCGGGATTCGCAAGCCTTGCAGCCGGAGCTTTTGACTGTGCCGTCTGAAAAAGAACTTTTGCCGAAACCATCAGGACGAATGCTCCTGAAAACGCACCCTTTTCTGGACACCGGACTCGGGAAGGATTTCCGGCGGATGTTCTGGGTTTCCCTGATTGCGCATTTCGCCTTGCTTTCCCTGATTGTCTTTTCACGCAGGCTGGTTCCTCCTCCTCCAGTCTACTACGCGCCTCCCGCCTACACCGTGGATCTGGTGACGATCGAAAGACCGAAACCGGTCAAGTCTCCCGGCAGGACCCGGGCGGTGGTGCCCAAAAAGAAGACGGCCAAAAAGATTCTGATTCCCAAGTCGCACAAAAAAAAGGTGTCCAGGACCGCGAAGAAGGTAAAACCCAAACCGAAGAAAGCGGTTGCGAAGAAAAAACCCTTAAAGAAATACAGTGAACGCGAAATTCGTTCCCGGATCGCATCTCTGAAAAAGAAGGTGGCGGTCAAAAGGATCGCCGAACAGGAAGCTATCGAGGCGCGGGGAAAAATTACCAGCCGGTTGATGGAGATTAAATACAAGGTCTATCAAAATACCATCTACTCGATCATTGACGGCAATTACGAGGTGCCGAGAGGGATCAGTATCCAGCCGGATGTTGTAGCTATCGTAACCGGGGAGATCACGAAGGAGGGGAAGATCCGGAATCTTGCCCTTAGAAAGCGATCCGGGAATGAGGCGTTCGACCATGCTGTGATCCGGAGTCTGGAGAAAAGCAGCCCCCTGCCTCCACCTCCGGGGGATGGAACCGGCATGGAGTTTGAGATGAGGTTTTCACCGGGGGGGCTGCAGAAGTGAACAGGGGAAAATCCATGCGGTTTTTGAAATGGTTTTTCATCACACAGGTTCTGAACCTGTTTGTGTGGCAGGGCGCCGCGCAATCCAAGATTTATCTCGATTTCAACTCACCCTCCTTTCGGAGACTCCCCGTGGCGGTTCAGCTGTTCCGGAGCCGGGACCCCCTCTCCGAGGCCCCTGGACTGGGGAGGGAACTTCAGGAGACCGTGAGTGAAGATCTGGATTTCTCCGGGCTCTTTCGCGTCCTCGATCCGCTCAGCTTCATTGAGGATCCGAAGAGTTCCGAAACCGATCCAACCAGGATCCGTTTCGAGGATTGGCGGGTTATCGGCGCGGAGGCCCTGATTAAAGGCTCCTTTTCGAAGACCGGGGACCGTCTGAAGGCCGAGTTTTATCTGTACGATGTAATCCGGAGACAGGTCATTCTGGGAAAACGGTATTACGGTCGGAGTGAGGATCTTCGCCGAATGGCACACAAATTTTCGAACCGTGTGATCCAGGAGATCACGGGAGAGCCTGGGGTTTTCGATACCCGGATCCTCTACCTGTCATCTTCCGGTGGAAGTTATGCAATCCACCGGATGGATTACGACGGGCACAACGACCGGATCCTTCTGCGGGGGAAGTCAATTCTTCTTTCACCGAAATGGTCTCCCGACGGGGAAAAGGTAGTCTTCACCTCCTACCGGGATCAGAATCCGGATTTGTATCAGATGGTCCTCGAAACCGGCAGGATCCTGAAAATTTCCGGACAACCCGGCATCAACACCGGCGGCACCTATTCGCCGGGAGGAGGCCGGCTGGCCTATGTCATGAGCAAGGATGGAAACTCGGAAATCTATATTCTCGACAAATATTCCAGGCGTCCGAAACGGATTACAAAAAACTGGGCCACCGATGTATCTCCCGCCTGGTCTCCGGACGGGAAGAGGATCGCCTACATGTCGGACCGCGGCGGGTCCCCACAGATCTATATCATGGATCGTAATGGAGAAAACATACATCGTTTGACCTTCCAGGGTAAGTATAACGCGACTCCGGCCTGGTCCCCCCGGGGAGACCGGATCGTCTTCTCCAGCCTGATGAACGGCCATTTCCAGATTTGCACCATCAAACCGGACGGGACCGGGATGGCCACCATAACGGCTAATGCCGGTGACAACGAAACTCCTTCCTGGTCTCCGGACGGACGCTTCATCTGTTTCAGTTCCACCATGAACGGGAAACCGGATATATACATCATGAACGCCAACGGGTCGAAGCTTCGCCGGGTTACATCGGGGCCCGCACGCAATCTCGCGCCTGACTGGTCTCCACGTCTTGATCCTGAATGATTCGGGCGGTCTTCTTTGCGGAGGAGGTCGAATGAACCGAAACATGGGTATAACTCGAAGAACCGGCAAAAACCGATTTACAGGAAGGAAATTCTATATTATAATTCCTCAAATTTCCAAAGATCAGCAATTATTCGGGAAGGAGATCACCATGAAGAAGAGTGGAGGATTGGTTTTCTGTGTAACCGTGGCACTGGCGATGCTCTTCATTGTGTCGGGCTGTGCCCGGAACCGTGAGACGGTAAAGGCTCCCACCCCCACCCCGGCGGTTGTTAAAAAAACGCCTCCGGAGACGACGGTTCCCCGGAAGCATGAAGTGGTTGTCGAAGAGATACAACCGATTCAGCCGAAAAAGGTGGAGGATATCTTTTTCGAGTTTGACCGGTTCGATCTGTCGCCGGATGCCCGGGCCACGCTGGCCGACAACGCCGCATGGCTGGAAAATCATCCCGGCGTCAAGATGGTGATCGAAGGGCATTGTGATGAACGGGGGTCCAATGAGTACAATCTGGCCCTTGGGGACAGGAGGGCCAAGAGCGCCCTGAATTACCTGGTCAACCTGGGGGTTAACCCGGAGCGGCTCTCCACGATCAGCTATGGGGAAGAGAAACCTCAGTGCACGGAGCATAATGAGGCATGCTGGTCCAAAAACCGGAGGGACCATTTCACCATGAAATAGGACCGAGAGACATAGGCCTTGCCGGATAGGCTTGCAAGTGGAGAATAATCCAGATGATACGAAAGAGAGTGACATGGATGATCCTTCCCGCGGTTTTCGCTGTTCTGACGGGATGCACGGCGCTGGACCAGGATGCCAGGATCAATTTTCTGGAGGGACAGATGAAAGACGCTCTTCAGAAGTCGGCTGAATGGGATGTGACATCCCGGAATCTCCGCAAACAACTGGCCGATTACGGTGCCCGGATCGACAGTATGCAGGAACAGGTCCAGACGCTTACCGGACGGATTGAAGAACTGGAATCGAAACGGTTGACCCAGGGAAATCAGCAGTTCCCCCGGCGGCAGACATCCCGTGAAATCCGGAAACTGGAGGACCGGCTCCAGTATCTTGAGGCCAAACTGGAAGAATTGGGGAGGCATGGAGTTTCCGTTTCACCGCCTCTGCCTCTTGCCGGTACTGTCGCGCCGGGGAATGCAACCCTGACGAAACCGTTACCGCAGACTCCGGTTGTGATCACCTCCCCGGTCCGGGAACAGCCGGCGCGGAAGGCGCCCGAACCGTCCGAGGAGGAGCAGGAATACAATCAGGCAATGAATGCCCTCAAGGGAGAGCAGTACAATCAGGCGATACGGCTTTATCGGAAGTTTATCAAGAAACATCCGGGAAGCACCCTGTCCGACAACGCGCAATATTGGATCGGGGAGTCTTACTACGCTCAGAAGAAGTATGAAGAGGCCATCATTGAATTTGAGGAAGTAGCTCAGAAATATCCTAAGGGAGACAAGGTGGCTTCCGCGTTGGTCAAGGAAGGACTCGCCTTTCATGAATTGAAAGACAACAAGACGGCTGTTCAGCTTCTGCAGAAGGTGATCGACCTCTATCCGGACTCGGAGGAGGCCCGGCTTGCCGGAAAGAAGTTACCGGAGATGAAATAGGTTTACATTAAGGTTTTTGTCTTTGAAAGAGCCGTTCGAACCAGCGGATTCCCGGAAGGTGGAATCTGTTTCTGCGGGCCTTTTGGAGGAACTGCCTCAGGTTCAACTGATCCTCCTCGGAAAGACGATCGATTCGGATCCCCATATCATACCGGTAGGTCCCCTTCCTGTTGGACAGGTTATACCAGCATGCCGTTCCCAGGATGAGGATCTCCTTTCCATCGGGTAAAAAGATCCTGATCTCCAGGGTATTGCCGGCAACCCCGGACTTGCTGACCAGTACGTGGAGATTGTCAACGATCGTAAAATCCGTGGAGAGACAAAACCCCTTCTCCGAGAGGTTTTGAACAATACCCGGAACCGCCCTGGATTTCTTTTCCATCTCTCCGCTTACTATGGAAAAACGGGCCTGAAGCTCGATTCCGAACCGGGTTTCCACCCTTCTCTCGCCGGAGTTTTTCACCGGATCCTCGTGGTGTGTATTCATGGGTCGATATGCGGGGGTTTTTCTTAACCATAGTGTAAAACAGGGCCAAAGACAACATTTTTTTGTCTGCCCAGCAATGATTTGACGATTTTTCCTCTTTCACGGATGGGGGTCAGGATGACAAATCCCGGTCGGGAAAGATCTCGTTGAAATAGACGATGGATGGAAATAGGGAAGATCTCCGAACCGGACCTTTTGTGCTCGGTTTCGCAACGAACAGGAGATACCGGATTCCCGCGTTTCTCGCGGAAAGCAGGTTGACCTCGCTGTCTTCCACCAGAAGGGTTTTCATCCGGTCGAACCCGATCCGTTCCTTCAATATCTTCCAGAACCGGGGCTCTTCCTTGGGAATACCCAGATCATGGGCGGAGATGATGTCCCGGAAAAAGGGGTGCAGGCGGGTCTTTTGCATTTTCAGGTTGAGTGTCTTTCCATGCGCGTTGGTCACGAGATAACATTTCTTCTCTTCTTTACGGAGGAAGCGCAGAAAATTTTCCACATAGGGATGTAGCTGGATCAGGTGATCGACCTCGGTTTTCAGCTTCGGAATATCGAGCGAAAGCTCCCCGGACCAGAAATCAAGATCGGTCCAGTTCAGGGTTCCTTCCTCCTTTCTGTATCTCTCCGTCAGTTGCCGGATTGCCTCCTCCCGGGAGAGTCCTCTTGCCTCTGCAAATTGTTCCGGGACATACTCCAGCCAGAAATAATCATCAAAGTGCAGATCGAGTAACGTTCCGTCCATGTCGAGAAGCACTGTCTCAATCCGGTCCCAGGGGATTTCCATCAAAGTTTTTATTTCCTCACAATTCGGGTGCAGAACTACACATTGGACATTGAACTTGATACAAGACTGATTTTCTTTACTGTCATCCTTTTCATTCGCATAGTTCATCGAGGGAGAACCTGTCGAGGAATGTCCAGTGGGTAGCTTTGGGTACCATGTTTCCCGTGCAGTTGTTTGAGCGCCCAATGCGCTTTTTTTCGCACGCATTCCTCGAAATCCCCCAGCGCCTCCCTGAGATCGGGGGCCGCCCTGATTACCCGAAGTCGGCCGATAGCGTTCGCGGCGGCCATCCGGACCTCGGTTTCGAAGTCCCACATGGACTGTGCCAGAAGTTCATGAGAGCGGGAAGTTCCGATGCGGGAGAGGACGAGCAGTGCTGTGGCGCGGAGGTGAGGGTCCCGGTCTTCGGCCATTTCGATCATTCTTTCTTCAATTCCCCGCATGTTCAGACGAACCAGCGCGCCGGCAGCGGCGACTCGAATTTTTGGATGCGGATTGGACAGGGCACTCAGAATCAGGGGGAGGGCCTCGGCGTCACGATATCTGCCGAGAAGGAAAAGGGCGCGGACATGAAGCGAGGGCGATCGGGTTTTTTCCAGAAGGGTGACCAGCGTGCCGGTGTCAAGTTCTCCATCTTTGCGCGCCTTCTCCCGGATTTTACGAAAGAGAACTTCGGGCGTGTCCATCAGCCAAGGTGTTTCCTTGCCCTGAGGGGGATCCGATGTCTTTCCCTTAGATCGCCCGGAAGGATCTGGAGAATCGGTTGATCGGTTTTTGTCTATGGGGTTTATTTTTTCGCCGGGCTCATCTGGTGGTTTCGGGTGGCTGATTGTTTCGTGAGTGGTTCCTGTCTCAATCGGTCTCGGGGAAGGATACTCTCTCACAGATGTGACTTTTCTCCGGAAAAAGGGAAGAAGAAGAAGGCTGAACCCGGCAAGAACGAGGAACGTTCGGTGAGAGGCAGAGAAAACCTCTCCGGGGTGTGAACCGGTCTGATCGGAGGGGGAAATCGGTTCCGTAGAGTCTTTCGACTTCTCCACAGGATGCATCATCCGATCACGCTCGGGGGTTCCCTTCGGATCTGCCTGATAGCTTTCCTCCAGTTGCAGGGAGGCACCCGGTGTCTGTACGGAGAATCGATCCGTGTAGGGTGGCGCATCGGGTCCGGGAACCGGGAAAGACAGATACACTTGTCCGGCCGGGGCCGTCATCAGGAGACCCATCAGCAGAAGAAAGCTCTTCATGCAACTGATCAACCTATCGGTGTTGTTTAGGAAAATATATCTTCTTTATTTTACAATGTGTTATGAGATCCTGTCAATATGTTTCCGTTTCGGACGGGAAAACCAGCGACACCGCTTCGCGCCGGATTGAAGGCCGGGCAGCGATCTCCCGTCAATTGGAGGGGAGTTTCATGGAAGGAGAAGCCGTTCGATCTCCCGGATGAGCTCTTCCATGACATAAGGTTTCTGAAGAAATCCGGTCTTACCGGCGGTGGTTGCCTGACAAAGGGGATTGTCCTTGCTGTAACCGGTGGAGAAGATCACCCGTACCTCCGGTGAAACAGAGGAGATTCTTTCATAGGTCTCCTTGCCGTCCATACCGGGCATGGTCATGTCCAGGAGGACCAGGTCGATCCGCTCCTTTTTAAAGATCTCGCAGGCTGTTTCTCCGTCTCCCGCCTGGAGAACCCGATATCCCTTTCTCGAAAGGATTTCCTGCGTCAACATGCGGATGACCTCTTCATCATCCACGACCAGGATCGTGGTCTCCTTCGGGTTCAGCGCACTGGCATCCGTTTCGGAGATGTGCGGGAGAGGGGGTGACGGGACGGGGGATTCCTGACTGACCGGGAAGAGGATACGAAACAGAGCACCTTGCCCTGGAGTCGAAGAGACCTCGATTTTCCCCTGGTGGTTCCGGACGATTCCATAGACCATGGCCAGGCCGAGACCCGTTCCTTTCCCCCTCTCCTTGGTTGTAAAGAAGGGGTCAAAGATCCTGTCCTGAATTTCCGGTGGAATTCCGGTTCCTGTGTCCCGTACCGTCAGTTCTATATATTCTCCTGGAGAAGGACCGCCTGGGATGCCCGCGGTGTCCGGTTCCGGAACGGTATTTTGAGTCCTGATATGCAGAATCCCTCCGGACGGCATGGCGTCCAGGGCATTCAAGCAGATATTCATCAAGACCTGCTCAATTTCGACAGAATCCCCCAGGATCACGGAGGATTGCGCCCGGAGATCTTTTCTCATTTCCACATTTCCAGGGATTCGTTTCTCGAGAAGGATACATGCTTCCTCAATGATTTGGTGCAGGTCGAGAGGGAATTTCTGATTTTCCGATCCGCGGGTGAAGGTCAGGATCCGGCGGGAAAGCCGGGCTGCCCGTTTGGATGAGTTCTCGATGACTTCGAGATAAGGCAGGATTTTTTCATCCACTTCGGGCAGGGATTTCAGGAAGGAAGTGTACCCCAGGATGCCGAGCAGGATGTTGTTGAAATCGTGAGCGATCCCTCCGGCCAGTGTCCCCAGGGAATCCAGCTTCTGTGCCTGGATGACCTGATGTTCGAGCTGTTTTTTCAAGGTAATGTCCCGGAAAATACCCAGGATCATAATGGGTTTTTCATCTGATCCGGTGATCAGCGTGGCATAAAGATGAAAGGTGAAGGTTTTTCCGGACTTGCCGGTCAGATCGACTTCAACCCCTTCCTTCTTTTCATGGGTGACGATTTGGTGTAAAAAAGACCGGAACGTTTTTCCGGAAGATTCGGAAAGAAAGTCGAAGATCGATTTCCCCAGGAATTCTTCCGGATGGTAGCCGAGGACCTGAAAGCCCGTCCGGTTGCACTTCAGAATCATTCCCTCGGGATCCAGATTCAGATACATGTCCGGCGCGTTTTCATAGAGGTCCTGGTACATACGTTCAGACCTGCGCAGGGCCCGGGTTCGTTCGTCGACCTGTCGTTCCAACAGCGAGTGGGCCAGGGAAAGTTTGTCGAGCAGGACCTTGTTCGTCTCTTCCGTTCTCCTTCTCTGCAGCGCTAAAGAGGCACTATTGGCGAAAAAGGAAAGAATCCGGATCTCTTCTTCTCCATACTTCAGAATCGGTTCCGCCACGACAATCGATCCGGTTACATGCCCTTCCGCGATCAGAGGGACCGCCAAATAGGGTGTAGGAAAAGGGGAGGATGCCGACTCGTCTTCCGGACGGGATTTGTGTGGGAGGGCGTTCGAGAGAACCGGTTTTCGGCGCTTGATTAAAGCCTCCAGAATGCCGTTCATCTGTCTGAGCAGGATGGCTCTATCTTCTTCGAAACCATGGGCCTTTCTCATTCTCCGGCGGGCGAGAATTTCCCATTCTCTCTGTGGGTCCCGGGTTAAAAGCAAACCACATCGGCTGCCCGTGACCCGGAGGGCGTGGAGGAGAACCGCTTGACCGGTCTCCCGGAAGTCCGGTTTTTCCAGGATCGCGAAAGAGGCACGGGTCAGCAGGGAAAGCTGATGGACCGTTTTTCGAAGCCTGACGTCGATGAGTGTTTTTTCATTCCGGGTTGCCCTCAGGATTTCCTGAAGCTCCCTGTGGGAGACCGATTTTCCCAATGGCTTCTCCTTCCGTAACAGGTTGTTTTACCGGGTGTCCGGGGCAAAAAGTTCAGAATTCCAGGAGCGCAAGATAACATTTTCATGGCTGGCTTGCAACTTTTTATTGAATAATGTCGTCTCTTTTTGCCTTGACAAGGGAAAACTTATTGTGTTAACAGAATATTTTTGTATTTTCGTTATTCGGAAGGTCCGTTCACCCGATGCTCCGAATGTTTCGATCTATTGGGAGCGAGGGGTGGTTTGTGTATTTTAACGATCAGTACAAGGAAGAGGAAGAGAATGAAGAAAAAATATCTTTTTGCTCCAGGTCCCACTCCGGTTCCTCCCGAGGTGCTTTCGGTGATGTCCGAGCCGATCATTCATCACCGGTCCTCTGAGTTCTCCACGATGATGAAAGAGGTCCTGGAAGGTTTGAAATGGCTTTTCCAGACCCGGAATACGGTGATGATTCTGGCTTCGACGGGGACGGGCGGGATGGATGCCGCGGTCAGCAACTTCCTCTCCCCGGGGGACCGGGCCCTGTGTATCCGGGGTGGAAAATTCGGTGAGCGATGGGCCGAGATCTGCGAGGCTTACGGCGTGATTCCCGTCAATATCGACGTGCCCTGGGGGGAGGCGGTCCAACCCGAGCGGATTGAGGAGGCGCTTCAGAAGGATCCCTCGATCAAGGCCGTGTACGTTCAGGCCAGTGAAACCAGCACGACTGTGGCCCATCCTGTCCGGGAAATCGCCGAGATTGTTCGGAAACGATCCGACACCATTTTTGTGGTGGACGCCATCACCGCTCTGGGAGTTGTCGACCTTCCGGTGGATGAGTGGGGGATCGATGTCTGTGTAACCGGTTCCCAGAAGGCGCTCATGCTCCCGCCGGGCGCGGCCTTTATCAGTGTCAGTGAAAAGGCCTGGGGATTCCATGAGTCCTCCCGGTGTCCCCGTTACTACTTCAATCTGAAAATGGAGAAGAAAAAGGCCGAAGCGGGGCAGACCCATTTCACCAGTCCCGTCTCCCTGATTGTCGGGCTTCACAAGGTCCTTCAGATGATGAAAGAGGAAGGACTGGAACAGATCTTCGCCCGCCATGCCTTGCTGACCCGCGCGACCCGGGACGCCTTTCGGGCCCTCGGACTTCAACTTCTGGCGCCGGAGTCCCCGAGCCATGCCGTAACCGGTGTTTACCTTCCGCAGGGCATTGACGGCGTGGCCTTTATCCGGAAGCTACGTGAAGAGTATGGTGTCACTATTGCCGGGGGACAGGCCCAGCTCAAGGGAAAGATCATCCGGGTGGCACACCTGGGTTATGCGGATACTCTGGATGTGATCGCCGCCGTGGCGGCCGTGGAGCGCGGACTGGTTGACTTCGGGGTGAACCTCGAAGTGGGAGCCGGGGTTCGGGCCGCCGAGAAGATTCTTTATCAATCATAGAGGCTAAGACGATGAAAATCCTGATCAGTGACAAGTTGGCCCCGGAGGGCGCCCGCATTTTTGAGGAGGCGGGTTTTGACGTGGACAACCGTTCCGCCACCACCGCGGAAGAAATTGCGGACATTATCGGGAATTATGACGGACTGGTGATCCGAAGTGCGACCCGTGTGACGGAAGAACTTCTTGAAAGGGCCGACCGGCTGAAGGTCATCGGGCGTGCGGGGACCGGCCTGGACAATGTGGATATCCCTGCAGCCAGTCGGAGAGGAATCGTGGTGATGAACACCCCTGGAGGGAATACGGTCACTACGGCGGAGCATACACTTGCCATGATGATGTCCCTATGCCGGAATATTCCCCAGGCGACCGCCAGCCTCAAAGAGAACAAGTGGGAAAAGAAAAAGTTCACCGGGATTGAACTGTTCGGAAAGACACTTGGGATTATCGGGCTTGGAAATATCGGGAAACAGATCGCCCAGAGGGCACGGGGCCTCGGAATGGAAGTGATCGGCTATGATCCCTACATGACGGAAGAGATGGCCGAGTCCATGGGACTTACACTCTGTCCGCTGGATGAGATCTACGCCCGGTCGGATGTGATCACGGTCCATACCCCCCTGACGAAGGAGACGCGGTACTTGATCAACGCTGAAACACTCTCGAAAATGAAACGGGGTGTTCGTCTTTTAAACTGTGCGCGTGGAGGGATCATCAACGAACACGATCTTCTCGAGGCATTGGAGAGTGGGCAAGTTGCGGGCGCTGCGCTGGATGTGTTCGAGAACGAACCTCCCGTGGACAATCCCCTTCTGAAATTGAGCAACGTTGTGGCTACGCCTCACCTTGGGGCCTCCACAAGCGAGGCGCAGGTTAATGTGGCTGTTATGGTGGCCCGTCAGATGGTGGAATATTTAAAGACCGGTGTGGCCCGAAACGCGAGAAACATGGCTGCCGTCTCTCCGGAAGAGCTGAAAAAAATTCAACCCTATATATCCCTGGGGGAAAAGCTGGGTTCCTTCTTAGGGCAGGTTGCCGATGGCAGGGCCGATGAGGTGATCATGGAGTTCTTCGGGGATACCGCGGAATTGGTCACCGAACCGATTTCCAACGGAATTCTGAAAGGGTTTCTGTCCAATTTTGCCGATGTCAACTATGTCAGTGCCCCTTTCCTGGCCAAGGATCGCGGGATTAAGACATCCGAGATCAAGTCGAGCGAACGGCCCAACTTTCAAAACAGGATTACCGTAACCATCCGGGGGAAATATGGAGAAAATTCAATCTCAGGTACCCTGTTCAATGGTCGGGATCCGAGAATCGTGATGATTGACAACCTGATTCTTGAGGCGATTCCTGAAGGGGATATGCTGATCTTCCGGAACCATGACAAACCCGGTGTGATCGGTAGTGTAGGACGAGCCCTTGCCGACGCGGGGATCAATATCGCCCGGATGCAGTTTGGACGGGAAGAGCCGGGCGGGAAAGCCATTTCAATTGTGAATGTTGACAGTCCGGTGGATCAAGCCCTGCTTTCGAAACTCTGCGACCTTCCGAACGTCGTGGATGTCCGGATGGCGAAACTGTGATTGTCTCAAATTCTTGATGAAATCGCATATCTAAGACAAGGAGATCGCCATGGCAACATGGGTGGTTGTCGGCTCCCAGTGGGGTGACGAAGGCAAGGGGAAGATCGTAGATATTCTGACGGAGTACGCGGATTTCGTGGCCCGGTTCCAGGGAGGGCATAATGCCGGCCATACCGTAGTCATCCGGGATCGGGAACATATTCTCCACCTGATTCCATCCGGGATTCTGCATCCGGAAAAGGTCTGTGCCATTGGAAACGGCGTGGTGATCGATCCGCGAGCGTTGATGCAGGAGGTTACGGCCCTGGAAGAGCAGGGCGTTCGTCTGGACGGCCGTTTTTATATCAGCAAGAATGCTCACTTGATCATGCCGTATCATCTGGCCGTGGAAAAGGGAAGTGAAAAAGCTCTGGGGGACGGAAAAATCGGGACTACCGGACGGGGGATCGGGCCGACCTATACCGACAAGATGTCGCGAATCGGAATCCGGGTCTCCGATCTGTTCCACCCGGACCTGTTTTCCGAAAAGCTCCGGTTGAACCTGCATTATTATAATTTCCTGATCCGGGAATTCCATCAGGGAGAGGAGCTGCAGGCCGAACCGATTCTGGAGCAATATTTCGGTTACGCCGACCGGATCAGGAATTGGGCCGCCGATGTTTCTTTTCTGGTTCACGAGACCATGCGGCAGGGTGGTAATGTTCTCTGTGAGGGGGCGCAGGGGACACTTCTGGACGTGGATCATGGCACCTATCCCTTTGTGACTTCTTCCAACCCGACCGCCGGGGGAGCCTGCATCGGACTGGGATTCGGTCCCACGCAGATTGACCGGACTCTGGGCATTGTAAAAGCCTACACGACGCGGGTGGGAAGCGGTCCCTTCCCGACCGAGGCGAAGGGGAAACTGGAAGAGAAGTTTCGAAGCCGCGGGAAAGAGTTCGGCGCCTCCACCGGAAGGCCGCGGCGTTGCGGATGGTTTGATGCGGTCGTGGTCCGGTATGCCGTCCGGATCAATTCCCTGAACGTCGGTGCCCTGACCAAACTGGATGTGCTGGATGATTTTGATACGATTCCCGTCTGTACCGGGTATCGATATAAGGGAAGCCTCCTGAACGAGTTTCCACTGGAACTTTCTGTGCTCAAGGAATGTGAACCGGTATACGAAGAGGTGTCCGGTTGGAAGACGAAGACGCTCGGTATTCACGACTTTCAGGATTTGCCGGAGAAGGCCCGGGATTATATCCGGAAACTGGAAGATCTGACGGGTATTCCCTTTCAGATCATATCCACCGGCCCCAAACGGGAAGAAACCATACTGCTTGAGCCTCCCTTTCAGCAAAGGTAAGCTGGCTCTGATAGGGGAAAACCGGTCATTTTTTATTGACAAAGATCCTGTGGTTTTATATAGTCTCAACCTCTGAAAAAGGGGCTCCCTGCGGACAAACTTTTTCAGAATGGGCCGTTAGCTCAGTTGGTAGAGCACCGCCCTTTTAAGGCGGGTGTCGTTGGTTCGAGCCCAACACGGCTCACCAGATAATCAGGAGGGGCCGTCGGATGGGATCGGAGTTCCGACTTCCCCATCAGTTTATAAATAAAGATGATGTGAATGCAGAACTTGTCCCCATCGTCTAGCCTGGCCCAGGACACCGCCCTTTCACGGCGGCGACGGGGGTTCAAATCCCCCTGGGGACACCAAAGAATTGTCGAAGAAGGGAGCGGGCGGATAGCTCAGTTGGGAGAGCGCCGGCCTTACAAGCCGGAGGCCACAGGTTCGAGCCCTGTTCCGCCTACCAGATAGGAGGTTCGATCGCGGAAATAGTTCAGTCGGTTCACGTGTCCCGTTTGCAACCGGGAAGGTTTGCGAGCTGAAAGAACCTCATGAGAATAGCAGTTAATCTGGGGGGGCGGTAGTTCAGTTGGTTAGAATGCCGGCCTGTCACGCCGGAGGTCGCGAGTTCGAGTCTCGTCCGCCCCGCCAGACTAACTGCTATTTTTCCCAGAGCAAAAGGGGTCACCCATTAAAGGTTTCGTCAAGTAAAAAAACAGCTCTCCCGTAAGAAA
>CAYZZU010000045.1:0-2615 GCA_964483105.1 uncultured Nitrospirota bacterium
AACCGCTGATTCGCCAGGCGGGCTCAGCGGAAGCCTTTGCAGATTCTACTGCCACCGGCAGAGAATCACTGTACTGGGGACTAAAAGGGATGGTTCTAAATAAGCTCCGCAAATACGGAAAGTTACGTGGAAATCACTGAAATCTCGGGATTGACGGTACCTGTAGAAGTAGGCAGAGGGGAAAAGGTTCCCCTTGCTTTTTCCAAATATGCACATTATAATGATCATATTTGGAAATAAACACAAAACCATAATAAATACGGGATGTTATGCCGGACAAAAAGCTTGAAGACTTACTGCGTCTCTATAATCCATGGTGGAGTGACCCGGCTGGCGATTGGCGGAAAGATCTCCCGGAATATCGACGCCCGATCGTAAGTGAAATTTTATCCGACCTGGATCAACTGCCGCAGATGGTTTCCGTAACAGGCCCTCGCCGTGTAGGGAAAACGACTGCATTGCACCAGGTCGTCGCCACGCTGATCTATGAACGGAATGTGGAGCCCTCTCGTATTGTCTATTTTTCTTTTGATGATCCCGAGGTCTTCGGGTCCGTTGATTTGCAGCGGGTGATTTTCGACCGCTTGGTTGATCGCACCCAATCCAGGCCGGGTCAAAAAAGAGAATGGTACTTTTTCCTGGATGAAATCCAGAGACTCCCGAAGTGGGAGCTTTATCTGAAGAAGTATTATGACCTGAAATATCCTATTCGCTTTATTGTCTCCGGTTCGGCTTCTTCACCCATATTCCGACAAAGCCAGGAGAGCCTTTTAGGACGGATCAAGGACCGACACCTTCTCCCGTTCAGCTTCCGGGAATTCTGTTTGTATCGGTTGCGCAACCATTCCGAACTTGCGTCCATTCTGGAGAATCAGAATGGATTGCGCAGCCTGCTTATGGAGGGAAAGGGAGAGGATGTTGTTCAGCGGATTACGAAATTGCAAAGAGAGCTCACTGCATTTGAGGCGGAAATAGATCAGTCGGTGATTTCCTATTGTCGTGAAGGTGGATTCCCCGAGGTTTGGACATTGCCTGATCCGGTTCGTAAGATCGAGTATCTGATGGAACAGCAGGTTAGGAAAGTGTTGTATGATGACCTGATGGCGCTAACGCAGTATCGCAAGCCTGAAAATGTCTTGAGATTCTTTGTCTACCTGTTGGCACATCCGGGAATGGAAATCAATATATCCAAACTGGCCAAAGAGATTGGTGTGGGGCGGCGCGTGGTGGAAAATAATTTGCCCCGCTTAATGATGACGGATTTGATCATTCGTATTCAAAAGTTCAGTCATCAGCCGCTCAGGGTCCGCCAGGGAAACATCAAATGCTATCCCGTCGATCTGGCCCTGAGAAATGCCGTGTTGAAGACGTGGGATGATTTTACTGCAGATCCCGTTATGATGGGGCTGTATGCGGAAAACCTGGTCGCACATGAGTTGTGCCGATGGTCTGAGGCGATTGAAGTCGCCTATTACCGGGAGAAGACTAAGGAAGTCGATTTCGTCATCACTCATGGAGGCAGCCGCTATCTTCCGATTGAGGTCAAACATCGAAAATCAAAGGAGAGATCTGCAGGACTGAAACACTTCATGAAAAAATATGGTCTTGACTTCGGGGTTGTCATCACACGTGAACGGGAGAGTCGTTTTAGCGAAGGGATTCTTTTCCTGCCGTTGAGATATTTCCTGCTGATAAACTGAGGGCATATAGCGGAATTTCCAAACCCATTAAAGGCCGGGATTATATGAATATTGAAACCAGGGACGGCATTTCCTCCCTCGGCAACCGGGATCTGCTGACACGAAAAAAACCGGCCTTCTTCTGCTCCGTCAAATGCCCCGGTGACATCATCCTGAAGATCTTCGACCTGGCGCAGACCCTCCGGAATTCGGATATGGTTGTTATCAGTGGATTTCACTCACCGATGGAGCAGGAGGTTCGCGATCTCCTGCTCCGTTCCGAAAAGCCCCTGATCGTCTGCCCCGCAAGAAGTCTGGAAGGAATGCTGTCAACAAGAATTTAATTTGTGCGCTTTTCAGGCAAAAAAATGTCCGGTTACCAGGAACACGATTTACCGGAAATGGGCAGTCAGGCCCCCTCCCGGTTTCAGGCAGATTCGGGCATCACCTCCTTTGCTTTGATGGGATTGCCGAGCAGCCCGGCCTTGCGCTTCTCCTTGAGCCGGTAACTCTCACCCTTGATGTTGAGCACGGTGGAATGATGGAGCAGCCGATCCAGGATGGCCGTAGCCAGGATCTGGTCGTTGAATATCTCGCCCCAGTCGGCGAAGCTCTTGTCGGGAGATTAGAATCGGGCTCGCCTTTGGTCTGCCATATCTCTTCCTGTGCGAATGCTCGGTTTCCAGGGGCGGCGTTTAACCGTCCGTTGAACGACCAAAGTTCACCTGCCGCTATGGAGTGCCAGCGGAATAGCGGTCAGGTGGGGCGTTTTAATAGGGGCTTCTTCCTGATTTTTGTCTTTACGCATCTCATTAGCTGGAGAGAAATATTCCCCGGTCGGAATCCTCGAAGAAAATATCTTTCTTCTCATTGCTCCGGCTGGTCACATGGTACAAGGCACCTGGATATTCGATTCGGAGTGAACGTCCCATAAAA
>CAYZZU010000045.1:2715-17586 GCA_964483105.1 uncultured Nitrospirota bacterium
TGGGACATACCGTCAAATTATGTCATTTGTCAAGGCCTGACACCACGCCGATGCTTAAAATGGGACATACCGTCAAATTATGTCATTTGTCAAGGCCTGACACCACGCCGATGCTGATCGCAGGCCTGTTGCACAAATACGCCTCCGGCCGATTAGCTGAGAAGGTCGGTTGAGCCTGATGCCCGCCAAGGTGTGCCCATTTCGCATGGACCACGGGGGAGGGTAGCGACGACGAAAGGCGTCATGACGGATTACTATCAAAGGGAAGCCGAAGATTATTTCGAAGCGACGGTCCGGATCGATCCGACTCCCTTTCTCTCCCCCCTGGCGGGTGTGCTGAAGAATGGGGCGACCATCCTCGATGTAGGATGCGGCTCGGGGCGGGACCTCCGCTGGCTTGCGGAACGGGGCTTTCGCCCTACCGGTTTCGAACGTTCTCCCCGGCTCGCCGCGCTGGCCCGGCAACATGCCGGATGCCCGGTCCTGGAGGGGGATTTCGAGACCTTTGATTTTTCCACTCTCGCCTTCGATGCCCTCCTCCTCGTGGGTTCCCTGGTCCATGTCGGCCGCGACGCATTCCCGGTGATCCTGCGGGGCATCTTGCAGGCCCTCGTGCCGGGCGGATGGGTCTACCTGACGGTGAAAGAGGGGACGGGGAAACGGACGGCCCCGGACGGCAGGGTCTTTACCCTCTGGACGGCCGCCGAACTCGAAGAGATTTTCTCCTCCCTTGATCTGAGAATCGTCGATTTCTCCCGGTCGGTTTCCCGCTTGCGCACAACCGATACCTGGCTCGGGTATCTCCTGCAGGCCGCATGAAAGGGGATAGATGGTCGCCTGTGACTCTAGAATATCTTCTTGCCTGGAACCCGTAGGTTTCCATCTTGTCAATATCGTAGAGACAGGCTGTATCTATGACGATCAGCAGGGGACCTGCCTGATCCTCGATCAGGGTATTTGCGATCTTGATCCTCGTGTTTACCCCTACGTGGAATATACTTCATTACAAAACCAGTTATTTTACAATCATGAACGTGTCTTCCGCTTCTTGCTGGACGAGGGTACGGATCTAGAGAACCTCCAGGAGAGACTTCGTTATTTCTTGGAGGGAGGGGAAGATCCGGAGAAGGTGAGGAGATTCGGCGGAAACCGTGAAGAGCAGGCAATCGACCCAACCCGGCCCGAAGCTGAGTTCGAAGAGGCCTTTATCGAGGCTTTCGGCGACGTTCACCGCAACAAGCTTTACCGTGAATTTCCTTATCTCGACCTGGAAGGGAAGCGAAGATATATCGACTATGTCCTCTTCACGAAGGACTGCAAAATCGCCATTGAATTGAACGGTGAAGCCTTCCACCATCCTCCGGTAATCGGTGCAAAACGATACCGTTCGCAGCTCTTCAAACAGAACTCCCTCGTTGCGGATGGATTCAAGGTCTACCGCTGGTCTTCCCGGGGAATGAAAGATGCTGAAAAATTTATCTCCGATTTGCAACAATTCCTTGGAGAACCTGCTTCCTTTTGTGATCGATCTGTCGTCAAGGCAGACCGGAAGCTTGAAACACTGGAACTGCATCCCCATCAAGTCGATGTCCTGGACTCTCTGCAAAAAGAACGGGAAACAGGGCGCAACAATTTTCTTGTTTCCCTTCCGACCGGCACGGGGAAGACGGAGATCTTTATCAAGGATATCGAGCGGCTCCTGGAGACCGGTTCCATCTCCTCAGCGCTGGTCCTGGTGCCGACAAGAAAACTTCGTGAACAGACCGTCGAACGTTTTACGAAACGGCTGCCCCAATGGAAGGATCATGTCGGATCCGACCTGCCCCTGGAATCTCCTCCCAAAATCATAGTCCAGACCTATGCAACCCTCCATCGCCATTATTACAAGTTGGATGCAAGGGCCTTCGATTACATAGTTGTCGATGAAGCCCATCACGCACCGGCTGCCGGGCTCCGTCGTGTCCTTGAACATTTCAATCCCCTCCATCTGATCGGAGTGACGGCGACTCCGGAGCGTTTCGACCGGCAACGGCTGGAGGAGATCTTCGGGGAGTACGAATCATCCCTGACCCTGGAGGAGGCGATCCTGTTGGGCCTGGTGCCGCCGGTCCGCTGTTACCGGATCCGGTCGAACGTGGACCTGTCGGAGGTCCGTTTCAACGGAAAGGACTACGTGAAAAGCGATCTCCAGAAGACCCTTCGTGTTCCTTCCCGTGATGGAATCATCGCCGAGATTCTCCAGAAATTTTTCTGTGATCGATTCAGGGATAAGCAGGGCGTGGTTTTCTGTGTCGATATTGCCCATGCTCGTCGGATGGCGCGAACCCTCCAAGGGGCCGGCATCTCGGCTCTCGCCGTGGACGGGAAGGATCGCCGGCACGCCGACGAGGCGCAACAACGGTACCGGGAAGGAGAGGTGCGCTTTCTCTGCGCCTGCGACCTTCTGACCGAGGGGTGGGATGCCCCCCAGACCCAGATTCTCGTAATGGCCCGGCCAACCTTTTCCAGGGTCTTGTATACCCAGCAATTGGGACGGGGGCTGCGTCACTACCCGGGAAAGGAGGCCCTCTATGTTCTCGATGTAGTGGACAATTACGGTGCACGGCTTGCTCCCATGTCGTTGCATGCCTTGCTGGGGACACCCAATTACAGGCCCTTTGACGACCTGATCCGTCCGGAGCAAGGGGGATCGACAGAGGAGGTCGTGATCCTCGACGGGCTTTATGAAGGGGTCCGGAAGATCGAACCGGTGGATATCCATACCTTTGAGAGCCGTTACGGCGGTTACCTGAACGAGGAACAGCTCGCCCGGGAACTCTTTGTCTCCACCGGAACCGTGAAGGCCTGGTTGAAAAAAGGAACGATCTCGGCCGATTATACCCATCCCTTTGGCCGTTCGACGCTCCATTTTTTCGATCCCGCAGGCGTGGACGCCATGAGAGAGCAACTTGGCCTTCCGACGCACAGCGAGGAGACCCGTTACCGGGACTTCATGGATTTCCTGGAGAAGCGGGATTATACCTTCTCCTACAAGATGATCTTCCTCCTGGCCTTCCTGAAGATCCGGAACGATCGGGGGGAAGCCGATCTTCCTTCCCTGACCGATCTTTACCATCGTTTTTATCGCGGGTTGCTCGACCGTTACGGGCGCTGCGAAAAGGAAAAAAATCCTTACAACCGGTCGGAATACCTGGAAGACCGTCCGAGGCTTCAGCGAAGCCTCCTGCAGAACCCCTTCGAAAAATTCGAACGGAAACGCTTCTTCTACCATTGCCGGGATCTGAAGTATATCGCAATGGACCCGGTTCTGCGGGAACATTTGAATGATGCAGACGATCAGAAGATCAGAGAGCAGATGGTGGCTGATCTCAAGAAATATTATGCCCGGCTGGAGATCAGCCTCGAAGTGGACGACTATCTGTTCCTGGTACCGGACGATGTTGCGATCGTCCCACAGGAACAGGAAGGGGCGGGCGAACTCGTCCTGGTCGAAGATCCTCCAAGGGAAGAGTGTTACAATCATCTCTTACCTTTCTATCCGTTAAAGATCGCCGCAGGGGCCTTTCTCGAATCGCCGGTGCCCCAGGAGCCGGAAGGATGGGTGGAAATGGAAGGACGCTCCAGGCGGTTTACCTTCGATGATTCCATGTTCGTGGCGCGCGTCCAGGGACGCTCCATGGAACCGACCATTCCCGATGGAAGTTACTGTCTCTTTACCTTCAACGTTGGTGGAAGCCGGCAGGGGAAGATCGTCCTGGCCCGGTACGACGGCTTTCGCGACGAGGAGACGGGAGAGGGATTCACGATCAAGCGGTATTTCAGTGAAAAGAGAGCGGACCCCGAGACCGGCTGGCGGCACAAGCGCATCACCCTCAGGCCGGATAACCCGGAATTTGACGAGATCCCCGTTCCCGAGGAAGAGGCGGAGGATTTTAAGGTTGTGGCTTTCTTCGTCGAGGTGCTGCAGAAAGAACGAACGTAGAGAGGGGGCGCTCTGCGTATCAAAGGGAGTCGGAAAGGTTCTTGACGTTTCTTCGTGTTAATGCTACGTTGTTACGTAATTATGTGTTGCGGAGGAAGAGATGTCGAAATTAAGCGTACGCAAGGAAATACGGCTCACTGCAGAACAGGTGGAGTTTTTGAGGAATGCGGCTTTTCTCTTCAGTAAGAAGCAGGGGAGACGTATAACGGAGGCGGACATTATCCGTGAGGCCCTGGATGCCTATCGCCATGCCGTTGAGGGGACATCGGAGACCGACTGGATCATGGGGTATCCCGAGTTTGCAAAAAAGATTGAAGAACTCATGAAAAAACCGGGGAAGCTGTCGTCCTATGATGAGGTCTTCAAGTGACGGAGAACTATGAAGGGTTCTTTACCGACGATTTCATCGATGGGCTCAGACATTTCAGAAGTCTCAATAAACAGATCCGCAAAAAAGTTGACGCAATCCTCCTGGATCCCTATTACAATTCAGAGCCTCTTGGCAGAGGCCGTTGGGCCGACCTGCGGGGGCTCCGAAGCAAAAGGGTGAACCGGAACATCCGGATCATCTTTTTGATCTGCGAAGAGACTCCCCACCCGGATTGTGCAGATCACAAGAATAGGATCCTTTTTCTGATCGTCGGGCCGCACGATAAGGCCTATCAAAAGCCGTAGGGGATTTCGGGGACGTTGTTACCGAACGTGCACGACTGGCTTGGGAGAGTTGAAGGTCTGGGGAAGTCAATCGAAATTTTTAGGATTCGAAGAGAAAAGGGGACGGTTCTATTAAATTAAAATGAGATGCTGGAAAGGTTGGTCCCCGTGTCAACAACGGCAGGCAGGAATATGGCAGTACCACTGTTTATGTTCCCCGGGGGGGACAGGTCTTTAATTTTGGCATCGGACATGCGCAATGTGACCTCCCCTGGGGATGAACAACAGAGGAACCGTTTGACCGCCGGGAATAAATGGTGGTAAAGAATTAGGTGCTCACTGATTCCTTATTTTAGGGAGAGGCTGCTTTGAATATTGTATTTGATCTTGGCGGGGTGGTTTTCGCCTGGGAGCCGGAGAAGGTCATTGCGAGAGTATCAACGGATCCTCAGGTGCGGTTGTCGATCCGCAGGGAGATTTTCGAACACGGGGATTGGCTCGAACTCGACCGGGGGACGCTGGAGCGCGAAGAGGCTCTCCGACGCGCGGCGGTCCGTACGGGGTTGCCGGAGAAGCGGGTCGCGGAAATTCTGGATCGGGTTCCGGAGTCGCTGGTCGCGATCCCGGAAACCGTGGATCTGCTTCATCGGCTCAAGGCACGGGGAAACCCCTTGTTCTGTCTGTCGAACATGCATGTGGCGTCCATCCGGCATCTTGAAGAGAAGTACTCTTTCTGGCACCTATTTGAGGGGAGGGTGATCTCCAGTCGTATTCACCTGATTAAGCCGGAACCCGAAATTTACCGGTATCTCCTGGATGAGTTCGCCTTGATTGCGGATGAAACGGTTTTCATCGATGACACGTCCGTGAATCTGGAAGCGGCGGAACGGTTCGGCCTGCACACGATTCGGTTCGAAGGTCCGGAGTCATGTGAACGCCGACTGACGGCCATGGGTTGTCTCTGACCGGCCGCGGAGTGATGTACGGAGAGGATCTTCCTGAACACCATCTGTCAAAAAGGTTTGGTTATGGAGATCGTATCACCCTTCCCGGTTTTTGGTTTCACCTTACATGTGAGTCGTATACCCACCATAAACCGTTAAACCAAGAGGGTTTTTTATTTTGGATGAAACTCCTATCGCTAATTTAGGGGGATCCTATTCTCTTTACGAAACATTCATTCCGCGTTACAATAAGACCGTCCCAAGCAGATCGGGTAATCGCCCCGGTTCTACCGGGGAGGAAAGTCCGGGCTCCGCAGGGCAGGATGCTTCCTAACGGGAAGTCCCGGTGACGGGCAGGAAAGTGCCACAGAAAAGACACAGCCCCGGATTTTCATCCGGGGTAACGGTGAAATGGCGGGGTAAGAGCCCACCGGTGTCCGGGTGATCGGACAGCCAGGCAAACCCCATCCGGAGCAAGACCAAATAGGGGGGCGTTTGAGAGCGGCCCGTTCGAAGTCCCCGGGTATGGTCGCTTGACCCTGGTGGTGACATCAGGGGTAGATGAATGATTACCGTCCCGTTCCCACGGGATACAGAACCCGGCTTACAGGTCTGCTTGGGACTTTTCTTTTCCCTGGGAAAAGAAGAAATGAATCAATCCGCTGTTTTGCAGGCCATGCGTGATCCCGGCTTCTACCCCGAAGCCCCTCGAAAGATCGAGGTACGGGAAACCCATATCTCCACCCTCTTCCTGACGGATGACCGGGTGTACAAGGTTAAAAAACCGGTCAACTTCGGCTTCCTGGATTTCACGGCTCTCTCCGCCCGAAAATTTTTCTGTGAACAGGAACTCCTGTTAAACCGCAGACTGGCCCCGGATGTCTACCTAACTGTCCTTCCGATCTATCGGTCGGGAGATCGGATCTCCTTCCGGAAGGGTGGGAGCATCGTGGAATACGCCCTCCAGATGCGCCGCCTCCCGCGTGAGAGAATGATGGAAGCGCTTCTGACCGAGGGAAAGATCGATCAGGAGACCATCCGTAAGATCGCCTTTCATCTGATCGGGTTCCACAGTCGGGCGCGAACCGGCGCGGAAATCTCGATCTACGGAACGGCGGAGCGGATCCTGAAAAATTGCGGTGAAAACTTCCTTCAGACAGCCCCTTTCATCGGGAAAACCGTAACGCAGGATCAGTACAACCGGATCCGGAACTATACCGAGACGTTCTTCGAGCAGCACCGGTCACTCTTTGAAAAACGGATGGAGGATCATCGGATCCGGGACTGTCACGGTGACATCCGGATCGAGCATATCTGCATTGAGGATCGAATTTCCATCTTCGACTGTGTGGAATTCAACCGGAGGTTCCGGTATTCCGATGTCGCGTCGGATATCGCCTTTCTGGCCATGGACCTTGATTTTCATGAGGTTCCCGTTTTCTCACGTTGCCTGGTCTCGACCTATGTCGACTACACCCGGGACATCGACCTTTTGAAATTGATCCGTTTTTATAAATGTTATCGTGCCTATGTGCGGGGGAAGGTCGAAAGCTTTCAGGGAATGGACGCAAACCGGACCCGTACCGCTTCCGCCCCGGCTCTCTCCCGCGCGCGGAAATATTTCTCCCTTGCCGCGGAGTACGCCGAAGACCGGCCCTACCTCGTCATTACCACTGGTCTGACCGGAACCGGGAAAAGCGTCCTGGCCCGGGCCCTGGCCCGTGATCTGAGTGTGGCCTTGTTCCAGAGTGATGTCATCCGCAAGGAGATCAGCGGGGTACCGCTGGATGAACATCGGTTGGAGAGGTTCGGAGAGGGGATCTATTCCGAAGAGATCACGCGAAAAACCTATCAACGTCTTTTCGAGAAGGGAGAAGAGGAACTGGTCCGGGGGAGGCCCGTGTTCCTGGATGCCACCTTTTTGAAATCGGATGAACGGAAGATGGCCCGCAATCTCGCGGAAAAGAGCGGAGCGGCATTTTTCATACTGGAGGTTACAAGCCCGGAGATTGTTGTGACCAACCGGCTGAAGGAACGGATCCGCCGCGAAGGCGAGGTTTCGGACGGAAGGCCGGAGATTTACGCCCTCCAGAAAGAAATCTTCGAACCCGTTCGGGAGGTTTCACCCGGATGCCACCTGGTCGTGGATACCTCCCGGAAGGAAGATCCCCTTCCCCAAGTTGAAAAACAGATCCTGCTTGTCATGGAGACCTGACGTGCGGGTCCTTCCTATCGACGGGAGAACGTGGAGATACGCTGAACGGTAAGATCGGCAAGAGCGGAGATAAAACCCGGATCGGTGTTCAGGGATTCCGTGCGCCGGTACTCCACAATGCCCCGGGATAGGGCCTGCTCTTTATAAAGTTGATCGATTTCAAAGAGGGTTTCGATATGATCCGAGACAAAACTTACCGGAACCATCAGGAGGGCCTTTTTCCCCGCTTCGGCGAGCCGGGCGATCATCTCGCCGGTTCCGGGGCGCATCCACCGGACTGGCCCGCTTCGGCTCTGAAAGGCAAGGTGGTGGGGCACCGGACCGATCCTCTGGAGAACGCCCTGAACCGTCTTCCGGATCTCATTGAGGTAAGGGTCTCCCCGGTCGATCATCCTCTGGGGCAGGGCGTGGGCCGAAAAGATAATTTCTACCTGATCACGAAGTTCGGATGAAAACGATTCCAATCCCCGGCGCACCTTCCCGGACAGGGCGTCCAGGTAACCCGGATGATCGCAAAAGCTTTGGATCGGAACCATCCGGAACTCCTCCTTCTGTTCCTTCAGGGTTCGCTCCAGGTCGCGCAGGCTTGAACCGGTGGTCGCGGAGGAGTAATGCGGATAGAGCGGCAGGGCGAGAATGGAACGATTCCCCGTTTTGAGGACCTCCCGGACCGCATCCCTCGCGGTCGGAGCCATATACCGCATGGCCAGATGTACCGAAACGGGAGTTCCTCCGGATCGGAGCCGCTGCTCAAGGGCTTCCGCCTGCGCCCTGGAAATCTTCAACAGCGGCGATCCTCCTCCGATCCTTCTGTAGTTGTTGAGGACCTTGCGCAAACGAAAAAAGACGATCAGCCGTGCGAGAAGAGGCTGCAGCGGCAGGTGAATAATCTCACGATCGGAGAAGAGACGGAGCAGAAAGGGGCGAACCTCTTCTATGCATGTGGGTCCCCCCAGGTTTAGGAGAACAACCGAGATCCCCGCATCCATGACGCCTACTTCCGGCTGAAGGTGTGGACGGCATCGACAAAGGCCTTCGCGTTTTCTTCGGGAGTGGAAGGCAGGATCCCATGACCCAGATTGAAGATATGGCCCGGAGTTTCTCCGGCCTTCCGCAGGATCTCCCGAACCCTCCTTTCGATTTCGGGGATCGGCGCGAAGAGGACGGAGGGGTCGAGATTCCCCTGGATGCCGATCTCGGGACCGAGGATCCGCCTGGCTTCGTCCAGCCCGATCCGCCAGTCCACCCCCATGACGTCGGCGCCGGCCTTTTTCGAATAGGGAAGGAGCGTGGCCCCGGTTCCGACATAGTGGATCACGGGAACGGATGCGCGGTTCAACCCGTCCATGACCCGCCGCGTGTACGGAAGGTCATAGGTCTCATAATCTTCCGGGGTCAGGATTCCCCCCCAGGTATCAAAGATCTGAAGGGCCTGCGCACCGGCTGCAATCTGGGCGTTCAGATAGAGAATCACCGTGTCGGTGATCTTGTCCATGAGGAGGGTGAACAGATCCGGTTCCTGGTACATGAGGCTTTTGAAGGGGATATAGTTTTTGGATCCGCCCCCTTCCACCATGTAACTGGCCAGGGTGAAGGGCGCCCCGGAAAAACCGATCAGCGGGACCCGTTCCTGAAGTTCGCGCCGAAGAATCCTGACCGCCTCCATGACGAAGGGGACCTCAGCCTCCGGATCGGGGACATGCAGCTTCTCAATCTGGGCCTTTGTTCGAACCGGTTCCGAGAAGACCGGCGCCGGGGTGAAGTTCAGTTCCATCCCCATCGCCTCCACCGGGATCAGGATGTCGGAAAAGAGAATGGCCGCGTCCACGTCCATCGCCTCAACGGGAAGGAGGGTAGCCCGCGCCGCCAGTTCCGGGGTTTTGCATAGGGTCAGGAAGTCCGCTTTTTCCCGGAGGTCCCGATAGGTCTTCAGAAATCTCCCCGCCTGACGCATCATCCAGACCGGTGTTCTCTCCACGGGTTCCCTTCGGCAGGCACGAAGGAACAGATCATTGTATGGCATACGCACTCCTTTTACTTCTCAAAACTCGGGTTAAACCGGGAATTCCGCTGCCTTACGCAACAGGATCCGGCGACAAGGTCTGCTTCCTGCAGGCATCACTTTTTGTTTTGCATTCGAATCGGAATATAATTGCAGAAGGGTTCTTCCGCCAGATAGTCATCATAGATCGCGTTGGCTCGGGCACGGCACCCGCCGCAGACATTGATATATTCGCAGGAACCGCATTTCCCCTTGTATTTCTTGAAATCCCGAAGATCCTGAAACAGTTGAGAGTTTTCCCAGATCTCCCGGAACTTCTGTTTTTTCACGTTACCGGCTGTTTTGGGAAAGTAGCTGCACGGTTTCACCTCTCCAAAACAGTCGATCAGACAGATGGATTGTGCCGCAATGCATCCCTTGCCTCCACCTGTGGAGAACTTCAGGGTACGACGCTCGAAATGGGAACCTTCGGCCTTGGCCAACTGGGGTACCAGACGGTAGTAATGCGGGGCGCAGGTGGGACGCATCAGGATCTTTTCTTCGTTTTTCTCCTGCTCATAATGCCACTTCAGGATTTCCTCATAGTCCTCCTTCGAGATCAGCTCCGACATAATCTTTTCTCCCCGGCCGGTCGGAACGATCATAAACATGTACCAGGCTGTCGCTCCGATCTCCCGGGCCAGCCGGAAGACATTCGGGATGTCGGCCTGATTTCTTTTGGTGAAGGAGGAATTGATGATAAACTCCACCCCGTGTTTCTTCAGGGTCCTGGCCCCCCGGAGGATTCCCTCGAAGGCGCCGGGGCAACTCCGGAAATTATCGTGAATCTCCGCGGTCGACCCGTCCAGGCTCAAAGAGACGATCCGGATTCCCGAAGCCTTGATTTTCTCACAGACCTCATCGTCCACCAGGGTTCCGTTGGTTGCCATGCACATTCTGAGACCGCGCTCCGTTCCGTACCGGGCGATCTCGAAGATATCCTTTCTCAGAAGCGGCTCCCCTCCGGAGAGCACCAGAACGGGGCTGCAGAATTCCACGATATCGTCGATCAACTGCTTGGCCTCCGCGGTGGTAAAATCCCCTTCCGAGGCCTCCATATCCGATGAACACCGGCAGTGAACGCATCGGAGATTACAACGCTGTGTCGTTTCCCAGGCGATCCACTTCGGCAGAAATTCTTTCGGCATCTGTTTCTCCACTGACCGTTGAATACGGTTTGCTCATACCTGAATCATTACAAAATATCACACAATTCCATACAGTTCAACGGGAAAGCACGCAAGGGGCCTGTGATCGCCGGAGGGGGAGGGAACGGTCCGGTCGGGTTACCAGATTCGGATCCGCGTCTTGATCCCCCGCTTTTCCAGGATCTCCTTGAATTCCGGCGTATCCTCCAGGAGGAAATGATCCACGTTGTCCAGCGTGGTGGTGAGTCGTCCGGAGAGTTTCCGGAATTCCTCGAGAGTTCCGGGCAACTCTTCAGAGGCGGTGGAAAGATTCTTCAGGGTGCGGCCCAGGTCTTCGGCCAGGTCCGGGGATTTTTCTTCCAGTTCGGCGGTCAACCTGTTGAGACGGACCAGGACCCGGTCGAGGTTTCTGGCGGTCCTCGGGGCATTTTCGGAGAAAGAGTCGGTAATCCGTTCCAGGTTGTGGATGGTCTTTTCAAGGGAGGTTCTGTTTTCTGAAATCAGTTCGTTCGCGTTCACGGCCAGTCGATCCAGATTCCGAATGGTTTCGTTGATTCGTTGCCTGTTCTCGGCCAGTGTCCGGACCACACTGCTGAGGTTTTCCGGAAAATCGGTGGTCCCGAACCGGTCGAGAAAAGTCCCGAACTTGTCCACAAATTCATTCATATCAATCGCCTTACCGGTATCTGTAATGACGTCTCCTGACTGAATCGGCTTCGCGCGGCTTCCGGGAGGCACGATCAATTCCAGAAATTTCTCGCCCAGAAGACTCTCAGGCCGGATCCGGGCCGCCACATCCCGGGGAATTTCGGCATCCGGTGCGAGCCTGACTTTGACCACCGCCTTGTCTTTCCGGTAATCCAGGGAGAAGATCTTCCCGGCAACCACTCCCCGGATCTTGACATCCCCTCCCTTTTTCAGGCCGGTCGCGTCGTCAAAAAGGAATGTGACCTCTTTCCCCCGGTGGAACGAAAAGGACCCCACCTGGAAGGCCAGGTAAAAGAACATCCCCACTGCCAGAATGGCGAACAACCCGAGTATGACGTATCGATTCTGTCCCATACCTCCCTCTCTGTTTCTCCCTGCTATCTATGAATAATAGGGCCGCTTCGTTCGGGATCCTTCCTGCACAAGCGGTCTGCCGGGAGATCAACCCTCCGGTTCACAGACCGGTGGTACGATCTGAATCGGCCCTTCGGCGCTTCGGTTGAAAAACTGTCTTACCGCGGCGTTATCAAGATTCCGGATTTCTTCCCGTGTTCCGAAGGCAACCAGCTTTCCCTGCCAGAGCATGCCGATATAATCCGCAATCTTGAAGGTACTTTTGATATCATGACTGACCACCACGAAGGTACGCTTCAGCCTGGATTGCATCTCCAGGATCAGGTTGTCGATGGAATCGGCGGTGCAGGGATCGAGCCCGGTCGAAGGTTCGTCAAAAACCACGATATCCGGTTCCATGACGATGGCCCGGGCCAGACCGACGCGATTTCTCATTCCCCCCGAGAGTTCGCTGGGCCATCGGCATGCCGAATCCGGCATTCCCACAGAGGTGAGCTTTTCCAAAACCACCTCGTCGATTTCCCGTTCGGAAAGATGGGTGTGTTCTTTCAGGGGAAAGGCCACATTTTCCCCGACGGTCATGGAATCGAAGAGCGCCCCTCCCTGGAATAAGACCCCGAAACGTTTGCGGAATTCATAGAGCTCCCTTGGGGCCAGAGCGGAAATCACACGACCGTCCACAATGACTTCTCCCTGGTCCGGTTTCTCCAGACCGAGCAGGAGCTTGATGAAAACAGTCTTTCCGGTCCCGCTGGGACCGATGATCACCGTGGTCTTCCCCTCGGGCATCTCGCAGGAGACATCCTCAAGGACGGCCAGATCCCCAAAGGATTTATAGACATGCCTGTACTCGATCATCGTCATGCCCTTTTGAAGAACGCCTCTCCGTAATGAAGTTTTTCGGAAGAATCCGGGATCGGCTTAAGGGAAGAGCATCTGCGTCAGGCAGATATTGATCAGCACCATGGTGGTGGCCATCCGGACCACGGAGAGGTTCGTGGCGACCCCCACTCCACGGGCTCCGCCTCTTGCCCTGTACCCGCTGTAACAGGAGACCGTGGTGATGATTCCTCCGAAGACCGACCCCTTGATCATTCCCTTTACGATATCGACCAGGGTGATATGGTCAAACACCAGGTTGAGAAAGGCGTTCCCATTCAAGCCCAACTGAAATACCGCTACCATGTAGGCTGCCAGGGTACTGATGAAATAGGTGATCACGATCACGAGAGGCATGACCAGTATCGCTCCGATCAATCGGGGAAGCATCATGTAGGGGAAAGGATCCACCCCGATCACCTCCATGGCGTCGATCTGTTTGGTGACCCGCATGGTCCCGATCCGGGCGGCCATCTGGGTTCCGGCCTTGGATCCGACGATCAAGCCGGCGATCAGCGGGGAGAGTTCCCGGATATTGGCCACGGCGACAAACATGCCTACCAGATCCTGTGCTCCGAACTTTTTGAAGATGATATACCCTTCGACACAGAGGTTCATCCCCACAAAGGCCGCCACGGGAGCCAGAATTGGAAGAGACCGGCTCCCGATTGTGTTCATCTGGTCGATCAGGTTGACAAAATAAAACTTCCTGGAAAAAAGAGCGCCCAGAGTCGTGGCGATAAAAGAGACGTACCGCCCAAGCTCGGAAAGGAAATATCCCAGAATCTTCAGCATCGTGAAAGTCCCGTCAAAACTCCTCCAGGTTTCAGACATTGAATCCGTAAAACGCCGTTGTCAGGAAGTAGTTTACCACCAGGATCGATACGACCGAGCCGACGACGGCATCGTTGGTGGCCTGCCCGACCCCGGCCGCGCCCCCCCGGGCATGGTAACCGAAATAACAGCAGATGACCATCACCATCATGCCGAATACGGCCGCTTTGATGATTCCGCCCGTGATGTCCGCCATGTTCAACCAGGCAAAGAGATTTCCCATGAAACCGCCCTCGTTCGCCCCCCTGACGATCACGGCGATGACGTAGCCCCCCGCGATCCCCGAAAAGGTTCCGATCAGGGTCATAAAAGGGGTTACGAAAAAACCTGCCAGGATCCTCGGGACGATCAGGGCCTTTACGGGATCAACCGCCATTACCTCCAGGGCGTCGATCTCCCGCTTGATCCGCATGGCGCCGAGTTCCGCGGCAATTTCCGCCCCGGTCTGGCTGGCCACCATGATGGCGACCAGCACCGGTGCGATTTCGCGGAAAAGAGCGATCGAAAGCAGGCTGCTGGTCATGTCCGTGGCGCCGAAAATGGAAAAAACCTTGAGGCTCTCCAGTGCGATCACCGCCCCCATGGGAGCCAGGACGAACAGGATGGGGAAGATGCAGTGGATGCACATTCTCTCCATCTGTTCAAACAGGTTGGCCGCGTAAAATTTCGGTGAGAAGATGGACAAGACCGAATCGAGAAAGAAATGAGCCATCCTTCCCAGGAAAGGAATAAACGGGAACCAGCGCGAAATCGTCTGTATCACCCTCACCACCCCGAAACTGTCTGCTTGGAAAAAACGGATCCATCTTCCCGGAATGGTCTTATCATATTACGAAACCCATTGATTTGTCAATCTTTACGCCCCTTCCAAATCCAGCGATAGAGATGTTCAGATCGTTTTGTTGAGAAAGCTCGTTTTGTAAAGTGTCCGGAGTATTTTCTTTACCATTCAGGGAAGTCCTGACAGAATCCCAGTTGAAGGTAGACAACACGATCCCGGACATTGCTCTTCCTGAAATTCTGTAACAAATTGTTTTTGTTCATTTTCTTTGCTCGCTCCAAAGAAGATGGCTTCGTAAGAAGTCTTATTTCCCCTCCCCTGGTGGCCTGCC
>CAYZZU010000046.1:0-17270 GCA_964483105.1 uncultured Nitrospirota bacterium
AGGTCCTCTCCGCCATCAGCCATTCCTATGAACTCGCGACCTATTCGACGCCGGAGTTACGGGGACTCTTCCACGACTGGCTGGGAGAGATCGAGCGGGAGATCGTCCAATACCTGGACGAGAAAGGCCGTGTGGACCCGGACGACGCGGCGGCCCATTTCAGGCTGCAACGTGAGAGCATGATCTTCATCCTGGGCAAACTGACCCGTGAGGGGAAGATCCGAATGGAGGCGTCCGGAACGGCGAACAAGGAAACGGAGTAGACCTGGAAAAACAAAAAGCTTTCACCACGGAGTAGATTGAGAACACGGAGAAAAGAAAGATAAAGGCTAAAAGCTGTTCACCACGGGGCACACGGGGAGTCACGGGGAAGGCAAAAACAAGATGGAAGAGATCACCAAAAACACACAGACCTGTTGATCCGAAACCAAAGAACCCGGCGGTCGCCGGGAGAACGGGAAAGGAGCAACCGGGGAAACTTCCGAACCTGCGGGGGTTGGAGTGAACAAGACGAAGACCGAAAACTGCATGGTCTGCGGGAACGGCCTCATCTACAGCGACAAGTCCGAGACGCTCCGGTGCGTCTACTGCAAGACGGTCGAAGACGGTCACATCCACTGTCCCGAAGGACATTACATCTGTGACCGCTGCCACAACCGCGAGGCCATGGCCGGGATCGAGGAGACGATCCTCCGCTCGGAGTCGCAGGATCCCTTCGAAATCGCGGAGCTCGCCATGAGCCTTCCGGGATTGACCATGTTAGGTTGCCAGCATGCCTATATCGCCGGCGGGGCGCTGATGGCGGCGATCCGGAACCGGGGCAAAAATGGGGTCGGCGATCCGGAGATCCGGGAGGTCTTCAAGCGGACCCGAAAACAGGCCCACGGCGGCTATTGCGGGCTGACCGGCGTCTGCGGCATCGCCCCGGCGATCGGCGCCTGTTTCGCGGTGCTCACCGGCTCGAAGTGCGGGAAGGATAAAGAGCAGTGGATCACCATGGATGCCGTCACGAAGGTTTCCGGGGCGATCACCGCGCTCACCGGTCCGAGTTGTTGCAAGGCCTACGTCCGGACCTCCCTCTCCGCCGCCGTCGACGCGCTGCGGGAGCATCTCGGAATCGACCTCCCGGGAGGCGGGAATGTCACCTGCCTCTACAGCGGCCGGCACCCGCACGGCTGCCGGGAGAAGATGTGTCCCTATTTCGGGGCTCATCCTGATCACAAGGGAGGAGCAAAGGTGGAACATCAAGAAGAGAAGCCCATCGACGTCGGAACGGACTTCACCACGGCAGACAGTGCCCAACCGCAGGAGGTGCATCTGGAAACACTGATGAGGAGAGCCCTCGAACTGGGCGCCGAAAAGGCAAAGGTGATCCGCACGGAGAGTATCGTCGTGCGGGAATGGGTCCGCTGGAAGTGCCTCTATGGGTGCGCCCTCTACGGAAAGGACGGCTATCACCCCCCCTGCGCCCCCGACGCGTCGAGTACGAAGAAGGTCCTCCGGGAATACAGCCGAGCCATCCTGATGACCGGCCCCAAGGGGAAACCGCTGACCGAGGCCGCCGTACGATTGGAGGGCGAGGCCTACCGTCTGGGGTTCTACAAGGCCTTCGGTCTCACCGCACTGTCATCCGGTCCGGCCGGGGAAACATGACCCTCCGGTGAAGCGGAGACCCCGGCGGGGTCGCAAGGCGAGGGCCGGGAAAAACTGAGAATCCGGCCGCTCATGGAGGCCTGTGGAATCGACGTTTTTGAGACAGCAAGGAACCACGGTTTCAAGATCGATACGAACAAAGAGACCTATGGAGGCTGGAACTACTTCGCACTGCTCCTCGTCGAGTGAATTCAGCCTTCGGGACGATTCGGCAATTGACAGTTCGAGAGAACGACTGAAGTACGCAAAAGGGGACAGGCTACTTTTTGTGATCAATGGTCGATAAAGTTTGTGAAAAAGTAGCCTGTCCCCTTTTGCTTTGCTCTAAAGTTTGTGAAAAAGTAGCCTGTCCCCTTTTGCTTTGCTCCAGTCTTCTATGCCTCCCGGCGGCCGGCCGCTCCTTCGCGCCCGGACCTTCCGGGACGGTTCCTGAGCAGGGACTTGAGGGCACTCCATCCCACGAGCTGCCGTCTCCCCTCGTCCCACACCCTGAGGCGCAATGACTTCAGACTCTGCACCAGGGTCAGGGGACGGACCGTCTGCAGTTCCGGAATCGCTTCGAATGCGGACTGCAGTCGGTAATTGGGGATGCGGGGACGGATATGATGGATATAGTGGAGGCCGATGTTTCCGGAGAACCACTGGAGCACCTTGGGTAGTTTGTAGAAGGAACTCCCGAGGAGCGCCGCCTTCATGGCGTCCCACTCTTCCTTCCGCGCCCAGTAAACACCCTCGAACTGGTGCTGGACGTAGAAGAGCCAGACCCCGCCGGCGCCGGCCAGATAGATCACCGGGACCTGGATCAGGAGATAGGTGGTAAGACCGATCGTGAACCATGCGGCCGCCGCGATCGCGAGCAGGGCCAGGTTGGTGATGCGCACGCTTCTCCTCGCTCTGGAGCCGGCGCCCTTGCCGGGGAATCTCTGCCGCAGCAGAAAATAGAAGAGAGGCCCCAGACCGAAGAGGACCAGGGGGTTGCGGAAAAAGCGGTAGAGCCATCGCCGGTACCTCGGGGATGCAAGGTACTCTTCCAGAGTCATGGTCCAGACATCCCCCTCCCCCCGGTGGTCCAGGTTGGCCACGGTGGCATGGTGCCGTCCGTGGGTGTACCGCCAGTCCTCGAAGGGGGTGAAGGTCAGGATCCCCAGCAGGTATCCGAAAAGGGTGTTGGCCCGGTTGTCCGGCAGGAACGAGCCGTGGCCGCAGTCATGAAAGAAGATGAAGATCCGAACGAGGAGCCCGGCCGCGGGCACGGCCAGGGCCAGGGTGACCCAGTAGGAATACCCGAGTTGCACCGTTCGGACCATCAGGACCCAGAGGAAAAGATAGGGGATCAGGGTATCCAGAATCTGCCACAAGGCCTTGCGGAAATCGGCTTTCTCGAATTCGGAGAGTTTGTGATACCAGGCTGGCCGGCTCCCGGCCGTCTTCTCCTTGCCACCGGGTGAAACAGCGCTCATATCCTCCTCCGTTATATGCGCAGAACAAGAATAATATATCCCTGAACCACGATTTTTCAACCTTCATTTAGCCCTTGGTCCGCCGGGGCCGGCTTTTTCACCGCGGCGGCGCGGTTTCCCCGGACGGCGCGCCCACTCCCGGATATGACCGTTGACCGGCCCGGCCCGATTGTGATTGCGCCGCCCGCACCAGGCAGAGGGATATCCCCACCTTCCGGGCCCCGGGAAAAGGCCTTGACGCAGCCTTGCTTTTCTTATATATTTCGTTATGTGGCGAATTATAGGAGATATAGATGCGCGACCTTATGGAGATCACAAGGGCCCTGGCCGACGAGAACAGGGTCCGGGCGCTTATGGCGTTGAGGGGAGGGGAACTCTGCGTCTGCCAAATCATCGAGCTCCTGGGTCTTGCCCCCTCGACCGTGTCCAAGCATATGCAGATCCTGAGGCAGGCGCGTCTTGTGGACAGCCGTAAAGACGGTCGATGGATCTATTATCGCCTGGCCGGCGAAAAGGCCCCCGGGGCGGTACGAACCGCCCTCGAATGGGTCCGGAATCACCTGGCAGGGGATCCGAGGATCCAGGAGGATGCCATGCACTTAGAAGAGATCTTGAGAATGGATCCGGGGGAGGTCTGCAGGCTCCAGCAGAAGGGCTGAAGGAGTTTGGGCTGCCGGACCGATGTGGAGAGATTGCCGGGATGGCTCAACGAACAGAAAGAAAGGAAAGAGGAATGAATCAACCGATGAAAGGTGCGCCGGCCTGCCCGAGAAGGACGGCCTCGGGGAGGCTCTCCTTCCTGGACCGTTTCCTGACATTGTGGATTTTTTTCGCCATGGCGGTCGGTGTGGGGCTGGGCTATAGCGTCCCCGGCGTGGAGTCCTTCATTCACCGCTTCCAGGTGGGGACCACGAACATCCCGATCGCCGTCGGGCTGATCCTGATGATGTACCCGCCTCTGGCCAAGGTCCGCTACGAGGAGTTGGGGGATGTCTTCCGCAACGGGAGGGTCCTCGGGCTCTCCCTCATCCAGAACTGGGTCATTGGTCCGATCGTTATGTTCCTTCTGGCCATTCTCTTTCTCCGCGGGTACCCTCACTACATGGTCGGGCTGATCATGATCGGCCTGGCCCGATGCATTGCCATGGTCATTGTCTGGAATGAACTGGCCGATGGGGACACCGAATACTGCGCCGGACTGGTCGCATTCAATTCCATCTTCCAGGTCCTTTTCTACAGTCTCTACGCCTGGGTTTTCATCACTCTTCTCCCGCCCTTTTTCGGACTGAAAGGGAGCGTGGTCCATGTCTCCATCGGCCAGATCTCGAAATCGGTGTTCATTTATCTCGGCATCCCCTTCATCGCCGGCGCCCTCACCCGACTTTTGCTGGTCAAGACCCGGGGGAAAAGCTGGTACCACGAGGAATTCATCCCGGTCATCAGCCCGATCACGCTGATCGCGCTCCTCTTCACCATCATCGTGATGTTCTCCCTGAAGGGGAAACTGATCGTCACCATCCCCATGGACGTGGTCCGGATCGCCATTCCCCTCTGTCTTTATTTTGTGGTTATGTTCCTGGTCAGTTTCCGGATGGCCCGGGGGGCCGGCGCGGACTACGGGCAAAGCGCCACCCTTTCCTTCACCGCCGCCAGCAACAACTTCGAGCTGGCTATCGCCGTGGCGGTGGCGGTCTTCGGCATCAATTCCGGCGAAGCCTTCGCGGCGGTGATCGGTCCTTTGGTGGAAGTGCCGGTGCTGATCTCGCTGGTCAACGTCGCGTTTCGCATCCGTAAACGGTGGTTTCCGCCGACACCGACAGAAGGATGAACTGCTGAGGGAGACTAACGCCGATGAAGGCGGGAAAGAACGTCTTCCACAAAAATATCCGGTTCCACATGTCCCCTGATCGTTTTTCTCTGAAATGGCGGGAGGGCCCTAAAAGAGTATAACCTGAACCGGACACTCCGGCTCAAGGCTCTCCCCGGGCTGTAAGATAACATATCCATCGGCGTTCACGATGGAACCGAGCATGTGGGATTTCTGTTTCGGCACACCGCAAAGTTCCGGAATCTCACCGGGGCGACGTTCAATTTTTACTCTCAGGAAGTTTGTGCGTTGTCCCCGGTTTACGATCCTCTCCCGGCTCTTCGCGGCAATCCACGACCGTTCCATGGGCCGGCCCGACAGGCCCATGATCAGGGGGCGGACATAGTGAATGAAACAGATATACGCCGATACGGGGTTCCCCGGCAATCCCAGGAGGAGGGTTTTCTCCTTGCGGGCGGCAAAGAGGGGTTTGCCCGGTTTCTGCCGGACCTTCCAGAAAAGTTTCCGGAACCCCGCCCTCCGAGCGGCCTCCTTGACATGGTCATGCCTCCCCACGGAGACCCCGCCGGAACAGAGGATCAAATCGGCGCCATCCTTAAAAGCGGATCCTATGGTCTGCGCCGTAGCCTCCAGGTCATCGGGCACCCGATAGGAGGAACAGGTCCTTGCGCCGGTCTCCCGGACAGCCCGGTGGAGCATCACCGAATTGGAATCACGGATCTGATAATGGGAAATATCGTTCCGATCCGCACCGGACAATTCGGTACCGGTCACCAGAATCGAAACCGACGGCGGATCACAGACGGTAACCTCGGCGATCCCGACGGAGGTCAGCAGCGCCATCTCCCGCGCGGTCAGGCGTGTACCCCGGGCTATGAGGATCTCCCCGGGTTGGAACTCTTCACCGATGAACCGAACGTCCTGACCTTGTGACCGGACCGCAAAGATCCTGACCACCCCCCCGTTTTCCTCCGTATCCTCCATCCGGACCACGGTGTCCGCGCCTTCGGGAAGCATGGCCCCCGTGCTGATCCGTACGGCCTCTCCTGCTCCCACCGCTCCATTAAAAGGAATCCCGGCCCGGCTCTCCCCGACGATCGACAAGGATACGGGATCCCTCGTAGTCGTCCCCCTGACATCCCGCCAGCGTATGGCAAATCCATCCATGGCCGAACCGGTGTATCGGGGGGAGGGTTCCGGGGCCCGGATCTCCCGGGCCACCGTATGCAGATGACACTCGGCCAGGGCCTTCTCCCGTGTTCGCAGGGGGGGGAGGTTCTCGCTGAGAATCCCGGCCGCCTCATCCACCGAAACCATCTCTCTGCTTTTTTCTCTGTTCAGCGTTTCAAGCATGATTTTCCCCTCCCATAGGAAGGCTTATTACAAAACCGTCAGGCATAAAACCGGGTGATCTTCCAGGCCACTGAAAGGGCAGCGATCAGCGTGTTGATGACGGAAAAAATCAGACCGCCCACGGAGGCGTAGAAAAAGGCCACGCCAAAAAAAGTGCCGCTAAAAATATCGGGAAGATCGCAAAATAATCCATACGTTCCATCATCCTCCAATCGCTGCCATGGACGAGACGGGCCCGGGATGCGCCATGGCCGCAAGATGACCGTTCTCCGGCTTGGCTGCCACGGCCCCTGCAATCTCGGCGATCAGCGCGGTGTCATCAATTCCGCCCCGTAACCGCGCCAGCAGATCAAGGCCGCCCTTTGCATACAGGCAGGTCTTGAGGACCCCTTTTGCCGTGATTCTGACCTTGTTACATTGGGAGCAGAAACTTCGTGTGTAACTGTCGATCACACCGACGGTGCCGCGGAACCCCGGTATCCGGTAGAGATGCGCTGTGGATTGACCTCTTGCAATGCAAGGAGTCATCCCGTGATACCTCTCTTTCAACAGTCGGGTCATCCTTTGGGCGGTCCATAGTGGGTGGAAGGCTTTTTCCTTCCTGCCCGAGAAGGGCATCCGTTCGATGAAGCGGACACTGACATCGTACATCCGGGCCAGTTCCGCGATCTCGATCAACTCTCCCGCTTCCGCATCGTCCAGCATGACGGTGTTGATCTTGAGGGGGAGACCGACCCGCAGGGCCTCCCGGAAACTCTCCAGGACGAGATCCAGGCAAGGACGATGGGTGATCTCTTCGAAGCGCCGCCGGTCCAGACTGTCGAGACTCAGATTGATCCCGGAAAGGCCCGCCGCTTTCAGTTTCGCCAGATGGCCCGCGGCTGCCACACCGTTGGTCGTGATATGGACCTGGTCCAGACCGGGTATCATGAGGAGACGCCCAATCAAGGGAACAAGACCTTTTCGGACAAAGGGTTCCCCACCGGTGAGACGCACCTTTCGTACACCGAGGGAAACAAAGGCCCGGACGAGACGCTCCATTTCTTCAGAACGGAGGATCTTTTCGTGAGGGATGAAGGCGATCCCTTCATCAGGCATACAGTAACGGCAGCGGAGGTTACATCGGTCGGTTATCGCCAGTCGCAGATAGTTGATGGGACGACCGAAGGAATCCGTCAGGTATGATGGAGTTGCGATTGAGCCGGTGCGTAGACCGGTCGAGAGACATTGAGGGTGCTGCATGGAAACTCCTTTCCAAACACGGGAGGCGGGACCGTTTCCGTTCCCACCCTGTCGGCCTGGAACCCTATCCATCAAATATGAACGTAGGTCCTTCGGCTCGGAGCATTATGGTTTACGATGCGCCGGGATCCGACGGTTTACCGATCTCCCTGACCCCTCTTTTGAAGGCGGTGATCCCCTTGCCCAGGCCGGCCCCTAACTCCGGTAGGCGCTTCCCGCCGAAGACCAGAAGGGCGACAATCAGAATGATGACCAGTTCCTGCATTCCCAGTCCGAACATCAGATCACTCTCCTATATCTTATTCACCCACACAGGACGCAGGATCACAGAGTCGTATGACAAGGTCCTTGACTTCAGGAAGACAAAGCGGCTTGTCGAGGAACCCTGCGGCCCCCAGTTCCTCGGCCTTCCTCTGAATCTCCTCCGTGCCCCAGGCGCTCATCATGATCACCTGCGCTTTGGGATATGCTTCCATGATCTTCTCTAAGACCTCCAGCCCGTCGATGCCGGGGAGCCTTAAATCGAGCATGACGACACAGGGGTGGACATTCTCCAGGTCGGCAAGGAGTTGCTCACCGGAGTTGAAGCATAGCACGCTGTACCCTTCCTGCTCAAAAAACTTTTTCAAGGTCCAGCAGATGAGCCTTTCGTCATCCACGACTATGAGACTCTTCTTGCTCACCTACCCCCTCCCCGGCAACTCATAGAACCTCCTGCGGCAGAACAACCAGGGTATAATCACCGAATGTCCGGGCTTCGACCTCCAGAAAATCGATGGTGATCGCCGCCAGCGATTTGTAGAGCGGCTGCCCTGTCTTTTCGATCATTTTCCGACACAACTCCGGGACCCATTGATTCAGATGATCTTCAAAGAATCGTTTCTGTACCTCGAGAAACCGCCGGGATCGTTCCATATCATTCCGGTTGTTTCCCGACTGCTCCATGGAGATGATTCGGTACATGAACTCGATTTCCGTGCCCACATAATCCGGAGGGCCGATCTTCCCCTGGCCCATCTCGTACCCCATGGACTGATAATACCTCAGAACCTCAAGGGTTTCCGGTCCGTTCAATAGTCCCAGTACCTTCTTGCCGTTTTCGATCCGCGTTCCCCGATAGACCGACTCATAGGGGGTCAAGTACTGAGTGCCGGGCACGATGAAAAGATTATTGTATTCATATCGGAGCTCGTCCAGGTTGTGATCAAACTCACGGACCGCATGCTTCAGAATCGACGTGGAGTCGACGGAGGCGAATCCCTCCGCCAACTCCATAAAATGACTGCTGCACAGGGTATCGAGCCTCTCCCGGTCCAAGGGCCGGTTATACACGGTGGCAAAGAATCGGTACATGTTCGAACGAAACTCGGATACAAATCGAAGATCATCCGGATCCATCTGTCTTGACGTATTCCTCTTCGGTCCCATATTATACCTCGTCGCCTTCATGAGTAAAACGGGTATTCGGATTGGTCAATCGATGATCCGCAAAGCCCGAAGGGGCGTTCTTCCCGGAATCGGATGACGGGAAATCCGCCACATGACGGATGGCCCGGCCTACACAGGAGGTCTCGCAGGCCGGTTTCAGACCGGCCTCAATCCGGTGTTTGCAGAAGGTACACTTCTCGACCTTCTTGGTGCGGTGGTTGAACCTCGGTGCCCCGTAAGGGCAGGCAAAAACACAATACTTGCATCCAATACACTTGTCCTGATCAATGAGTACAATTCCGTGCCCCGTGGTTGTATCTTCCTTGGTAATCGCCCCGACCGGACAGGATTTCATGCAGGCCGGGTCGGTACAATGGTTGCAGGACATCGTGACAAACTGCCGGGTGGGATTGGGATAACTCCCTCCTTCGATGAAGGCCACCTCCCGGTAGTTGGTTCCCATGGCCGTATTGTTCTCGGACTTGCAGGCCAGGGTGCAGGTCTCACAGCCCGTGCACCGCTTCAGATCAATCGCCCATCCTAACTGTGGCATAATTTCACCTCCACTATTGGTCAAATGGTTCAGATTTTTTCAATTTTCACATAAGAATCATAGAAGGAGACACTTCCCCCGACGTAATCCTGCAGGGCCGACGGATAATTCGCCGCGTTGGTCGATTTATTGTTCACCGATGTATCCAGTCGGGTTACGGGAGACGAGGAGATGCCCGCTCCGCGACTCGGATCATAGGATACGGACGACCCGTCCACGGTCCTTGATTTGGAACTCATCTGCCAGTGCCCGAAGCTGTGGGCGATGGCCACGCAGCCCGGGCGGATTCCCTGGATCACCCGGACCCTCGCCTTTCCCCCGAAGACCGCATCGTCCGAGCCGCCGATGGAACTCGGGGCCTGTGGATTGGTCGAGGTCAGTTTGACCTTGTCCCCCGACTTCAGGCCGAGCGACGCGGCATCGGCCGCGTTCATCTCCACGGCGTTCTCCGGCATCATGTCCACCAGCCAGGGATCGATGATGGTACGCCCCTGGGCATGAAAGACCGGCTTGTAAGTCAGGAGCTTGAAGACATTGGATCCGGCGGATTCACTGGAGAAACTGTTCCCCATGATGTCCTGTTCCGGATCGACATAGGTGGCCAGACCGACATGATACGCGCCGGTCTGGGAATCCCGTGTTTCCACCAGCGGTTTGGAATAGGTGTGCGAACCCGGTTTGGAGCCGGCGAAGAGGTGGACCCTCTTTCCGTACCGGTGGTTCAGGTAATTGCCGTCATAGGCCTGGTCGTCATCTTCGAAGACTCCGCCCTTCTCCCGGATCTCGTCGTTACTGGCCGGAAGACCGCTTTCGATCCTCCAGTTGGAGAGGATCATGTCGTACCAGTCATAGGCATTGGTAATCGACTTGCCCGCCGTATCGGAATCGGATCCGGAGAAGGAATCATCGTCAAACCCCGGCCAGGATGTTCCGGTCTTCTGCTCCACCTTGTGCGCAATGGTCATGATCAGGTCCTCGATCATCTGGATGTCGGTGGAGAGAGGATGGGTATAAGGAAATTCCCAGGCCTTCTTGCTCTTGTCGTAACTTCCCACCACGGGCTGGCGGAAGCCACTGGCTTTGGTCAGGATCGAGGGGGCCACGTGCGGCGTGGACCACCGTTCCAGGTAACAGCCGTCGGGGATGACCAGGTCGGCCAGGGAGGCCATCTCTCCCATCTCATAGTCGAAGCAGACGTGATAGGGGAGCAGGGTCGTATCCTTGAGGATCTCGATCACCTTCTCCCGCGTTGCCGGAACACTGTAGGGGATATTGTTCCAGTAGGAGAGGAGAACCTTGACCGGATAGGGGTACTGGTCTCCGATACTCGGGACCACCTCCTGATAGTTGCCGAAAGCGGCAAAGGGGAACCAGGGCCGCTTGGCCGGATACCCGTCCTGCGCGAAGAGGTTGGGTGCGTCCCCCTCATATTCCTTCCCAACCCGGTTGATTGGGATCCCGTTAGCCGTCTGCTTGTTTCCCCCCACATCGGATTTCAGGTTGATCATTCCGGGGGCCTTGTCGTCCACCCCATGCCAGTGGCCGCCGCCCGCGGCCATGCCGCCCTTCCAATCGTAATTCCCGATCAGGGTGTTGAGTGCCAGGATGGCCATGGCCGTGTAGAACCCGTTGGTATGCTTAACCACACCGCGATAGATCTCGATCGCCGCCTTTTTCCCGTAGGAGGTAAAATCGGACGCCAGGTTATCGATCGTGGTCTCGGTGATCACATTCCCCGTGGGATCGGCGATGGCCGCCCATTCGGCCACGGTATGCTTGTTCGCTTCCGACTTGAGAAGCTGAAAGACGGTCATGTGGGTTCCCGGGGTAAGACCGGCGGCCGTAATCTCCGCGTCCGATGGATCAAGGACCCCGGCGTCAAGGCTCGCATCATCATAATCCATCAAGGATCCGGTCGCCTGGTCAATAGCACGGAACTTCGTGCCGTTCAGGACAAAGGCGCCGGAGCCGCCGTTTTGCGTGGTATCGACGATGTAGGTGGCGTCGCAGTAGGTCTTCTCCCCGTCGTCCGAAGCGGCGGTCGCATTCGGGTTCTCAAGGTAGGTGGCATCGTACAGGGCATTGTCAATAATAAACTTGATCATTCCCATGGCCAGGGCTGCATCCTGCCCGGGTTGGACCGGGATCCACTGGTCGGCCACGGCGGCGGAGTTGGAAAACCGAGGATCGATCACCACGAGCTTTCCGCCGGCTTTTTTGAACTTCATGAACTTCCGAGCGTAGGCCTGCATGGGAAAGTTCGCCTCGAGGGGGTTGGCCCCCCAGGCAATGCAGTAGCGGGTATTGATGATATCCGGTTTCAGATGGTCCTTGCCGTCATACATTTGTACGTGCGCCACATGATGGGATGTTTCACAGATGCTGGTATGGTCATGGCGATAGTTGACAGTCCCGAAGCCGTACTTGAAAAGGCGGTCGGTAAACTCCTTCTGGCCGTGCTCGAAGCGGCCCGGTGCAAAGACCACCTGGTTGGCCTTACCGCCTAATTCGGGAAAATTGGTGTCGATGTAATTGGCCGCGTCGGGGGCCGCCGCGGCCTGCGCCGGCGTCAGGGAGGTATCCGCCACGGTTTTCTGAAAATAGGGCGCAATCTGTGTTGCTACTTCATCGCAGGCCTGATCCAGTGTAATGGTTTCCCACTTTTCCTCGCCCCGGGACGTGCCGGAGGCCCTTTTGATGGGATGAAGCAAACGGTAGGGATTGTTGATGGTCTGAACGCCCGACTGACCCTTGAGGCAGACCGACCCCAGGGTACTGATGGAATCGGCCCGCGACGTGGAATAGGAGAGCCTGTGACCTACCTCGGCGGCGTTCGGATGGTAGGGGTTGCCGTCGATCTTGACCACCACATCGTTTATGACCTTCGCCCGGATCCCGCAACCGCCGTGGCACTGCAGGCAGGCGCTGTAGACGATATTGGAGTCCTGCTCGATGGGATCCGGACTCAGTTCCCCCGTGGTGAGGGCCTCGGCCTTGCGGGTAGGGATCAGACTGGACCCCACGGCCGCCGTGGCGGCCAGGGCGGCGCTGCTCTTTAAAAATTTTCTTCGACTGACCGAAAGATTGAGCCAGCTTGTCAGCTTCCTGATACTGCTGAGCGTTGCCATATTAACCTCCTTTATTTCGCATAAAATTCAATGGAACTTCCGTATCCATGACACTGTACGCAAAGCATGACATCTCCCCGGCGCCGGATGACCCCGTCGTTATAGTGGTTGGTGTCCAGCCGTACGGTATTCAACTGGTTGGCCGAAGAGGGGATGTCTGGATCCAGATAGTCGGAATAGGTACCCGTATGGGTATTGTTGGATGGATTCCGATACTCGAGATCAATACTCTTGTGGCACCAGACGCACTTCTCGTTTACGGTGTCCCCCGGCGTCCAGGGGATCATGGCCGCGTGGGCATCGGGCCTGCCGTCGAGGGCCTTGCCGTCGAGCTTGCTCCCATGACAACTCACACAGTCGCTGTTGTAGTTGGTGGACGTGTTGTCATGGATGTCGATGAGATTCTCCGTCGAAAGCGCGTTGGCCAGATTGGCGCTTTGGGTCGTCTGGTCCGAAGGGTTGACGGTACTTCCCGAGCGGGGCACCGACCCGCCTCCGCCTCCGCCTCCGGAACATCCCGTAAACCATGCGGCCAAGGCAATTCCAAGTATGATCATCCAGGGTGAAGTATCTCTTTTCCGCATAACCAGCTCCTTTCTTATGAAATGAATCGCTTTTCAACCTTAAAATTTTAATTCATAGGCCAGGCTGAGGGTCTGATTCCTCCCCCCCTGTCCGGACTCTACATCGTCGTCATAATCTTCATAGAGATAGCCGAAAGTCACGTCCGAATGGTCGGAGAGGCTCAGGTTCAGCCGGATATCGGCGTTCTGATACCGGTTACTGATCCTGGTCAGACTCCCCAGGTCGGTGGTCCCGGAATGGATCCGGCTTCGCGAGTCGGAAAGCAGGTAGGAGACCAGAAGCCCCGCCCTGGGAGTGAGTTGATAATTGACCCCCGCCGTCCAGGTATCGTTGTAACTGCGATACCCGAGCCCCTTTTCACGCGTCGAGAAGGTTGGCAGGGACTCCCATCTCGGATTCAGCGATTCCAGCCAGTTTGCATCCTGAAGCATGGCGTCCCGCATGTAGGAACCGAAGAGATTCAGATCACTCCGGACCTGCCACCACCCGTCGAGACTGACCGATCGGTGCCGAGACTCCCAGTCCTGATTCACGGAATTGACGCCCGACCAAGTGAAATGATCGTTTTCCTTTTTTTCTTCCAGGTAGGAGGCGGAGAGCGAAGCCCGGCCTTCCAGGAAGGAATAGCCGGCCATGAGGTTTCCCCGCCATGCCTTATCCGGCTCCAGCACAAACGCCGTATCATCAGCGTCCTGATAGGAGGCCGAGGCCGCCAGCAACAGATTCGGGATCCACCTGCTGTAAAGTGAAGCCGTATAGATCCAACGGTCGGAATGAATGTCATAGGGGCTGGCCGAGGCCGGGATCGCTTCGTTTCCCGAAGGACGTTTGAAGGTGCGGTCCGTTTTGTCTCTGCGCCCGGAAAAACGGAGGACGGTATTGTATTGGTTGAAACGATAGGTGGCGTCGGCACCGTATTTAGCCGAATCGATCTCGGTCACATGGGGGTCGCTGACGTTGGCGTCGAGGTCCTTGTAGCCGGATGTCCCGATATCGGAATTATTTTTCCTCCGGCTGTACCAATAGTATCCCGTGAGATCGGTCTGCGTGAGACCGGTGTAGTCCACGGAGACAAGGAAAGCGGTATTCGTGATCTCTCCGTCATATCCCTCGGCCTTCTGACCGGTGTTGAAGGACTGCTGGTCCAGGTCCGCATAACGCAGACCCATCCGGTAGGTGAGGGTGGGGTTCCAGCGGTCCACCAGATCCAGGGAATAGGAGTCCTTCTCCGAATCGGGGATGAAATCGATCGACCGGCTGGAGGAGAGCACGTTGGAATCGAGGGCGGCCACATCGGCCACGGTATATAAATCACCGGACTCGAAATCTTCCCGTGCCACTTTGAGAAAGGCGCTCAGATCATCGCCGGCGACCGGATGGAGAGCCAGTTCCGTCCCGAGACCGACCACCCGGCTGTCGAACGGCTCGGCCCGGCCCCGCCAGCGGGAAGAGATCCCCGATGCCGAAACATCGCTTTCATCCAGAATGTAGGTCAGAAACTTTTGTCCCTTTTTGCCTTCATCGCTCACCCGGAACTTCACGGAATCGAGCAGATCACCCCGCTTTCCTCCCCAGGCCGCCGCATCAATGGAGAGTGACAGATCGGTCTTGTCCCGCTGCACGAAGAATTCATTCGATGCGGTGTCCTTATTGAACCGGGCGGTGTAGTTTGTTCCGACGGTACCGGTGAGCGTCGGACTGTATTCATCCATGTTCTTCCGGTAGCGCATATCGTCTATATCGAGTTCTATTCCTTTGAAAGGCTCCACGTGGAGGATCGTCCGGTCGTTCTTGAGCCAGGGGGAAAAACGCTGGAGATGGAACGATGGATACTCCTCGCCCTTTCTGCTCAGCATCACATCAAGGTTCGGGACATTCCACCGGTTGTATTTCTCATCCGATGGATAATATTGGTATCGGCTCAGAAAACCGGATGTGCCCGTATCCCCGTTCCGATCGTAATACTGGTCATCAAAAGTCACACTTCCCTTGAGTTCATATCCCTTTCCATCCGCTGCACGGGCCCTCACCCCGTACAACATGCCTACAGCCATCAGGATCAGGAACGCCGCCACCCCCCGTCTCAACAGTTCCATTCCATATCTCCTATTTCCGTTCATCATGCGTTGACCCCCTTTCGAAACATGCAATGACTCCGCCGTGAGCGATCATTCTTCGTCAGTACCTCAGATGGCTGTCCTGATGTGAGCCGTGCTGCGCTCCGTGGCACCCTGTGCATTTTTTATAGATCGATGCCGCCGGGAAATTCCCCGTAGCCGAGACACCGTGCCGGGTCGCCGCCAGCGTATGACAACGCATGCAAAGGAAGGGCTGGGCGACCTTCAACAGTCCCGGGTTTACCGTGCCGTGAGGATTGTGGCAGATGGTACAGTCCTCGGTGACCGGGGCATGCTCATAGGTCCAGGGTCCCTGCTGCTCCTGATGGCATCCCCCGCAACGCTCACTCATTTTCACCAGCGAAAGGGATCGATCCTCGTGGGGGTTGTGACAATCGGTACAGGCCATCACTCCCTCCCGCATGGGATGATGGTAGGGCATGTTCATCCGGGCCTTCTTCTCCTTATGGCAGGAGACGCATTTGTCGATGATGCGGGAATTGCGGAGCCTGCCGCTCTTCACGACGGCCGGATCGTCTCCATGGGGTTCATGGCAGTCGAAGCAGGCCAGCCCGGCCTTTTTATGGGTGGAGGTCTCCCAGCCCGTAAGATAGCTCTTCTCTTTCCTGTGACATGAAAGGCAGATTTCGGGAGACGGGAAGGAGATGGTCTCCCGTCCGGGGTTGTCCAGATGTTTGCTCCCGGGGCCATGACAGCTCTCGCAATTCTTGTGATTCGGCAGAGTCTTGATGCCGTCATGGCACATGAGGCACTGATCCGATCCGACCGTGACCGCCCCTTCCACCCGGTTCCAGACCGTCCTCGCCATCGGCTTTTCAGCCGAACGGGCTTCCGGTATCAGAGCGACCTGAAAAACTGTCAGGATGAACGAAATCAGGAGCGAACCCGACAGAGCGCCGAAGAAGTTGAATCTTCTTTGTTCCATATTGCCCTCCTTAGATATACGGATCTCCATGTTTTGAATGGATTTTGAGACACAGGTACGATGTTGATTATTTTTCATATGTCCGGAGTGGTATCATCCATCCCTCCGAAAGAACCGCTCGGGTCAGTCGTGACAAAGAGCATATTTCGTGCCAGCGGTGCTTCACCAAGGGTGTCTCGACGCAAATACAGATACTTGGGCCATGAAGGCATTCAGGGATCCTGTGCCTCCGGTCCGCAGATGTGTATCATCTATACAGCACGGTGGGAAAGACTGAAAAATTACTGTACAGAGGGTGGGGTGTCCATCCGGATGGTGATCCCGAATCCAGCGATAGAGAATGTTCAGATCGTTTTGTTGAGGAAGCTCGTTTTGAAAAGTGTCCGGAGTGTTTTCGTTACAATTCAGGGAAGTCCTGACAGAATCCCAGTTGAAGGTAGGCAACACCATCCCGGACATTGCTCTTCCTGAAATTCTGTAACAAATTGTTTTCGTTCATTTTCTTTGCTCGCTCCAAAGAAGGTGGTGCCGTAAGAAGTCTTATTTCCCCTCCCTTGGTGGGAGGGGATCAAGCGTGCTCTGAGTCCGTCGAAGAGGGGAGGGGGTGTAAGACTTTGGTTTGTCATCCTATTTCACCCTCACCCTGCCCTCACCCATCAAGGGAGAGGGTGTTTCAGTACTTTGGATTTCCGAGCATGGTGAGCTCAGTCGAACCACACGATCTCGCTCTTTTCCCCTCTCCTTCTGCGATGCTTGGCTGCGTGACAGGGGGGATGCTCCCCCTGCGGGGGAGTCGGGAACGTCCCGTCCCGGATAAACCTGGACGGGACAAGGGTTTGTGAATGCTTTTGACTTTGATCTTGCCTTTTCCTCTGTCCCTTTGTGCCTTGTCTTTATCCGATTTGATCCGGTTCATCCTGTCAAAAGCACATAAAAGGGGACAGGCTACTTTTTGTGATCAATGGTCGGTTATGTGA
>CAYZZU010000047.1:0-15766 GCA_964483105.1 uncultured Nitrospirota bacterium
AATCGGCCCGAAAGAACCTCAGAACCTTTATATGATTATCAGGTCTTGAATCTTGCTGTTTCGAACGGTACGTCTCCTCAGTTCTTTCGCGATCCTGACGGGTAAAAAAACCCTGAACTCCACAACGAAGCGATCCGGACACTCCTGACGCTGGATTTGGGAAGCAGAAACCATTGGACTTCCGCCGGGAGGTTGCTTATACTCCCGATACGAACGGGGATCTGTCCCTCCCCACGGCGACACACCGAGGAAAGAGACATCTTATGAAGACGAAAGGGAGATCGGTAACATGCGACTACAAAACACTCTTTTACTGATCCTGGCACTGACCCTACTGATTGCTCCCGGAGCGATCGCTGATACACGGATTCGTTGCGCTTCCACCACCAGCACACAGAACTCGGGGCTGCTCGATTATCTTCTACCCCTCTTCGAGAAGAAGACCGGTATCCATGTGGACGTTGTGGCCGTAGGTACCGGAGCGGCCCTGGAGATCGGAAAGAGAGGGGACGCGGATCTTCTTATGGTTCACGCCAAGCAGGATGAACTCCGGATGGTTCGGGAAGGGTGGTTCATCAACCGCCATGATGTCATGTACAACGATTTCGTCCTCGTGGGACCACCGGAGGATCCCGCCGGAATCGCAACGGCGAAAACCGCGCAGGACGCCTTCCAAAAAATCTTCCGAACCAGGGTTCCCTTTGCCTCGCGGGGAGACAATTCCGGAACGAACAAAAAAGAGATCAGCATCTGGAAGCATGCAGGGCTCTCCCCGGAAGGCACATCATGGTATCTGAAGGTCGGCCAGGGAATGGCAAAGACCCTAAGGATTGCGGATGAAAAAGGAGCTTACACCCTGACCGACCGGGGGACCTGGCTGGCGCTTTACGACAGGGAACGGATGCACCTGAAGATCCTTTTCGAGGGAGATCCGCTTCTTTTCAACCAATACGGTGTCATGGCAGTCAATCCCAAGCGACATCCCTATGTAAAGTATAAAGAAGCCATGAGCTTCATCCGATGGATCATCTCTCCGGAAGGGCAGAACGCCATCGCAGCGTACCGGGACCGGACAGGACACGTACTCTTCCACCCGAACGCGAACGTCCGATGATGAACGCATGGAAGGCCATCCGCCATGTATTCAACCATAGAGGCCTTTCAAAGCGCGCTCCGGCTGATCTTCCAGTTTGATCCGGAACTGCTCAGGATCATAGGTCTCTCTCTTTCTGTATCGGGCGTCGCATTGATGATCGCCGCCGTAGCGGGTATTCCTCTCGGAACCCTCCTGGGCTTGACCTCTTTTCGAGGCCGGAGACTCCTGATCAGTCTCGCCAACACCCTGATGGGTCTTCCACCGGTGGTGGCAGGGCTTTTCCTCTACCTGTTCCTGTCCCGAAGCGGCCCCTTCGGGTTCCTGAATCTGCTCTACACCCCCTCGGCCATGATCCTGGCGCAGACACTCCTGGCCCTGCCGATTATCATCGCCCTGTGCCATACGGCGGTGGTGCGCGTCCCCCCCGTCATCCGGCAGGCCGCAGCCTCCCTCGGCGCCACTCCCTACCAGACCTCACTGGTCGTAATCCGGGAAGCCCGATACGGCATCGTGTCCGCCCTCGTCGCAGGGTTCGGCAGGGTCATGGCCGAAGTCGGCGCCATCCTGATTGTGGGTGGAAACATCGCGGGTTACACGAGGGTCATGACCACAGCCATAGCGCTCGAGACCGACAAGGGAAACTTCAGGCAGGCCCTCGCACTCGGAATCGTCCTGTTGATTATTTCACTTTTAGTCAACATCGGTTTGCATCTTGTTCAGCAAAAAGGAGAGATCCCTCTGAAAAGATGAGTCTTACACTTCAAGTTTCGGATCTATACAAAAGCTACGCAGGACTTCCGGTGTTACAGTCCTGCACCTACTCTTTTAACAGGAGTGGTGTCTATCTTCTGACCGGCCCGAACGGAAGCGGGAAATCAACTTTTCTCAGGCTCTGCGCGCTTCTTGAAAAACCGGACCGGGGAAGCATTCAATACCGATCTTCCCAGGGAGCTGTTGAACCTCGTCTTTCTCTCAAACGCAGGTTCACCCTGGTCCTCCCGGATATCGGTCCTTTCAATACCACCGTCTTGAAAAACGTTGCCTTTGGCCTGAAACTTCGGCACGTGCCGAAAAGGGAAACCCGGAAACGAGTGGCGGAGGCCCTGGACCTCGTAGGGCTCCTCGCGAAAAAGAGACAGAACGCGATGACCCTTTCCAGCGGAGAGACCCAACGGATGGGAATCGCCCGGGCCATCGTCTTGAAACCGGAAGTTCTGTTTCTGGATGAACCGACTGCCTTTGTAGACCGTGAAAGCAAACGGATCATTGAAAAGACGATCAACAGACTCAGGGAAAAAGGACAAACCATGATCCTTCTCGCTACCCATGACTGGAGACTCGCGGAGCGAATCGCAGATCACATCCTCGTGATGGAACAAGGGAGGCTTCTACCCGCGTAGAAAAAGAATAGAAGGGGGTCAGGTCTTGAATCTTGATATCGGCCATGGTGCCTGATATTTACAAGATCATCAAGATAGAGTGAGGATCGGAAAATCAAGGAGGCTGTTGCAAGATACGGCTGCCGTTAGAAGGAAGCAGCTAACCCCTTGGGACTCCATTCCTCGACAGTCTGCCGTATAAACAGCAAGATTCAAGACCTGACCCTCAATTTCCCCTCAATTTCTCGCATAATTTTTCTTGACAGAAGAAACACTATATAGTACCTTTCGCAAAATATATTCAATATATTGCATTAATTGAGCTCATAATTAGGTATACCTTGTTAATAAGAGTTAATAAGGAGACTAATTATGGATCAGAAAAATTTAGATATAAGTAAAGTTATAGATAGCCCTCCGAACTGCTTCTCAGACATTCATTGCCAAAAAGTAGATTTTAATATAAGCTATCAACAATCAGGAACGAAAGTGCGAGAAATTGGGATTGACATGGATTCACGAGCAAAACTCAAAGAATTGATTATGGATAAGGCCATAAAATGGGGTAAATTCAAGCTTGCCTATGGAGGCGAGAGTGATTATTACTTTGATGCAAAGCAGATAATTAATGATCCCGAAGTTGGCTCTTATATAAGCGAAATAATATATGACAAGATAAAAGACAACCGTATTGACTGCATAGGTGCTCAAATATATGGAGCAATCCCAATAGCCTTCAACCTTAGCAATTACATTTATTACAAACACAATAAAAACATTCCTGTTGTAGCAGTTCGAAAAGAAGTCAAAGAACATGGAACACGGAAACATATCGAAGGTTCCATAGAAAATCATAAACGGATAGTTGTAGTTGACGATGTTGTAACCACTGGAACCTCTATGTTCGACGCAATTAAGAGACTTGAAGAAGCAGGTCTGGAAGTTGTGATGGTAATTTCGCTTGTAGATAGGGAGGTGAGCGGGAGAGAATGTTTTAAAGATTATGATTATCAGCCATTATTTTCAATGAATGAATTACTGGAACTGGGTGAAACTGAGAAGAAAAAAAGCTTGACCTGATCATTAACTCGACATCTTCATACCCCCCTCGCCTGCACAACTGACCTGTAATAGAAATTTTGTTTGTCCTGATTTCCTCTTGGATAACTCCCCAGACGCATACTCATCAATTGCTGCTATAATTTCTTCTGATTGTGTTTCCTTACCATATATCAACGAGATAGCACAGGGGATAGCACGCACGGAACAAGGACACACGAAAAAAGAGATAAGGAGTATTGAGAATGCAGGTCTGAGTAAGTGCTTGAAATTAAATGGTGCCGAAGGGGGGAGTCGAACCCCCACGGGATTGCTCCCACTGGTCCCTGAAACCAGCGCGTCTACCAATTCCACCACTTCGGCAATAACATGAAATTCAGAAAATTCCAAAGCCCCTTCCAGAATCCGACCGGCCCGGCCGATTCCCGGAATGAGGCAGATCTTACTGAGAAAAGAAAGGGTTGTCAAGCCCAAATCCGTTTTGTTTCCTGCTACGTCTCCATGGTTCGGTGACGGGATGCGGAGAGGATATCCCGAACAACCCTGAAGAGTTCTTCTTCCGTAATGGACTCCATACAGAAGAGGTTCTCTTTTGGACAGGTCCGTCTCAGACAGGGGGCGCATGCCAGGTCATGCCGCAGAACATGATGGCCCGGTCCACATGGCCCCGTACGCAGCGGGTCGGTCGGACCGAAGAGGGCGACCACCTCCGTACCCATTGCCACGGCCAGGTGCATGGGACCTGAATCGCAGGTGATCATAAGACACGCCCTTTGAAGAAGGGACGCGAGTTCCGGAAGCGATGTCCTGCCGGCAAGACTGTGAATCCTCTCCTCCCCTGAAGGGACCAGTCTTTGGATGGCACCCTCATCGCCGGGACCTCCGATGAAGACACAGTACACATCCAGTTTTTCCACGAGCCGGTTCGCAAGCGCGACGAAGCGCTCCAGGGACCACCGTTTGGTCTCCCACCTCGCGTTCGGGTTGAGAACGACCAGGGGATCATTCGGGCGGACTCCTTCCGTTTCCAGAAGGTACTCCACGGCCTTCTCTGTCTCCCCGGGAATCTTCAAACCGTAATCGACGCCGGAATCCGAAAACCCCAGTTCCTTCAGAAAAAGGAGGTAGCGGTCCACGGCATGTATCCGGTCCGTTGGAACACGAATCTTCCGGTTATAAAAAAAAACCGCTCCTTCCCGGGCGTTGGCAAAACCGATCCGCTTCTTCGCCCCGGAGAGATAACTGATCAGACCGCTCCGGAAAAGCCCCTGGAAATCGAGCACGGCGTCGTACCTTTCCCCCCGGATCGACTTCACCAGGGCGGCGATTTCCGGCAGAGTCTTCCCGATCCTGGAAGGTCTTCCCCATGTTCTCCGGTGGAAAAGGTGTATGCGCCGCACGGCGGGATGGGCACGGACCAGTTCCGCATATTCCGGCCGGACCACCCAGTCGAGGATCAGACCCGGGACCTGCCGCGAGAGCGCCGTCGCCACCGGGAGGGTATGGACAATATCCCCCAGGGAACTCGGCTTGATGATCAGAATCCTCTTCATGTCCTGACCTGACACGACACGTCACAGTCTACCTGACGCGCCCCGAACAGTGGGAAACGCATTATGTTCACCTCTTCGAAGGGTTCCGGAAAAAAGAGCGTACCAGGAAATAGTAGGCCATCGGTCGGAAAGGATGAAGGAAAAGGGAACGGAGAAGATACCAGAAAACGGAATGATCCGGATCGGATTGACCGTCACGGATCAGGAACCTGGCGTATTTATAGTATTCATTCCCGATCATCCTGCGTTTCAACAGGATATGCCGCTTCGTCTCGGGAAGGGAGAAAAACTTCTCATAAGCGATAATCTTTTCTTTCCGGGTAGGAGCCGTCCTCTTCGAGGTGTTGGCGGCATGCAACCTCCAGGTCAGGAGCGGTTCGTCGATGTAGGCAACCCGGCAACGCATCAGGAGCCTCAGTTTCATCTCGATATCCTCATAGTACTTCAAGGACTCGTCAAAGTTTCCGATCCGTTTGAATGTCGAACGTTTGAACAGGAGGCTCGGGAAAAAGAGTTTCGTGCGGAACAAATCCCGGAGATTTTTCACGCGGAGCGGATCCGGTTTCACCTGATCCGGAAGCATCCGCGTGCGGGTCTGGTCCGGATGCAGGCAGAAACCGTCCGAACAAACCGCGTCGAATTCCGGATGCCTTTCAAGAAATTCCACCTTTAATTGAATATTCCGCTGATCCATCAGGTCGTCCGAAGCCAATTGACACCAGTACTTCCCCACCGCCTGATCGATCCCGAGATTCAGCGTGCGCACCAGGCCCTGGTTGTCTCGGGAAATAAACCGGATCCGGTCCGGATGGCGTGCGCGACACGCCCGGATCTTTCCGGCCGTCCCATCCGTTGATCCGTCGTCGATCACCATCAAGTCGATGTTGCCGTAGGTCTGTGCCATCACACTTTCAATCGCCTCTTCGACGAAAGACTCATGATTAAAGGCCGGTATGGTAACCGAAACCAGGGGAGTGTCACCGTCCACGCCGGAGGATCTTGAAGAATGTTGTAAACCCAATACCGTCATGTCAGCCACGATTCCGATGCCTGCTGAGGATCTTGCCGGTCGATCGATTCAGTCTATCAAGAAACCGGCGTCTTCTCCCTCCCGGGATACCCGCCGTATCCCAATAGGCGTCCAGAAAGATCTTCGACCACCTCGTGCCCACCCCCTCCTCCTCCATATCCGTCAGGAAACGGGCCAGGTCCCGGGCCCGCTTCGAGAGAGACGCCTTCTTTCGAGCTCTCGCGTGATCCAGGTCCACGAACCAGGGCGTTCGGCCCTCCTCTGTCTCCGTAAGAAGGATATTCGACCACTTCAAGTCTCCGTGGATCAGGCCCCGGTCATGCATACAACCGATCGCACGTCCCAGGGATTGGAAGAGCCGGCCATCTTCCAGAATCTTTCCTCCGGAACGTCTGACACAAAGCTTCAGGTTGCAAGCCTCTTCCAGAAAGGCGGAAAGATAATATTCTCTCATCAGGAGGCCGCGGACTTTTTCTACGATCACGGCGACGGGCCGGGGTGTCCGTATTCCGAACGCCAGCAACCGGTTCGACATGTTCCAGATCCTTTCGGCCCGGGACCTTCCAAGGAAAGAGCGAAGACGGGCAAACCCGCTCCTCCGCCGGAACGCCTTCAACACAAATCGTTCGTTTCCCTGCCCCAGGTCCAGGGAGACGACAGCGGTCCGGGTCCCACCGTAATCTTTAATCACCTCGCTCCCGGAATCATCCAATAACGCTTCCAGTCGGGGCAGGTACACTCGGAATCTATGAAGATCATAACGGTCTGCCAATCTTCCGGATCTTCCGCCATACGAAAAGGAACACGGAACAACCACCTCCCTTACGGGACTCTGGGAAGGAAAATCACGTTTTCTGAACAGGTTGAAGGCAAACGTCATGTCCCGTTCCATAAAGTTCTTACGTGAACCAGTACTCTCCCCGGTCTCCAATGCTTCCGCATTGCCTTTGCTCTATGTGTCGTGAAATCGTACAAAACAATTCGCCTGTTTAGCAATTCCTATTTCGTAAACTGGAATAAGCCACAGGCATATTTTGCCCTTGCAGCCGTACGGAAATCTGCGTTTTCGGTATAGCATTTCCGGTCATTAATGAGATTAAACTCTACAAGTTTCAAGCCATGGAAATAGTCAACAACCTGCTCTGGAGAATGAATCCTGTGGGCATTAAAACAAAGCCTGGGACGCCCCACCGGTATTCCAATGTATAGATTGCCACCCACTCCCAGACACCTTGAGAGCTCCGTCGCAGCCTTACGTGTACCCAGCGGATCCAACGGATCACCATACCTGCCGAGGCCAATATGCTCTGCAACATGAAGGCACGAAAGCGACATCAACGAACCATCTTCATAAGGCATATCCAGGATGCTACCCTGTATGTTCTTAAAGTTTTGCAGATACGGCACATCAAGAGGGCGAATGTCCACGAATTCGACGTTTGTAACTGCCGTCAGGAACCCTACGAAATCAGCTCGTGAACCTACGTCAACATGCAAACCCACGCCGGATTCGTATATCTTCTTGAATGCCCATATATCCTGATAGAAATAATGGCCTCCAGGAGACAACTTCTGTATATTATCAAACAAACATGGATAGGTATCTTTCAATCGTATAGGTTCAGCCCCTTCCATATGGCTATACCTATACAGGTCCCTTATGTATTTATAATAGCGCACAAGGCCGCTCATAACTTGTGTCCTGATAAGGGGTTTGGACCATCTCTTTAATATCCTTCTCATGTGTGATTCTCCTGATTCCCAAGCCGCCGCGATCCACAGCTTTTCATGCATTTTACCAGCCGGACATAGTCACGTCCGACGTGCGTATCAGTCGGCTTGTGCCGCTCAACCGCCGCGACATCGAATCGGTAACCCCGCTTATACTTTTCGTTCAGATTCTCCACGCTGTGTTCCGTCGATCCGTCCGTCGGATTCGAGACGGAGAGGTTCACCCGGTTGATCTGGACCGCGCTGGCGCAGGGTTTCTGAAAATAGAGCCCGTCCGGCAATCGGGATGCGTGTCTCCTGCACCAGCGGTAGCCGGATCCTTCCAGGGTGTTCGGATCGTGGAATGTGTGGATCCTGTCCAGGAAATGCTTCATGGAAACAATCCGGTCCAGACCCCGGACCAGAAGAGAGTCCTTTCGGAAGATCCTGTTCAATCCCGGAAACTCCCTACCCGCGCCACCGACAATCGCCTTCACCATCCCACTCTTGTAGATCGTGCTGTCCAGTTCAAAAGGATAACGCGCGTCACGGGATTGGGCATGCTTCCAGGATACGCGATACACCTTCTCATCCCGGACATGATAATCCTGAACGGGTTCTCCCCCCCCTTTCAGTTTTTCCGGGCTGAGGCGCAAAGAAAACCCGAAGATATCTTCCGGAAATCGCGTGAAAACATCCTCGATCAGCGCATAGTCCACTGAATCGTAATACACCACGTCGTCCGTTCCAAAGAGAACGAAAGGAGTTCTAAGCCGGTTCATCAGCATCAGGAGATCATCGTGGAAATTCTTTTCCCGAACCACGACGCAGTCAGGAAATTGTTGAAAGAGTTCCTCATACTGTTCTTCAAAGAGATCCACCTTGTAGAGAAGATAGGTCCGGATCCTCTCTTCGGGAAGATGACGATAGAGACTTTCGAGGTAGGCCTCCAACTGCAGCGGCCGGTTCCGGGTAAACACGATATTGCTGATCGATTTTTCCATGATCCTGTTCCGAAAAAGGTTCACCGAAACCGGTTCGGACCGACCGGATCTCCCAGCGGCGCGGGCATCCGCCAGCCCGCCTCCCCGTCATTCCCACCGTCCAGCAGCAACGCCCTGAGGAGGCCCCAGTAAAGTCGCAGATCGCCGGGCCAATACCGGATGGCACGACGGTACAGAACCAGGGCCGCCGTCCGCGCCCCTTTGCGTCTCCGGTCCTCCGCCACCTTCCTGCAGGCATGGCTGATCCGCCTCCGGGCCACGCGGGCCGGTACCACCCGGTTCCCTCCGAGATGGTAATAGAAACGCTCCAGCACAAGGATCCTCGTGCAGGCCACCCCTTCCGCCACGGAGATACTGTCCGGGCTGATCCGGTGGAAGGCCTCGACATCCGGAACGAAGGTAAACCGGGTTTTAAGGGCAAGGCGCAAAAAAGCATCACTGTCCTCTGAAGTCCTCTTCAGCGACTCGTCAAAATAGAAATCCTTCCACACTGAACTCCGGAAAAGAGCGGCGGAAGGCCAGATAAAGCTTTTCCTGAACAGATCCAACGCGATCCAGCCCCTTTTGCCCTCGGGCTTCTTATAAGATCGAATCACGGGACCACCGGGATAGACCACCGTGATCGGACTGTAGGCCGCGCCGAAATCGCCTTCCCGATCCAGGCAAGACAACATCACCTCGAGATAGTTCTCCGGCCAGGAGTCATCGGAATCAAGAAAAGCGGTGTACCTCCCGGAAGCCCTGGCCAGACCGAAATTCCGCGCGCTGGAGGCGCCGCCGTTCGACTTGTAGTAATAGGACACCCTGCCGTCAGCACACTCCCGGACCACACGGTCGGTGTCATCAGAAGATCCGTCATCGACCAAAATCACCTCGAGGTCCCGCTCCGTCTGCGACAAGACATTCCCGAGCGTTTCCCCGATCATGCCGCAACGATTATAGGTCGGGATAATCACACTGACTTTCGGCATGAACCTCACCCACGGAAGTCAGACATCTTGTCATCCCTTCGGAGTCCCGTTTCTGAAGAAAATACAGGAACGTGCCGAAGGAAAAAATCCATTAGGATCCCTTTCCCTGAAACAGGAGTTCACAACACAAGGTCCCGGTAGAGTTCCCCGATTCTCCGGCTCATCCGCTGGATCGTAAACTTCTCCAGCGCCCGTTCCCGCGCCCGCTCGCCCATGGCGCGCAGCACATCCCGATCCTGCTCCCTCAGCGCCAGCATGCCGTCACGAAGATCGCCTTCTTCCTCCGGATTCACGTAAACAGCGCAATCCGTTCCTCCCATCAACTCTTTCGTGGCCTCGATCCGGGACACGACTGACGGCAACCCGGAGGCCATCGCCTCCAGCAGGGCGAGTGGCAGACCCTCACGAAGCGACGGAAAGACAAAAGCATCCAGGGCACGCAGAAATTCGGGAATATCGTTTCTGTGGCCGATCAGAAAAACCTTCTCCCCCAGGTCGAGCCGCTGAACCCATTCCAAAAGTTTCTCTTTCAACGGTCCCGTACCGGCGATCAGAAGGATACTGTCCGGTCTTTTCCGGCTGACCTCCGCAAAGGCTGAGATCATCCGCCGGTGATTCTTTACCGGGGTCAACCGTCCGACCGTGCCGAACCAGAAATCCCCATCATGCCCCCGGAGAAATCCGGGTCGGGTCTCTTGTTTGGAAATCGAGGATAACAACAGAATTCTCTGATAGTCAAGGCCATTGCGCACCACTTCGACCTTTTCTTCCCGCAACCCGGGATTGGTCTCCAGGATATCCTGTTTCACCGCCCCGGAAACAGCGATAATCCGATCCACCCTGCTGAAAAGAAACCGGTTGACAAGACGCCGCTTCCCCGAGCGCGTACGACGGGTACCGTGCACCGTGGAAACAACCGGCCTTCCGCCGGAGAGTAAAGACGTCAGGACACCGTAGACGGTCGGCTTGTGCCGCTGGCAGTGTATCAGATCGACCCCCCTCTCCCGCACGATCTTTCCGAGTCGATACAAACAGGAGAGCCTGATTCCTCTCACGGAGCGGCCCAGCGGATCGAGAAAGACCACCTCGATCCCCTCTTCCTCCAGGCGGCTCCTTCTGCGATCCGGACCGCCCCCCCGCAGGAAGCAGACCGTACTCCGGAACCGGGACGAATCGAGTCCGAGAACAAAATCATCAAACAGGGGATAATCCCCCCGATACCTGGAAAGAATATGGAGGATGTGTATCGTTTTCATATCAAACGCAGGATCTCGATCAGGCGCCTGGAATGCCCTGCCAATGAATATTCTTTCTCCACCCGTTTTCTCCCCTCCAGGCCCATTCGCATCCTCAGCTCCGGGTCCTGAATCAGCTCAGACAACCTCTCCATCCACGCGTTCGTACCTTCCGCCCAGAACCCCTGAACACCATCCCGGATGATCTCCCGGTTCATTCCCACAGGGGAGCAGACCACGGGAACGCCCACGGCCATATACTGAAGGATCTTGAACCCGCACTTACCCCGGCTCCAGACATCATCGGTTAAAGGCATCAGCCCGATATCAAAGGAATGGAGATCCCGAATCTCCTCACCTGAATTCCACCGTTTCTTCTGAACCGGTATTCCCTGAAAGGGAAGAAAAGTGTCGGATACAACCTTCAGGCGGATTTGTGGAAAACACCGGGCCACCGTCTCCAGCGCCTCCCGGAGAATCTCCAGGTAACGCACGGTCGCGGTACTCCCGATCCATCCCAGAGTCACCGCTTCCCCGGCCGCCCCGTAATCCTTCACCGGATAGCGTTCCACCGGGATCGGTGTGGAAAGCACGCTCACCTTGTCGGAGTAGGCCCGGCTGAGCCCCTCCAGATACCGGTTTCCGGCGATCACCCGGTCGACCTTCCGGACGGTTCGCGCGAAGGCACGCCTCCGCCTCAGCGAGTTCCGGCGGCGTGCCCGGTAATCACGAAACATCACCGCGTCATCCAGGTCGTAGATCAACCGGCGCGCGTTCTTTCTCAAATGGGAAAAATCCCATCGCGAAAGGAGCTTCTTCTGCAGGAAGACCATATCAAAAGAACGGATCTTCCGGAACAACCTCCTCCGTTCGGAAAAAGACTTGGGAATGACAAAAACCGTCGGCCTCCATCCCTTCCCTTCCAGATAAGGCAGATATTGAAGGACACGATAACGGGCACTTGGTTTTTCGAGACGCGTCACAAGAAAGGCGATTTCCATCATCTGTACAAATCGGCGGCCCCGGCCGGCACCCCGGCCGGTCATCGCGACAGGATGCGTTCCGGGAGGGAAAGAGGGTTATTTGTCCGGCGTAAAAATCACCTGGACCGCATAACATGGAAACCAGTAACAAAGGTTCTCTTCGTAGAACTCCTGGAGATATCGGTGCGCATTCACAATCAGGCCGAACAGTCTCTTGATGACATTCCTCCCCTTGAAGGGAGACGCGAATAAAAGCCGTTGAGAAACAATCCGGATCTTCACATCCGAATAGAAATTGGGAACCTTTCTTGCGGGCTGATACCCCGGATCCACAAAATAATAAAATGTATAGAAACCGAAGAACCGTTTATGCGTATAATCGGAATAAGCGTACGGATTCGAGAAATGCGGAACGGAAAGAACGCATCTCCCTCCCTTTTTCAACACCCGGACAATCTCCTTCATTAAATTCTCAAAACGCTCGACATGCTCGAAGAAACTCTTGGAATAAATCTCATCCACCGAATTGTCCGGCAGAAACGGCAACCCCTTCTCCAGGTCAGCCACAATATCCACATTCGGTAGATCGAGCCTGTCTATCCCGATCCTCCCCGCCTTTTTTTTCCCACCGCATCCCAGCTCCAGGATGACCGGTACACCACTACGAATCCTCTTTTCCAAATCCACCTTGATCAAGGGTTCCATTCTGAATCCTTTTACTCCTTCCGTCCAGAAACTACAAGGCCGTTAAAAGGGTAAAGAGCCTGGCATAAGCGGAAACACACTCCCCAATCGAAAAATCTCCGGCCCGGGCCCTCGGCTTCCCTTTCCATGCATTCCTCTGACGCATCACCTTCCGGATCAACCCGGCCAACCCCGATGAATCCCCCGGGTCGTCCAGGACGTAACCGTTCACCCCCGCCTGAACCGCCTCCGCCGCGCCGTTGGAGCGCGTCGTAATCACCGGCAGGTCGCAGGCCATCGCCTCCAGGACGACATTGCTGAATGAATCGTACCGGGTCGGAAGAACCATCAGATCGGAGGCGCCATACAGTCTTTCCATATCCGAACGTTTTCCCAGAAAGCGGACCCGCTCCTCAACCTGAAGTTTTCCCGCCAATGCCTTGAACGGCGCCTCTCTTCCCCTGCCCGCCACCCAGAGTGTCACATCCTTCCGGTTCAGTCGGGCCAGGGCCGCAATCAGGACGGCCAGTCCCTTTCGTCTGAAGTTATTCGAAGGAAACAGGAGCACGAAATCGCCCGCTCTCGTGTTCATCTCCCTCCGCACGGCCACCCGTTCCGTTTCCCGAACGGGACGGAACCGATCCAGATCCACTCCGTTATAAATCACCTCAATCCTCTCTTCCGGAATCCGATAATAGCACAGGAGGTTCTCCTTCTCCATGCGCGAATTCACCACCACCTTTTTCAAACGGCGATTCGTCAGGATCCGCCTTTCGATCATCAGGTTGGCCCAATGGACCGGACGGATCAGGAAATGGATGAAGCGTCTCATCCGATTCGGGTATTGAATCCTGAGCCACTGGGGATAGATCCCCCCCCCCACACGGTAGACATCCACAGGATAGACCTGGGTCAACCCGAAAACCACATCCACCTTTCGCTCCCGGGCCAGGCGGCGATACCCGTTACAAAAGGACCATACCTTCCAGGATGAAGGTTTTCTCATGTACGAGATTTTCCGGAATGCCCCTTCAAGCCCCAAACCACTCTCGAAAGACCCGGCCCACACCTCCAGGGGAATTCCCTTTTCGAGAAGCCCTCGAGCCAGAGCGCACGCAAACCGCTCTCCTCCGCCCGACCGGGTCGAAAATTCACGCATCACCAGGGCTGCCTTTTTCTCTGACATCTTCTCCATACAGGATCCTGAAGAGCGGCCCTCCTCCCGCGGAAAGACCGGATCATCGTTCACGGCTTACGCTCAAGCCGCCCCTTGGACAGGAGCCTCTCCCGTGTTCTGTCCAGTATCCGCCGCATCCACATCCTTTTCCCATCCCGGAGGTCCGGATTTTCCGAAAGATAGGCATAAAAAAAACGGACCCGGTCGGTCCGTGTCACCAGAGGATGAATGGTCATGTTCGCCTGTACCAGGTTTTTCAACCTTTTCCGTCCGGGCAGTCTCCGGTAGATTCGTGTCCGCTCGTTATCGATCAGGAAGATCCTGGGCGGGTTCGTCTTCTGAACCAGGACATTTCTCCCCCTCAGGTCTCCCTGGAAAATTCCGAGACGGTGCATCCTGCCGATGGTCTCCCCGAAAAAGGAAATGAACTTCCGTTTGCCGGAAACCCTTTCCGGACCGCCGTCGGAAAAACCCTCCCGGATATAATGCTCAATCTCCAGGGCATCCGGAACCGCTTCGGTCACCAGGAAACAGCGGGTAACGATCCCGATGAGACGTTCCTCACCGACACAGACCGGCGTCGCCGTATCCAATCCCTGATCGAGCAGAATCCGCGCCCCTTTCCAGGCCCGCACCGCCCGGGAGGGACGGACCAGCACGGAGAGCCGATCCCGAAGATTCCGGAAGAGAAACTCCTTGTAATAAAAGACCTTCGTCCCTCTCCCGACCTCCGCCTCGAAACGGAAGACCTTGGCGAAACGGGAGCTCTCCACCCGCTCCGCGTCGCCGGTCTTCCCGGAGAAGAGAGCCTCGATCCGATCGCGCAGGGTCTCCGCATCGCCGAAGGGAGGGGTAAAGCGCAGCCGCAGGAAATTTCGGCGGGGAGAACTCATGCTATTTGATCATCTCCAGGAAGGCCTCGATCTCCTTGATGAAGGCCTGAAAATCTTTGTAGCCTCCCTTGCAGTTTTCCAGGAGTTTCACATCGTCGATCGTCCAGTAACGGTGGACCAGGGAATTCCGGAAATCGAAGAAGGGTTTCAGTGAGGCGGCAAGCCCCTCCGATATCAGACCGTTCTCGGCGGCCTTCCGGACCGTATCGATATACCCTTTCACCGGCACGCCGAAATGCTTGGCCAGGAGATGCTGCAGGACCAGGGAGATCGCCTCCGAGACCTCCACCAGGGAGTATTTCAGGCTCTTCATCAAGTGCCTCTCCCGGAGGATCGCCTCATCGGGATAGTCGTGAAAGAGACCTTCGATGTCGCGGATATCCGCCTGGATCTCGGTGAGATACCGCCGGACCCGTTTCGTATCGATATTCACCGGTACACCTCATCGAGAAGGGCGCAGTTGACCCGGTACTGATTCGATACCTCCTCGATCAGGTCGGTCCTCGCCTCCCGGTCCCTGTCGACGATCAACAGGCCGTCACACAATACATCGATCACGAAATCGTAGGGGGCGTCATTCATCACACGGAGGTCGAAAAAGTCCGGCGGGACCTCACCGATCCCCCCTTCGCGGAAGGCGTCGGAGAGGGTCTCCCGGATCGAAACGGACTGCATGTGCGGGTTGTTCGGATCCTTCAGGAAGACGAAGATATCGATATCACGGAACTCAGCGCCGGTGAGGAAGGACCCGTAGAGATAGGCGAAGAGGACCCGACCGTCCACCTTTAGCCTATCCGTAATCAGTTTCGTGATGATCTCTTTTCCCTTCTTCATGATGCGAGCCATCATGCCACAGTCCCGGAGGGATGTCAAACAAGGGCGATATGCGAAAACCCAAAAAACCAAAAAGGGGACAGGCTACTTTTTTCACATTCCCAAAAACCAAAAAGGGGACAGGCTACTTTTTTCACATTCCCTATTGACCGATTCTT
>CAYZZU010000048.1:0-15370 GCA_964483105.1 uncultured Nitrospirota bacterium
ACCTTGGGGAACTGTCAAGGAAAAAAAGAACTGTTTGCCTGGCACCTAATTTCCCTCCGGGAATTTAGTCCGGAAGCTCCCCAAAAAACCACCGGATTTAACTCTTGACCGGTTAGGTGGTGGATTTGGGCTTGAAAAAAAGGTTTGCCTGGCACCCAATCTCTGTTATTTTAGATTCTTATGAGAAAAAGGGCGATAGAGGGTGTATCGCTTTCACCCGCAGGGAAGGGAGAGGTGATTGCCGATCTCCGGGCGGGCGCGGATCGACCGGGTTATGCACAGACGGCGTGTGATTCTCCGGAAACATGCGCTTTCTTACGGGGGCGTCGGGATTGAAGATCTGGTTTCTGGGAAATTCTGCCCGGAAGAGAACCTTGAAGTCTTCGTGACGAGACATGAGTATGATTTGGATTATGTGCATGCTAACATAAGGTTACAGGAGTTATATCATGTCAAACTTGATGTATTGGAGGATCTCTTCGTGGATCCTGAATTAACCTCCATCCATCCCGCGAAGGCCTTGTTTATTGATACCGAGACCACCGGTCTTTCGGGTGGGACCGGGGCCTACGTCTTTCTAGTCGGGATCGGCTATCTCGAGCCGGATCGTTTTGTGGTTGAGCAGTTTCTGATGCGGGATCCGTCTGAGGAAGGCGATATATTCACCCTGCTTCAAGAGAGAATGGAACATGAAAGGAGAGGGAAATGCTGAATCTTGAGATTCCCGGTTTTGGAAATCTTGCCGTCGAAAATCTGGTTATGGACTTAAATGGTACCCTGGGATTGGAGGGGGTTCCGGATGAGGGAGTGATCGGGAGGTTGAAAGAGCTTTCTCAAATCTTGAAGCTGGTTGTTCTGACCGCCGATACCCATGGGCATGCCAGGAACCTTCCGAGGGATTTTGGCATGGAGGTGGTCAAACTGACTCCGGGTAATGAGGATGTTCAGAAGCAGGCTCATATCCGGAAAATCGGAGCTGATCGGACGATTGCTCTCGGCAATGGATCGAACGATGCCCTGATGCTCAGGGAAGCCGTGGTAGGGATTGTCGTGATCGGTGAAGAGGGCGCATCGGTCAAAGGACTCCTGAATGCCGATATCGTGGTTCACCATATCCACCACGCCCTTGACCTGCTTCTCAGGCCGAAACGGTTGCTTGCCACACTGCGAAGCTGATACGTGATCATCGATACACCCTCGCCTCGGTTTTTACCCCGCATGCCTGACGGAGTCACTCAAGAACTGTCCCGCCGGAATCTCGTCCGCCGCTTGCGTTTCATCAGTATGTGAGGTTAAATTTGAAAGAAGGAGAGGGATCATGAGCCGACTCAGAGAAATCAAGACGATCGGCCAGTCGATCTGGCTCGATTATATTCAACGCGGTCTGCTGGTCCGTGGTGAACTCAAGGATTTGATGGAGAAGGACGGAATCAGTGGAGTGACCAGTAATCCCACGATCTTTGAAAAGGCGATTTCCGGTACGGAAGATTACAATCCTTCCATTCTGTCATACGTTCAGGCGGAGCCGGGCATGGATGCGATGGCGTTGTTTGAGCGTCTGGCCGTTGAGGACATCCGAATGGCTGCCGATCTCCTGCGTCCGATCTATGACGAAACGGACGGATTGGATGGATATGTCAGTATGGAGGTGTCCCCCCATCTGGCTCATGATACGGCTGGCACACTCTCAGAAGTGAAACGACTGTGGAAGGAGATCAACCGGCCGAATCTGATGATCAAGGTGCCGGCCACTCCTGAGGGGATTCCCGCGATAGAAGCCTTGACCGCTGAAGGGATCAACATCAATGTCACCCTGATCTTTTCCATGAAGCATTACGAATCCGTGGCCCGTGCCTATATCCGGGGGCTTACACGTTGTTCCGATCCGGTTCGGGTCTCCTCGGTGGCTTCTTTCTTTGTGAGCAGGCTGGATACGGCCGTGGACCGGCTTCTGGATCGGGTCGGGACGCCCGAAGCGCTCTCTCTGAAGGGAAAGACAGCGATCGCCAACGCCAGGATAGCCTATCGTCGTTTCTGTGAGATTTTTTACGGTGAGCCCTTCTTTGTCCTGAGAAATCGTGGTGCAAGGGTCCAGCGGGTACTCTGGGGCAGTACCGGCACCAAGAATCCCGCTTATTCTGATGTCTATTATGTAGAGGAACTGATCGGGCCGGATACGGTCAATACCATCCCCCCGGCGACCCTGGAGGCTTTCAGGAACCACGGAAGGGTTTGTCCGGCCCTGGATCGGGGGGGCGCCGAAGCGGAGAAGGTGCTCCAAAAAATTGAAGCTGTGGGTGTGGATCTGGGGGAAGTGACGGAACAGTTGCAGAAAGACGGGGTGAAGGCTTTTGCCGATTCGTTCGACAACCTGCTGCATTCCCTTGCGGAAAAACTCGGCGAAATTCTGGCCAGAGAATCGGATGGAAGCACAATTTCTTGATAAGAAGCGTGGACTTTGATAGAGTGTACGACACGCTTCAATTCCACGTGAAGGAGGAGAAATGGCGAGTGTGGTTTCGGTGAATATCAGTCAACGGAAGGGGGAACCGAAGCAAAGTGTTCCGACGGTTACGCTTGTGCGCGAACACGGCATCGAAACGGACGCCCATGCAGGAAAGTGGCATCGGCAGGTCTCTCTTCTGGCCATGGAGAGTATCCGGAAGATGCAGAACTTGGGACTCGATGTGGGGCCCGGTGCCTTTGCCGAGAATCTGACCACCGAAGGGGTGGATCTTGTCTCTCTTCCGATCGGAACCCGGATTCGGATCGGAGAACGCGTGGAGCTGGAAGTCACCCAGATCGGAAAGGTTTGCCACGATCGGTGTGCAATCTACCGCCAAGCAGGTGACTGTGTGATGCCGAAGGAGGGGATCTTTGTCCGGGTGCTTGCCGGAGGGGAGGTCCGTCCCGGAGATACGGTTCAGGTGCTGTGGAAAGGGGAGGAATGAACCGGGTTTTTGATCAGGGGGAAACAACTTTCCGGGAAGGAAGAGGTTACAGGACGGCGATCCTGACCCTGAGTGATCGTGGGGCACGGGGGGAGCGTGAGGACGAAAGCGGGAGGGTCCTCCGGGAAATGATCCGCGTCCTGCCGGGTGAGACGGTCTTCTATGAGATCCTTCCTGATGAGTTGGAGAGGATAGCGGACCGGCTGCGCGAACTTTCTGACCGTGGGGACATCGACCTCATTCTGACGACAGGGGGAACCGGCGTGTCCCCGCGTGATGTCACCCCGGAGGCGACGCGAGGCGTGATCGACCGGGAGCTGCCGGGGATGGCCGAGGCCATGCGTACTGCGTCCCTGGCCAAGACTCCTCACGCGATGATTTCCCGGGCGGTCTGTGGCATCCGGAAGGGGACATTGATTGTGAATCTCCCCGGGAGCCCGAGGGGCGCCCGGGAGAATCTGGAGGTGCTGCTGCCTGCGTTGCCTCATGCCCTGAACAAGATCCGGGGGGACACCTCGGATTGTGCTGTGCCATAGGCGGCATGCGTTTTGAGGTCTGGAGGCGGCGTGGAAGGGATGGATGCGGGTTGAACACAGTCGTTCAGGAGGAAAATGAAAGATGGCTCTTGTGAAAAGCATTCTGATTCCGACGGATGGTTCCGACTATTCTCTGTACGCCGTGAGATACGCCGTGGAGCTTTGCAGGGAATTAGGGGCTGAGATCGTTCTGGTTTCGGTGGTGGATATCCGGTATGAGATGTATGATGTGTACAGTGAAATACATTCCATCGATCGGATTGAGGAACTGATTCGTGAACAGATAACGCGGGCGCTGAAACGACATGCTGCGGAGATCCGTGAAAAGGGTATAAAAGTAAAGAAAATCATAAAAGTAGGAGATGTTGTTCAAGAAATACTTCAGGTGATAAGGGAGGAATCGATCGATCTGGTTGTGATCGGCACCCATGGTCGGAAGGGTTTCTCCCATATGTTGCTCGGCAGTACGACGGAAAAACTGGTCCGTGCCGCTTCCTGCCCTGTTCTGACGGTTCGTCCTCCCAAAGAAATGGATTGATTCCAAAGAGATAATCGGTTAAGATACAACTTCTTTTTTACGATAATCCCCCGATGATGTCGGAGAATGTTCTCTATGGACGGTCTGCGGGACCTCAGAAAAAGGATTGATTCACTCGATGAAAAGATTCTTGACCTCCTGAATCAAAGAGCTGAAGTGGCTCTTGAGATTGGAAGGCTTAAGTCCAGGCATAACAAAAGTTATCATTCTCCATCAAGAGAGATGGAGGTCCTGAAACGCCTTGAGAAGAAAAACCACGGCCCTTTCCAGGATTCAGCGATTCGAGCGATTTATCGGGAGATCATGTCTGCCTCTCTCGCTCTTGAAGAACCGATCAAGGTAGCCTATTTTGGGCCGGAGGGGACCTTTACTCATCTTGCCTGTATGAAGTATTACGGAAATTCCGCGGAGTATCTGCCTGTCCATACCATACGGGAGGTTTTTGAGGTTGTGGAACGGGAGCAGGCGGATTACGGCGTGGTGCCTGTCGAGAACTCCACCGAGGGGATGGTGAACAATACCCTCGACATGTTTCTGGATTCGGATCTGTTGATTTATTCCGAGATCTTGATGGAGGTGTCACATCACCTGATGAGTCTTTCCGGAGAGATGGAGCGGGTCCGGAAGGTCTATTCCCATCCGCAACCAATGGCTCAGTGCAGGAGATGGCTTGAGACGCACCTCGTTGATATCCCGGTGATTGAGGTGGAGAGTACGGCCCGGGCCGCTCAGATGGCGTCAAAGACCCCGGAAGCGGCGGCCATCGCCAGCGAAGCGGCCGTTACGATCTACGGTTTGAAAGTGATCCGGAAAAGAATTGAAGACAATGCGAATAATTATACCCGGTTTCTATCGATCTCCAGAAGAATGGCTCAACCGACCGGAGCGGACAAGACTTCGATTCTCTTTTCTTTCCGGAATCGGCCGGGGGCCCTTTTTGATGTCCTGCGTCCCTTCGCCGAACATGGGATCAACCTGACCCGGATCGAATCCCGCCCTTCCCGTAAAAAGGCCTGGGAGTATGTTTTTTATGTGGATCTGGAGGGGCACATGACGGAGTCGCCGGTTCGGGAGGTTCTGGATCTTCTGGAGGGAAAATGTTTCTTTCTGAAGAAACTTGGATCCTACCCCCGGGCGGGGAGATGAAGGGCATGCAGGATGATAACGGCTCCGGATCATATCCGTAATCTCGCTCCTTACCGTCCGGGCAAACCGATCCGGGAATTGGAACGGGAACTTGGGGTTCAGAACATTATAAAGCTCGCTTCGAACGAGAATCCTCTGGGACCCTCCCCCGGGGCCGTCAGGGCCCTCGCGGCGGAGGTCTCCTCGTTGCATCGCTATCCCGATGGAAGTGGGTATTATCTGAAACGGGCGCTTTCTGAACGATACGGACTTTCCGATCAACAGATTATTCTCGGCAATGGTTCCAATGAACTGCTTGATCTGATCGTTCGGACCTTTCATACTTCCGGTATGAATGCCGTCTCTTCGGAGACGACTTTTGTCGTCTACCCGCTGGCCATGCGGATCGTGAACGGGGAGTACCGGGCGGCTCCGTTGAAAGAGGGGGGCTACGATCTGGAGGCTATGGCTCGGCTGGTTGATGAACGGACCTTCTGCGTGTTTATCGCCAACCCGAACAATCCCACCGGCACCCTGGTGCGCCGAAAGGCCCTGGATCGTTTCTTCGACCGGATCCCCGATTCCGTTCTGGTGGTGCTGGACGAGGCCTATTTTGAATATGTGGAGGATCCGGAACAGCCCGACGGGCTGGAGTATCTGAAACGTGGCAGGAACGTCATGGTCCTGAGAACTTTCTCCAAAATTTATGGTCTGGCCGGTCTCAGAATCGGATACGGGATGGCGGACCCGGGAGTGATCGATGCCATGAACCGTGTCCGTGAGCCTTTCAATACGGGGACCCTCGCTCAGACCGCGGCCCTGGCCGCTCTGGAAGATCGGGAACACATCGAGTCGAGTCTCAGGAACAATCGTGAGGGAAAGTCCTACCTTTATCGGGAACTGGAGCGGCTGGGATTCTCCTTTCTGCCGACGGAAGCCAATTTTATCTGGATGGATACGAAACAGGATGCCGGAAGACTCTATGAAGCCCTGCTGCACGAAGGGGTGATTGTGCGTCCGATGGGGGAGCGGCATCTCAGGGTTACAATCGGCCTTCCGGAAGAAAACCGGAGACTGGTGAAGGCCTTGCGGAAAATCCTGGAGTCCGGCTGAGGGAAAGGACCGTAAAAGAAAAGTCATGTCAATACGTTTTCAACAGGTTGTGATTGTCGGGACGGGGTTGATCGGTGCCTCCCTCGGCCTGGCGGGGAAGGAACGGGGGGTTTTCGGGGAAGTAATCGGTGTGGGGCGCAACCGAATGAACCTGGAGACCGCCCGCCTGCGCGGGGCCGTGGACCGATTCGTACACGATCCGTCCGAGGTGTGTGGAGACGCTGACCTGGTTGTTCTGGCGACTCCGGTGGCGAGTATCCTTTCCATCGGACGGCAGCTGGCCTCCCGTCTCAGGAGGGGAACCTGTGTGACGGATGTGGGCAGTGTGAAGCAGCCCCTCGTCGAAGGTCTTGAGGAGGTTCTGCCCGAGGGGATTCTTTTTGTGGGAGGACATCCGATCGCCGGCAGTGAAGCGTCCGGAGCGGGTGCGGCCGTATCCGGTTTGTTCGAGGGATCCCGGACGATTCTGACACCGACTGTACAGACCCATCCGGAGGCGCTGCGGAAGATCCGTGCCCTGTGGGAAAAGCTGGGCTCGAGGGTGATCGAGATGGATGCAAAAGAGCACGACCTTCTTCTCGCCGCGGTCAGTCACCTTCCCCACATGGCGGCCTACGCCCTGGTCAATACCCTCTCCGATCTGGAGCGGGAGGGTGTCGCCGATCTTTCCCCTTACGCGGCAGGAGGGTTTAAGGATATTACGAGGATCGCGTCCAGCTCGCCGGAGATGTGGCGGGATATCTGCCGGATGAACCGGGAGCCGATCCTGAAGATGATCGACCGGTATGAGGCGGCCTTGAATCGGATCCGTGAGCTGATCGTTGAAGAGGAATCCGACCCTTTGATGCGGCAATTTGAAAAGGCCCGCGATTACCGGAATGCCTTGTGATCCGCCCTTACCCAGCGAAAATGAGAAAAGACCCTGTACGGATACCATCACCCCGCATGGGGCAGGTGCCCGGGTTTGTGATAGATGATATTCCAACAGGATGATCCTGATGATGAAGCCGGAAAGAATGCATGTGCAGCGTTCACAGGGGATTCACGGAGAGATTTCGGTTCCGGGAGATAAGTCCATTTCTCACCGTGCCGTCATGTTGGGCTCGATTGCATCCGGGATGACGGAAGTCCGGGGACTGCTTCGGGGCGAGGATACCCTGGGAACCCTCCGGGCCTTTCAGAAACTGGGGGTCCGGATTGAGGACCGGGGAGAGAGACTTCTGATCTACGGTACGGGACTGAAGGGGCTGAAAGAACCTAAGAATGTGTTGGATCTGGGAAACTCCGGGACCGGACTTCGTCTCCTTTCCGGTCTTCTGGCGGGGCAGGATTTCTTCACGGTTCTGACCGGGGATCGTTATCTTCGCGGGCGGCCTATGGGACGAATCGTCCGGCCCCTGAGGGAGATGGGGGCTCAAATCGTGGGAAGGGATGGAGGACGTCTTGTTCCACTCGCTATTCAGGGAGGGAATTTGAAGGGGATCGATTATCACTCTCCGGTCTCCAGCGCTCAGGTAAAATCGGCGATCCTGCTGGCGGGTTTGAACGCGAGGGGACGGACATCCGTCTCTGAACCCTATCCATCGCGGGATCACACCGAGAGGATGTTCCACCTCTTTGGATGTGAGTTGAAACGTGAGGGGACTACCGTGAGCCTGTCGGGACGGTCCCATCTTTCGGGATGCAGTCTCGCTGTCCCCGGCGATTTTTCTTCCGCGGCGTTTTTTATCGTTGCGGCGCTGATTGTTGAAGGATCGGATCTTCTCATCCGGAAGGTGGGGATCAATCCCACCCGGATCGGTTTTCTGAAGATACTGAAACGGATGGGAGCCGCGATCCGGATCGAGTCGCAAGAGGAGGGGGAAGAACCGGTCGCCGACATCCAGGTCCGGACCTCCTCACTGGATGGGACTTCAGTCGCGCCGGAGGAAGTTCCGTCCACAATCGATGAGTTTCCCGCTCTCTGTGTGGCCGCTGCCTTCGCAAATGGAGAAACACGGATCACCGGGGCGTCGGAGCTTCGGGTCAAAGAGACCGACCGGATTCACGCCATGACCGTCAATCTTCGGGCCGTGGGTGCGGATGTGGAGGAACGAAAGGATGGCCTGGTGATTCAGGGACGTGAGATGCTCTCCGGCGGGACATGCCGGAGTTTTGGAGATCACCGGGTCGCTATGGCTATGGCGGTGGCAGGACTCCGTTGTGAACGGGAGACCACCATCGAGGATACAGCTTGTATCCGCACTTCCTTTCCGGGGTTCCGGGAGACCCTGGAGCGGGTGAACCGGGGCAGAGGATGAAACAGGGACCGATTGTAGTGATTGACGGCCCTTCCGGGGCCGGGAAGAGCACGGTCGCCAGGGCGCTGGCCGAGCGTATCGGTTTTCGCTATATCGATACCGGTGCGATGTACCGGGGAATCGGGTGGCTCGCGCGGGAGAAAAAGGTCCCTTTTATGGAGTGCGAGGAGCTGGTGCAACTCTTAAAAAACGTCCGCCTTGTCTTCGCGGAAGGAAAGGGCGGAACCCGCATTCTGGTCAACGGCACAGACGTGACTGAAGAAATCCGCACTGCCGGGATGGGGATGGTGGCCTCCAGGATTTCCGCCATTGCTTCCGTAAGGAGACGACTGTCGTCTCTGCAGCGGAAACTGGGAGAGGATGGGAATGCCGTCCTGGAAGGAAGGGACATGGGGACCGTGGTCTTTCCGGATGCGGATTTCAAGTTCTTCTTAACCGCGTCTTTGGAGGAACGCAGTCGGAGGCGCGTGACGGAACTTCGGGCGCGGGGGGAGGCGGTCAGGTCCGGGGAGATCCTGAAAGAGATGGCTGAACGGGATCGCAAGGATTCCGGGCGTATACTCGCTCCCCTCCGGAAGGCCGACGACGCTGTAACGATCGACACGACCTTGTTGACGGTGCAGGAGGTTGTGGATTCTATGATCCGGGAGATGGAAAGCAAAGGAGTCTGACCCGGTTATGGAAATCATCGTGGCTGAAAAATCCGGATTTTGTTTCGGGGTGAAACGGGCCATCAAGACGACCTACGATACGGTCCGGGAGACCGAAGGGGCGGTGGCCACCCTCGGACCTTTGATTCATAATCCCCAGGTGGTTTCACGGCTTGAGGAATTGAATGTGCGTTCGGTCAGGCACATCTCGGAGTTTCATGGGGAACGGTTGATTATCCGTTCGCACGGAGTTCCGCGTTCCCTGATCCGTGAAGCGGAAAGGCGCGGGATTACGATTGTGGACGCGACCTGTCCTTTCGTGAAGAACGCCCAGAAATACGCCTGCAGTCTCAAAGAGGAGGGGTACCGTGTCGTGATCGTCGGAGATAAAAACCATCCGGAGGTCCAGGGAATTCAAGCCTACGCCGGAGGAAAGGCCCTGGTGGCCGCGCGCGTAGAGGATCTGGAGCGAATCGAAAAGGTTCGCAAGATCGGTGTGGTCGCCCAGACCACGACCAGTCTGGAGACATTCAAGCGTGTGGTGGACCGTTGTTTGGAGGTCGCCGGAGAAATCAAGGTTTTTAACACCCTGTGTGATGCCACGCGGATTCGTCAGATTGAAGCGAGGAAGATTGCCCGGACCGTGGACCTCATGTTGGTGGTCGGCGGGAGAAACAGTGGCAACACAAACCGTCTCGCAGAGATTTGTCGTAAAACCGGGACCCGGACCTATCACATCGAGACGGCCGGAGAACTGGACCTTGAATGGTTTCACGGTGTCAAAAAGGCGGGGGTTACCGCAGGAGCTTCCACACCGGACTGGATCATTACCGAGTTGGTGGAGGCCTTAAAAGAAATCCCGGAAGTGTAAGAAGGACTGGGATGCGGGATCCTCAAGAGGGTGTAAATAATCATTGACAAAGGGTTTTAAACAATCTATTTTGTTTTAATCAGGCGTTCGGGCTCAAATTCGGAACGCTTCTTCCCGGGGCGTATGCACCGGGCGCGTGAGAGGGAGACCTCTCCGAAAAATTCTCAGGAGGTAAGAAAGCGGTGATGAACAGTCAGGAAGAAGAAAAGGCCCAGGCTATGGAAATGTCCCCGGAAGCAACCGGGGGGAACGGGGCTTCCGATGATGAGATGTTGAGCGCGGAAGATATGGCCCAGATGTATGAAGAGACCTTCCGGAATACCAAGGCCGGTTCCGTGATCAAGGGGACGATCCTCAAGGTGACCAAGGACCATGTGGTCGTGGACGTGGGGTTCAAGTCGGAAGGGATGATTCCGTTGGATGAGTTTCAACCCGCCGAGGCGGCGAATCTCAAAGCCGGAGATGAAGTGGAGGTCCTTCTGGAGCAGGTGGAGGACAGTAATGGTCAGGTCGTCCTGTCCAAAGAGAAGGCGGATCGCATCCGGGTCTGGGAGGAAATTTCCAAGGCCTACGCGGAGGATCGAAGCATCGAGGGTCTCGTGGTCTCCAGGATCAAGGGTGGGCTTTCCGTGGATGTGGGAATTCGGGCCTTCCTGCCCGGTTCGCAGGTTGACATCCACCCGGTTCGGAATCTCGATAAGTTCATCGGGAAGAAGTTTCAGATGAAGATTATCAAGATGAATCAGAAGCGGGGTAACATTGTTCTTTCCCGAAGGATCCTCCTGGAAGAAGAGAGAAAAGTTCTCAAGGTCGAGACCCTAAAAAACCTGGAGGAAGGGAAGATCCTGAAAGGGATTGTTAAGAACATTACGGAGTACGGTGCCTTCATTGATCTGGGAGGCATCGACGGATTGCTGCATATTACCGATATGTCCTGGGGGCGCGTTCATCATCCATCGGAACTCTTTTCGTTCGGTGATGAGGTGGAGGTTGTCGTGTTGAAATTCGACCGGGAGAGGGAGCGGGTTTCCCTGGGGTACAAGCAGAAGACCGAAGATCCCTGGACCCATGTCGAGGAGAAATATCCCGTGGGCAGCCGTGTTCATGGAAAGGTGGTCAGTCTGACTGATTACGGTGCCTTTGTGGAGTTGGAAGAAGGTGTAGAAGGACTGGTGCATGTTTCCGAGATGTCCTGGACACAGAAGATCCGTCATCCCTCCAAGGTGGTCTCTGTCGGGGACCAGGTGGAAGCCAAGGTACTGAACCTCGATGTCAAGAACAAACGGATTTCGCTGGGGATTAAACAAGCGGGGGCCAATCCCTGGGATCTGATCGAAGAGCGGTGCCCTGTGGGGAGCCGGATCCGGGGGGTTGTACGGAATCTCACGGATTTCGGCGCCTTTATCGGCCTGGAAGAAGGGGTCGACGGACTGGTCCATATCTCCGACATGTCCTGGACACGGCGTGTCAAACACCCATCCGAGATACTGAAAAAAGGGGAAGAGGTAGAGGCGATCGTTCTGAACGTGGACAAGGCCAAGGAACGGCTTTCGCTTGGACTGAAACAGCTTACACCCGATCCGTGGATCGGGATTGCTGAAACCTATCCGATCGGTTCCATTGTTACCGGAACAGTGGTCAAGATCACGGATTTCGGCGTTTTTGTGGCCCTGGAAAACGGCATTGAAGGGCTGATCCGTAACACAGAGGTATCATTGGACCCCTCCAGCAGGATAGAAGATCTTCTTTCCATCAACAGTGAGGTAAAGGCTGTTGTGGTGAAGCTTGATGAAGAGGAGCGCAAAATCGGTCTATCCATTAAAAGGTATCTTGAGGGGCTGGAAGAGGCTGAACTGAATCAGTATCTCAACGACCAGGAATCGATGCGGAGCAAGATGGGTGATCTGCTGGCCGATCAAGGCGGAATCAGTCTGATGAATCCCTCCGAAGAAGAGACCGAGTCACCGGCCGAATCTTCCGAGCAACAGCAAGACACTCCTCCTGAAACTGAATCATCCGGGGAGGATGACGAACCGGCCGGGGACTCCCGGGATATGTGATATGCCGGAAATCGCTGTTGACGGACCCGTGAAAGCCCATTTCGTGTTTCAGGTTTTGCGGCCGGATTGCCGCATCCTGATGAAACCATTCCTGTAGTCGGAAGGAGAGACATGAAATGAATCGCGAGTCCCCCGTCCGTTTCCTGATTTTCCTTGCCGGTTTTTCCATCCTTGTGTTCTTCTCGGTCTTTACCCTGACCCGCCTGATTGGGAAACACGACAGTCAAGCGATCTCCCTGGCCGGAGGAGACAAAATCGGTGTGCTTGAGATCAAGGGAGTGATCGTTAATTCCCGAAAGACCCTCGATAACCTGCGTCAGTTTATGCAGGACCGCAGCATCAAGGGAATCCTCTTGCGGATCGACAGCCCCGGTGGAGCGGTGGCACCTTCACAGGAGATCTATTCCGAGCTCTGGAAAATTCGGGAAAAGGGAGAGAAGAAGATTGTCGCCTCCTTTGGGAACGTCGCTGCCTCGGGTGGCTATTATATTGCCTCTGCTTCAGACCGCATTGTATCCAACCCCGGCACCATCACCGGAAGCATCGGGGTGATTATGGAAATGTCGAATATACAGAAACTGCTGGAGAAGATCGGCGTGGAACCTTACGTGATCAAGAGCGGAGAATTCAAGGATATCGGATCCACGACCCGCCCCATGAGTGAGCGGGAGAAGAAGATTCTGCAGGGAGTGATCGACGATGTCTACATGCAGTTTGTCGAGGATGTTGCAAAAGGAAGAGGGCTCACCGTTGAGAAGGTAAAGAAGATCGCGAACGGTACGATTTTTTCCGGGAGGCAGGCGCTGGGACTTGGTCTTGTGGATCAGTTGGGAACTTTTCAGGATGCCGTCAATCTTCTTGCGAAACTGTCCGGTATCCAGGGAAAGCCGAAACTAATCTATGAAAAAAAGGAAAAACCGAGCTGGATGAGTTACCTGGTGAAAGGAATCGTTCGGGAGATTTCGCGGGTCGGCATCAGGAATTACGGCGCGGGAATCATGTATCTGATGCATTAAAAAATAGGGACAGACGCTATGATCCAGTCTACGTCCGGTTTTTTTTCAACACGTACCGTCCGGGACCGATGAGGATGAGGCATAGAAAGAGGATCCCGTCTTCCAGGGCATGGGAATAGACGGTGAAGGGATCTCCTTTCCCGATGTGCATCATAAGCGCAACTCCCATGGTGACAGCCATCAAAAAACAGGCTGGACGGAAGAAGATTCCCAGCAGAATCAGGACAGCTCCCCCCGCTTCGGAAAGCCCTGCCATGAATCCCCAGAAAGTTGGCGCGAATGAAATCCCCACGGCGGAAGTCGCGCCGCCGAGCATCTTCCAGGTTTCCGGTCCTCCGAGAAGCTTCGGGATTCCATGGAAGAGAAACGAGAGGCCCAGCCCGATGCGAAGAAGCAAGAGGCCGATCTCACGGTACCGATTTACAAGATTCATAGCCAAGTGACTCCCCGGTGAGGTCTCATGGTCCGCTTCCGAAATTCTGACTCTTTCTCGTCGGTTCTGACTTTGCTCTCATGAGTTATCAAGCTTTCTTTGATTCTGTTGGTGACTATAACCCAATTTCGATTTTTTGCAAGTCACGGGGTGTGTCGGGGGCACTGATCGTGAAGCTCCGGTTAGGAGAAAAACGGTATTCTCCGATAGGAGGTCGTCACTGTGAGGATGGACCAGATCCATTGACTCGTTGCGGATTCGAGAAATACTCGTTTGTACTCCGGACGATTACGGGACTCAACCAGATGAGCCCGACCAGGTTCGGCCAGGCCATCAGGGCGTTTCCGATATCGGAAATCGTCCAAACCAGATCCAGGTGGATATAGGCGCCGACCGGAAGAAGTAGACAGTAGAGAACCCGGTAGGGTGTGACGAACCGTTCACCAAGGAGATAATCGACACAACGGTCGCCGTAATAGGACCAGCTGATGGCTGTGGAGAAGGCGAAGAAGATGAGGCTGATTGCGACGATATAGCCGCCGGGGCCCGGCAGTCCCAGATTGAATCCTCTTGCCGTCAGATCGGCGCCGGTGAGCCCGGAAGTGTAGGCACCACTCAGGACGATGACCAGGCCGGTCATGGTGCAGATGACGATGGTATCGATCAAGGGACCCAGCATGGCGACCAGCCCCTCCCGCACGGGCTCATTCGTCCGGGCTGCGCCGTGTGCGATCGGGGCGCTTCCGAGACCCGCCTCATTGGAAAAGAGCCCGCGTGCCACACCAAAGCGAATCGCCTGTGAAACGACCGAGCCGGTGATCCCTCCGGCGGTGGCGGTTGCGGTGAAGGCATCGTGAAAGATCCGGTAGAAGGCCTCAGGGATCCCGCTCGCATATCGTCCGATCACCACGAGTGCCCCGATCAAGTAGAAGAGACACATGAAGGGGACAAGGCGGCTTGCGACCTGACCGATCCGTTTGATCCCGCCGACGATCACGGAAAAGACCAGTAAGCCGATTACAAGTCCTGTGATCAGCTTGGGAACTCCGAAATAGGTCTTGACCGGTTCAGCCACGGAATTGGCCTGAACCATGTTTCCAATCCCGAAGGAGGCGACCGTGGCAAAGAGCGCGAAAAGGACCCCAAGCCATTTCCGTCCCAGGCCGCGCTCCAGATAGTACATCGGCCCGGCACCTACTGCCCCGTTTTCGTGGATCATCCGGAATTTAAGGGAGAGAAGGCACTCGCCGTACTTGAGGCCCATTCCGAGAACGGCCGTTACCCACATCCAGAAGAGTGCTCCCGGTCCCCCGAGGGCGATCGCTGTGCCGACCCCTGCGATATTCCCGGTTCCGATGGTTGCGGACAGGGCGGCGCTTAATGCCTGGAAGTGGGTGATTTCCCCCTTATCTTCGGGGTTGTCATATCGTCCCGAGATCAGCCCGAAGGCATAGAAGAACTTGCGTATCTGAATCCACCGAACCCGCAAGGTGATCAGAACTCCGGTCCCGACCAGGAGGATAATGGTGAACGGCCCCCAGACAATACCGTTGACCGTATCCAGGGATTTTGATATCAATGCTCTCCTCCGAGGGGCAAGAAAAAACCGTTTTGATTTGAGAATAAAGAGGGGATCAGCAAAATTCCCGGAAGTATACGCGTATCACAGAGAAAAATTCAAGAAAAAAGGTCAGGGTCCGTAGGTTCTCCAGGTTTGCGAGGGGAGGATAGGGGAGGATAGGTGCCAGGCAAATTGAAGGAGGGAGCCCGAATCCGG
>CAYZZU010000049.1:0-14142 GCA_964483105.1 uncultured Nitrospirota bacterium
CTATCAGGCTCAACAAAGGATGTCAAGATTCAAGACCTGACCCTCATGCTCGCCTGACCCTCATGCTCGCCATTTACTTGAGGAAACCTTTAATGGGTGACCCTCTTGGTCTGCACAGGTGGCGGTCGATGGAACGTAGCAAACCCGTTGCCTTCGCAAGGTCCAGATAGGTCGGTAAGCCTCCGAGGGAGGTCAGACCGGATTTGCCGTGGTCAATTTCATATGGATATGGAAGGATGCCTTGTGCCATAATCTGTTCACCTCGTTGGTGTTAGTCTTGTTTTGGATAAAACATTCTAACATCCCGGATCCACGGGACCAACGAGGTTTTTTGTTTTTTTTTGATGGTGGATCAGGGTAGGGATCTTTATCTTGACGCAGATCCGTTTCCTGCAGTATAGTCTGCGCGGGATTTTTGTCAGAAGGACTGATGTTACGAATCACTGCTCTCTATGCAAGAGGAAGACAATGGCAGATTTTACGATCGCGGTAATGGAAGGTGACGGAATCGGCCCGGAAATCATGGGCGTCGGAAGAAAAGTCCTGGAAAAGGTAGCCCGGGTCTTCGGTCATCATTTCGATTATGAACCCGTCTTCATCGGAGGGTGCGCCATCGACCGGGAGGGGGTCCCCATTACGGATGAAACGGTTGAGAAGATTCTCGCGACGGACGCCCTCTTTTTCTCCTGTGTGGGAGGTCCGAAGTGGGAAAGCCTTCCACAGGACAAGAAACCGGAGGCCGGACTCCTAACGATTCGGAAGGCTCTCTCGGCCTATGTAAACCTACGCCCCATACGGATTTTTCCGGCCATGGAGCAATTCTCCACTCTCAAGGCCGACGTGATTCAGGGAATCGACATTCTGATCGTACGGGAGTTGGTCAGCGGTATCTATTTCGGTACCCCCCGGGGAATAGAAGACCATCCCGATGGAGAACGAACCGGGTTCAACACCATGCGCTACTCCAGCGCGGAAATCCGCCGCATATCACGGATGGCCTTTGAACTGGCCCGGAAGCGAAGGAAAAAGGTCGTGAGCGTTGACAAAGCCAACGTTCTTGAAGTTTCGGCCCTCTGGCGCAGTGCGGTGGAGGAAACCCACGAGGAGTTCCCGGATGTGGAGCTTCGCCATATGTATGTGGACAACGCGGCCATGCAGCTGATCCGGGATCCTTCCCAGTTCGACGTAATCCTGGCGGGAAATCTGTTCGGAGACATTCTCTCCGATGAGGCCTCCATGATCACCGGCTCTCTCGGCATGCTGCCCTCCGCCAGTATCGGAGGTCCTGTGGGGATGTTCGAACCGGTGCATGGAAGCGCCCCGGACATCGCGGGACGGGGGATCGCCAACCCGATTGGACAGGTCGCCACCGCCGCCATGATGCTCCGTTTCGGACTGGATCTTTCCGAGGAAGCCGATGCCGTGGAACGGGCGACCCGGGAAACGCTGGAGGCAGGATTCCGAACCTCCGACATTTACCGGGAGGGGAAGATCCTGGTGGACACGGAACAGATGGGAAAAGAAATCTCGGAAAGGATCCGCCCACGATCCGCTTCGTCCGCCGGATAATCCCCGCCTCACCTTCCCAAACGAAAAACTACCGCTTCGCAGAAGGCGTGTCAACCTCTGGAGGCCCACTCCGGTTCTCCGGCCCCAGGCCACATCCTTCTTCCTCTTTTCCCTTCATGACCATATAATAGAGGAGAGGAATGACGATCAGCGTCAGTACCGTTGAGGCAAAAATCCCGAAGATCAGGGAGATGGCCAATCCCTCGAAAATCGGATCGAGAAAGATCACGACCCCACTGACGATCAGGGCGGCGGCGGTTAGTACAATGGGCCGAAAACGAACCGCCCCAGCCTCCAGGACGGCCTGGGTGAGGGTCGCCCCCTCACCCTCCCGCATCCGGATAAAATCCACGAGGAGAATTGAGTTTCTCACGATCACTCCGGCCAGGGCGATGAAACCGATCATGGAGGTGGCAGTAAAGAAGGAGCCCATCATCCAGTGCCCCGGCAGGATCCCGATCAGGGTGAGCGGAATGGGCGCCATAATGATCACGGGAACCACGAAGGATCGGAACCATCCCACGATCAGGATATAGATCAGGATCAGGACGGCGGCAAAAGCCAGTCCCATGTCCCGGAAAACCTCGTAGGTAATCTGCCATTCCCCGTCCCATTTCATGGAGTAGCGCTTCTCACTGTCCGGTTCGCGGGTGTAATACTGCCGGATTTCGTATCCCGCGGGGGCCTTGAGTGCGGCGATCTTTCCCCTCATGTTGAGAATCCCGTATACCGGACTCTCTTCTGTCCCGGCCACATCCCCGATCACGTAGACAACCCGCCTCTGGTTCTTATGGAAAATGGCCCGCTTCCCTTGGATCCGCATCTCACGCATCAGCTCGGAGAGAGAAATCAGCCTTCCTTCCCGGTTGGAAACAAAAATTCCCCTGAGATCCTCTACACTGGAACGGGCCTCCCTTCTGAAACGAATCCGGATCGGGACCGGTTCCCGCTCCGACGGAAGATGCAGGAGTCCCGTATCCAGACCGGAAACGGCGAGACGAAGGCTCTTGGCCACCACCTCCGGAGAAACCCCGGCCAGGGAAGCCTTTTCCCGATCGATCCGGAAACGGACCTCCGGTTGAGGGCTCTCTTCATACCAGTCGGAATCAACCACACCCGGTGTGGTATCAAAGATTTTCAGAATTTTGCGGGCAATCGCGCGCTGCCCGTTCAGGTCCGGTCCGTAGATTTCGGCCACCAGGGTCGACAAGACCGGAGGACCGGGCGGAACCTCGGCGATCTTCACCCTCGCGCCGGAACCGAATCCCGCCGCAATCTTTTGAATCTCCGGACGAACCCTTGTGGCGATTTCATGGGACTGGGCCCGTCTTTCGTGCTTCCCTACGAGATTGACCTGGATGTCGGCCACATTCGGCCCCCGGCGCAGGAAATAGTGCCGGACCAGCCCGTTGAAGTTGATCGGAGAGTGAGTTCCGGCATAGATCTCATAGTCCGTCACCTCCGGAACTCCGGAAAGATAATCCCCGATCTTCATGCAGAGGGCGGAGGTGGTCTCGAGTGTGGTCCCCTCGGGCATATCCACAATCACCTGAAACTCGCTTTTATTGTCGAAGGGAAGCATCTTCACCCGGACATGCCGGGTATAGACGAGCAGAACGGAAGCAAACAACGCCAACGCCACCATCGAGAGAAAGGCTCTCCGTTTCCACGGGCTCATGACCAGCGGGCAGATCACGGCGTGATACACCCGGTAGAGACGGCTTTCCTCCAGGACGAAGGCCTTTTCTTCCTTCATCTGTTTCTTCCCCATCAGCCGGTAAGTCAGCCACGGCGTCACCGCGAAAGCGATCAGGAGAGAAAAGAGCATGGCCACGGACGCGTTGACCGGGATCGGTTTCATGTAGGGGCCCATCAGTCCGGAGATAAAGGCCATGGGGAGGAGTGCGGCGATGACCGTAAGGGTCGCGAGGATCGTGGGATTGCCCACCTCGTCGGTCGCGGTAATCGTGGCTGGAACCGGCTCTTCCAGGCGGAGTTTGTAGTGACGATGGATGTTCTCCACGACCACAATGGCGTCGTCGACGAGAATACCGATGGCGAAAATCAGGGCAAAGAGCGTCACCCGGTTCAGGGTATAACCGAAGAGCATACTGAAGAAAAGAGTCATGGCCAGCGTGACCGGCACCGCCACAACGACCACCATGGCTTCGTACCCACCGAGGGCGATCCAGATCAGGACCGTCACGGAAACCGTGGCTAAAATCAGATGTTTGATCAGTTCGTTCGATTTCTCCTCCGCCGTGGCCCCGTAATCCCGGGTCAGGGTCACATGAAGGTCGGAGGGGAGAATCGTTCCCCTGAGCCGGTCCACCTTCGCCAGGACGGATTCGGTAACCCGAACGGCATTGGTACCTTTTTTCTTGGACACTGCGAGAGTGACCGCGGGGAACCTTTCACCCCCAGCGGGTTCCCGAATCCCCTTCCGCTGTGCGCCCGGACCCGCGCCGAAGAAGACATAATCCTCAGGCTCACCGGGCCCGTCCAGCACATCGGCCACATCCCGCAGATAAACGGGCCGCCGGTTACGCACCCCCACCACGACGTTTCCGAGATCGGAAGCGTCCTTCAGATAGTTTCCAACCTCCACACGGACGGTTCGGTTCATCCGATCGAAAACACCCGCCTGCAGGTTCCAGTTCACCCCCCGTAGGGCCCGTACCACGGCAAGAGAGGAAATTCCGTGGGACGCCAGCCTGTCCGCGGAGAGAAGAACCCGGGCCTCCCGCCTCACACCGCCCAGGATCTCAATATTGGAGATAGGGTCCAGTTTTTTGATCCGGACTCCCAGCTCCTCCGCGACCCTCCGAAGGGTATAGCCGTCATACCCTTTCCCCCAAAGGGTAAGCGCGACCACGGGAACGTCATCAATGGATCTGGGCTTGACCAGGGGAGGAGAAGCACCGGGAGGAATCAGGTCCATGTTGGACATGAGCTTGTCGTACAGGCGGACCAGGGCGTCCTCTACATTCTCTCCGACGTAGAAACGAACGGTCACGAGTGATATCCCCGGGCGCGACATGGAGTATAGATACTCCACGCCCGGCACCTCCCAGAGCTTACGCTCCATGGGAGAGGTGATGCGCGATTCCACCTCTTTGGGAGACGCCCCGGGGAAACGAACCATCACATCCATCATCGGAACGACGATCTGGGGCTCTTCCTCCCGGGGGGTAATCATGACGGCCAGGAACCCCAGAAGGAGGGAGGCGAGGATGATCAGTGGGGTCAGACGGGAGTCGATAAAGGCGCCGGCGATACGGCCCGCAATCCCGGTCCGTTTCATTCGGCGACCTCCATCCCGTCTTCGATCCGGTCCAGTTCTGAAAGGGCGATTCGGTCTCCATCCCGAAGCCCGGAGAGGACCTCGGTCCAACCCGACCTGGATTCACCGGTACGGATCAACCGCAGATGAAGGATCCTTTCCGGATCTATGATAAAGACCGCCGTGATCTGTCCCCGTTTCACCACAGCCTTTTCCGGGATCCGGATCGTGCTCCGTTCCCCCGTGATGAAACGGGCCTTTCCGTACATCCCCGGAATGAGCTTGCCACGGTCTTCCATGTCAATCTTGACCCGGGCGGAGTGTGAGACCGGATCGGCGGAAGGTTCCATCTCGGCGATCCTGCCGGAGAAGGTTTTCCCATCCAGGGCATCAATCGTCATGGAAACCTGCTGCCCGACTGCCAACGAAGGGAGAATGGATTCGGGCACAAAGGTGTCGAATTGCAGCCGGCTTGTTTTCTCGATCGTGAGAAGGGGCCTTCCCGGGGCAGCCTGTTCCCCCACATCGATCATCTTCCGGCTGACTACTCCATCCATCGGCGCCAGAATCCGGGAGTATTGCTCCATGGTTCGGGCCTCCCGGAGTCCTCCTTCGGCCTGTTTGACCATGCCCTTCGCGTTCTCAAGCTGCAGGACGGCCCCGTCAAACTCAAACCGGGTCGCGGAACCTCTGGAGTAGAGGGCGGAAAGTCGTCTGTAGTTCGACTCGGTGTTCTTCAGTACGGCATTCGCCGACTGGAGGGCGCCCTCGGCCTGACGGATCTTCGCCCGGATGTCCCGGGATTCGATCGTCAGGAGGACCTCTCCTTTTTCCACCCGGTCGCCTTCCCGGACCCGAACCTCCTTCACGTTTCCCACCACCTTACTGGTCAGGACAGAACGAACGACAGAACGAACCGACCCGGCCGTGGTAAAGGGGATCCCCACCTTCTTGACCTGGACGGTGACTGTCTTAACCCCCGGGATCACCCGGACCTTTTTCTTCACACTGGAGAGATCCTCGTTTCCACATCCCTGCAGGATCAGGAGAATCCAACAGGTCGGGAAGAGTATCGTCCGGCAAGTTTTCAGAATATTTCTCAACGCGCTCCTCCGCATCGTCCTTCCCCCGACAACCCCCGTGGAACTACAGCCTGCCAACGGCCAGATCGAGGTCTGTCCGGCTGACCTCGACATCGTAGAGGGCCTTCGCCAGACGGGTCCTTGCCTCACTCAGGGCCGTTTCCGTATCCAACAGTTCCGTAACATGCGCCATACCGGACCGATAGCGATCCTCGATCATCCTCAAACTCTCTTCGGCCTCGGAGACCATCTCCCTTGCGACTTTCAGTCTGGCCTCGGCTTCCTGCCGTTCCAGAAAGGCCTTCCTCACCTCCAGTTCAACACCCTGGACCGCCCGGGCGAGAAAACTTGAAATCCGGTCCTTCTCGGCGACAGCCTTCAGTGCCCGGGCCTTTCCGGATCCCCCCTCGAAAAGATTGATCCCCGCCACAGCCATCACCGTCCAGTATTCTCCGTCGCTTCCTAAAAAATCACGGTCATTCTTATCGTACCGCGCCACCAGGTTCAGGTTGGGAAGGAAAGAGGAGCGGGCCATCCGGACCCCTTTTTCCGCGCTTTCCTCAAGCAGGCTCAACCTCCTCAGATCGGGACGTTTTTCCCTGGCTTCGCGAATCAGTTTTTTGAGATCGCCGGGAGGAGGGTTCTTCTCCTCCCGCTCCACCAATTGAAAACTCGTGCCCTGATCCACCCCCATGATCCGATTCAGATTCGCGGTGGCCAACCTCTTCTGTTTTGCGGCCGTAATCTGCCGGGCCTCCACTTCCGACAGATGGACCTTGACCCGCAGGAGATCGGAACGAAGAACCATCCCCTGATCGAGAAGGTCCCGCGCCATCTTGAGATGGGCCTGGACCGCGGCCCGCGCAAGATCCGCTACATGGATGAAACGATCCGCAAGAAGCACCCGATAAAAAGCGGTGGTAAAATTCCGGATCACCGTCTGCCGGATTCGTTCCCGACCGTTCCGTACGGCATCCCTTTGAAGTCTGGAGATCTGATATCCCGTCCGGATTCTCCCCCCACTGTAAATCGGCTGAGTCAACGTCAGACGGGTGTTGTAATTTCCGATCGGATCCGGATCGTTCGGGTTGGTCGCCGCGAACTCAGTCAGGGAAAAACGTTCCTGGGAAAGTTGGGTCCAGAAGACCTCTCCCGGTCCGTTCGTGCGCGTGAAGGATTCCGACAGATCGATCCGCGGGAAAAAACGACCTCTCGCCTCCAGCACCCCCTGTTCGGCGGCCTCCAGAGAATGTTCAGCGGCATGCAGGGTCGGGTTGTTTTTCAGGAGTATCCGGATCCCGTCCTCCAGCGTCAGGGGCTCCGCCCCCTGCGCGGAACAGACCCATGAAAAAAGAAGAAGTGTAAGCCCGGCAAGCAACAGCAAACCGATCCGGCTGAAATGTATCACCATAAAACGATCACGAAAGATAACAACAGACATGGACAAAGAGACCCTTTGCAAGATGAACGGACTCCGAACCCTTAAAGTATATAAGCCCCCCCCTCCACTTTGTCAAGGCCACTCTCCCCAACCTAAATTAGCGATAGGAGTTTCATACAAAACAAAAAAGCCTCTTGGTTTAAAGGGTTATGGTGAGTATACGACTCACCTGTAAGGTGAAGCCAAAAACCGGGAGGGGTGATACGATCTCCATAACCAAACCTTTTCGACAGGATCAACAGGATGTACAGGATACGCAAACCCGACTCCCCCGCAGGGGGAGCATTCCCCCTGTCACAAGCCGAGCATCGGAGAAGGAAAGGGAAAAACACGAGAACATGTCACCCGGATTCGGGCAACCAAACGGAGCGGGTTTTCGAGTCTGGTCGCTTATCTTGCGACCCGTACCGATCGTTCGGAAAGAATCTTGACGATCGATTCCACCACATCGGGGATGGTGAGAAGGGTTGTGTCGATCTGATAATCGGCCCTGTTGTAGAAAGGTTTCCTTTTCTTCATGAGGCTTTGGATGCGCCCCAAGGGATCGTCTGTCTGTAAGAGCGGCCGGTGACTGGTCCCTTCGGTCCGTCTCAGGATACATTCCGGCGACGCGGTCAGGCAGAAAACAGGGCCGGCCTCTCTCAAAGCCTCCATGTTCTCCCGACGCAGGACAATTCCACCGCCGGTCACAATAACATGCCCCTTCAAACGGGAAACCCTACGGGCTACATCAGACTCGAGATCCCGGAAGGCATCCTCACCCTCCTCGGCAAAGATTGCCGAGATCGTTTTCCCGGCACGGGCTTCGATCAGGTCGTCGGTATCCACAATCCCGAGGGAAAGACGCTCCGCCAGTCTCTTCCCGACCGTGCTCTTCCCTGTGGCCATAAAGCCAACCAGTACAATATTGGATGTTTTCATGAAGAGAATCTCGTCTTAAAAACCCGGAACATGGTTTCCACGGGCGGCTTCATTCCCGTGAAAAGTTCGAAGGCCCGCGCCCCCTGGTAAACCAGCATTCCGGTTCCGTTGATCGTCGAAAGCCCCCGTGCCTTGGCCTCGTGGAGCAACCGGGTCTCCGCCGGGTTGTAGATCACGTCAAAAACCACCGTGGAGGTCTCCAGCCATTCCGTACGGATCAAAGGCGGATCATCGGGTTTCATCCCGACCGGAGTGGCGTTGATGAAAAGATCTTTCCCGGAAACGGATTTTTCAATCTCCCGTGGAGAAACACCGCAGATCTCGACGCCACACGCGGGGAACGACGCGGAAACAGCCTTTCCAAGCGCCCGGCTTCGTTCCGGGTCGAGATCGGCGATCACCAGTTCCTTTGCCCCGGAAAGGGCGCACTGGAAACAGATCGCCCGGGAGACCCCCCCCGCCCCCATAACGAAAATCTTCTTCGATGCGGGGTCCATCCCCCCCTCTTCGGAAAGAGATTTCCCAAATCCATAGGCATCGGTATTGTATCCAATCAGCCTGCGATCTTTCACCTGAATCGTGTTCACGGAACCGATCAGCCTCGCCTTCTCGGAGACTTCATCCAGAAGGGGAATCACCCGTTCCTTGTGGGGAATGGTCACATTGACTCCCGCGATTCCGAGGGCCGCCAGTGATTTCACGGCGTCTTCCAGATCATCCGGAGAAACCTCAAAGGGAAGATAGGCGTAATCCAGACGGAGCGCTTCAAAAGCGGCATTCTGCATGGCCGGCGAGAGGGTGTGCCGGACCGGATATCCGAAGAGCCCGACGATTCGCGTGTTTCCTGTAATCTCCATGATGCTCCCTTCGTTATCCAATCATTTCATCCGAGTTTATAAAAAAACAGGCGGCTTTGTCAAACTGAATCGGGTCTTGCCAAGTTAAATCTTTTGTGTTAAGGTTCCTCCCATCTTTCATCTCTGATCTCTTCAAGAGTCCATAATCACACGCCAGGTTCCGCTCATCTTGAAGAAAATCGTGGAGTTACCCTGATGGTCTCCCGGGTGATCAGCAGCGCCGTTTCCGGAGTCGACGCCGGAATCGTGGAGGTGGAGGTCGACCTGGCCCCCGGCCTTCCGTCTTTCTCCGTCGTGGGACTGGGGGACAACGCCGTCAAGGAAAGCAGGGAACGGGTCCGCCCGGCCATCAAGAACTCCGGGCAGACCTTTCCTTCTCAACGCATCACTGTCAATCTGGCTCCCGCCGACCTGAAAAAGGAAGGATCCGCATTTGACCTCCCGATCGCCGTGGGGATCCTCTCCCGGCAGGGGGTCCTGCCCCAGGAATCCCTGCGGGACAAGATGATCGTCGGAGAACTCTCGCTGAACGGCAGGGTCAAACCGATACGCGGCGCCCTGCCCATGGCCGTGCGGGCGAAAGGAGAAGGCCTTCGCTCACTGATCCTTCCATCCGGCAATGCACCGGAGGCATCCATCGTTAGCGGGATCGAGATCATTCCGGTGGACTCCCTGGCCCAGACCCTGTCCTACCTGAACGGTGAGATTCAAATTCCGCCGGAATCCTCGGATCTCTATCATCTGCTTCAGGAGAACTGTCATCATGAACTTGACTTTTCGGATGTTCATGGGCAGGAGCACGCCAAGCGGGCGCTGGAGGTCGCCTGCGCGGGAGGACACAATCTACTCCTGATCGGCCCTCCCGGTTCCGGAAAGACCATGCTCGCTCAACGTCTTCCTTCCATCCTTCCGGATATCGGTCTCACGGAATGCCTGGATTGCACGAAGATCTACAGTGTCGCCGGACTTCTGACGGCCCGGGATCGGATTATCGCGAAAAGGCCGTTCCGGGCGCCCCACCACACAATCTCCGATGCCGGACTGATCGGAGGCGGGGCTGTTCCCAGACCCGGGGAAATCAGCCTGGCACATCACGGAGTCCTCTTCCTGGACGAGCTCCCCGAGTTCAGAAGGAACGTCCTGGAGGCCCTCCGGCAACCGTTGGAAGACGGGAAGGTCACCCTGTCCAGGGCCGCCGGATCCCTGACCTACCCCGCCCGCTTTATGCTGGTGGCCTCCATGAACCCCTGCCCATGTGGTTTCTTCGGAGACATGTCCCACACCTGCCGGTGCTCTCCGGGAGAAATTCTTCGGTACAGGAACCGAATTTCCGGGCCGCTGCTGGACCGGATCGACATCCAGATCGAGGTCCCCGCAGTTTCCTTCACCGACCTGTCCTCCCCCCGGCGGGGTGAAACCTCCACAACCATCCGCCGGAGAACCAACCTGGCCAGGAAGAGGCAGAGAGAACGCTATCAGGACGCGGGTCTGACCTGCAATGCCGCAATGAATACCCGACTGATCGAGAAGTATTGCCGGGTCGACCCGGACACGGAAGATCTCCTGGAGAGGGCCGTCAGCCACCTCGGGTTTTCAGCGCGGGCCTACCACCGTATCCTCAAGGTCGCTCGGACGATCGCGGACCTCTCGGAGGAGGACGAAATACAATCCGGGCACGTGGCGGAAGCGCTCCAATACCGATGTCTCGACCGTCTCCGGAAACAGGTCTGAATCCCCCGACGTACGTTCCCAACCCGGGAAAAAGCTAAACCGGGGACCCCAATCTGTCGATAATAAAAATCGGATGACCGATTTCTGGAGGCGGACACCATGCGACTTCTGGAGAACAGGGCGATCCTGGTCGTGGAAGACAGCGAGATCTTCCGGAAGGCCATCGCCAAGATGACCGCGTCTCTCGGCGCGAAGGAGATATTCCGGGCCGGGAACGGCGCCACGGCCTTGAAATTCATCAAGGAAAAAAAGATCGATCTCATTCTCTCCGACTGGGAGATGCCCCTTTTAAACGGTCTTCACCTCCTCCGGATGATCCGGTCCGACAAAAACCTCGAAGACTCGAAGTTTATCATGTTGACCAGTGCTTGCGAGAAAGATGCCGTTCTGACAGCGGCGAAAGAGGGGGTGAATGACTATATCATCAAGCCGGTCCGCATCGAGACCCTGGCGGAGAAAATCAAGGGATGCCTTTCCAGCGCCCACGGGCTGAAGATGGACCTGTATCACCTGGATATTGGAGATTATTGTAAAGAAGAACAAGACCTGGATGTGGCCATCCGCCACTTCCACAAGGCCCTGGAGTATAATCCGGCGAATTCCCGGGTCCACCTCTCCCTGGGAGAGGCCCATTATCAGAAGGGAAACCTGTCCAAGGCTCTCTCGTCGCTGACGGAATCGATCCGGATCAACAATCAATGCGCAAGGGCCCACTTCAGCAAAAGCCTGGTACACGTGGGTCTCCGTCAGCCGACAGCGGCCGAAAAGGAATTTCAGGTCGCGATAGAACTGGATCCTGAGGACCTGAAACGATGTGAGGAAGTGGCCGACGCTTTCCTGAAGCACGGTTACGTGGACCAGGCCACATCGGCTCTCAAAGTCGCCCTCGAACTCGATCCCCATGACGCCATTCTCTACAACAAGATCGGGATCACCCTACGCAAAAATGGAAGGGCCGCGGAGGCCATCGAACAGTACAACAAGGCGCTCCGGATCATCCCCGATGAACCTGTGCTCTTATTCAACCTCTCGAAGGCCTATCTCGCGAATCAGAACCGGGCCCTGGCAAGGGAAACCCTCCGAAAACTTCTCGATCTCGCTCCTGATTTCCCCGAGGCGGAAGAACTTCTATCGAAACTCTGAGTCCCGCCGGTTGCCGATTCGGGATCATCACGATATCCCGGTTGCGGTCACAGGCCCAGTCATCGTTTTTCTCTTTGCAGGAAAATCTTTTTCCTGTACAATCCAGGGTCACAAATCAGGCGGATAGCATAAGGAGGCAGAAAACTTTCAGCGTTCCCGAATGATTGCGTTCCGGATTGCGGTCCATCCGATGGGTTTCGGATAGAGGCTCAATAGGTGCCGATCACACCTCCGGCAACGGCGAGGAGACTGAATGCCAACACAACCCAGTGGAAGAGGCTCATCCGGAAGAACACCTGGTCGGCATTTAAATTTTTTACATCTTTAAAAATTCTTTTGAAGAGGGCCTTTTCAAGACCGAAAATCAGAAGGGCGTACAGAATGTAAACCCCGATCATAAAATCGAGCCAGAGCCCTTCCGGGGTAGGGAGAATTCGGTAGAGCCCCTTCTGATAGAGATTGTACAGTCCGGTGATCCCGACCACGACAATCACGAGACGGACAATTCTGGAAAAACGGTGTTCCACCCGTTGAAACAGAAGGGCCTTTTCCATGGGATCACTGATCTCATGAATCATGGGCAGAAGAATCAGGGTTACAAAGGCGACCCCGCCGATCCAGAGAACCACACCGATGACATGCAGGGCCGCTGAAAGCTTTAACAGGTTGTCGTACAACATAAAATCTCCTTGTATCGGAACAGTATGGATGGACCGTCATCAAGATTTCCTGATACGCGAATGTAGCACAGTTTCATCATTTTGCAAAGCCTCTTGAAGCGAGTTCGGAGACCCGGACAGCCAAAGGCCTGACAAAAACGAAAGGAAAATCAAACATGATCGACTCCAAAACCCCGGTGATGAATCAAAAGGCCGTGGCACTCCTCTCCGGCGGGCTGGACAGCTCCGTGGCCGTGAAACTGATCCTGGAACAGGGAATCGACGTAACGGCCGTTAACTTCAAGAGCCCTTTCTGTTGCTGTAACCGGAAGAACGGCTGCGGGAACGAAGCCCTCCGAATATCGAAGGAATTCGGAATTCCGGTGAAACTGATCTACGTCGACCTTGAGTATATCGAGAGGGTCCGAAACCCGAAGTTCGGCTATGGGAAGCACCTGAACCCGTGCCTGGACTGTCGCATCTTCATGCACCGGAAGGCGGCGGAATACATGAAAGAGATCGGCGCCACTTTTCTGATCACGGGGGAGGTACTGGGACAACGGCCCATGTCCCAACGACGGGACGCCATGAACCTGATCGATCGCGAAACCAATCTGAAGGGCAGGATCCTTCGCCCCCTGTCCGCCGGTCTCATGGAGCCGACCCTTCCGGAACTGCAGGGGATTGTCGACCGGAGCCGGCTTCTCTCCATTTCCGGTCGCAGCCGAAAAATCCAGATGGAAGTGGCCGATCAGCTCTCCATCACGGATTACCCCTGTCCCGCGGGAGGTTGCCTCCTGACGGACGCCCAATTCGCGGCGAAGCTCATGGATCTCTTTCAGCACCGCGAATCCCTGGATATGGTGGAGATCCGTCTATTACGAATCGGACGGCACTTCAGGGTCCACCCCGGTCTCAAGGTGGTCGTGGGAAGAGATGAAAAGGAAAACGCCCGCATCACTGCCTTAGCGAAAGACCGGTATCCTCTTTTCCTTCCCGACGATTTCGAAGGTCCCACCTGCGCGGCAGTGGGAAGCCTCGACGATCCGGGCAAGGAGATCATCGCCCGGATCATGCTCCGCTACGCCCACGCAAAAGGAAACCGAACCATCCTGCTTCAGGAAAATGGAGAGGAGGAGAAACTTACGGTCTCCGCCCCGATGCCCGATTCCGAACTGAATCGTTTTCGGATTCGTGCCACCTGATTTTTCTCTCCTGTCTCCAGCAGATCAGGACTTCTCCTTCCCGCAGGTCCTCCCCCTCCCCGGAAGGCCGAACGCCAGGAAGGGAACAGCATGGGGTCATGCGCTACGCATTGGATATTGGCCTTGATGCAGAACTGATTTTCTTTGCTGCTTTGTGCCTGTGTGCCTCTGCCTTTCTCCGTGTTCCCGAACATGAGGGTCATGCGCTATAATGTTGTCAAGCAAAAAATTTAAGAGAGAGTTCTTCCCTG
>CAYZZU010000050.1:0-13546 GCA_964483105.1 uncultured Nitrospirota bacterium
CCACAAGCCCCCGCTCGTTTAACGCCATCTTCAGATCTTCCCAAACCTCATCATAATCCCCCTGCACGGAATAGAGAACGACCGGGTCTTCGCAAGGTGACACACTGTGGATCGTCTCTTGGGAAAAAGCGCATTGTGTTCCCAAAAGGAGGAACAGAATCCCGAAGAAGACTCTGCGCAAAGGACTCAACCTTACACCTCCCTCATTAATTGCCAGTTCATGAACTTGGCGCCCGAAATCGCTCCGATGAGGATAAAAACCATCGTCAGGACGCTTCCGAAGGAGAGCGTGGAAAATCCGCTGAGTCCTTGTCCAATGTTGCATCCCAACCCCAGAACAGCACCAAAACCCATCAGGAGTCCTCCGACAAGGTTGTATTTAAACTGCTGCAGCGGCGGCGCAACCCAGTTGAAGGTGCCGGTGATGACCGCGGCAAGGAACGTCCCGCCGATCACCCCGAATACGGTGGCAATCCCGAAATTCATCTTTTCTCCCGTCCACATTATAATATACCGGAAGGTCTGAGCATCCGCCAGCGCGAAAGTCAGGCTTTTGGGACGCCAGGTCTGCAGGAGTGTCGGATCGTCCGGACCGGTAAAGGAGAAAGAATCGACAAAAGGGATCGCCCGGAAGGCGGCTCCGTTGATCCACCAGGCAAGGATGACCGTCAACCCGATCGCGATCCCTGCAACCGGCCAGCGCGCCCCCCACCACTCCGAATCCTTGGGAGCGGATAAAACAAAAGCAAGCAATGAAACCTCAACAATCAGGATCACCGCCCAGAAAGGAACTTGCTGCACCAGTTGCGGGATGTACTGCGTCTTCAGATCCAGCGTCAGTTGATTGAAATAATCGACGCGCACCAAGGCAAGAATCCCCCAAAGGGTCGCCCCGGAGGAAAGAATAAAGGCCATGACGCTCACCAGCCCCCCTAAATTCCCCTCCGCGGAACGGACCAGGATCCGGCTGGCGCATCCGCCGGCGTATACGATCCCGACCCCGAAGATGAATCCGCCGACCATGAAACTGAGCCACGTTACGGGGGAAGCAATATAGATACACCGCGTAATATCCACCTCCCCGGTCCTGTAGAGGATCTGGGTCCCCAGGATCGCCACGATCAGCGCCGTGGCATAGGACCGGCTCTGGCTCAGATCCTTGATCGTGACCACACTGTGGCATGCCGCAGCGATGCAGAATTTAGACCGCTGCACGATTGCGCCCATGAGACCGCCGATCAACAATCCGGCCAGAAGAACGTGATTCCGTATCGCCCCCTTGATCAGGGCGACATCCTCATCGGAAAGGCTGTCCGGATCGAGAGAAAGTAGCCCCCGCGTCTGAAAAATCAGGTACAAGACCCCGATGAATCCCGCAATAATCAAAAGTGTAACGATCAATTCCCGAATCTGCTGTTTTGACACTCCCTATCCTCCGGTTTTAAAATGAATATTAGGTATCCGCCTTGCCGGATGAGATGCATATATCATGCCTTCCCGTTAAAGCTCAAATAAAACCTGGTGTTACGTGCACTCAACACCCCCCTTTCCCGGGGATGTGTTCCGAAATGTACAGTCGCCGTCCCGGAGGTGTTCCGGAATGAACGAGCCGAAATTCCCTACCGTGAAGGTCCACAATTACGATGGACTTAATAAAAAGCCGGCTTGCACCACAAGCGGCATCCTATTGACAAAGGAGGAACAGAATCCTGAAGAAGACTCTGCGCAAAGGACTCAACCTTACACCTCCCTCATTAATTGCCAGTTCATGAACTTGGCGCCCGAAATCGCTCCGATGAGGATAAAAACCATCGTCAGGACGCTTCCGAAGGAGAGCGTGGAAAATCCGCTGAGTCCTTGTCCAATGTTGCATCCCAACCCCAGAACAGCACCAAAACCCATCAGGAGTCCTCCGACAAGGTTGTATTTAAACTGCTGCAGCGGCGGCGCAACCCAGTTGAAGGTGCCGGTGATGACCGCGGCAAGGAACGTCCCGCCGATCACCCCGAATACGGTGGCAATCCCGAAATTCATCTTTTCTCCCGTCCACATTATAATATACCGGAAGGTCTGAGCATCCGCCAGCGCGAAAGTCAGGCTTTTGGGACGCCAGGTCTGCAGGAGTGTCGGATCGTCCGGACCGGTAAAGGAGAAAGAATCGACAAAAGGGATCGCCCGGAAGGCGGCTCCGTTGATCCACCAGGCAAGGATGACCGTCAACCCGATCGCGATCCCTGCAACCGGCCAGCGCGCCCCCCACCACTCCGAATCCTTGGGAGCGGATAAAACAAAAGCAAGCAATGAAACCTCAACAATCAGGATCACCGCCCAGAAAGGAACTTGCTGCACCAGTTGCGGGATGTACTGCGTCTTCAGATCCAGCGTCAGTTGATTGAAATAATCGACGCGCACCAAGGCAAGAATCCCCCAAAGGGTCGCCCCGGAGGAAAGAATAAAGGCCATGACGCTCACCAGCCCCCCTAAATTCCCCTCCGCGGAACGGACCAGGATCCGGCTGGCGCATCCGCCGGCGTATACGATCCCGACCCCGAAGATGAATCCGCCGACCATGAAACTGAGCCACGTTACGGGGGAAGCAATATAGATACACCGCGTAATATCCACCTCCCCGGTCCTGTAGAGGATCTGGGTCCCCAGGATCGCCACGATCAGCGCCGTGGCATAGGACCGGCTCTGGCTCAGATCCTTGATCGTGACCACACTGTGGCATGCCGCAGCGATGCAGAATTTAGACCGCTGCACGATTGCGCCCATGAGACCGCCGATCAACAATCCGGCCAGAAGAACGTGATTCCGTATCGCCCCCTTGATCAGGGCGACATCCTCATCGGAAAGGCTGTCCGGATCGAGAGAAAGTAGCCCCCGCGTCTGAAAAATCAGGTACAAGACCCCGATGAATCCCGCAATAATCAAAAGTGTAACGATCAATTCCCGAATCTGCTGTTTTGACACTCCCTATCCTCCGGTTTTAAAATGAATATTAGGTATCCGCCTTGCCGGATGAGATGCATATATCATGCCTTCCCGTTAAAGCTCAAATAAAACCTGGTGTTACGTGCACTCAACACCCCCCTTTCCCGGGGATGTGTTCCGAAATGTACAGTCGCCGTCCCGGAGGTGTTCCGGAACGAACGAGGCAAAATACCACACCATAAATGTCTATCATCATGACGGATTTGTAAAAAATCCGCCAAAATTACAGTAGTTTGTATTTTTCCATTTTGGTTCTTAATTGCCGACGTGTAATTCCAAGTCTTTTGGCAGCACGAGTCTGATTCCAGTCTTCCGCTTTCAAGGACTTCACAACGGCAATCCGTTCAAGCTCGGCAAGGGTCATCCCGGAGAGTGCCAGGAGGTCCTGGTCCTCCGGTGGTTGCTCCTCGCCGGTGGACTCCAGGAAATTTTTCTTCAATTTATTGGGAAGATCTTCCAGTACGATTGTATCGTGACGGGACAAGACCACGCCCCTTTCGATAATGTTCTGTAATTCCCGGATATTCCCAGGCCACTCATACTGGATGAGCGCTTCAAGAGCCACCGAATCTATTCCACGAATAAATTTTTTGTTTTCCCCGGAATATTTGTCCAGGAAGTGCTTGACCAGAAGAGGGATATCCTCTTTTCTGTCCCTGAGGGGCGGCATTCTGATCTGGATGACGTTCAGACGATAGTAGAAATCCTCCCGGAAACGGCCGTTCTCTATCTCTTCTTCCAGGTCACGATTCGTGGCGGCGATAATCCGGCAATCCGACAAAATCTGGTTTTTCCCTCCGATCCTGAAGAATACCCTTTCCTGCATGAAACGAAGAAGCTTGATCTGCATTGCAAGGGACATCTCTCCGATCTCATCAAGAAACAGGGTACCCCGGTCGGCCATCTCCACCTTGCCGGTTTCACGGGAAACGGCACCGGTGAAGGCCCCGCTTTCATGCCCGAACAGTTCGTTTTCGATCAAATCCGCAGGAACGGCTGCACAGTTGATCGCAATAAAGGGAAATTCTCTGCGCGGGGAAGCGAAGTGGATTGCACCGGCGACCAGTTCCTTCCCGGTTCCCGATTCCCCGGTGATCAGAACATTCGCTCGACTCGAGCTGACGACCTGGATCGTGGAGATCACGTCACTGATTGCCTGACTCCTCCCGATAATTCCAAATCGTTCCTGAGATTTCTCTTCTTTTTCCGCCGTATGTCTCCCCTTCGATTTTAACAGGGTATGGCGGATGATGGCCATCATCTCATCCATATCCACCGGTTTGGTCAGATAATTCGACGCCCCGTTCTTCATCGCCTCCACAGCACTGTCAATGCTGCCGAAAGCCGTAATCAGAATCACCGGAAGAAAGGTCTGCTTTCTTTTGATCCATTGAAGAAGATTCAGTCCGGAGGGACCCGGCAGCCGCATATCCGTAAGGACCAAATCGATATTCTGTTCGCTGACCTTGGAAACCGCTTCCTCGTAATTTCGGGCAGTCTCCACTTCGAACCCTTCCTTTTTCAGGTAAGTCGAAAGTACTTTACGGATGTTTCTTTCATCATCCACGATCAGAATCTTCTGCATCGTCTTTATGCTCCCCTCGATTTCACAATGGGCAGTTTAATCATGAACCGTGCTCCGATTTCCGAATCCTCCAGATCCACCTCCCCCTGCTGGGCCACAATCAGCTTATATACCGTAGGAAGCCCCAGCCCCGTACCGTAAATCTTTGTGGAAAAAAATGGCTGAAAAACTTTGTAGTTGATCTCCTCAGGGATCCCGGGCCCGTCGTCCTGAATAACGGTTTCGACAAAATCGCCCACCACCCGATATTCCACGGTGATCGTCCCCCCCTGCTCCATGGCCTGAATCGCATTCAGGAAAAGATTCATAATAGCCTGTTTTAAAAGGGTAGGATCCGCCATCACCTTCGGCACCCCTTGTCCCACCTTTTTGACCGAAATCTTCGAATCCTCCAGGTCCGGATCGAGAAGTTCCGCTACCCTCTGCACGACGTCATCTACATGACAAGGCACTATCACCGGTTCAGGGGTTCTGGCAAATCGGAGAAAGTCATCCGACATCATGGTCATTTCCCGGGTTTCATCCTTAATCACATCGACGTACTCACGGGCCTCGGAAAGGCTGTCCGCCTTTTCCAGGCCGGAGATGGCTCCACGAATTGCATAGAGACTGTTCCGCGTCTCATGAGCAATCTGAGCGGACATCTGTCCGATGGCTGCCATGCAGGTCAGTTTCTCCCGTTCTTCGGATATCTTTTTGTATTCTTTCAGATATTTCCTTAAGTTTTCGACCATTCGTGTAAAAGCATCCTGAAGCTGCAGGCTCTCATCCTTATAGGAAAAGGAGCTTAAAGAACCGTTCTGCGGGTAAATTTCCTTGTCAAACTTCTCAATTTTCCGGGAAAGTTCGATAATCGGCCGTGTCAACGCACGGGAAACAATGAAAGCACCGCCGGTCCCAAGAAAGAAGATAATCAACGCCAGGTAAAGTAGCTGCCGGATCGTCCGGCCGAATTCCTGGTCGATACGCTTCCCTTCCGCATCCCAGTCAAAACTTACCTTCAAGGCCCCCAGGAGGTCCCGGTCGATCTCAACCGGCATCAGAATATCCGCTCCGTTCTTCGCCGGAACACAGAATTTCTCTCCCCGATGTTTTAAAAACTCCGCAAGTTCGGCATCCGTTGTCCCGATCTCGGAGACTTTATCCGAGGCAATAATGACATCCCGTTTATCGATGATCTTCATCCCGCTCACTTCCCCGGAAGATTTCAACTGCCGGATCTGCTCCATCAGGAATCCATAGTCCCTGGAGAGGAGGGCATCCGAGGCCGTCAGAGCCACTTTTCGCGCGATACTCCAGTGAAACTGATCGAGCTGTTCGATAAGATTTTTTCTGGCCGTTGACATTACCAGGACACTGACGGTCAAGAAAATAACCAGAATCAATATGATGACATAGATCACTCCCTTGGTTTTGATACTGGTATTGCGATGAAGATTCCGAAACAGATTCATGGTCGCTCAATTCACGGAAGGAAGAAGATCCTCTTCTGCAAGGATCTTCAGAACCTTCTCCTTGACAAAGTCAGGAGCATCTTCTCGGACGGAGATGACCCAATCCTCCAGAGGAGGAGTCTTCCCGATGATCACGGTACGTTTCGGTTGAAGATCCTTCTGCAACCTCCGGAGCGTATCAAGCGTCAGATATCCCGCGTCCACCTTGCCCCGATAGACACTCATCAATACATTCTCGCAGGTGCCCAGATCCTTGAGCCGGATGGAGTCCTGAGAAATACCCTGATTTTCCAGCCAGCGAGTCTGGGCCAGGAATCCTCCTTCGGAAAAGCGCGACGGAATACCAATCGTCTTTCCTTTAAGATCCTTCAGTGTTTTCACCGTTCCCGTACCGGACACGACAATCACACCGATGTTCGCCTCTTTTGACGCAACCGCCAGCGAGCCGAGCAGTTCTTCCCCGGGGGTCCGGAATCTGGAGAAAAGGCCTGATTCCTGAAGGTATAAGTCACCCTTCCCCTGCTCCTTGGCCTCCAGAAAGGCCTCTATGCTTTCCGGTATTCGCAGGTGATAATTCCAGCCCGTTTCCGAACGCAACCTTGAAAGTAATGGTTTCAGCCGTCGAAAAAGATCGGCGTCATAATAGAGAGGCTCCACAACAAGGGTATGCTCTCCTTTACGAAATAATGATCCAACCGCATCCCCGTTCAGGCTTTCAATCAGCACACGGACAATATCGTAATCCGTGTCCCGGGCATCCGAGAATCCGTCCACCCCCTTTTCAATACCTCCAATGAGGGCTTCCTTGTCCGGCGCGTGATTCAGGCTGAGCATGGCCTCTTTCACGTCCTGAATGAATCGCTCCCCCAACCCCGAGCGTGCCACAAAGAGATACTGGGGAATCGGATCGGAATAACGGAGAATTTTGAGGTTCTTGTCCGCCAGGGAACGCGCAGCCATCTCCGGCACCCCGGTTACGTCAAACATCCGGGCCATTACGGCAAGGAGGGCGCTCTCATCATTCCCGAGGTTGACCACCTCCAGAAAATCGTTCTCCGACAAACCAACCCGTTTGAACATGATCCTCGGTAGAAGCCCCGAACCGGGACAGTAATACCTCCCATAGACCAGTGTCCGGTCGAAGAGGTCCGCCGTCCGGTTGATCGGAGAATCCTTCCTCACCACCAGGACACTCCGATACTGATCGTTCCCGTTGATACGCAATTTGACCAGAGGGACCACGGAGACAATCCGTGTCAGATCACAATACAGGGTCGGGCAGACAAAGGCGATGTCGATTTCCTTTTTATCAAAGAGTTTTGCAACCTCCGAGTTCTTTCGAGCAACGTCCAGATCGATCGGCCGATCCAGCTTCTTCTCCAGATAACGTTTCAGGGGAAGAAAATCCTTATACATCCGGGACGGCGGTTTCATCGGAATCACGATCATGCGCAGGGGGGGAAGGGAATCCGATGCGGCATGGACCGGCATCGGGAAGACCCAGCAAAGGATGAGCCAGAAAAGTGAAGCCTTTCGAAGAATTCTCCGCTTCATATATATCCATTCTAAAAAAAAGGTGCCCTCAAAGTCAATCCGCTTCAAGGGCACCTGAGTCACTGATCGAATATTCAGACAAAAGGCTGTAGTGGGTCCATCCTGCCGCAACACTCAAATCGGGTCATGCAGACACCGGGTGGCCGGTTTCTGAACTACCATGGCATTCGGGTGTCTCAGGACGGCCGGATCAAGGTTCCACTCCCTACGCAAACTCGAACGATCAGACCAACTTCGGCCGGTCCAGTGTCACCCGGACCTTTTTCTTTTTCCGTGCGTAGTCCAGGACCACATCGTACACCGGAGGCCCCGGTTGCTCCGCCATGGAGGCCCAACCGGAAAAGGTGAATTCGTCATTCGGCTTCACCTTCCTGCCCCGGACCTTGAGATCGTGAATACGATTCCCCATGGTCCCGGACAGCTTCACGGTAAAATCGAGCCCCTTGCTTCGGACCATGTCCCCTCCCTGCTGTCGATAGGGATCGGGGTTGTAAATATTATCCGTAATGTCTTCCAGCACGTCTTTCAGTGTTTTTCCGCTGATCTTTGTACTGTACGTATTGGGATAGGTCAACGCCGTCTGGGAGTATATATCCTCCGCGGTAACCGGACCGGGAAGTACCGTCCGCCCCCAGCGGAAACCGGGGGAAAAGGCAAAGTCGACTCCGTAGTGATCAACCAATGCGTCACAGATCAGCTCATCAAAGCTGCCGTCCAGATTTCCGCGACGGTAGAGCAGGCTTTCCGTCTCACAGACGACTTCATCGAGTTTTTTCTGATAAGGACGACGGATTTTCCGGATCAGTTGTTCCATCTCCGGATCCGGGTCAATCATCTCCGACATCACCGGAATCAACCGATAGGAATAATCGACGATCTTTTTCCCCTTTATATCGAGATCCAGTCGGGAGAGGAATTTTCCGTAGCATCCGGATCCGATCACCAAGGTATTCCCGACCACAATCGGTTTTGGAACTCCGTCATGCGTATGGCCGCCTACGATCACATCAATCCCTTTGACCCGGCTGACCAGTTTCTGGTCCACATCCACCCCATTATGGGAAAGAACCACGACCAGGTCGACCTTCTTGGCCCGTACTTCGTCCACAACGGACTGCATGTTCTCCTCTTTGATCCCGAAGGACCAGTTTGGAATGAACCGCCTCGGATTGGCAATCGGCGTGTATGGAAAGGCTTGTCCGATCAGGGCAACGGAAATACCGTTGACGGTCTTAATCGTATAAGGTTCAAAGATCCGATCTCCCCAGGTAGCATCATGCACATTCTGAGCCAGGAAGGGAAAGTCCATCATCTTGACCAGTTCCTGGACCCTCTCTTCTCCATAGGTAAATTCCCAATGTCCGGCCATCGCATCACACTTCATGTGGTTCAGTACGCGGACCATATCTTCACCACGGGTCCAGAGACTCGTGGCAGACCCCTGAATGGTGTCCCCGGTATCCAGATAAAGAACCTTCCCGGCGCGCTCTTCCCGAACCCGCCGAATCAACGTCATCAGGTAGGCATACCCACCCATCTTCCCGAATTCCTTCGAGAGGGCGACATAGTCGTCACTGCTGTAGGCATAGGCCTCGAGACTGCCCGGCTTCAGGCCGTAATACCGGAGGAATTCCTTACCGGTCAGATGCGGCGGCTTGCCCGACGCCGGCCCCACCCCGATATTGGCATCCGGTTCCCGATAATAGATCGGTACCAGTTGTGCATGACTGTCCGTGGTATGCAGTATGGTAAGACTCCCCTTGGGCGTGAACTTCAGGAGGTTCTCCGGCCGCAATTCGCGGGCGAGCGCCGACGGAGTCAACCAGGCGGAGCCAGCCGCAAGGCCAGCCATCTGCATAAAATCCCGTCTTGTCAAACGCATTATTTTCTCCTTCTGAAAAGCTTATCCTCGTTTTTTTGCGGTGGGCTCCCTTTCATTACATTCTCATCCCCGGCACCTGGATGGGCTCTCCGTTGTTGATGTGGGTCAGATAGAGCTCCATGTTCCGGTAGTCCTCGCTCTGGTAGGCAAGAGGTTTGGCGCGCATGTTCTTCATGCAACCCCGGAACCGCCTCTGGAGCGATCCCGTCTTCCCCCATTTAAGACGGTAGGAAGGCCAGTGATCGGCATGGTGCTTGTTGTTCGAGAGCAGGTTCGCCCGCGCCCGGTAACCGGCATATTTGACATGACAGATGGCACAGCTGAAATTCCACTGCCCCTGCCTCTTGTAATAATAGGCCTTTCCCTTCTCATAGAAAGGCCGGGCCGGACCATCGATGCTGACATTGATCGGCATACCGTTGGAGAGGGACTTGACATACATGGTCAGGGCCAGTTGGTCATAGGATTCGTATTTCAACGGTTCGGCACCCATCGCATTCTTCCGGCAGAGATTAATCTGCAGTGGAAGGGTCATGATTCCCTTCAGTTCCGCATTGTACTTTGGAAAGGTCGTGGCCACCCCTTTCAATTTTATGGCATCTTTTCCATGACAGCTCGCACACGATTTCCCCTTGGTTCCGGCCACCGTGTTGGCAAGGTCCTTGCCGTCATCGATGAGAAAATCACCCGGATTTCCTTCCTCCGCCATCTGTGCGGTCGCATCCCCGTAATACTCATTATAACGTTTCTGATACTCCTCGTAAGACATACTCGGTTCGAATTCCTTGACGACCGTATCGTCGGAGCGCGTCACTTCTTGGGTACCGGCGCAGGAATTAAGGATCCCGACAACCAGTACGACTCCGGCTGAGACGGCAATCATATTCAACAGGATCGATATCTTTTTATGCATTTTCCCATTACCTCCCACTCATTGGATAGGAATATTCAGACACACATCCTACTGAGGTGTGATCTGTACGGTCTTTTCATAAACCCCGCCCTTGATATCTTTCCAGACGATCTTCAACGGCGCAGTCTTATCGGCCTTAAGATAGAAGGTCATGAAGGGATTGGTACTGACGGCAATCGTCCAGTCCGAATGCGTTATCAGTTCATTCCCGTAATAGACACTCACGTCGTTGATATAATAGGCCGGGATCTTTTTCTTGGTTTTCTTGTTTTTCCTGAACCCCGTTTCCATGGGATGGGTAATCAACGCCTTCACGGCAATCACCTGACCTTTGTTCACGGTTTTGGGCAACCTGATCTTGATTTTTCCCACTCCTTTAGGCATTTTTATTCTCCTTTTTCTTTCTCAATTCAACTATGGTTTGTGATGGATCTTCCAGCCCGGAACAGCCCTCCGATGAGGGAGTGGGAAAATCAACCACCACATCCACCGATGGTTACCTTGACGGTCTTCACCGCAGCATAAAGTTTTCCTTTGTTGGTTTCCAGGATCGCACGCACCTGAGAGGTCTTCCGCATTTTGATCCGGAGTGCAAAGGCAGCCTTCCCATTCGCCGGAGTCAGATCGACACTACCGACATAGGGCTCGAAGTTCTTGTCGACATAGAGATAGATCTTCTTGACATAGTTTCCCGGTTCCATCGGAAGATCCGAATTGATGTTGATCGGGACCACGCCACCGTTTTCCGCAATGATCGGGGCTTTCATGGTTACGTGGGACATCTCGATCTTCCGATTTCCAAAAGTCTTCTTCAGTTCCTCGTTGACATCCTTCACCTCAACCGCTTCGGCACCACGCGGCGCAATCCATGAGGCGACACTTCCCTTCCCGGACGGAATCACCGAGCCGAGAGCGCCTACCGAAAGAAGAGCGACCGATGCAAAACCGGTCTTCGTCAGAAACTCTCTTCTTGAAAACGTTACATCCTTTTCTTTCATTGATTGTCTCCTTACATAAATTAGTTGACGTTCCTAATACCCTGAGCCACCTTGCTCATACCCCTCCCCACCGTTCCGAATTACTTCTTCAAGGTGAAGAGAAATTCAACCACATCATCAATCTGCTCCGGCGTCAACAGCTTGTTGGGCCCGAATGGCGGCATGATGCTGTCGGGATTGAATTCCCTGGCATCCCGGACCCACTGCGCCACAACCTTGCGATCCGCCTTCGTGTACCCCTGCATCGCCTCCACCAGATTCGGCCCGATATCCCCCGGAGACTCTACACCGGGAAGGTAATGACAGGCAATGCAGTTCCCCAGTTTCCGGGTTTTCATAATCTTCTCCCCGTTTTTGGCATCACCGGCATGCGCCCAAACCGGCATTGCGATGATCATGGAGAGAATCACCAGTCCTGCCAGTACCCCGGAAACCCCTTTTAACCGATCCTTCTCCCTTACATCCATAGAGCTTCTCCTTTCCCAAATCCTTGTTAATATCAAGACTCCTAACCCCTCTTTCAATACTACGAATGTCCCGATCTTCCTTTCACAACCAAGCCCCTCCTACATGCCCGGAAGATATCGGTAGACGAGATCCAGGAAATCCCTCTTCGACAGAGCACCCGGAATTCTCAAAAGCTCTTTTTCTCCGACTCCAACCAGGATGATTGTCGGGGTCCCATAGACGTGAAACTCTCGTGCAAGATCCCTCCCTTCCTTTCCAAAGACGGAAGTCTTTTCCCGTCCCTGGACATTAATTCGAATCACCTGTACACGTCTGAAAAAAAGACTCTCCATCTCCGGTTCATGAAGGATTTCATCCATCTGGCTACACCAGTGGCATCCGTTCTGATAGAAGAAGAGCATCTTTATTGTATCTGCTGCAAAGATCTTGGGGGACATTGTCAACAACGTGAAGAACCCGATGAAAATTGCCAAGTGAATTCGTCTCATAATAATGCAAAGCATGCAAAGGGCATGCCTATTATTTTCCGTACGAATTGGGGCAAAATGTACATTTCCGAACACCCCGCACTTTCCCACTGTACAGAAATGTCCGGCAATGTGGATCTCTTTGTCGACGTGGATGTCCTGTCTGAAAATCGGATGGTATCAATCCTCCCGTCATCGTGGCTCTCTTCCAGAGCTGCGATGACATACCGAAAGGGTCTACTTCTACCGACACGACGGAAAGGTTGCAGAGAGGTCTCATCAAAGCGCGTAACCAGGCGGTCCTATTCGTGAATGTGGTAGTATTCAGCAAAGGATCCACCTGAAGATCCGGCAAAACTGTACATTCCTGAACAGGAAAAGTAGGGAGATTGTTCTGTTATGTCCATTTTCCCCGCCACCCCCGTCAAAAACACCGAGAAAAATAGGCATGTTTTTTGCTGTTAGGTACACCATTATGAATTCGCAGGAAGTTCATCTTCAAGAATACAAATATTTATTCATAAATGTGTTGGAAGACGGTTGACATATACAGAAAAATACTATAATTTCCGGGAATCCTTCCAGTAAAGTATAGTCATGAAACTACCCGGCATATTGAAGAAACACATAACCATAAGTTCTAAGATCCGTCAAGGGGGAGGTGGTAAAAAACATTTTTTTCATCCTGATGCTCTCCGGATTCCAGATCAAGCATTCCGGTCTTGATGAGAGAGCATCACAAACACGAATCGTATGAAAGGAGGCGGAACATTGAAAAAATTTCTTACCGCAGCAGGGATATGGATGGTAGCCGGGCTTTTTGCCGTGGCTTCCTTCCCCGGAACAGCCGGGGCAGTGGGGATTTTCAAGAAAGACGTGGCCGGCCAGACGCTCAAACTTACGCTTTTCGGATTCTCCCAGATGACGGCCGAGTCCGGGGACGGGCTCATGTCGGCTGAAACCGACACCGACGACGGGCTTCGCTTCGGGGGCGATCGGATTCGTATCGGCTACAAGGTGAAATGGGGGCAGGTCTTCAGCAAGCTCCAGATCGATTTCAATAAAACAGACAGCTCAAACATTAATCTCCTGCCGCAGATCATCAAGGACGCCGTGGTGGGGTACAAGTTCAACAAGGCGGCGAAGGTCTCCGTCGGGATTTTCAAGACCCCCGTAGGGATGGACTTCAACACCTCCGGGAAGAAGCTCGACATCACGAAGCGGGGCATGG
>CAYZZU010000051.1:0-13035 GCA_964483105.1 uncultured Nitrospirota bacterium
ACAGGAGACCTCTCCCCCGGCGGGGAGAGGGGATAAATACAGGAGACCTCTCCCCAACGAGACTGTGCCGCAATTAACAGCCACAAAGAAAAGTGGGGGAAGATCGTTGGAATGAAGCCATATCTTACTAACCGTTCCCTATGACATTACTCTATTGACCGCAATGTGGAGAAAAATTTTCATTTTCTCTCCGGGTTGGCTATTACGACACAGCCTCAACGGGAGAGGGTCACATCATTTAAGCCGCTTGAACGGTTTAAACCGCTCAAGTGATCAACACCAGGGGAAAGGGGATGGAACAGGCTTCAGTCTCCAGCCTGATCTTCAGGTTGTTCCTCCCCCCGGCAACGGTCATAGACGTCGGCGAAGCGTTCGATATCGTCCTCGCCCAGGTAGCTTCCGGACTGGACTTCGATGATCTCCAGGGGAATGGTTCCTGGATTCGCCAGGCGGTGCTTCTCTCCGAGAGGGATATAGGTGGACTGGTTTTCCGACAACACGAAGACCCGTTCTCCCACGGTGACTTTGGCGGTTCCCCTGACGACGATCCAGTGCTCGGCACGGTGGTAGTGCATCTGCAGGGAAAGTTGAGCGCCCGGTTTTACGGTCAGGCGTTTTACCTGGAACCGGGGCCCCGCGTCCACTCCTTCGTAGGATCCCCAGGGACGGTAAACCTTGCGGTGCACCCTGTATTCCTCCCGCCCCCTCTCTTTTAACCAATTGACCACCTTTTTCACGTCCTGGGCTTTGCGCATGTCCGCCACGAGGACGGCGTCGGCGGTCTCAACCACGATCATCTCATCGATTCCTACCGTGGTCAAAAGCCGGTGACGGGCCATCAACAGCGAATTCATGGTATCGATGGCGGCGACATCCCCATGAATGACGTTTCCCCGGTCATCCCTCGGAGAGACCTCCCAGAGGGAGGACCAGGCACCCACGTCCGACCAGCCGGCGTCCAGGGGCACGACCACCGCCCGGTCGGTCTTCTCCATGACGGCATAGTCGATGGAATCGGCCGGACAAGAACGGAAGGCCTTCGGTTCCGGACGGTAGAAGTCCCGGTCTTCCCGGCTGCCGTTCACGGCCTTGCGGCAGGCATGCTCGATGTCGGGCCGAAACTTCTTCAACTCTTCGATCCAGCGTGAGGCCCGCATCAGGAAGATGCCGCTGTTCCAGAGGTATTCACCCGATGCCAAGTAACGTTCGGCCGTGGCGCTGTCCGGCTTTTCGACAAACTTCCCGACCTGGTGGGCGGGACCGGCACCGATCAGAGGACCTTGCCGGATATATCCGTATCCCGTCTCGGCGTGATCCGGGACGATCCCGAAGGTCACAAGATAGCCGGCCCCGGCCAGTTCGAGTCCCACACGGACTGCCTTCCGGTAGGCTTCTGAATCCGCAATCATATGATCGGCCGGCATCACGACCATCAAGGCCTCGGGGTCACGATCCAGGAGATAGAACGCGGCGAGAGTCAGGGCGGGCGCCGTGTTGCGTCCTTCCGGCTCGAGAAGGATTCGCGCGGGGTTTCTTTCCAGTTCCCGGACCTGCTCCGCCACGAGAAAGCGGTGTTCCTCGTTGCAGATAAAGAGACAATCCCCCAGTCCGGGAAGTCCGTCCAGCCTGCAGAAAGTATCCTGGAGCATGGTCCGACCGTTAAAAAAGGACAGCATCGGTTTCGGATAGTGTTCCCGGGACATCGGCCAGAGACGGGTGCCGGCCCCTCCGGATAAAATGACTGGATAGAGTCTCATGAATGGATCACCTCTTTCACATCAATGTGTCCCGTTTACGGAAGCAAGGACAGGTCCGCGACCACGATGAAGGAACTGTTCTTGATGATTTTCTTGTTGTATCGGAGCGGTCTCCCGTTCCGGTCCACCACGTGCCCGCCGGCGGCCTCCACGATGGCCTGTCCCGCGGCCGTGTCCCATTCACAGGTCGGCCCCATCCTCGGGTAGATGTCCGCGCTTCCATCGGCCACTGCACAGAATTTCAGGGAACTTCCCTTGGCGATTGAGTCTTTCACATTCAGTTTCGCGAGAAAGTCCTGCAACTCGCCGGATGGGTGTGAGCGGCTTTGCACAACGATCAAGCCATCGTCTTCCGGAACGTCCCGCACGTGGATCGGTACGGTCCGGCCGTTTCCGTTACGGCGCCAGGCGCCTTCACCGACGATCCCGTAAAAAAGCCGGTCCTGGACGGGGATGTAGATCACGCCCGCGACGGAATGGTCTTTCTCGACCAGGGCGATGTTGACGGTGAACTCACCGTTCCGTTTTACGAATTCCTTGGTCCCGTCCAGGGGATCCACGCACCAGAAACGGTCCCACGATTTCCGCTCTTCGTAGGGGATGTTCCGCCCCTCCTCGGAGAGTATGGGAATCTCCGGAGTCAGCGAACGCAACGCCCCGGCTATCAGCGCATGGGAAGCCCGGTCCGCATCGGTAAGCGGTGAATGATCCTCCTTGTACTCCACGCCGAATTCTTGGGTATAAACTTCAAGAATGGCCTGGCCGGCATGAACGGCGATTGCTGAAACGGCCGAAATGTCAATGTCCATTTTGTTTTCCCATAAATTCCGTTTTCGAAAACCGTCTGAAATGGGATCCGTGGTCCATGGCGGTCATGGATCAATGCGCTCCCTTGCCCGCCAGTACGGCGGGAATGGTCTTAAACAGAAGCTTCAGGTCCACCCAGAACGACCAGTTGTCGATGTACTGCAGATCCAGTTCCATCCATTCCTCGAAATTGATATCGTTCCGGCCGCTCACCTGCCAGATACAGGTGATCCCCGGACGCATGGAGAGACGCCGCCTCTGCCAACGCTGGTATTCAACCACTTCGCGGCAGATGGGAGGTCGGGGACCCACCAGGGACATCTCTCCCCGAAGAACGTTGAACAGTTGGGGCAGTTCGTCAATACTGTACTTCCGGAGGAAACGTCCGACGGGTGTGATCCGGGGGTCGTCGGCGATCTTGAATACGGGTCCGGTCATTTCATTCCGGTCCATCAGCTCATGAAGACGATCCTCGGCGTCCACATACATGGACCGGAACTTGTACATCAGGAACCGGCGACCGTTCAGTCCCATCCGCTCCTGACTGAAAAAGACGGGACCGGGGGAGGTCGTCTTTACCAACAGGATCACGATGAGGAAAACCGGAGACAAAAGAACGAGAAGGATAGAGGAAAACACGATATCAAAGGCCCGTTTCAGCAGGAGTTGCATCTCATGGGTGGAGGTGGTCTCGAAGGAGAGAAGCTTGAATCCGAACAGGTCGTGAAACATGGGTTTGGCGATCCTGGGGCTGAACAGATCGAAACGGAGATGCGCGCGGATCCCGGAGGTCTCACAGGTCCGGATGACCTGTTCCGTTGCCTGGAACCAGCTTCTGGGCATGGCGATCACCACCTCGTCGATCACATTCTCATCCAGAATCCGGGCCAGGTCGTTCACGCTCCCGACCACGGCGTGTCCGCGGATCTCTTCTCCGACCCGCTGGGGATCGGGGTCGACGAAGCCGGCCAGCCGGAGGCCCCACTCCGGATGTTCCTCCATGGCGTCGAGTACTTCCAGCGCCCTCGGACCGCTCCCCACGATCAGCACGTTCCGGAAGTTGAAACCCATCCCGCGGATATGGTGCATCACGAAAAAGACAATCTTTTCCTTTACGGTGATCAGCAATCCGGTCAGACCGAGAAAAATCACCAGAAGCAGCCTGCTGATCTCCAGTTGCGGAAAGAGATCGTGCATAAGAACGAGAAGGATCAGGAGGGCCATCAGTCCGGAAAAATATCCGCTCATGACCATCCCGAAACGACGCATCCGTGAGGACTGATAGGCCCCGTAATGCCGGAAAAAGATCACCGAGAAAGGAAGAATCACAACACAGAGCATCCAGAGGTCCTGTCCGGCAAAGACACGCTGGTTGATCACGTAGATCTTTCCGAAGATATCAAAGTACATCCCGACCAGGTAACGGTTCAGAATCCAGTGCGCGAGAAAGAAGGAGACTACTTCAAAAAGCGCGTCGATCGCCATGGAAAGATGCGTGATTAATTGTGCACGTTCACGCAGCATTTCGCATCACACTCCGGCACGATTAAGATAAAGCGTTGTATCCACAACCCCGGTCATGTTTTCCGCATCCAGCCCATCTCGCACAAAATCACATGCAGCCTTGGCCGCAGTGGAGGGGTCCTCCAGGATCGCACGATGATGGAGATCAATAAAATCAGGACCTCGCATAATGTTTTCTGATGCTCTCTTCGGGGCAATGGCTAACATCTCTATCTCACATAGGGGACAATCTTTTCCGACCAACAATCAATATCTTTTTACGGTGGATACAGCTCCGCCCTCTGGGTTACATGAAATTTATGAACACTGAAAACGCGGCCCTCCACAAAACGGTGGGGAGCTTCCGACCACACCGTTCCGGACGGATGGAGTGCAACCCCGCCCCGCAACATTTCCTGCTCCACGTCCGGGAAGCAATCTTACATTCCGCCTCTGCGGAACCTCATGCCGGTTCGACCTCGTCCATCGAGATCTCGGCGGCTACGGCCTGCTGGAGCATGTCGACGGCGATGACCAGACGATGCCGCCCCCTTTTTTCCAGCAGGATTCCTTCGATTCCCTTCAGGGGACCGGTCCTGACGCGAACCCGGCTCCCCTCCCGGATATAGGGGTGGCCACTGATCAGGACATCACTTTCTACAAAACGCCGGACCGCCTCGATCTGCCCCGCGGGCACCGGGTAAAACTCGGTGCCGGTCTTCCCGAGAATCCGCACAACCCCCTTGACCTTCAGTACCTCCAGAATCCTCTCCCGGTCCGGGACGATGTGGACAAAGAGGTACCCGGAGAAAAGGGGAAGTTCTATGATCTTCTTTCGGTCCCGACGCCGGCTCAGGGTCTCGTAGAGGGGGAGAAAAGACTCCACCCCCTTGCCCCGCAGTTCCGCATCGACTTTCTTCTCGTGCCGGGAGCGGGTATGGACGGCGTACCAGTTCTTCCCGGATACGTCCCTGATGTTTTCCCCGTTCTCTTCAATCTTGATCATGGAATCCATAGGTCACTATCCCGAGATTCAAGCTTTTTCGGCCCCCCATTGACCGTTCGTGGTGAGCCTGTCGAACCATGAACGGTTCACCCTTCGACAAGCCCAGGGCGAACGGAGCGCTTCAGATGTTCTGTTTTTCCATTTTTCCAGTTTTCCCCGTGTCCTTCGTGAACTCCGTGGTCAATGCTTTTGATCTTGATTTTTCATCTTTGGTTTTTCATCTTTCCAGTTTCCTCAGCTCACCTTCTACAAATTCCTGCACTTCCTCCAGCCGATTCTCACTCTTCGCCTCAAACCGAAGGACAAGCACCGGCTGGGTGTTGGACGCGCGGATCAACCCCCAGGCGCCGTCCGGAAACAGGATCCGGACGCCGTCGACATCAATGATCTCGAACTCCTTCGCGAAGTGTTCCCTGGCACGTTCCACGATCGAAAATTTCCTCTCATCCGGACATTCCCGCCGGATCTCGGGCGTGGCAAAGGTGACGGGAAGGTCGGAGAGGAGATCGGAGACACGTTTGCCGTTCTTCTTCAGAAGCTCCACCAGTCGGCAGGAGGCATAGATGGCGTCATCGTAGCCGAAGTACCGGTCCGCGAAAAACATGTGACCGCTCATTTCCCCCGCCAGGGCGGCCCCGGTCTCCTTCATCTTCTGTTTGATCAGGGAATGACCGGTTTTCCACATGATCGGATTCCCGCCATGGCTCCGGATATCGTCGTACATCACCTGAGAGCATTTCACCTCGGAGACGAAGGTCGCCCCGGGCTGATCTTTCAGAATCTCCCGCGCGAAGAGGATCATGAGCTGATCCCCCCAGATGATCCGTCCCCGGTCATCCACCACACCGATCCGGTCCGCGTCGCCGTCATAGGCGATCCCGACATCCGCCTGTTCCTCCCGAACCGTCCGGATCAACTCCGCCAGGTTCGAGGCAACTGTCGGGTCGGGGAAATGGTGGGGGAAATGACCGTCCACATCACAATAAAGCGACGTGACCCGGCAGCCGAGTTTTCCGAGGAGTTGAGGGGCGACCAGGCCGCCCATCCCGCTTCCCGCATCCATCACAACGTGAAGCGGGGAAGACTCGTTCAAGGACTGGAAGGCATTCAGCATGTACTCCAGATAATCGGAGATGATGGCGTGTTCCGTCAGGACCCCCTCTCCCTCACGGAAGTGACCCGATTCGATGACCCCGCGAATCTCCTGAATCTGCTCTCCATACAGGGTATCCTGTCCCACGCAGACCTTGAACCCGTTGTAGTCCGGCGGATTGTGGCTGCCGGTCACCATGAGTCCGCCGTCCACATCCATCCGGAAGAGGGAAAAATACAAAAGAGGTGTGGGACAGACGGCGAGGTCGACCACGTCGATCCCGGTGGAAAGGATCCCTTTCATCAACGCCTCGGCCAGTTCGTCCGAGCTCAGCCTGCCGTCCTGGCCCACGGAGACCTTGCGCACTCCCTTCCGGAAAGCCAGCGTCCCGTAGGCCTTCCCGATCCGTTCCGCCACGTAGGCGTCGAGATCCTGCCCGACGATCCCACGAATATCATAGGCCCGGAAAATACCGGGCGATACGCTGTTCTCTTTCATTGGCTCTCCTCCGTTCTTCCGGGTGATGGGAGGGGTTCCGCCCCACTCGTCACCCTGCCTGTCTTCATGGATGCCTGAAATATTCCACCGTCTTCGCTAATCCATCCTTCAGGGAAACGGCGGGGGTCCATCCCAAAATCCGTTCCGCCTTGCCGGCGTCCAGATAGTTCCTGCGAAGGTCTCCGGGACGGCGCGGCCCGTATCGCGGCTCTCCGTCGAAGTCCAGCGCTTCCGCGATCATCCGATACAGACGGTTGACATCGGTCTGCACACCGGTCCCGATGTTAAAACAGTCGCCGTCTCCCCTCTCGACCGCGAGGGCATTGGCCCGCGCCACATCCCCGGCATACACGTAGTCCCGGATATAACGCCCGTCCCCGTTGATCGTGGGGCTCTTCCCCTCCAGCATCGCCTGAACGAAGATCGCCACCACTCCGGCCTCCCCGAAGGGGTCCTGCCTCGGACCGTAGACATTGGAATAGCGGAGGACGGTGTAGTCGAGCCCGTGTTCCGCCTTGTAATAGGGGAGATAGTATTCCACGCAGATTTTGGTCACACCGTAGGGGGACATCCCGGAGAAGGGGAGATCCTCGGTGGCCGGAAGCTTTTCGGTCGCCCCGTACACGGTACCTCCGGATGAGGAAAAAACCAGTTTGCGTACCTGATGACGGACGCAGTTCTGCAGCAGGTTCACGGAACCTACGACATTGATCATTGCATCACGTACCGGGTTCCGGACCGAATCGGACACGCTGATCTGGGCGGCCAGGTGATGCACGACGTCGGGATTTTCCTTTTCGAAGATCTTCTCCAGGTCCGGAGAACAGATATCCATTTTGTAGAAACTCGCGGCGGGATTGAGATTCTCCTTCCTTCCGGAAGAAAGGTCATCCACGACCACAACCTCAAACCCGTTTTTCAGCATTTCATCCACCACATGGGAGCCGATGAAGCCGGCGCCCCCCGTCACCAGTGTCTTGGCCATTGATCCTCCTTTCCCACGGGTTGATTCGAACCTCCCCGGTCACTACTCAGGATCTCCCGAGACAGACATAGTCAAACCCCCATTTCTTCATGGCCGCCGGTTCATAGATGTTCCTCAAATCAATGACCACGGGTCGTCTCAGGAGCGTCTTGATCCTCTCCATGTCCAGCATGCGGAACTGGTTCCACTCGGTGACGAATACCAGCGCGTCGGAACCCTCGGCCACTTCATAGGGGTCCCCGCAATAGACCACGTCATCAACGAGCCTCTTTGTCGCTTCCATGGCTTCGGGATCGTAGGCCCGGATGACCGCCCCCTTCTTCTGCAGCCCCCGGATGATCACCAGGGAGGCCGCCTCGCGCATGTCGTCCGTATTCGGTTTGAAGGAAAGCCCCAACATCCCGATGGTCCTGCCTGAAAGGTCCCCCACCGCCGATTCGATCTTGTCGACCATCTTCCGTTTCTGAGCCTCGTTGACTTCCATGGCCGAGGTGACGATCTTCAGGGGAGCGCCGTGCTTCTCCCCGAGCCGCGCCAGGGCCGAGGTATCCTTGGGAAAGCAGGAACCACCGTATCCGGGCCCCGGATGAAGAAACTTGGATCCGATCCTGCGGTCCAGTCCGATCCCCTTGGCTACGTGATGGACATCGGCCCCTACCTTCTCACAAAGATTGGCGATCTCATTGATGAAGGAAATCTTGACCGCCAGAAAGGCGTTGGAGGCGTATTTGATCATCTCCGCACTCTCCACGGTGGTGAAGACCATGGGGGTCTCAATGAGGAAAAGGGGCTTGTAGAGATCGCGCATGATGGCCTGCGCCTGCTCGCTGTCGGTCCCGATCACCACACGGTTGGGTCGCATGAAATCCTCGATGGCCGATCCCTCCCGGAGGAATTCGGGGTTCGAGACCACGTCAAAGGTGTGGGGCTCCGCCTGCTGCTCCCGGATGATCTTCTGCACCCACTTGCCGGTTCCGACCGGTACGGTACTCTTGTCCACGATCACCTTGTACCCGTTCATGAACCGCCCGATACCGCTCGCCACCTCCTTCACATAGGACAGGTCGGCCGAACCATCCCCATCCTGAGGGGTCCCCACCGCGATGAAGATCACCAGCGATTTCTCGACCGCCTCTTTCAGATCCGTGGTAAAGGAAAGCCGCCCCGCCCGGACGTTTTTCTTCACCATATCCTCCAGGCCGGGTTCAAAAATCGGGATCTTCCCCTGATCCAACGCGGCGATCTTTTCCGCGTCCTTGTCCACGCAGGTGACGTGAATACCGAATTCGGCGAAACAGGTCCCCGAAACCAACCCCACATAGCCGGTTCCCACAATTGCAATATTCATGATCGATTCCTTTCCGGATCGCATTTCAAGGATTCATTCCGACCGGTTCCATGCACGGATTGATCCGACCGTCTGTTCTGTTCCCTGTACCACCGCACGAAACGCCTGATCCCCTCTTCGATCTTGACCCCGGGATCATATCCCAGCCGTTCCCTGGCCCGGCGGATATCGGCGAAGGTCACCGGGACATCCCCGGGTTGGTCCGGGAATACTTCGATTTCAGCCGGACGGCCCAGGTTCTTTCCGATCAGCGTGATCAGGTCCCTGAGGGTGATGGTATCCTCTTCCCCGAGGTTGATCACATCGTAGCCCAGAGGGCGGTCCAGGGCGTTCAGGATACCGTCCACGAGATCGTCCACATAGGTGTAATCCCGCCTGGAACTTCCGTCTCCGAACATGGGAACGGGCTCCCCCCGGTCAATCAACCGGGTGAACTTGTGAATCGCCATCTCGGGACGCTGCCTCGGACCGTAGACCGTGAAAGGCCGGATACAGGTGATGTTGAGACCGTAGAGATGATGATAGGTGTGGCAGATCAGCTCACAGGCCTTTTTGGTCGCGGCATAGGGGGAGACGGGATGATCCACCGGATCGGTCTCGGAGAAGGGAACCTTTTTGTTTACCCCATAGACGGAGGAAGAAGAGAGAAACACGAAATTCGAAGGCCTGACCTTCCGGGCCAGTTCCAGGAGATTCATCGTTCCCTTGATATTCACATCTTCATAAAGCCGGGGGTTCCGGATCGAAGGCCTGACCCCCGCCCTTGCCGCTGTATGGATCACGGTTTCAAAGGGATACTCCCCCGCCAGCTTTTCCATCATCGCGACATCGCGAATATCCCCTTCCAGGAGAACGAATCCGGGATGCCGGGAAGCCATCTCAATATTCCGCCGTTTGATCGCCGGGTCATAGAAATCGTCGAAGGAGTCGAGGCAGATGACCCGGTCCCCTCTTTCCAGGAGACGATCCACCAGCATCGATCCGATGAACCCCGCTCCTCCCGTGACCAATACATTCATAGGAATTCCCTCTCCACAAGATCACAAAGGATATGAATGATCAGGATATGCCCCTCCTGGACGCGGGGTGTTTCCCGCGCGGGCACGACCAGAGAGAGGTCTACGATCCCGTTGATCGTCCCTCCCTCCCCGCCGGTCAGCCCTACCGTCCGGCACCCGGACGACCGGCCCTGTTTCAAGGCGGAGATGACATTCATGGAATTCCCACTGGTGGAGATCCCGATCAACACGTCCCCCGGCCGGGCCAGGGCCTCCACCTGCCGGACGAAGATATCGTCAAAACCGTAATCATTTCCCACGGCGGTCAGGATGGAGGTATCCGTGGTCAGGGCGATCGCAGGAAGGGGCCGGCGGTCCGTCAGGAAACGTCCCACCAGTTCGGCGGCCAGGTGCTGGGCATCCGCGGCGGACCCCCCGTTCCCCATCACCAGCGCCTTGTTTCCCTGCCGCAGGGCCTGAACAAGGATCTTCGCCGTCTCTTCGATCCGGGGTTTCAACGAAGATTCGATCTCCCGGACCATCCGGAGATGTCCGGCCAGGGCGTTGTTCAAACGTTCGTTCATGATCATAACCGAAAGATATGTTCTCCCCGCACCCCCTTGAGGGCGTTCCGGGTATCCACAATCAGCTTCGCCTCGGAGGCGATCCGATGGTAGTCAATCCCGCTGTGCCCGGTCACGATCACCACGCAGTCGTACGAAGCGAGCGCCTTCGGGGAGATGGAGGTCGAACGAATGGGACGCGATCCGTCCAGACAGAACCGGGGAATAAAGGGGTCATGGTAATAGACCCGCCCCCCTTTCTCCTGCAGAAGGCGGATGATATCAAGAGCCGGAGACTCCCGCAGGTCGTTGATGTCCTTCTTGTAGGCCACGCCCAGGATCAGGATCCGGGACCCTTTCAGACTCTTCTTATGATGGTTCAGGGCATCCATCACCTTGGCCACCACGTGGTGCGGCATTTTGCCGTTGACCTCGCCGGCCAATTCGATGAAGCGGGGTTCGAATCCGCTTTGCCTGGCCTTCCAGGAGAGATAAAAGGGATCGATGGGGATGCAGTGCCCGCCGAGTCCGGGACCGGGATAGAAAGGCATGAATCCGAACGGCTTGGTTCCGGCGGCGTCGATCACCTCCCAGACATCAATCTTCATCTTGTCGCACATCAGGGCCAACTCGTTCACCAGGCCGATGTTCACACTCCGGAAGGTATTCTCCAGAAGCTTGACCATCTCCGCCACCCGGGGGGAGGAAACCGGCACCACGCTCTCGATCGCCTGCGCATAGAAAGCCCTGGCGATTCGCGTGCACCGCGGAGTCACACCTCCGACCACCTTGGGCGTATTGCGGGTCACATAACGCGTGTTTCCCGGATCCACTCTCTCCGGCGAAAAAGCCAGGTAAAAATCCTTCCCGGCCTGGAACCCTCTTTTCTCCAGCATGGGCAGGACCAGTTCCTGTGTCGTTCCCGGATAGGTGGTACTCTCCAGGATGATCAACTGCCCGGAATGAAGGTACCGTGAGACCTGTTCCATGGCGGCCACGATATAGGAGACATCCGGGTCCCTCGTCTTGCGCAGGGGAGTGGGAACACAGATGTTGACCGTATCCAGTTCCTTCAATACGGAATAATCTCCGGTGGCGGTGAAACATCCCTCGCGAACCCGGTCTTGAACCGTACTGTTTTGCACATCGGGGATATAGGAACTTCCCGACCGGAGCGACCGGATCTTCGCTTCATCCTTGTCGATCCCGGTTACCCGGCAACCGGATGCCGCCAATTCCATGGACAACGGAAGCCCCACGTACCCCAGCCCGATCACACCGGCCTTCACCGTGTGGTTTCGGATCTTACTCAAAAGCTCTTTTTCCAACACCGCAGGATCCATCATGACTACTCCAGGTTGTACAAGGACCCGTCTAACGGGCCTTGGCGCGATTCCATTCTTCACCGGCTTTTCCGCGTCGAAGTTCTTTTCCCGCTCCGGTTCCGGGTGGGCGCAGGCTTTCCCCTCCGTGAGGTCGGCTCCGTTCCGCAACCTCGCGTTCCCGCTTCATTAATTCTCTTTCCCGGTTTCTCAATCTTTCCTGTTCCACTGCAAGGATCCGTTCCCGCCTGTGCAGCTCTTCCATCCTGTTCAGGAGTTCCGTGCTTTTCTCTTCAATCATCCGGTTGTTCCTGATCAGTCCTTTCAGGGTCTCTTCAAAAACCTGCTGGCGGGCCTCCAGCGCCTGGAGATTCGCCTTGAACCCCTTCAGCTCCTTCCGGAACGCCCGACTCTTCTCCCCGTCGTCCCGTTTTACGACCCCCGTCTTTCCCGGAGAACGGAGGGTCCCGTCGGCCACCATGTCGCGGATCACCTCCCGGATCATCCCAAGATCCGGATCTCTTCGCTCCTCCACGAAGCCGTACAAAAGCAACGCGTCACAGATCACATTGATCAGTCTCGGCACCCCGCGGGAATAGGTCTGGATCATGTCAACGACTTCCTCCGGAAAGACAGGCGGAGTATCCAGGCTGGCAACCCGCAGCCGGTGACGGATATACTCCCCCGTCTCGGAGCGCTTGAGCGGGGGGATGTGATAGTTCACCGTAATCCGTTGGCGAAGCTGCTCCAGTCCGGGATGCTGGATCAATTCCCGCAATTCGGACTGTCCCACCAGGAAGATCTGTAAAAGTTTGGTCTTTTCCGTCTCCAGATTGGAAAGAAGCCGAATCTCCTCCAGAAGATCCACGCTCAGGTTCTGCGCCTCGTCGATCACGAGAACCACCCGTCCGCCGTCAGCGAAGATATCGATCAGCCCCCGGTTCAAGGCATGGATCATGTCGGCCTTGCTTTTACCACCGTGCCGGATTCCGAGATCCTGGAGGACCATCTCCAGAAGCTGTCTCGCGGTCACCCGGGTATTGAACACCCGGGCCACCCGGATCGGTTTTTCCAACTGATTCAGGAAGACCCGGATCAGGGTGGTCTTGCCGGCGCCGATCTCTCCGGTAATGCAGACAAAACCGGAAGGGTCCC
>CAYZZU010000052.1:0-12839 GCA_964483105.1 uncultured Nitrospirota bacterium
CTGGAGTCCCGATTTTTCATCCAGACCCTTGATCTTCCACCCTTCGACCACCTTCCGAAAAGAAGCAAGGTATTGTTCCGCATTCTGAAGAATATTATCTACTGCCTTGATATCCTCTTCATGGCCGGCGGACTTTTCGAGGACCCTCATCTTTTCAGCCTCCCCTGCCAGCTGCTTCATCCAATGAGTGACCTTGTCGGCGTATTGAAGATCCTTCCGGGCCAGGAAGTCCTTCTCCGCCCTGCGGGCCTGCAGCATGAATTCTCCGATCCTGAACGCATGGGTCTTGCTCTCATCCTCATTATCCAGAAGATACTGGTACTCATGAAGCGCCTTGGACAAAGTGCTGTGGTACTGCCTGACCACGACCAGAAGCAGCAATCCCACCAGGCCGAACCCGATTCCGAGTTTCTTCCAGAATTGAAGGTTGTTGTACACCCGTCGTATACCCATTTCTCCTCTCCTCTCTTCTGTAGCACGGCGTTATTCTTGCAACCCCCCCCATGACTTCATGGTGATTTAGACCACCCGGTAGACTGTCGGCGCCACCTGGACCAGGGGAATATCCATTCCGTTGAGCGTCTCTGAATGCCCCATGAAGAGGTACCCCTTTGCGGACAACCGGTCACTGAGCCGGCTTAAAAGTATTTCCTGTGTGGGCCGGTCGAAATAGATAATCACGTTTCTGCAGAAGATGATATCCATCTTCCCGCGTATCCCGAACTCATCATCCATGAAATTCAACACACGGAAATGAACACGATCCCTCAAACCGGAACTGATTCGCACCAGTTTCTTCTGAGGGTCGCGGCTTTTCAGGAGGTATTTCTTCTTGAACAACGGAGGAATCGGGTTCGCCGTCTCTTCGCTGTAGATGCCTCTCCGGGCCGTCTCAATCGCCCCCCGGGAGATATCGGTTCCAAGGATTGAAAAATCGAAACCGGGATGTCCCTCGGCAAAATCCTGAATCACCATAGCCAGGGTATAGGGTTCCTCCCCGGTTGAGCAACCCGCACTCCAGACCCTGAGCCTTTTCCTGATTCCGGTTGCTTCGCGACATACAAGCTCTGGAAGCGCCGACCGGACCAGGTACTCAAAATGTGACGGTTCCCGGAAAAAATCGGTCTTGTGCGTGGTCACCAGGTCAATCATCCGGTCCAGCTCATGCCTGACTCCTTCAGGACTGAGCACATATTCCAGATACTGGCCGAAGGAATGCATCTTCAGGACACGCAACCTTTTCTGAAGACGCCCCTGAAGCATCGTCCTCTTGGCGGGAGGCATTTTCACGCCGAATTCACTCTGAATGAGCTCACGGAACCGCTTGAATTCCCGGTCCGACATGGGGTTCGGTTGAGGATTCCGGAGACAGGTCTTTCCCATGACGGACAACTCCCGGGAGAATATTGCCGAGGATTCAGTCCTCCTCCTCCCCCTCAGCCAGGACATCCCGGACCTCCACCAGTTCATCGGTTGAGAAGATCTTGTCAATATCCAGGATGATGATAAAATCTTCATCCCGCTTTCCCATCCCCTGGATAAATTCCGTGTTCAGTTTGGTACCGATCTTCGGAGCGGGTTCGATCCGATCCGGATCGAGTTCCATCACCTCCCGCACCGAATCAACCAGGGCGCCCAGAACCGTATCTTCCTCAAGATTCACCTCAACGATCACAATGCAGGTATTCACGGTTTTCTCGATCGCGTCCATCCCGAATCTTGCCCGCATATCGACCACGGGCACCACACTCCCCCGGAGATTGATCACACCCAGCATAAACTCCGGCGTCCGGGGGATCCTGGTGACGGTTGTGAACTCCAGCACCTCCCGAACCTTGGAAATCTCCAGCGCGAAAACCTCCTCACCCAACTGAAAGGTCAGATATTGGGCCGTCTCCGTCATTTCCTCTACCACCATAATCGTGACTCCTTTTTGAAAGAGATGACTTTTCCACCGCTGTTTCAGAAGCTTTCAAATTCCCGGTCCTGCCCATCCTCTTCATTCTTCATCTCAATTTCATACCCCGGGGAGTGCTGCTGCACCTCTCCCACCGCCCGGGGCCGACTGGTTGCCCCGGTCAGGGCTTCGTGCTCTTTTTCATGCAGGACATGGGTAAGGTGGGCAATACGTGTTCCGACCGTTTGGGTCTGCACCGACCTGTTTGACACAGCCGTCTTTTCCTTTCCAGTATCGATCTTGAAAAATTCAATTCTGCCCTGAAGTTGTTCCGACTGCGCGGCCATCTCCTCGGAGGCCGCGGCGTTCTGCTGAATCACCTGGTCCAGTTGCTGAATCGCCTGGTTGATCTGCCCGGCTCCGACATTCTGCTCGTTGCTCGCCGCATTGATCTCCTGCACCAGTTCCGCCGTCTTCTGAATATCGGGAACGATCTTTGTCAGCATTTCCCCGGCCCTCCCGGCCACTTCCACACTGGAGGTGGAGAGTTCACTGATCTCGGCCGCGGCGGTCTGGCTTCTCTCCGCGAGCTTTCGTACCTCGGCGGCCACAACGGCGAACCCCTTGCCGTGCTCACCAGCCCGGGCCGCCTCGATCGCCGCATTCAAGGCCAGAAGATTCGTCTGCCGGGCGATTTCCTCGATGATCGAGATCTTTCCGGCAATTTCATTCATGGCAGCCACGGTCTCTTCCACGGCCTTCCCCCCCCGCCTGGCGTCTTCCGCTGATTTCACGGCGATTTTCTCGGTCTGCCGGGCATTGTCGGCATTCTGCTGGATGTTTGCGGCCATTTCTTCCATGGAGGAAGAGGCCTCTTCGGCCGCCGCCGCCTGCTCGGTCGCCCCCTGGGACATCTCCTGCGCCATGGATGACAGATTCTCTCCCGCGGCCGTCACGTCGGAGACGATCCCCTTGAGTCGCTTGACCATATCGTTTAAGGCTGCCGCTAATTGACCGAATTCATCCTTTTGGTCCAGATCCACCTGCCGCGTGAGATCCCCTTCCGCCATTCCCAGCGCGAACGCCTTGCTTTTTGCCAGGGGACGGGTGATGGACATGGTCAGGACCAGACTGCATAAGAAGACAACCAGGAAGGATACCAGGCAGGCCACGAGAACGTTCATCTTCAGCCCCCCCACCTTCTTGACGATTCCGTCCATCATGTCGTTCATTTCCCGGGTCTGTTCCTTGACAAAGGGAAGCAGCTCTCCGGAAAGTTTCTGCGCCTTCCGGTCAAAGTCCCCCATGAGGCGGTTTCCCATCCTGGGGCCGCCCTTAACATAGGCCCTGGCCATCTTTTTCCCCATGACGTAGTAATCATCCAGGCACTCCTGCAAGACCTTCAGTTTCCGAAGTCCGGCGGTATTCTGCTCCTCCTCGTACATCTTCCGGAACCGGCCCACTCCGGACAGAAAGGACTGGTAGTGCTTTTCCGCCTCTTTGAAACCGTCGTCAAGCCCGTCTCTCGCACGTGTCGCCGAAATGTCAGACAGGAACTGTTGGATCTGTACGACATCGAGCTGCATCTGCTGGGCCAACATCGCAAAAGCCACACTCTCATCCCGGGCCTGTTCGGCATACCGGGTGACATGCCGACTGATTACCGCTGTCCTGTAACCGATTCCCACGATCATCAAAAGAGGAATCAGGAAAGCGATCAGAATTTTTGTGCGGACCTTCATGTTTTTCCAGATCATCACCGATCCTCCTCTTGATCAATAATTTTCGAATTCAGGATCTCCCGTCTCTTTCTCATCCTTCAATTCGATGGAACACCCCAGGGAAGGATGCGCCTCTCCCGCTGCCCGGGATTGGGCCATACCGGTCGCCATGTCCCGCGCCTTCTCGTGAAGATTCCGTGTGAGCCGGGAGACAGGAGGATGAGATGGAACCTCTTTCCGGGGCAAGGCTTTCTCCGGGGCCTCGTGTTTTCCATCACTTCCCTGAAGTTTGAAGAATTCCATGGTACCCTGAAGCTGTTCGGCCTGGGCCGCCAGTTCCTCGGATGTGGAGGCCATCTCCTCGGAGGCCGCGGCGTTCTGCTGAATCACTTGGTCCAGTTGCTGAATCGCCTTGTTGATCTGCTCGGCGCCCGCGTTCTGTTCACTACTCGCCGCATTGATCTCCTGCACCAGTTCCGCCGTTTTCTGAATATCGGGAACGATCTTTGTCAACATTTCCCCGGCCTTCTCGGCCACCTCCACGCTGGCACCGGACAACTGGCTGATCTCGGCCGCGGCGGTCTGGCTTCTCTCCGCGAGCTTTCGTACCTCGGCGGCCACAACGGCGAATCCCTTGCCGTGCTCACCCGCCCGGGCCGCCTCGATCGCCGCGTTTAAGGCCAGCAGATTCGTCTGCCGGGCGATTTCCTCAATGATCGAGATCTTGTCGGCGATCTCCTTCATGGCATTCACTGTATTGGTCACCGCGTTCCCGCCGGCCCGGGCGTCCTCCGCCGACTTCACGGCAATCTTCTCGGTCTGCCGGGCGTTGTCGGCATTCTGCTGGATATTGGAAGCCATCTCCTCCATGGAAGAGGAAACCTCTTCGGCGGCCGCGGCCTGCTCGGTCGCCCCCTGGGACATCTGTTCCGACGTCGCTGAAAGTTCCTGGCTCCCGGAAGCCACGCTGCCGGCGGCCGAGCGGATGTCGCTCACCACTTCCCTTAATTTCTCCACGGCCCCTTTGAGTGTCCTCGCCATGATCCCGATCTCATCGGAACTGTCGATCGTCAATTCCGCCGTCAGGTCCCCCTCACCAAACCGCTTGGTGAAATTCAGGATCTCGATCACCGGTCCGGAGACGGAACGGGTGATGATGACGGCAAAGACCACCCCGATCAGGAGCGCGATCAACGCGATTCCGAACGCCACCCCCGCACTCTTCTCCGCGTCGGCATTCGTCCTGTCCGCGGTGCTCTTCATGCTCTTCTCCGTGTCTTCGACATAGGCCTTCACGACCGGCTCGATCTGATGAACCGCCGAGCGCATCCCGGCAATGGACTGTGCGATTTCCTGATTCTGGTCAACCAGGGCGTGAAAATCCTTTTTGTAGAGATTCAAAGATTCCAGGAGCCGCCCCTGGTCATTCTTCGAAATACCGGACGCGTTGATCTTCTCCCGGATCCTTTCGGCCACGCGGTCGAGTTTCGTGACATACTTCGGGGCCGTCCGGAGGAGATAGTCCTTTTCGTGCCGCCGGAGCAGCAGATAATCCGCCATAATGCCGGGGATCCAGTTTGCGTTCAGGGTCTTCTCGATTTGATGCGCGGAATCCCGAAAGACGCCCAGGCTCGCGTCCCGTATCGAACGGCCCTTCCGAACACCGGCCATGCGATCAAAGGCCGCCTCATAATCAGCGATCTCTTTCCCTAATTGTCTCTTCAGGTCGGAATCCAGGCTGGAGCCGTCCAGATCTCTTCGAAAGGAACTCAGGACGCTGTGGAGCCTGTCGGCGTATTTCTTCTCGCCCCGCAGCAGGAAGTCCTTTTCCGCCCTTCTGGCCTGCAGCAGATCGACCTTGAGAGATCCGACTTCAAAATTCCTGAACTTTTTTTCCATGGCGTGAGCGGCATCCCGGAACGCCCCCTGGAGTCCCGATTTTTCATCCAGACCCTTGATCTTCCACCCTTCGACCACCTTCTGAAAAGAGCTGGTATACTGCTTCGCGGCCCGGAGGATCCCCTCCACCGCCTTGACATCGTCTTCGTGGCCGGAGGCCTGTTCCAGCGCCTTCAATTGCTCCGCTTCCGAGATCAGTTGATCCACATAGGTTTTGACTTTACCGGCATATTGGACGTCCTTCCGGGCCAGGAAGTCCTTCTCCGCCCTGCGGGCCTGCAGCATCAAGACCTCGATTCGAAGCCCCCGGCTCTTCATCACATCCTCGCCATTCAGTAAATAGTTGTATTCATGAAGCGCCTTGGACAAAGTGCTGTGGTACTGCCAAACCACCCCGAAGAGAAGCAATCCGACCAGACCGAACCCCACCCCGAGCTTTTTCCAGATCTGCATATTGTTGTAAGATTGTCGAATACCCATACGTTTTCTCCCTGAATTGAGTTCGTTGGTATCGTCGGAGTCACCCGCACGTCCAACCCAATCACCCCGATCGGCTTGTTTCAGCGGGGGAATGGGGTCTGACCCCCTCCTGCGTTAAACACAGACAGCTTCTTCTTCCTCTGATTGAATCAGTTGCAAAACATCGAGAATGAGCGCGACCGTCCCGTCCCCCAGGATGGTCGCCCCGGAGACTCCCTCCACGTGACGGTAAACCCTTCCCAGATTCTTGATCACCGTCTGGTGTTCACCGACCACGCCGTCCACGACAAAACCGACACGCCGCTGATCCGACTCGGCAATGACAATCTGCTCAATCTCCGGGGGCTCTCCGTCGATCCGGAAACGTTCCCGAAGACGAATATAGGGAACGATTTCTCCCCGAACATGGGCCAGGTTGCGACCGTGGGCGTTCTCCACATCCTCCCGGGTCAGTTCCACGCATTCCTTCACGGCCGAGAGGGGCAACACAAAAAAATCCTCTCCGATCCTCACCAACAGCCCTTCAATGATCGCCAGGGTCAGAGGCAGTTTGAGGACAATCGTCGTTCCGGTCCCCTTCGCGCTCTTGATCTCGATGGACCCCCTGAGGGCGTCGATATTCTTTTTCACTACATCCATCCCGACACCGCGGCCGGAAACATTGGTTACTTTCTCCGACGTGGAAAACCCGGGGACAAAGAGTAACTGGAAGAGTTCCTGTTCCGAAAGATCCGCATCGGGTGTGATGAACCCCTTCTCCATACCTTTGGCACGCAGTGCCGCGGGATCAATCCCCGCGCCATCATCGGAAATCTTGATCAACACATTGGAACCGGAATGAAAGGCGGCAAGACGGACTGTTCCACGGCGGGGTTTCCCTGAAGCCTCCCGAATCTCCGGCGTCTCAATCCCGTGATCGATGCAGTTTCGTATCAGGTGCACCATGGGATCGTTCAGACGCTCAATCACGGTCTTATCCAGTTCGGTCTCCGCCCCTTCCGTCGTCAGTTCAATCTCCTTTCCCAGTTCATGCGACAGGTCCCGGACCAACCGCTTGAACTTGCTGAAGGTAGTCCCTATGGGTACCATCCGGATGTTCATGGTGTTGTCCCGAAGCTCTCCGGTCAACCGTTCCACTTCTTCCGCAATGAATTGCAGATCCTGATCTTTCCGCGCGAAGACGGTCTGGCTCAGGCGGGCCTGCACCGTCACCAGTTCCCCAACCAGGTCGACCAGACGATCCAACTTTTCGGAAGAAACCCGGATGCTTGAAACGGAGGACCCCTTCTGTCGTTTCTCCCGAACCTTTCTGACCTGGCGCTGTTCCGCCAGGGCGGATTCGACCCGCTCTTTCTCCACCAGACCGGCATCAACCAGCATCTCGCCGATCCGTTTCTGTTCAGCAAGCACCTTCTCGAGATCTTCCGCCTGCACATCCCCGCGCTCCACCAGGATCTCTCCCAACCTCTTGCAGGATTTTTCGTCCATCGTCACGCCGGAGTCGTCTATGACCGTTATGGAGAGGTCGCTGTCCTCTTCCACGAAAATAAAGACATCCCGGATCGCGTTTTCACCACGATCCGTGGTCAGGATCACAACCCAGGAGGTATAACAGATCTCCGGATCGAACTCCTCCAATACCGGGATCCGATCGGTATGGGCCACAATCAGACACTCTCCTAATTCACGAAGTTCATTGAAGAGGAGGAGCGGGTTGGTCCCGGTTCTCAGGATGTCGGGAGAGGGTCGAAAACAGATCCGGTAGGTTAGGATCGCTCCGGAGGCGGACGCTTCGGTCTCCGGATTCCCGGACAAAGAAGACTTCTGTTCGGAATGCTCTTCTTCAACCAGCGGCGGACCGGGAAGGAGCGCCCGGAGAGCGGCGACAATCCCGCCGGTTTCTTCTCCGGCCGGAGCCTCTTCATCGGAAGCATCCAGCATTCCCCGAATCTGATCCCGGGCACTAAGGGTCAGGTCAATCAGTTCTTTGGTCACGGGAATCCTGCCGTTTCGCACCAGGTCAAAGACCGTCTCGACCTCATGCGTGAAGGCCGCGATCTCGTCAAACCCGAACATCGCGCCGGACCCCTTGATCGTGTGCAAGGCGCGAAAGACGGAACCGATCAGGTCCGGGTCATCCGGTGTCTCTTCCAGCTCTAAAAGTGAATCTTCAAGCTCCGACAGAAGCTCACGGGCCTCTTCTTTATAGGCTTCCTGATGCCGATCCATCATCCCAACACCTTTCTCACAACAGCCAGAAGTTGCTCCGGCTTGAAGGGTTTTACGATCCAACCTGTGGCTCCGGCCTCCTTCCCTTCCCGCTTTCTGGCATCCTGAGATTCCGTGGTCACCAGAATAATCGGCATAAACCGATGGGAAGGGTCGGCCCTCAATGCGCGGACCAGACCGATCCCGTCCAGGTTCGGCATGTTCAGGTCGGTCACAACCATGTGAACCTCCGAACCATTGAGCTTGTTCAGCGCGTCCCTCCCGTCCACCGCTTCAAGTACCTCGTAACCCGCCCCTTTCAGCGTGGAACACACCAGTTGGCGAATACTGGGCGAGTCGTCCACTGTCATAATGACCTTGGCCATGATGCGTCTCCTTCCTTCCCGATCCCGTCACCATCCTCCGGACAACATCCCGTTTTTGAAGCAAACCCGAGATCTCTTGTCACACTTTTCACGACCTTCGAAGAACTACCGGTGATGCTCAGATCAAAGCGACGTTTACAAGAGGCCTTATAAGCCGAACAGAGTAGTTGCAGACCCGCAAGATCCATGTGGGTTATACCGGCCAGATTCACCTCGACCCGCTCTGTCCGGCCCATCAGGCCGGACAATTTCTCTTTGAGTTCGGCCGCATGGCGAATAGTCAGTTCACCGATCACGGCAATCTCCGTCTTCTGCCCCGTCTGTCTCACCTCGATCTCCATCTTCATCTCCCCGGCCGTTTTTTCATCATTCAGAAAAGCACGGCCTCGTTGGCGCCTGTATCGTATACATCCGTGAGACCGTTCATCTCCTGTACCACGGAATTCAAACCGTCGATCTTTTCGATGACCTCCTGGGTCATTTTTTCAATCTCACGAGCAATGGTCGACGTCTTCTCTGTATTTTTAGCCACATCCTCCGAACTGGCCGATTGTTCGTCCACGGCGGAGGCGATCTGGATGATCTGGTCCCGGACTTCCTGTACGGAGGAGAAAATCGACTGCAGCGAATCCCCAACCAGGCGAATCTGTTCGGTGGCTTCGGTCACCCCTGAAGCGGCATCTTCCATCGATTTCTTTGTCCGCGCGGAATCCTGCTGTACCGAACTGATCTGGTCGGAGATCTCTCCGGTAGACTTGATGATCTTTTCCGCAAGCTTCCGGACCTCCTCGGCCACAACGGCGAATCCCTTGCCGTGCTCACCGGCACGGGCCGCCTCGATCGCCGCGTTCAAGGCCAGAAGATTGGTCTGGTCGGCGATATTCTCGATGATCGTCACAATTCCTCCAATCTCCGAGGCGCGACTGTCCATCTGTTCAACCATCCGGGACAGCTCCCCGGTCGATTCCTGGACCCGGTTCACGATCACGATGGCCTTCTCCGCGAGATCCTTACCACTCGCCGCACTCTCCATGGCAGATCCGGATGTTTCCGTGGCAATCGAGGTGTTCTCGGCAATATGCGCAATGGTCTGGCTCATCTCCTCGGCCGCCGTGGCGATCTGAGAGGCCTGGAGAGACTGCTTCCTGGAGCCCTCCAGTGTGGTCTTCGAAACGGCCTTCAAGTCATTCAGGGTCAGGGTAACGTTATTCGCCAGGGCCAGGACACCATTCATGGTGTTACTGAGAGAAGCCGCCATCTGGTTGATGTCGCAGGCAAGAGATGCAATTTCATCTTCTTCTCCTTCCTCTCCCTGGATCATGCTGCGGAAATCTCCGGAAGCAACCTTGCGAACCTCCTCCCCGATCCTGGAAACCCTGTGGATGATCATTTTTCTGACCAGAAAATAGTTCAGAAGCAATGCAATGAAAACCAGCAACACGGACCAGGGGTTGATCAGTGCGTTCAGAGACGTAAAGAAGGGGGGAACTGGAAGGGTTACCGTCAGAATCCCCACCAAATCACCGGTCTTGTAACCGAATCCTTTTTCCGCGCCATATTGATCAACCAGGTCCTTCGGTGCGTCCTCCACTTTCCCGTGACATTTCAGGCACGATTTTGTGGCAATCAGGGGAACGGCATATCGGTATACCCCGCCGTCCAGGTTTTCCCGGGAGGAGCGCATTTTCTTCTTAAATGATCGAATCATCTTCAGTTCGAAGGGATCCGGCCGGTTTTCCGGATTCCTGAAATGATCACTGGTCATCCGGAAGCCCGCACGGCTCCCGGATTGTTTCAGGATTTCGGAAACTTCATGCACGACACGGGCGGGGGGCTTCAGGTAAAAAGACGTCCCGTCCGATGCCTTCTTCTTCGAGAGGAACTTCCTGAATTCCGGATTCAGAGAAAACCGGTTGATCCACACTCCCTCCGTCCCCGCGGCCCAGTTCTGGATAGCCGTCACCTCCTGCACGATCGTTGCCGCACTCTTTCGCAACTGGGTCCTTCGAATTTGATAGACACTCACCGTACCCGCTACCGAGAAAAGGAATAGCATCAACAGGAAGATGAGGATGAATTTCGCATCGAGGCCCATCTTCCCGATGTTTGAAAAAACAGAATGATCTTTTCCCATACCACGCACCTCACATCCGGACGGACCCACCGGAAACCGTTTCCGTCACCCTACCGCTGATCACTCCGATCCGGCCGGGGTCATCCCCATCCAGGCGGGATGGTTCGGGATCCCCCGAATACATCGGTAGGAACTGCTCATTCCTGGCAGGTCACACGATCCGAGATTGAATTTGAAGAATTCCAGTCATGAAGGTCACTGGCTCTTCTCGATTCAGATTGGGTTCCTTAAGATCTGATTTCCTGATTCGGTAAAAACGGAGGGGAACTTAATGGGTAGTTCTACGTATTTTTTATACCCGGATGGAATTACAGGAACCGGCGGGGTAATCCACTTCCTTCCTGAATCAGTCCATGGGCCTCGGCATACCTGGCCAATTGTTGCACGGAGCGAAAACCCATCTTGTGCATGATATTCAGGCGATGCTTTTCCACGGTTCGCACACTGATAAACAACATCTCTCCGATCTCTCGGTTCTTCCTGCCTGCGGCGATCAACTTCAGAACTTCCTGCTCCCGGTGGGTCAACGAACGAAGCCCCTTTTCATCAGAGTCCGTTTCCCTTTGGTCTTTATCTTGCAAAAACCCCTGTGGAAAAACCGTTTTCCCATCCATAACCTCCCGGATCGCGGAAAGAATATCCAGGAAAGAGGCCTTTTTGAGAACATACCCGTGGATCATGCCCGAACGGATGAGATCGACGACATTGCGTCTGCTGTCGCTGACCGAGAAGACCAGGATCCGGCTGTCCGGTAAGACACGATGGATCTCTTTCGCGGCCTCGACTCCATCCATCAGCGGCATAAAGATATCCATCACGACCAGGTCCGGACACAGGCGGACAACCTGCTCCACCGTTTCCCTGCCGTTCCCGGCCTCGCCGACCACCTTGTATCCCTCTTCCCGCTCCAGGACAAAACGGAGCCCCCGCCTCACTACCTCATGATCATCCGCGAGAAAAACCGTCCTGGGGCTTTGTTCCTGGATCATTTTCGTTCTCCGGCAAGCATTGACTTCACATAATGATGTCATTATAGCATGGAAAAAAGATCCTGCAAGAGACCGGACTGTTTTGAGTCAGGGCTCCGGTTCAATATGTTTTTGACCGGTGTCACCCGATTCATCACATTAAATCGGGGGAAGTCCCGTTTTCTTTGCTCTTGACCCCTGCGCTCCGCCGGAATAAAATCATTCGGAAATTATTTTCAGGAGACAACTCTTGTCAAGACTACGCATTGTCACGTTCAACGCGCACCAGCCTTATCTCCACCTTCTCTCCCGGATTCCCATCGACATGGATGTCATTCAATTGAAGAATCACGGCCGTTTTCTGCAAACGTGGAGTGAAACGGTCCGTCCCCTTCCGGACCGGTGGGAGTTAATCGACCGGGAAGAGGCTGAAAGACGAATCAGAAAAGGACGGTACGCACTCGCTCTGGCTCACAATATCAACGACTATATCGATTTCAACCGCTTTTCAATTCCCAAGGTTCTGCTGATCCACGTTTCCATCACCGGACGGATCCTGGAGGAAAAGAGCGGTATCAACCGTGAGAGCTATCTCGCGGACGTCAGAAAACTTCTGCAGGCAACCGGTGGACGTTTGGTCTACATCTCGGAGTTCAAAAAGAGTGATTGGGGCATCCCGGGCCGGGTCATCCCCCACGGGATTGATCCGTCGGAATATCCGGATTACACAGGCAGCATTTCTCGGATCCTCCGGGTTGCCAACAACCTGGTTGAACGGGATGCGATCCTCGACTACCGGGCCCACCGGCGGCTCACAGAAGACTTTCCGCTGACGTTGATCGGAGACAACCCGATGCTTCCCCAGGCAAGACGGTCGAAAAGCTGGGAGGACTTAAAGATGCTCTACGCTTCCCACAGGCTCTATCTCCACACCGCCGTTCCGGCCTGTGAGGACGGCTACAACCTCGCCATGCTGGAGGCCATGGCCGCCGGGATGCCGATCGTCTCCACAGCTCACCCGACCTCACCTCTTTCGGACGGTCATAATGGATTCATCTCTTCCGATCTCGCGATCTTGCGCGAAAAAATCGCGATTTTATTATCAAACCAGGATCTTGCGGCAACCCTCGGGAGAAAGGCAAGAGA
>CAYZZU010000053.1:0-12668 GCA_964483105.1 uncultured Nitrospirota bacterium
GGGACTGGGGAATAGAAATTGGGGACTGGAGACTGAAGATCAGAAAATCGAGATCAGGAACAGAAAACAGAAAGCGGAAATTGTGGATTCGGATATGTTGGAACAGAATATACTGGATATGCGGAGTCTCTTCCCGGAACTGATCCTCCTGGTGACCTTTGCCGTGATGTTTCTCGTCGATCTGTTTATCGGATCGGGGCGGAAGAAGGGACTGGTGTGGATCGGTTTGGGGGGGCTGGGAGTCGTTTTATGGGCGCTTTCCCTGCAGGGGAAGTCGATTCAGGTCTCCGGACCGGCTTCGCTCTTCTCCGGGATGATGGTCCTCGATTCCTTTTCGGTCTTTTTCAAATGGATCTTCGTGCTGACCACGGCCTGTACCTTGCTCATGGCCTCGCGGTCCAGGGAGATTGAGACACAGAACGAGGGGGAGTTCTACCTTCTGACCGTCCTGATCTGTTTCGGCATGTTCCTGCTCTCCTCCAGTACCCATCTCCTCATGATCCTGCTCTCCTTCGAGATGATCAGCGTCCTTTCCTACGTGCTGGCCGGTTACCTGAAGGGAGACCCGAGGTCGAGCGAATCGGGGATCAAGTACGTGATCTACGGGGCCTTCACCACGGGGATCATGATCTACGGCATGTCCCTTATGTACGGTCTCACGGGGTCTCTTCAGATCGAAGAGATCCACAATTTCCTGACCCAAGCCGGCGCCGGAACGGCCCCGGTGACGGTCATCCTCCTGATGGTTTCCGCCGGGATGCTTTACAAAATCGCCGCGGTTCCGTTCCATATGTGGTCCCCCGACGTCTATGAAGGGGCCCCCACGGTCGCGACTGCCTTCTTTTCCGTCGGTCCCAAGGCCGCGGGCTTCGCCGTGTTCATCCGTTTTTTCCTGGTCACCTTCGGATATCATTTTGAGGTGGACTGGCGGCCCATCATTGAAGTAATCTCGATCGCGACCATGACGATCGGAAATTACACGGCCTTGAGACAGGAAAATCTCAAACGGATGCTTGCCTATTCCAGTATCGCCCACGCGGGCTATCTGCTGATGGGACTTGCCGTGTTTGGAACGGAGGGACGGAGCGCGATCCTTTTCTACCTGGTGGTTTACATGGTGATGAACCTGGGGGCCTTTCTGGTTGTACAGTCGCTGGAGAATACCCTCCACAGTTCGGATCTTCTCCGGTACCGCGGGCTGGGGCCGCGCGCGCCGATCCCGGGGCTGGCGATGGTGATCTTCATGATCTCTCTGGCCGGGCTTCCCCCCACCGCCGGGTTTATCGGAAAATTCTTTCTCTTCAAGGCGGTTGTGGATCAGCGGCTCTACCTCTTCGCTGTAATCGGGTTGGTCAACAGCGTGGTTTCCCTGGTCTACTATATGCGGGTCGTCAAGGTGCTCTATCTGGACAGGCCCTCCGACGACGTTCCGGAGGGAATCGAGGTGTCGTTCCTGTACAGGGTGCTGCTGGTCCTGTTGGCTGTTCCGCTGATCTATTTTGGACTCTTTTTCCAGCCGATTTATGACCTGTCCGCTCAGGCGGTCTTCGGGTAGGGAGGAAGCAGATGGATGAGTTCGGTCTGGAGCCTGGAAGCAGTCATATCCGGTTCCCCTTCAGGGGGATACAGCAGGATCGTTTCTACGTCGAGGGGGATCCCAGGTTCCGCGAGAAGGTGGAGGAAATCTCCCTGGCCTGGAAGGAGGAATTGGAAAACGGGAATCCGGGTGCCGTCGCTGATCTGCTCCGTGAAGGGGGACCGGTGTTTCAGAAAGTTGCCTGGATTGAGGAGCTGATCCGGACCTGGAAAAGGCGGGGGGACGCCGAGGCTCAGATCCGTCTCAGAATGGTGGAAGAAGTCATCTCGGAATCGGATGCGTTCCGGGAGAAGACACTAATGCTCAAGGGGTATGATACGTATCTGGAACACTATCTCCGATTACAGATGAAGCGCGAAAGGATCTGTGGCGACTGTTCCCGATATCAGAAGGATCGGTACGTGGTTTCCTGTTTTGATGATTGTGAATTTCCGGATCGTTTTGAAAGACTCCGTGGACTTGTGGATGATGCGTCCCGGATGCATGTTTCCTTCCGGCAGCCTCCGCACCGTATCGCCCTTCGGCTTACCGTGATCGACGGCGCTCTTTATAAGAGAAAACATGAAATGAAAAAATGATGGCTACGGACCGCTGTGTCAGCAGCAACGGGCCATGATCTGATTTCTCCCGCTTCTCTTCGCCTCGTAGAGCGCCTGATCGGCCACTTCAAGGATCTGGTGGTGATCCATGAAGGATTGGGTGTTGGAGACGATTCCTCCGCTGAAGCTGATACGAATCGACTGTTTTTGAATGACAAAGGGTTGGGACGTTACCTTTTCCAGGATTCGTTCGAGAATCAGCAGACCGGCGGTGATGTCGGTTTCCGGCATGATCACTGCGAATTCCTCCCCACCGATTCTGCAGACCACATCCAGTCTCCTAAGGTTTTTCTTCAGGAGATGGGCGAATTCACGCAGGACGAGATCCCCCATGCCGTGGCCGTAGTTGTCATTGATTGTCTTGAAGTGGTCGAGGTCGAGGATACAGACACAGAAGGGAAAGCCTTTCCGGGACATCCGCGCGATCTCTTCCTCCAGCCGGGTATCGAAGTAGCGCCGGTTGTATATGCTTGTCAGGTGGTCGATGACGGCCATCTTCTGATACGGTCTGAGTCTTCGAACCTCCCTTTCAAGACGCGCGATCTTCTCCTCGTAATACTCGATTCCGTTCGGCAGGATCGCTTCCTGTCGTCTTCCCCTCTCTTTGGCTACAGCGGCGGTCTGACTCATAATCTCCTCCTGGAAATGGTTCATCCGTTCTGACGCGCTGGCTGTTCAGGAGAACAAGCAATATGTGTGCCAAATTTTATTCTGTGGGCTATTAATTCGTAACCATATGAAAAGAAAGGAATAAATAAAAAGGGATTCGGGGGATCCCCCGGAAGGCCCGAATCGGTTTCTTGTCGATGTCGTGGATTTGACGCTCTCTCCTCCAGGCGGTGTGGTTGTTGTCTCTTTTGACGGAACGCGGCTTCCGGTCCGTCTCTATCGCTGGATTTGGGACCGAGTTCTTTATGGACAGGCGGCCGTGATTCCGATATAGTGATTTCATCCTGCTGCGGGGAGGATGAGATGCGAATCGGAATCATCGGAGCCGGGATTTCCGGATGCTATGCTGCGCACCTGCTCAGCCGGGAAGGGTTTGAAGTGGTTCTCTTTGACCCCAAGGCGCCTTGGGAGAAGCCGTGCGGGGGCGGGATTCCGGAGCGTACCTTCCATCTTTTTCCGGTTCTTACCGGATTCCGTGAAGCGTGCCGTCCGGTTCGGAGGGTACGGATGTACTCCTGGAATGGAGAGGTCTGCGAGGTTCGGCTTCCAGACCCGATCCGGCTTTGTTCCAGAAGGACTTTGGGGAGGTTTCTCCTGGACCGGGCGGAATCCTCCGGGACCGATTTTCTCGGTGAGCGTGTCCGCGGGGTGGCCTTCGATCATGGAACGTGGAAAGTGACCGCCGGGGCAAAGAGTTATCGGTTTGATTTTCTGATCGGCGCGGATGGAATGCAGAGTCTGGTCCGACGGAAAGTCGTGGGGCGGATCGGCAAACGGGATACCACGCTTACGGTCGGGTACTGGGTGGACCGGGATTTTGAGGATGAGGTGGCCATCGCTTTTGTCCGTGGAATCTCCGGATATATCTGGATCTTTCCCCGGAATGATCACCTCTCCGTGGGGATTGGTGCCAGAGCGGGGGAGACGACCGGCAGAAGGCTCTATGAGTTTCTCGATGACTTTCTCCGTCGGCATTATCCTGGCCTGCTCTCCGGCAAAAGAACCCGTTACGGCGCGCTGATTCCTTCGTTGACACCCAAGGGTTTTTCATCGAACCGGGTATGCGGAGAGAGCTGGGCGCTTCTCGGTGACGCGGCCGGTTGGGCCGATCCGGTCACCGGTGAGGGAATCCATTACGCCTTTTGTTCCGCTGAACTTTTTGCCCGTGCCTTTACCTCCGGAAACGTAACCGATTACGAGAAGCTCTGCGGCCGGCAAATAGTCCCCGAACTTCGGCATGGGGCGTCCTATTCGCGGACTTTTTATGATCCGGCGGTTTCCGCGCGCCTGGTGACTCTGGCCCGGGAGAAGAAATCGATCCAGACCCTGCTGGCGAAACTGCTTGCAGGGGAACAGGGGTATGGAACGTTGAAGAAAGAGCTTCTCAAGACTTTTCCGTCGGTGACTCGTGATCTTCTCTTCAGGATATTTCGGTAAGGGGCTTTGGATTCTTTTCCCATTCAGGGAAGTCCCGGACTTTGAATCTTGACATCTCTCCTTTCCTCTGCTAATTTCCATAGGTGAGTGGAAAAGTGTGCGGTGATGAGAAGACGACTACAAACATTGCGCTTCAGAAATTTGCTGATAGGGGTTGGGCTTTTATTTCTTCTCCAGACCACCCCTGCGCTTTACGCCTGTAACCTGATCGGTCCGGTCGGGGGCGGGAGCCCCTCTCCTTGTCTTTCTGAAGGGAGGACCTGCCGGTGCGGCGCGATGCTGGAATCCGCTCAGCCGACGGATGGGGGTGCAGGCTTCCAGGCGGATCGTATCGGATCCCATCACTGCCCTTTTGATGATTTTCTGGCCTTCTGTTGTGCGGGCGGCCTGAATACCGCCGTTTTGCCCTCTTGGGATCCTGACTCGCCGGAACAGATATTGCTCATCACCGGGACGCCCGATCCTTTAGACCGGCCGTTGGATCTGAAGAGTATCTTCCGTACGGAACCATCCCGATCTATTGTCCGCAATCCTTCCATCTTTATCCTGAACTGCGCCTATCGAATTTAAACGATCCTTCCATTTTATTGCGGAAGCCTGACAAGTCGATACAAGCTTCAGGCAGGCGGTCCGTTGTATCCACTGAAAAAAAAGGGAGGAACTGCGTCCGGTGAGTCGCCGTGCCGTTCTTGCCAGCCGAATCCTCCGAGGAAGGAGTTTTCCCATGAAGAAACATATCCTGGTTGTTGATGATGATCCCGCGATCCGAGTCTCCCTCAGCTTGGTCCTGAAAAGGGTCGAATATTGCGTAACTTCAGCAAAGGATGGTCGGGAAGCCCTCGGGCTGATCCTCTCCGCCCAGAAGGAAAAGAGACCTTTTAATCTGCTGATCACTGATATCCAGATGCCGAAGATGTCCGGTATTGAATTGATCCATGAGATCAGGATGTACCATCTCACCCTTCCTGTTCTGGTCGTTTCCGGCGTGCAGGAAGAATCCGTGAAAGATGAACTCCAGGAGGCCGGATGTTCCGGATTCTTTCCCAAACCCTTTGATTTCATCGAGCTGGTGGAACGTGTGGGTATCCTGACACGAGATGCGAATCCAGAAGAAGATGCGCTCTATTCACGGCTTGTCTCGAGAAGGGTTGTATGAATCGGGCAGGTACGGTCTCGCTCAGGGTACAGGTTGCCAAGGGTGCGGTTCCGTGGTATACAAAATAGGGAAGACGGATTCTATACAGATCCGGTGAGTTACGTGGACCCTGGGTGAGGTCGGAACCGTTTGGATATTCCCTTATCACTGTACATCTTTTTCAGCTTCAGCCTGATTACATTCTCGGCGTTTATCTCGGGTTCGAAAAAGGCCTTCTTCGCCCTCGATCGATCGGAGACAGGAAGTCTGGCGGAATCGGAGGGTAATCCTGCCCTGCGTTTTCTGGCGGAACGTCCGAGAAGGACCCTCCTGACCTTTCTGATTCTTCATCAGCTGTTGCTGATCCTCCTGGTTCTTCTGACGATTCTGACTTTTACACAAAGCGGGTCCAGGGGAACCGCTCTGATCATTCTGTTTCTGTTTTATCTCTTTGTGGGGCGCGCTCTCCCCCGGGCTCTGGTCCTGGGGCGGGAACTGCTTTTCATTCGAAAAGTTTCCCCGATTCTGAAGGTCTTCTTTTTCTTGCTCTCCCCCCTGCGTGGTTCTGTGGAGAAGGTCGCCTCGTTCCTGCTCCGTGAGGGAGGCAGACTCTCCGCCCCCGTGATCCAGGACCGGGATTTCAAGAACCTGATGGTTCGGCAACCGGAGGAGACGGAGGCCTATGAACGTGCGATGATCCAGAACGTCATGGATTTCCGGAGGACCCTGGTGAAGGCGGTTATGACGCCCAGACCGGACATGTTCTGCCTGGATGTGGCGACGGCCCTCCCGGACGTGATCGAGCAGGTTCGGAACGCCCGTTTTTCCCGCATCCCGGTTTTTGAGGGGGACCTGGATCATATCGTCGGGATTCTCTACGCGAAGGACCTTCTTCCCCTGCTGCGGCAGGGTGTTGAAAGCTCGCATCCCTTTCCCCGGTTTCTTCTGCATCATGCCCTGCATGTTCCGGAGACCAAACACATCAGTGAGCTTCTCCGGGAGTTCAAGAAGCAGAATGTTCATATCGCCATGGTTGTGGATGAGTTCGGGGGAGTGGAAGGACTGGTTTGCCTGGAGGATCTGCTGGAAGAGATTGTCGGAGAGATCCAGGATGAGGCCGATGTGGAGGAGCAACTCTCGGAGCAAATGGATGAGAGAACGTACCGTGTTTCTGCCATGATGCCTCTTGAGGATTTTAAAAATCTTTTCGGAGCGGAGATTGAAAGCGAGGAGGTTGAAACCATCGGGGGGTTTGTTCTGCAACAGTTAGGGCATTTCCCGAAGTGGGGTGAGAAGGTACGCCATGAGAACCTGGAGTTTGTTGTACAGCGCGTGGAGGGAGTGCGGATTTTGGAATTGACCGTGACCAGGCTCGATTCTGAAACGGACAGGACTTCCGAACCGGAAAAGAACGGATAGGATGCCATGGGACTCTGCCTTTTGTTTTTACTGATTCTTTTGATCGGACTGATCGGAGAGTTTTTCTTCGCTGCCGCCGAAATTTCACTGGTTGTTTCCGATAATCTGATGTTTCTGGACAAAAAAGAAGTAGGCGGTGTTTCAGGTACGCCTTATCTCTTGAAGATTCTTTCCGATCCCCAGGTGTTGTCTCAGAGTCTTTTGTTCGGATCGGTGTTCTCCGTTGTCCTCAGTACGGTTGCCATGTTCTTTCTGGCTTTCCGTCTCTTCGGAGAAAGCATGATTCCGGGGATCCTCCTTTTCGGCGTCATTCATCTTTTCGTCATCAGTATTTTCGGAGAGATCATTCCCCGGGCGGTTTTTTTCAAGCGACCGGAGGAGACCGCTGTGCGGATCGCGCGACCCCTTTTCTATTTTATCCTTCTACTCAGGCCGCTGATCACGGTGTCGGTCCGGTTCAACCGGATGCTTCAGGGGAATTTCTGTATGCGGAGGAAGGAAGAGAACCCCTTTGTGGATGACGAGGACCTGGAGTGGATCCGGCGTTTTGCCAGGGGGAGTGAAACGCTCCGGATGGAGGAAGTCCGGATCATTCGGAAAATCTTCGACTTCAGTGAGATCCGGGTTCGGGAGGTCATGACGCCTCTCGAACAGGTGGTCCTGGTCGGTGAACAGACCCGGGTATCGCAGGCTTTGCGGCAGGTGGTGGGGAGTGGATTTACGAGACTTCCGGTTTTCCGCGGAGAACCGGTTCGGATTGTGGGGGTTCTGCATGCGTTTGATCTCCTTCGTTTCCGGAATCTTGACGATCCGGTACAGGAGTATGACCGGAAGCCGTTCTTCGTTCAGGAAGGCGAACGGATCCGGGATCTTTTCCGGGAGCTTCAGAAACGGAAGGTGATGATGGCCGTTGTTCTCAACGCGGACAGGGAGGCCTGTGGGATTGTCACCATGGAGGATATGCTGGAAGAAATTTTCGGAGAGATTGAAGATGAGTTCGATCTCAAAGATCAGCTCTTCCGGGAGATCGGCCGGAAGGAGTATCTGGTGGATGCCCGAATCGATGTAAACGAGTTGAACCGGCAGCTCCACCTGAATATTCCGGGAGACGGATACAGGACCCTCAGCGGTTATATCCTTCATCATTTGCGCCGGATCCCGGAGGAGGGGGAGCGATTCATCATCGGGGACCTGATGTTCAAGATTGAGCTGGCCGATCCACGGCAGATCTACAAACTGTTTCTGAGGAAACTCCGGACCCCGGGTTCCGGTCCTTCCATCTTCCGGTAGGATGTTGGGACGCTCTGAAAAAGGGTGTGAGGAGATATAAATTCTTGACAGAAAATATTCGGGAATGGTAATATTCCGAAACTGATTCCGGCGGCGGGCTGAACCCATGAAAAAAGAGGATAAGGAGTTTTATAAAAAGCTCTATTCCGTGAGCACGGCCGGAATTTTCATGGTAGTGTCCACCATGATCGGGTATTTCATGGGTCGTCAGTTGGACAGATGGTTTCATACCGATCCCTGGCTGACATTGTTTTTCCTGGTCCTGGGGGTTGCCGCCGGTTTCAAGAACCTGATGGAGATCGCCATCCGGGAGAACAAGGAAAAATGATCCCGGTTTCCCCTGGGGGGACATCCGTTGCTCCGGATCCCTGGTTGGCTGCGGGCAGACTGAGGGATAGCTGATGCGAGGAGAAGGCCGTGATTTTGCAACCCCGAGAGGAGTGACATGGCCGGGTCTTCTCTTTCTCGGCATCCTGATCGGGTTTTCCTACAAAGTGTTCGGAAAAGAAACGGCCACGGGAATGGTGGTCGGGGCGTCCGTAGGGTTGGTCAACTTCAAGGCGATTGTCTTTGTGGTCAGACGGACGATGGGACCCGGTGGGGCGAGCCGGGTCTTGTACGGGGTCTTCGGATTCCTGAAGTTCATGGTCCTGGCGGCTATTTTCTTCTGTTTGATCTATTATCGTCTTTTTGACGTTTATGGGATTGTCGCCGGTTTTTCCATGGTTCTCCTCCTGATTCTGATCGAGGGGATCCTGCGTGCCGGCCGTTCGGAAAGAAAAGCACTGATGACCAAGGAGAGAAGAGATGCATGAACCACCGTTGTTTTTGAGCTTTCTGGGAAATCATTTCGTGCCGCTCGGGTACGCCGCGGTGAGTGTCCTGCTACTGATCCTGCTGGGAAGGATCGCCACCTCCAACCTGTCCCTGGTTCCGTCGGGCATGCAGAATTTTTTCGAGGCAGTGCTTGAAATGGTTCTGAACTTTATGGCGGGGATCATGGGAGAAAAGAACGCCCGCCGTTTCTTCCCGATGATCGCCACTTTTACACTCTTCGTCTTTGTCTCGAACGTGATGGACGTGATACCCGGCATGGGTTCGGCAACATCCAACCTGAATATCACCGTGGCCTGCGCTCTGATCGTATTCTTTTCCGTCCACATCTTCGGGATCAAGGAACACGGATTCAAATACCTCAAGCATTTCATGGGACCGGTCCCCTGGCTGGCTCCCCTCATGTTTCCCATTGAGATCATCGGGCACCTTGCAAGACCGCTCTCGCACAGCCTGCGGCTCTTCGGCAATATCTTCGGAGAGGATGTCCTGCTGGCGATTCTTGCGGGCTTGGTCCCGTTCCTGATTCCCGTTCCGATCCTGGCCCTGATGATCTTTACCAGTACGGTCCAGACCTTCGTGTTTGTTCTTCTGGCCATTCTGTATATTCAGGGGGCCGTGGAGCATGTGGAGGAACATTGATGTTTTTCCCTCCCGGGGGGCTGCCCCGGGATCTATTCTTGCGGTGTAGGGCGGATCTGCGTCCCGTCCGTGACCGTGTTCCGGGGACGGAAGCACGGGGCTCTTACTGAGGTGGGGGAGAGATACCTCTTGGGAGCGGCGGGTCGGGACGGAGAATCGGCTTACCCGCGAAATCCGGAAAGGAGGTTGTCAGGATGAGACGAATTTTTTCAGCGTTTTTTGTGTTCGCCGTCACACTCTTCAGTGTTGTGCCGGCCTTTGCCGCCGAAGAGGCGGGATCGGGCGGAAGCACGAGGGGGGTGATCGCCATTGCCACGGCCATTGCCGTAGCCCTCGCCGCATTCGGCGGAGGGATCGGTCAGGGGAATGCCGTGAACGGCGCCATGCAGGGGATTGCCAGGAACCCCGGTGCTTCCGGGAAGATTATGACCAACATGATCATCGGTCTCGCGATGATCGAGTCACTGGTCATTTACGGCCTGGTCATTGCCTTCATGCTTCTGGGGAAGATGGGATAGACGGGTTGATAAAACAGGCGGGGTGCATGTGTGCGCTCCGCCTGTTTGCATGAAAAAGGATAAACAGCATGTCCCAGGTTCGAAAGGTTCTGGTTGCCGTTGATTTCAGTGAGTGTTCCAAGAAGACCCTTCATTATGCCTTCAATTTCTTCAAAGGATGCGGGACCGAGTTCCATGTGATTTACGTCGAACCCGGGCCGTTCCCGGAAGGATCCTACATTCCTCACCGCTCCGTCGACGAGATGGAGGAGAACTCTACGGCCTATTTCGCTGAAGAACTCAAGAAATTTATTCCGCGTAATTACCGGAACACCGAGAATGTCCAGCCGGTTCTTCTCAAAGGGGTCCCTTACTCCAAGATTGTCGCGTACGCGAAGGAGCAGGAGATCGATCTGATCATCATCGGAAGCCATGGAATGACCCCGCTCGAAAAAATGCTGCTGGGGAGCGTGGCCGACAAGGTGATCCGGAAATCTACCATTCCGATCCTGGTGGTCAAACATTGACGCAAGTGCGGCAATTCCGCTTCCGACACCCGGCCCCCGGTGGTATTCATCAGGAGATGACGGCATGAGTGAGAACGTCCGAGTCCGGTTTGCTCCCAGTCCGACCGGTTATCTGCATATCGGAGGTGTGCGGACCGCCCTCTTCAACTACCTGTTCGCCCGGAAACACAAAGGATCCTTCGTTCTCCGGATTGAGGATACCGACCCGGAGCGGTCCACGCCCGAATCAGTGCGGGCGATTCTGGACGGGATGGAATGGCTCGGCCTGGACTATGATGAAGGCCCCATCCTACAGACCGACCGGAACGACCTGTACCAGGAGCATATTGAGCGTCTTCTGGCGGAGGGGAAGGCCTATCCCTGCTACTGCTCGAAAGAAGAACTTGAACAGCGGCGCAAACGGGCGCTGAAAGAGGGGCGGGACCCGAAGTATGACGGACGGTGTCGTGGAGGTGTCAAACCCGTTCCCGGCCGGGAACCGGCGATCCGCTTCAAGGCGCCCCATACCGGTACGACCGTGGTCAACGACCTGATCCGGGGTCCCATCGAGTTCGACAACAGCCAGATGGACGACCTCATCATCCGCCGTTCTTTCGGAATGCCTACCTACAACCTCTGCGTCGTCGTCGACGACGCACTCATGGGGATGACCCACATCATCCGCGGGGATGATCACCTGACCAACACACCGAAACAGATTCTCCTCTACGAGGCCTTCGGATATGAACCTCCGAAGTACGCCCATGTCCCGATGATTCTCGGGTCCGACAAGACGAGACTTTCCAAGCGGCACGGCGCCACCTCGATCATGGCCTACAAGGAGATGGGATACCTGCCCGAGGCAATGCTCAACTACCTGGCCCGGCTTGGCTGGGGCTTTGGGGATGAAGAGATTTTTTCCCTGGAAGAACTGATCGGGAAGTTTTCCCTGGAGGGGATCAACAAGTCACCTGCCGTCTTCAATCCCGAAAAACTCCTCTGGCTCAATCACCACTACATCAAGACAGGCGACCCGGAACGTCTGGCCGGATTGTTAAACGACATGCTGGTGCAGCGGGGAATCCTTTCCAGGCCCTGTCCCGCCGGGCGACTCGGTTATCTCACGGAAGTGGTGAAGTGCCAGCAGGAGAAGCGGAAGACCTTGGTGGACATGGCCGAGCAATCCAGCTATTTCTTCACCGATCCGATCGAAATCGACGAAAAGGCCGGGAAAAAGTTCCTGAAGGTGAAGACCCTTCCTCTCCTGGAAACGCTGAAGGCCCGTTTTTCCGAACTCGATGACTTCTCCGTCGATTCGATCCAGGCCGTATTCGTGACGCTCATGGAGCAGGAAGGACTCAAACTCGGAAAGATCGCGCAGCCGGTCCGGGTCGCGCTGACCGGTGGGACCGTCAGTCCCGGTATCTTCGAACTGGTCTCCATCCTTGGGAAAGAAACCGTTCTCAGACGGATGGAAACAGCCATCGGATATATCAAAGCCCGCTCGGATGCGCCCTGATTTTTCTTGACAGAAAAATCCCCTTTTGTTACCTTTTGAGACTCATTCGGGTGTCGTCCAATGGTAGGACAGCAGACTCTGGATCTGCCTATCGAGGTTCGAATCCTTGCACCCGAGCCATTGGTCCCATCGTCTAACGGTTAGGACGCCGGCCTCTCACGCCGGTAATACGGGTTCGAATCCCGTTGGGATCACCAACTTTCCCCCAGCTCTTCTCTTTTTCCAGGTCACTGCTGTTGTTTCCGTCTTCTGCCGGTGGGATTCGGTCATGGAAGGATGGGGTCATTGAACACCGCTCACCGGGCCTTCGGCCCTTGCCCGCGCTTGCATGATCGAATCCCGTTGGGATCCGGAGAAGGTTCCCTCTATTCCCATCTTGTGCTAAACATACCCAGACTACCTTTTCATTTCTTTTTCACATAACCGACCATTGATCACAAAAAGTAGCCTGTCCCCTTTTATTTCTTTTCGGTTTTTGCATGGAGATACCGGAAGGTGACCTGACCGTTTTGGCATGCGAGGAT
>CAYZZU010000054.1:0-12192 GCA_964483105.1 uncultured Nitrospirota bacterium
TGGGCGTCGGTCACGCTGATGCATTTCATGCGGGAAGGGGACCAGAAACTCTCGGCCCGGGAACTGGTCCGGAAGTATCCCTACGAAAAGCTGCGGAAGATCGTGGCCGATTCCTGGAAGTAGAAGGGATTGCGTGGAGGCATAAACACCGCACAAAAGAAAGGCCCCTCTCGGGGCCTTTCTTTTGTGCGGTTTGTCACATTGCATCTGCACGATGAGACGGAAAATTTTTTCATATACCTCGTTATTCGGATAAAAACACCTATTTTGCGGTGTTCCGATTTTCCATTTTAAAAACACTCTTTGTTTTCAATCAGTTATGATGGATGTCCGGTTCGCGGCGGAAATCGGTGAAATTCCTGGAATCTGATTTCATGGAGAAAAGTTTTTCCTAATAAGGAAATTCTAATATTCGTATTTTATCAATGTTTTCTGGCAGTTACAAAAACAGGCAGGACCCGGATTCCTCTCGTGATTTCAGGGGGTTGAAGAATAACAGCCGCTGAATTTCCATTGCTGTCTCTTGTTTGGCATGAGATTTGCTTTTCATGAACTACACCAAAGGGGCCGGAAAGGAGGTGGTGGTGCAGATAGGGGAGTCCTTCCGAATTGTGATATGGGGAAAGGGGAAATACGGAAAGGAATGCACAGAATGGGGGTTTACAAGATGAAAAAGACATTTCAGATAGGAATCACACTGTTGGTGTTCGCCGGGCTGGTCTTATTTCTCCCGGTCTCTGGGCAGTGTGACGGCGATCATCATCACCATCATGGCGATCATCATCACCATCATGGGGACGGCGGGAGCGGAACGGCTCCGAAGAACGCCTTCAACATCATGATGAACTACGAGCTGGGAATGCACTGCACCGGTTTCGAGTTTTCCTACTGTTGCGTGCTGCCTCCCTACAACTCGATCCTGGCCCAGGTGGTCAAGACCGAAAAGAATGGAACACGTCCCACCCTCCTGGGAGCCGACCCGACCGTGACCGACGGTCTGGGACGTCCTTACGTGGTTCGGGATAAGGATTTGGATGGAAACGGAAATTTCAAGAAGTACATCCTGAAATACTGGCATGACGCGCAGCCGAGAAACGACGGGCGCGGCGCGCCTCAGAGCAGCACACTGATCAGCATGGTGGAGGGCAACTCCCTCCTGATGTGGAATACCAAGTTCGACGCGGCTGTCAAGGACGCAAACGGCGCCCTGGTCTACGGGGATTACAACGGCGCGCACGGCGTGCTTCAGGGGAACGGCTCTTTCGCGGATGCCAACGACAACTACTGGAACGCGTCCTGGAACCACCTCTATATCTACTCCGGTCTGGAAGGCGATAATCCGAATCATTCCAGCGCCGAGGCCGACAAGATCCGCCTGGGAATCGACGTGGTCTATCCGGAAAACACCGGCGCCGCCCTGCATCCGATGGGCCCGGGCGTCGTGGGCGCGGGGTTCGACAACGTCCTGACCTATTCAGGGGATAAGGGCACCGTGGTGTACACGCAGATGAAGGTCCTGGAAAACCTGCCTGTGATGCTCACCTCTCCACGGATCTGGGAGGCCCTGGGGTTACCCCTGACCCCATTCGAGGACAGCATCAATTTCTTCGGCGATCCCGGACGGATCGATGAGTCCACCATCCGTCCTTACGTACGGATGAAAGCGGAGCTCCTGAATTATCCGGACGAGACCCCCGTGCTGGACAATGGGAAGCCGGTCATCGGTTTCGGGACGGCCCCGATTGATATTCCGAACTGCGAGCGGTGCCATTCCCTGGGGGACGGTGATTCCGTGAACAGCCCGCAGAACGGGCGTCCCGCCCTGGCTGCCAAGGTTCAGGATGAGATCAACTTCTGGAACTGCTACTACAACGTGGACACCGCGGCCGGCGATTCGGATTGGTACTCCAGGCTGAAGGCCGCGGCCGTCAGCATCCTCGCGATCCATGACGAGGAACACGGGACCTCCTTTACCGCCAATTTCCCGGCGACCACGATTGATTGCAGCACCGGGCAGCTCTCCGGGGATGTAAGCGATATCCCGCAGAACACCCGGCTCGGCCATGAGGCCGTGATCTGCCAGCGGTGTCATGCGGACAACGTGATCGCGGCTGTCAAATCGGCGACCTTCACGAATGAACTGGGTGAAGAGGAGCTGATTCCCGCGTTGACCGAGGCGATCCACTGGAATCATAAGGGCAATGCGACGGATGACTCCCTCGGAAGGACCGGGAGCTGCCAGGGATGCCACCCGGCGCACCGTTCCGATGGAAGTATGGACGGCTACCCGATTACAGAGCTTGGGTTGAACGCCTTCGCGGCCGGGGATAACCGGGATGCCGCGGGTGGATGCTACGTGGGGCGTGATGTCCACTCGAACCGGAACCGGAACGCCGATACGAAGACGCCTTCCCACATGAACGCCATCGGACAATGGCTGGTGGACAACGTATCCAGCGATACCGGAACCGATAAGGGCATCTGGTGCACCAACTGCCATAGCCAGCTTTCCCAGGAACTCTGGAGGACCGACAACATGACCGACGCCATCAACGGTATCGGAGACACGGCGCGGAACAAGGCGACCCTTGCCGATGTGGCCGCCTCCCTGGGAATCTCCGAGACCCAGGCCGAGAAATGGCTGGATCCCAAGACCGATGAGGACGCCCTGGCAACGTGGAACCTGGACGCGCCCTATTCCGACGCGAACGTGGCCACCATCGAGGTCTCCACGTCGCCGACCGGGTGCGGACCGTTGACCCCGGTCTATGTCGATCGTTTCGGCGTCTATGCCTGCGTGAGCCTGGACGGTGACGGCGATCCGAGCGTGCGAATCCTCGATTTCTGTACCACGCCGGATTGTGTCGCCGCGGCCCAGGCCAAGCTCGACGGCGAGGGGAACGGAAGCGTCGCCGCGCCCGTACCCTTCGACGCCGCCACGGACGGGCGGGATCACTGGCTTTCCCCCGGCGTGCCGCACTGCGCGGACTGCCACGCGGCGCCCTACGTGGAGAACAGCGGGGACAACAATCCGTACCCGCCGTTCAACTTCCCGAGGAAGTACGCCATGTTCCGTTACTCCCGCGGGCACCAGGACATCACCTGCCAGGGATGTCATGAGTCGATCCATGGTCTTTATCCCACCACGACGATCGACCGGACGAGCTACGACCAGGCCGCGAGCATGAACACGGACGGTTCTCACGGTCCGCTCAAGTGCGGTGCCTGTCACAAGGTCAACAGCGCGGGTGTTCCCACCTTCATCCGCAACATCAAGTACCAGGGGCAGTCGATTCAGGGTGATTTTGACGCGGCGGTCTCCTTCGCCCATACCTTTACGGACGAGGCGGATCCGCGTGACTCGGTCTGCCGGAATTGCCATGGTGACCGGAGAAACAAGGTCTCTTCCACCAACGATGAATGGCTGGAACACGCCTATAAGGGACGCGTGGCGCGGCAGACCATGGATAAGGTGGAGATCAGCCAGCTCGGGCATGTTTCCGGTGACCCGGCTTTCGAGGATCCGCTCAAGACGGTCTGTGTCTCCTGTCACCACGACAAGAGCCATGAGGTTTCCTGTTCCGAGAAGGAATGGAAGGAACACCTGACCAGCGGACGTGTTTCCGAACCAGTATGGGAGGCGGTGTCCCGGTCTCTGGCCGGGAGCACCTGCGGGTATTAGGTCGGAACCGGCAGGATGCCTGAAGGTCCGGCGACGCAGGTTGCGAGCCGAATGGAGGGGGAGGTCTCTTCCCCTCCATTTTTTTACCGCCCCGCCGGTCCTCCCCACGAGGGGGCCGGGAAAACCGTTTTCCGGTTCCGTCCCGGAACAAGGCGGTGGCAGGCAACCTGATGAAAAGATTTATCTTTGAAATATTTTATGATAGGATCATCCACGCGTTTTCAAGGAGAAGTTTGATGAAGAAAATTCTCGTTACGTTCACCCTCTCTTTCTGGGGCCTGTTCTGCCTGGTTCCGTCACAGGTCCTTTACGCCGGGGATCGGCCCGATCTGATCGCCCGGGTGGGGGATCAGGCCATCACCCTGACGGAGATCGACACCATGATCAACAGCTCTTCGATCGTGGGGATTTCCATCCCCGCCCCGGGGACGCCGGAAAGAAACAAGGTGCGACTCACCATTCTGGACAAGGTAATCAGCGCCGATCTGCTTTACCTGGATGCCTTAAAGAAAAGAATGAATCAGAATCCGGTCTACCGGCATGATGTGGCGCGTTTTTCCGACTCCATGCTGGCCGCCCTCTACAAGCAGAAAGACCTGGTGGGTGAGTTGCCGGTGACCGAGAAGGAGATCCAGGCCTTTTATCAAAAAAACATCAAGGAAGGAACCAATCTGACCGATGATCTCCGGCTCGCGATTGAATCCACGATTCGGAAAAAGCGCTTCAAGGAAAAGGTGGAGACGATCCGGAAGAGGCTGCGGAAGGGAGTCCGTGTTACGGTCTGGAAGGAGCGCTTGAGTCCCGCGGGGGATGCCGACCGGAAAAACGATACGGTGGTAGCCGAAGTGGATCAGAAACCGGTTCATTGGGGTCAGGTCAGGGATCTTCTGACACGTTCCGGAGGCAAGGAAAAGGACCGGGTGGAGAAACTGAACCGTTTCATCGATCACCGGATCATGGTGCGGAAGGCCAGGGCCGCGGGTCTGGACCATGACCCCGCTTATCGGGCCCGGGTACGTGAGTTTGAAAAGACCCGGCTGGTCAATATCTACCGGAGCCGCCTGATCGAAAAGTTCGCGCCCGACGACCGGGAGATCCGGGCCTACTACAGGGAACATCGGGACCGGATCGCCGTTCCGGAATATCGCAAGGTCCAGATGGTGGTGTTGAAGACGAGGAAGGAGGCCGAGAAGATCAAGAAAGAGATCGAGTCCGGCAAGATGACGATCTACGAGGCGGCCCGGGATGTGTCGATCGATCCGAATGCCGGGAAGACCCTGGGAGAGATCGGCTGGGTCCCCAGGGGAAGTGGATTTCCCAAACTGGATCAACTGACCTTTTCCCTGGAAAAGGGGAAATTGGGCGGTCCGGTGGAGTCTCCGGCGGGATGGCATCTGGTCAAGGTCCTGGACACGCGCGATGCCCTGTATCAGGATATCAACGACAAGGCCACGTGGAAAAGGACCCGCCGCATGCTGATCCATGAAAAGCTGGATCACTATACCGCGGATCTGCGGAAGAAGGAGTTCAAGGTTGTGGTCTATCAGGACCGGCTGCAGCGGTTGCTGCAGGATGAGGCGGACCGGGTTCAGAGAGAAAAGGAACGCGCCTCCCGGAAGGGCGCTCCGGCCGGAACCGTAATCACGGGGGACCGGGGGGAAAAGAAATAACGACAACGGCGTTTCGGATCCGAAAGGGGTGGGAGAATGAACGTTTCGCTTCGATCCGCGCGGTGGCTTCCGGTACTCGTCAGTCTCCTCTTCATCCTGGAGAGTCAGGCCGAGGGAGGAATCCTGGACTTTTTCCGGAGTGAAAAGGTTCCGCCCCGCGACTACCTGATCCTGATTCATTATGAACTCGGGATGCATTGTACCGGTTTTGATTTCTCCTACTGCTGTATACTGCCCCCCTATAACTCCATCCTGGCCCAGGTTGTGAAGACCGAACGGCATGGGGACAAGCCGGTCCTTCTGCAATCCGACCCGAATGATCCGGAGGTGCTGGTAGACGGGAAGAGGCGCTTCAGGCTGGCCTACACCCATGAAGATCCGGACGGTGTTCCGAACACCTATTCCTTCAGCAAGAAACTGGTCTACTGGGGGGTAGGGTACAAGGGGGGTTCGCTGCCGAACCAGTATTTCAGCAATCTGTATCTCTATCAGGATCTTTCCGGTTCCAACCCGGAGAAGACCACCTCCAACGCAAAGAAACTCCATATCGGTCTGGATACCCCGATCGAGCACAATCAGGGTCCCACGGGGCAGGAGGTGGGGAGGGGCTTTCTCCGTTATTCCGGACCGACCGGGACCGTGGTCTTTACCGACTCTCCGGTCATGGAGAACGTGCCGATCCGGTTGACCCATCCCGGTATCTGGGAGGCGCTGGGGCTTCCCCTGACGCCCTTCAACGATTCCTTTACCCAGATCCTGTATGTGGAAGAGCCGATGGTGCAGCCCTATCAGAAGTCGGTGGTGACGCTGGTGGATGCCGAAAGTGGGAAGCCGGTCATCGATTCTTCCGGCAAGGTCGTTCGTTTCTTCGGGCTGAACCCGATTGATGTTCCGAACTGCGCCCGGTGCCACTCGAACGAGAAAGCCAACGGGACAAAATACCGGAAATACCGGGAGGAATACGAATTCTGGAGACACGTGCGCGGTTCCTCCGAGTGGTATGCCGAACTCAAGGCGGCCGCGATCTCGATTCTGGAGATCCATGACGATCATCACGGGACGAACTTTCTCGCGAACTGGCCGGCCGGAGCGAACACCCATATCCGTCTGGGACGGGACACGGTGGTCTGCCAGGAGTGTCACGCCGACAACATCATTGGGCGGCTTTTCTCCAGGAGGGTCCGGGACCTTCCCGCGAAGGATATCCGGAAGGGAGATCCCCGCCTTCCGGCGCCCGACCACCTGATCTCTCCCTTGAGTGAGGCCATGCACAAGGCCCACCAGCGGAAGAATCCTCTTCCGGACAGCTTGGGACAGGCCTCCGGTTGCCAGCTCTGCCATCCTTCACATCGAAGCGACCGGAGCCTGGACGATTTCCCCCTGACCCGGGACGGTAGAAACCGGTTCGCCCGAAGGGATATCCGGGATGCCAAGGGGTGTTACACGAACCGGGATGTTCATGACAACCGGAGACGGAACCGGGACGGGGCCGAAACCCCGAATCATCTGAACGCGGTCGGGACCTATCTCCTCCGCGAGGTGATGGAGAGGGATGGCCAAGACCGGGGGCTGTATTGTACCAACTGCCACAATCGCCTGGCCCGCGCATTGTACAAATTGGATCATCTGCGGGATGCGGTGACGCAGAAGGGGCGTACGCTCAGGAACCGGTCTCTTTCCAGGATTGCCGCCGCGATCGGGGTGACCGAGCAGGTGTTGAAAAGAGAGTACATCAATCCCAAAAGTCCCGGGAAAGGGGACGACACCGAAAGCGGGGTGTACAAAACCTGGGACCGGACGGGACAGACCATCGCCCCGATCGCCCGGATTCGGGTGGACCGGGAAGGCAAGCCGGTCCTCACGCCACCGGATTCCGACGGGGATCGATCCGTCATCATTGAGGATCCCGATCCGGAGGGAACGAAGGGGAAACCGGTCTCCTATGATGTGGCTACCCACGGCAGGGATTACTGGCTTTCCGCGGGAGAACCGCACTGTGCCGATTGTCATGCCCCGCCTTTCGTGGAGAGCCTGGGGGGGGACGCATTTCCGATCGATCAGCCCGGTAAATACGCCCTGATGCGCTATTCCAGGGGGCATTACGGGATCGCCTGTCAGGGCTGCCATGAATCGACGCATGGTCTTTATCCGGTGAACCCGGCCGTGGACCGCGTCAGCTACCGGCAGGCGGCGATGCTGAATCCTGACGGTTCACACGGACCGGTCCGGTGCGCCGCCTGTCATCGCGTGAATCGCTTCGGCGTACCCTCCAGGCATCCGGGCGAGATTGATCCGAAGGGTCCGGTCTGGAATCATTTTGACCAGGCCGTCACGTTGCAACATACGTTGAGGTAGTAGAAACCGGAACGAATCCAGGAGGAGAAGCCATGAAGAAAGATCGATTCGCACATTTTTCCGTCCTGATATTCATCCTGGCCGCGGCCTGCGCGAGCCCCTGGATTCCTCTGAGTCCCGGTGAAAAGGTTCTGACCTTTTTGGATGTTCCGATTGAACGACTCCATGCCGAAACGGACCGGTACGTGGGATCGGTTTTTGAGGGGAGATTCAAGTTCTACCGGATTTACCACGACAAGAACACGGCCGATCTGTCGAAGCGGGAGCAGGTGATTGCCGGAAAGACCCATTTTACGGCCCGTCCGCTCAGCCAGTACATTCACGTGATTCAGATTCAGATCACGCCCCGGCAGGAAAAGGTGATCCGGAAGATGGGGATTGGAAGGCAGGATGTCATCCGGGCCCGGGTCCGTTTTGCCGGGATCGCACCGGGGGGCGCCCTGGCTTTTGATCTGATGGAAATCCTGAAATAAGGCAGGTATCCCGATCCCGCTGTCCGTTGCTACTTGACGGCGGGCAGGAAGAGCTGTTGCCCCGGATAGAGGTTGTCCGGGTTCCGGATCTGGTCCCGGTTGGCCTTGTAGATAACCTTCCAGAACGATTCATCTCCGTAGAGGGGGGAGTTTTTGGCGATACTCTTCAAGGTCTCTCCCTTTTTCACGATATGGTAGACAGGGAGTTTCCGTTCCAGTTCCTTCTTGAACGCTTTTGCTTTTTTAATGCTCATCTCGGCGTAGTCTATGGCCTGATTCGATTTCGCCAGCGCCTCCCTGTAACGGCATTCATCATGGGACAGTTCCCTGGCTTCCTGAACACTCCGGATGGCCAGTTTGTACTCACGACGCGCGTACCGGTTGGCCTCGGCCTGTTCCCCCTCATGGATTTTCTTGATGGAAAGAAGAATATTCTGCTGAATCTCGTGGTAAAGATCGGATTTGATCCGGGTCGTCCGGTTGATCATTTCTTTGGACAGATTCTGTACATCGAGCGCCAGTTTCTTGAGTTCGCGGTTCGATTTCCGGATTTTCCCTTTCATGCCCAGGTCGATCTGGCGCAATTCTTCCTGAGCCTGTCGGACCTTGGCCGGTATATAGACGCTGGAGCAGGAGTTCTTCGCGGCCGCCATGAGAAACCGCGCGTCCGTGATCTCACGAACCGGACGCGGGGTACATCCAAAGGCGAGGGTCAACATCAGCGTGACCAGCGTACTCGAGAATAGATTCGTTTTCCCGCGTAAGTTCATTCCGATTCCACCACTCGGGTCTGGATCATCAGCTCTTCCAGTTGTTTCGGATCGACCTGTGAGGGAGCCTCGGTCATCAGGCAGGTCGCCTTCTGTGTTTTGGGAAAGGCGATGACATTCCGGATGGAAGGAGCATCGCTCAGAATCATGATGATCCGGTCAAGCCCGAAGGCGATCCCTCCGTGCGGCGGCGCTCCGTATTCCAGGGCCTCCAGAAGGAATCCGAATCGGTCGGCTGCCTCTTCCGGCGCGATCCCCAGGGCCGAGAACATCTGTTTCTGGACCTCTTTCCGGTGGATACGGATGCTCCCTCCACCGATTTCGGCACCATTCAACACAAGATCGTACGCGCGCGCGCGGACACGTCCCGGTTCGGTTTCGAGCAGTGGAAGGTCTTCCTCGACCGGAGCCGTAAAGGGATGGTGCATGGCGGTAAAACGCTTCTCCTGCGGGCTCCATTCCAGGAGCGGGAAGTCGGTAATCCAGGTGAAATCATACCGCTTGGGATCGATCAGATTCAGTCGTTTTGCCATTTCATTCCGGAGATTCCCCAGGGTTTCAAAGACGACGTCCGGACGGTCGGCAACGAAGATCAGAAGATCGCCTTCGGTACCTTCCAGTCGTTCCAGGATCCCTTGGAGCAACTCCGGCTTGAAAAACTTGGCGATCGGAGAGGATATCCCCTCTTTCGTCACCTTGAACCAGGCCAGTCCTTTTGCACCGAAGATCCTGGCGTATTCGGTCAGATCGTCCAGATCCTTTCTGGAGTATCCACCGCAGCCGGGACAGCGGATGCCGCGTACCGTTCCTCCGGAGGAAAGCGCCTGGGTGAAGACCTTGAACCCGGATTGGGTCGCCAGGTCTGAAATATCCTGAAGTTCCAGCCCGAAGCGGGTATCCGGTTTGTCCAACCCGAAACGGGTCAGGGCCTCCCCGTACGGGATTCTCGGAAAGGGTGTGTTGATCGTGATGCCCCGGGATTCCCGAAAGATGCGGGCGATCCATTCCTCCGTGATGGAATAAAGATCCTCTTCATCCACAAAAGACAGCTCCATGTCGATCTGGGTAAACTCCGGCTGGCGGTCCGCCCGGAGGTCCTCGTCGCGAAAACATCGGACGATCTGGTAGTAACGTTCGAATCCGGCGACCATCAGGAGCTGTTTAAACAACTGCGGTGACTGAGGCAGGGCGTAGAATCGTCCGGGGTTGACCCGGCTCGGCACCAGATAGTCCCGTGCTCCTTCCGGAGTCGATTTCGTGAGGATCGGAGTCTCGATTTCCAGGAAGCCCTTCTGGTTCAGGAATTCCCGGGTGATCCGCGAGACATGATGTCGAAGAATGATGTTCTCCCGCATCGGTTTCCGGCGCAGGTCGAGGTACCGGTATTTCAGCCGGAGAGACTCCGAAACCTCCACGTTGTCTTCAATCATGAAGGGAGGGGTCCTGCATTTGTTCAGGATCTCCAACCGTTCGGCGTAGACCTCGATCTCGCCGGTCGGAATTTTCGGGTTGGACATCCCCTCCGGTCGTGTCCGAACTGTTCCGCGAACCTGGATCACGAACTCACTCCGAAGGTCGTGAGAAAGGGTGTGACATTCCCTGGAAACCTCCGGACTGAAGACCACCTGGGCGATTCCGGACCGGTCCCGAAGATCGATGAAAATCAGGCCGCCGTGATCCCTCCGCCTTTGGACCCAGCCGGCGAGAACCACCGTCGCCCCCGCGTCCGATGCCCGGATTTCTCCGCAATATCTGTCCCGTTTGAATCTCTTTGTCATGATACCGCCTTATCTCTCCTGTGAGCTCTCCCAGCGTTTTTCGATGGTGTCCACAAAACGATCCAGGTTGATCTCGACCTGATCCTTGTTTTTCATGTCCCGAAGGAGGATCGTTCCCCGGTTTAACTCCTCTTCTCCGAGGATACCGACGAGGCTCGCTCCCGCCTTATCCGCTTTTTTCATCTGACTCTTCAGGCTTTTCCCCTGGTAATTCGTCTCCGCGCGGATTCCCCTCGACCGCAATTGATGAAGCAGGAGGGGAATTCGTTTCAGCGCCTCCGGACCCAGCGCCGCCAGGTAGAGAAGCGGAGGGACGGGACGGGACGTGCCCTCCGGAAGGAGGGCTGTGATGCGTTCGAGACCCACAGCGAATCCAATGCCGGGCGTCGGCGGACCACCGATTTCCTCCACGAGGCCGTCATAGCGTCCGCCGGCCGCGACCGCGTTCTGGGAACCGAGCTTCCCGGTCACCATCTCGAAGGCGGTACGGGTATAGTAATCAAGCCCCCGGACCAGGCGTTCATTGATCACGAACGGAATGCGCAGGTCGTTCAAGACTCGCTGGACCTCTTCGAAGTGCGCCATGCAATCCCGGCAAAGAAAACCCAGGAGGACCGGTGCGTCGGCGGTCGACTCCCTGCAGCCGGGGACTTTGCAGTCCAGGACCCGGAGTGGGTTCCCCACGGAACGCCGTCGACAGTCACCGCAGAGCGTTGGAGAGCGTTTCTCCAGGAAGCTCTTGAGTTCCCGGCGATACAGAGGTCGGCAAGTTCTGCATCCGAGGGAATTGATTTCAAGCACTGTATCCGTAATCCCGAGTCTCTGGAAGAACAGGTACACCATCGAGAGGAGTTCCGCGTCGGCCATGGGATTGTCGGTTCCCAGCACCTCCGCGCCGATCTGGTGGAATTGCCGGTAGCGTCCCTTTTGGGGCCGTTCATGACGAAACATGGGACCGAGGTAGTAGAGCTTGCTCACGGTGGACGGGGCCAGACGGTGGTGTTCCACCAGCGCCCGGATTACACCGGCCGTGCCTTCCGGGCGGAGGGAGATATTGACGCCCTTGCTGTCCTGGAAGGTGTACATCTCTTTTTCAACAATATCGGTTTCTCCCCCGATACTCCGCGCGAAGAGATCCGTGTACTCGAAAACGGGGATCCGGATGTTGAAAAATCCGTGCTCTTCAAAGGTCTTTTTCGCCACGGATTCTACCAACTCCCATTTCCAGACCTCTTCCGGAAAGATGTCCTGGACCCCTTTTACCCCTCTGATCTTCAAAAATTGGCTCCTATTCTGAAATTCAGACAATATACTGATTGCAGCATAAAATGTCAATAAGAAAGGACTTTTGACTCATTTTTTGTTTGACAACTTCATTGATTCTTGTTAATTTTTAGATTCATGGAACAAGCGGGAATAGCTCAGTGGTAGAGCATCGCCTTGCCAAGGCGAGGGTCGCGGGTT
>CAYZZU010000055.1:0-11387 GCA_964483105.1 uncultured Nitrospirota bacterium
TTACGGGAGAGCTGTTTTTTTACTTGACGAAACCTTTAATGGGTGACCCCTTTTTTGACCCCTTTTTTCTTTTTTCTTTTTTTTTATCTTTTATCATTTCCCCCGCGCCGCCTGCAGCGCCACACCCGCGGCGCCGATGATCCCGGCATGGTCACCGAGTCTTGCCTTGACGATCCTGGCCCTTTCCCGGGGGACCTCAAATGCCCGAAGTCTGACCTCATCCCGGACAATCGGAATAAAATCCTTCCATGCAGCCGTGACTCCTCCGGCAAGAACAACCATCTCCGGATTAAACAGATTGACCAGATTGGCGATTCCGATCCCCAGAAAACGACCCATCTGATGGATCACACGCAGCGAAACCGGATCTCCCCGCTTGGCGGCACGAAAGACATCCTCGGCGGAGAAGAGGTCCTCCCTTCCCTGAAAGCTTGTTTTCAGCATCGAGTCTTCCCGTTTCAGATACCGTTTGACCTCACGAACAATCCCGGTCGCCGAGGCATAAACTTCCAGACAACCGGTATTGCCGCACTTGCACTGGGGACCATCCGGATTCACAGTAGTATGCCCCACCTCGGCCGCCATACCGTCCTCCCCATGCCAGACAGACCCGTTCAGAATGATTCCTCCGCCGACGCCGGTTCCCAGAGTCACACAAACAAGGCTGTTGACCCCCTGCCCCGCGCCCACCCACTGCTCCCCAAAGGCCGCAGCATTCGCGTCGTTTTCCACCAGCGTGGGCAGATTGATTTCCTCCTGGATCATTTGCTTCAGAGGGACCTCGATCCAGTCAGGCAGATTGGGAGAAGAAACAATAACCCCCTCCTGGATGCTGATCACACCGGGGGCGCCGATGCCCACCGCCCGGACCTTACGCCCCTGATCCTTCTCCTTTTTCAGGGCATGCTTTAACATCCGGATCAATTTCTGAATCACCAGGTCCTTCCCCTGCTCCGGGTCGGTTGTCTCCTTCCGACGGTGGATTACCTCTCCCTGAAACGAGACAGCCGCCACGCGGATATGAGTGCCACCCAGATCGACTCCGATTATGGATTGTCTCATCATGCGGCTCCGGTCAGCAATCAGCGGTCAACGCGGAAACAACTTGAGATATCTCCAGGACTGAAAACCGTTATATTTTCTATACGCTCCACATGATCTCCTCAAAATCCCTGGAGGGAACCTCAAAGGAAAGATCAGCCCCCAACGGCCATTTTTCAAGTTCCATATTCTTCCTTCTGACCAGGACAAAAAAACGGACCCGTTCCCCCACCGAGACACCTAACTTCGAAAAAGGGATCCCGATTTCAATGATCTGATCATGGGCGATCTGCGAAATCTTTTCTCCGGTCTTCCCTTTCTCCACAAGACGGGCCTGAATTCTCCCCTGATCAAAACCGACCAGCAGGCGCCTTCCCTGCGGTTTGATAAAATGAACCTGTATCGAGAGTTCACGGAAGAGGGACGGGTCCAGTCTCTGGCTTGGATCCAGGCGCAGAAAAAAGTTCGTAAGATCAAATCCGTAGTAAATCCGCTGGACAATGGAATCCGACTGGTGCATGGTTCCGCCCACGGTGGAGATATTGTACAACGCGGCCGAGATCCATTCATAGTAGTTGGTGACCACACCGTCGATCGACGGATGAATGAAGGAAGTAATCTCCGTCGCGACCTCACCTTCCTTCTTCCTGGAGATCGGGATGAACAACCTGTCCGGAGGCTCCTCGCCCATCAGGGTATAGACATTGGAAAGGTGTTTGCGATACAGCTCATCAAAATCCTGATCGTTCTGGGATGAGTGGTCGTCTCCGTACCACCAGTTCCAGTCGCTTCCTTCAGCAATATAAATCTCCCTCCAGGCCATCTCCACCTGCTCCGGATCAATCTGCCCTTTTTTTTCCTTCTCGGTCCGGCTTAGAAACTCACGGGTCTCATAGAGTGCGTCCCAGGAGCGATTGTCTTCCTCATGGCCGATCCAGACCCGGAAATTGTGGTTGATCCAGGATCCCGGATGGAGTCGTTTCAGGGTGGTGTCCGGTGGAAAACGGTCGAGATAGTCATGCACTGTCGTGGTTTCAATCAGGGGGTCACGCTCCAGGCGGGTATAGAATTCCGTGAAAAAATCCCAACCGTCATTTTGATAATGCTCCCAGGCGTTTTCCCCATCCAGAATCACCGTAACCAGCGGCGCCTTCCGGCCGGGAAGGGTCGCATTCCGGATCTGATGGATGTGATGGAGAAAATCCTTGGCCGCGTCCTTGGGGTCCCACTTCGCGTAGACGAAACCGATCAGGTCAGACAGACCGTGATCCCGGAAAAGGATATTTAAAGTCCTCCCCTCCACCTCCAGTCGATAAGGTTGATAGAGAAAATCCTTCTTTTCCCGGCGCTCCTTCATAAGAGACGGAAGAAGGGAGCAGACCAGAATCTCTTCGTCCGTGGCAATCCATTGGATTCCGGCATCGGAAAGTATAGGGATAATCTCTTCCGACACGGATCCTTCCGACGGCCACATCCCGTCGGGTCGCCTGCCGAACAACCTTTCATGGAAGGAAACCGCCATTTCCACCTGGGCGCGGGCATCCTCGGGATGAATGAACTGGTGCGCGGGAAGCGAAATCCTGGGGCAGGACTCCCGGGCCTTGTCGGTATTGCAGACCAGAGGAAGGATCGGATGATAAAAAGGAGTGGTGGAAATTTCCACCTGACCGGAGGTGTACAATGCCTTGTATTCCGGGATAATTCTCTGCATCACCTGAATCTGTTTCTTCAGAAGACGTCCCTTCTCTTCTTCGGTGAAATCCTCCCCTTTCTGCAAAAGTGAGTGAAGAAAAGGATCCGTTCTTTTAAACAGGGGATCGAACCAGGTCAGGTTGAACCAGACTTGAAGATCCAGGAAATCCTGAACGTTAAAGAGCTTCTCCACTCTTTTCAGGTGATCTTCGTCGGTCCGGAATCCTCTTTTCCTGAGCAGGTGCCAATAGCGGGGATAGGGCTTGACCATATTCTCCCATTCGGCGAAGAAGAAACTGTCCAGGATCCGAACCCGCTCGTTCGCGTCCAACTGGTCCGCCGGTTTTAACGCAAGATCCATAAAAAGATCCTTGGCCTGATGTTCCGTATAGTCCAGGATCTGCTCTAAAAGACAGGGGACCAGATTGAAATTCTGCCGGATGGAAGGAAAGTCCCGGAGCATGGAGACCATATCGAAATAGTCCTTGATCCCGTGCATTCGGACCCAGGGAAGACGGTACTCCTGTTTCACCAGATCCTTGTAATAGGGCTGGTGCATATGCCAGATGATACTGAGATAGATCGGATCCCTGGACTTCGGCATGATCGATTTCTCCCGCTCGCAAGGTTCATCCGGTCCCGATGGAGAATTCGGGATCGCGGATCAAGGGTCGGAACCCGCCGACGGTTCTTCCGTCTGAATTTTGTGAGGATCAAAGAGGTAGACAATCTCATCTTCTCGGACCATCCCCAACTCTTCCCGCGCAAACTTTTCGATGGAAAACGGGCTTTCCCGGACCGCCCGGATCTGCTCCATCAACCGCCGGTTCTCCGTCTTCCGACAGAGATTCTCATGAATCCAGAACTCCTTTTCCTCCTGCATCCGTCGGAGCTGGAAAATGCTTTTACTTCCAAGAAAGGTGTTAAACAGGAGAAAAACAGCGGAGAGGAAAAAAACCATGGCCAGAACCGCTCTGGTGTTCCGTTGTTTTCCGGACGGGTCCTTCTTTTTTCTTGTTCTGGACATCCGACCTTTTTTCATTTTTCAGGATTCCGGGCTCAAAGAGGATCCATTGAGCGGGGGCGCTTCACTGATCACGGATCGAAAACGATCATAGCACAATGCAGGGAGGTTGCCAATCGCTTTTTCCGGAAAGGGGTGGTCAACTTCCTATCCGTCCATCGGGTTCCTCGCCCCTGCAGCCCACTGGATCTGGCGGAACATTCCGCGAAGGATCCGGATCTCCCTCTCGTCCAGACGAGCCCTTCCGAATATTCTCCGGAAATCCCGCATGATGTGTGAGGGGTTCTCCCGGTTGAGGAATCCGATTCCGGCCAGGGTCTCCTGAAGTTGGCAGTACATCCCCTCCAGAGAATCGAAATCCGCCGGATTCCTTCGGGGGAGAGAATCGTTTTCCCCCACGGGATCCGAAACATGGATTTCATAGGCAACCACCATAACCGCCTGTGCCAGGTTCAAGGATGGGAAGTCGGGACTGGAAGGGATACAGAGAAAAGCCTGGCAGAGATCGAGTTCCCGGTTGGAAAGACCATGGTCCTCCGGTCCGAACAGAATGGAAACCCGGCCGGAAGAAGAAAAAGTACGGAGAACTCCGCCCAGTTCTTTCGGCCGAAGAACCTCGCCGGAAAACCGCTTCCGGTCCGGAGGGACGGTTCCAATGACCAGGCTGGACCCGGAAAGAGCCGCTGCAAGATCGTCATAGACCTCTGCTCGGCGCAGAATATCACGCGCTGAAACGGCCATCCACTCGGCAAGGTCGGAATGGTGATCACAGGGAGAAACCAGCCGCAGCCGTCGAAGGCCCATGTTTTTCATGGCCCGGGCCGCCGCCCCCACATTTCCCGGATGTTGCGGACGATTCAGGACAATACGGATTCTGTCGCCCAGATCAGTCATGACTCTTCCCCTCCTCAGCCGGGTAAAACATTTGATTTTGGAGCGAAGGTATTGTATATATTCAGGGGAAGAATCACAAGGAGTAAACCATGCGTTTTTTCAGAAAGACCCGGCTGACTCAACTTTCGCACGGGGCGGGCTGAGCCTGCAAGCTCAGTCCTTCGGACCTGGCCCAGGTACTGGGCCAGCTGCCTGAAATCAATGACCCGAATCTTCTGATCGGGAGCAATACGGCCGACGACTGCGCGGTGTATCGAATCAACGACCGGCAGGCATTGGTTCAGAGTGTGGACTATTTCACCCCCGTGGTGGATGATCCCTTCCGGTTCGGAGAAATCGCCGCGGCGAATTCCCTGTCCGATATCTACGCCATGGGATGTGAGCCCCTCTTTGCCCTGAACATCATCGGCTTCCCCAAGGAACTTCCCCTGGAGATCCTCACCCAAATCCTCCAGGGAGGAGCATCCAAGGCGGCCGAGGCCGGTATTCCGATCGTGGGTGGACACACCGTCGACGACCGCGAACCCAAGTATGGACTGGTCGTCACCGCCATGACCGAGATCGACCGTGTGGTCGCGAATCGGGGAGCCCGCGCGGGGGATGACCTGATCCTGACCAAACCGTTGGGAAGCGGGATCATCACCACGGCCATCAAGAAAAACCTGGCAAGTCCGGAGCTGATTGAGAAGGTGAGTACCCTCATGGGCACCCTGAACCGGGACGCGGCGGCCGCCATGATGCAATTCTCTCCTCACGCCTGCACGGACGTAACCGGATTCGGCCTCCTGGGACACCTTCACGAAATGACCACAGCCTCCCGTGTGGGCGCCGAACTCCGGTTTGAAGACATTCCGATTTTAGAAGAAGTCCCGGAACTGGCCCGGAAGGGGCTGATCCCCGGAGGTACCCGGAATAATCTGAAGTACCTGAGTGAAGCGGTGGAATGGGATCCCGCCCTCTCGGAAATGGACAGACTGATCCTTTGCGACAGCCAAACATCCGGAGGGCTGCTGATCGCAGTGGCTCCCACAGAGAAGGATCATCTGATTCAGGAATTGAAAAAGAGAAACACCCTGTCGGCGCATTGTATCGGACGTTTCACGGAGGATCCTTCAGGGAAAATCCGTATCCTGCCGTAGCCTCCGCCCCCGGATTCAGCAATGACCGGACCGGACCGAATTGACGAAGACCTTGACGATCTCAGGATCGAACTGCTTCCCTGCCTGTTTCAGAAGCTCCCGACAGGCCCTCTCCCGGGAAAGACCGCGCCGATAGGGACGATCCGAGGTCATCGCCTGGAAGGCCTCCACCACGGCAAGGATCCGGGCCGTAAGAGGAATTTGCTTACCCTTGATTCCGTGGGGGTATCCCTTACCGTCGTACCGCTCGTGGTGAGATAAAATGGCGGGAATAATACTCTCCAGTTGGCTGACCTTCCTCAGAATCATCTCGCCGACTTCCGGATGTCCCTGGATGATCAGCTTTTCCTCTTCATTCAACGGCCCCGGCTTGTTCAGGATCTCTTCGGGAACACTCACGGTCCCGATATCGTGCAGAATTCCGGCAAGGCGTACCCCTTCGATCTCACCCGGAGACAAATTCAGAGACTCAGCGAGGGTCACGGCATAATGTACCACTTCATCTGAATGCCCCCGCGTAAAGATGTTTTTGGCGTCCACGGCGGCGGCCAGATCCCGCATGACCTTAAGCTTCGCATCAATCAGGATCTCCTCAAGGTAATCATCTTTCGTCTCAATCATGGATTTCAGCGTCTCGTCATAACGGCAGACACGGTTTCTGCCCTCCTTTTTCGCGAAATAGAGAGCCTGGTCCGACCTCATGATCAGCTCTTCCCTTCCTTTCGCATCACCCGGAAAGGCGGCAATCCCTATGCTGACGGTGATATGGAGTTCCTCTCCGGTGGATTCATTCCGGAAAGGTTTTTCGAAAACTGTTCCGCGGATCCGTTCCGCCACGACCTTCGCGTGATCGTACGAAGTCTCCGGAAGGATCAGGACGAACTCCTCGCCGCCGTACCGGGCGGGAATATCAATGTCGCGAACCAGCATCCGGATCGTTCGGGCCACCTCCTGCAGGACACGGTCGCCCACCTGGTGTCCGAACCGGTCGTTGAAGGTCTTAAAATGATCGATGTCGATCATCACAAGGGCGAGAGGACGATTGTACCGCTCAGACCGCCGCGTCTCCGCCTCCAACCGGTTCTGGAACTCCCGGTGATTCAGAAGACCCGTTAAACCATCCGTGATCGCCAACCTGCGGGTATGTTCATGAAGCCTGGCGTTTTCGATTGCGAGAACGACCTGGAAGGAATAGGTCAGGAGCAGGTCCATATCCAGGCTGTGGAAGACCTCTCCACCGACCTTGTTCATCACGACAAGAAGACCGACGGGAGTATCCTGGCTACAATACAGGGGGACCGCCAGCAGGCAACACCCTCCCGGGACGGAAAAGGGAAGGTCCGAGGTCTCCCTTTCCTGATCCTCGAAACAGAGATTCAGAACCTGGCGGGAGTCCAGCATCTCCGAAAGGGCCGATCCGATCGTTTTCCGGAGATTCAGGGACTCGCGCTTGAGACCTCCGGACAGGAAAACCTCCTCGATCTCACGGGATTCCGGTCGGAGAACGATCAGAATGGCGGCTTCCGAACGAAGAAGGTATCGCCCATGGTCGGCTATCCCCTGGAACAGAGAATCCATGGTGGATTCGGCGGAAAGGGAAATCGTGGCCTCATTCAAGATATTCAACTGCCGAATCTGCTGCTCCTTTTCCTCCTTGACCAGCAGATTCCCGATCGCCGTCGCGGCATGATCCGAAAAAAGCCGGATTCCCTGAATCCGTGATTCCGATTCCGGAGGTATTTCGCTGAAAAAACAATAGAAGAGGCCCGATTGCCGATTTCGGAACGCCAGCGGGAAACAGATACAGAAGCGTATCCCCTCTTCTTCCGCTCCCGGAATCTTTTCAAGGGATTCGCAGGCATAGACTCCGTCCGCGGCCCGAGTCCGGATCTCATCGTGAATCTTCCCGGCAAGCCCTCTGGTGACACCGGCCGGAAAAAGCTCGGACTTCTTTCCCCGCAGATCTCCGGACAGAACCACGCACCCCGCAATCGCTCCGGACAGCTTCGTCCCCTCATCCAAAATCAACCGGATCAGGTCAATCTTGTTCGTAACCGTATGGAGTTCAGTGGTAATCCGAGTTAACTCAAGGAGCTGATCCGTCTTCAGGGAGTCTGATTTCAGCATGGGACCGGATGACGACGTAAAGATGTTATCAGGAAAAACACCAGTGGAGCTTGACTTCAAGTGACCTATATAATAATTATAACTGTAATCATTATAACTTCACAGTTTTTTCTTCGTCAACACAAAATGTCAAAAAAAATCAACGGGGAATTGACGCGTTCATCAGCCTGGACACCTGTTGATCTTGACACAACGAAACAGGAAAGCTGATTATGGAATGGAAGATATTTTTCACCACGTTCGGAATGCTGTTCCTCGCGGAACTGGGAGACAAGACACAACTCGCCGTCATCTCACTCGCCTCGGTTGGGAAACACCCGATCGCCGTTTTTCTGGGCGCCGTTTCCGCCCTGACCCTGGCCACACTGATCGGCGTGCTTGCAGGAGAGCTTCTCGGCAGATGGATTCCCAAGGTTCTGATGCACAAAAGCGCGGGAATCGTCTTGATTGTCGCGGGCCTCTTCCTTCTTTTTCAGAGAACCTCCTCCTGAGAACAGCATGGAGTCTCACGCCCCGCGGATAATCAGGGCGATATTGTTTCCTCCGAACCCGAGAGAAGTGGAAAGAACCGTGGAAACCTCCCGGCGGTCCGCCCTTTCCCGGACCGGATTCAGGTCACATTCGCAATCCAGATGTTCCAGATTGGGGATGGGAGGGATGATCCCTGTTTCGATCGACAGAACGGAGGCAACAGCCTCCAGGGCGGCGCTGGCTCCAAGCATGTGACCGGTCATCGACTTAACGGCACAAAGAGGAATCCCACCCGCCCGGGCGCCGAAAACACCCCTGAATGCCCGCGCCTCGACGCGATCATTCAAGAGGGTTCCCGTACCATGGGCATTGATTAAATCGATCTCTTCCGAAGAGATGCCGGCTTCTTTCATGGCCTGGACCATGGCGCGCATCAACCCTTCCCCCCGGGGCTCCGGGGTTGTGACGTGATAGGCATCAGCCGTCATCCCGAAACCGAGGATCTCTCCCAAAATCCGGCCTCCTCTTGATTTCGCATGCTCCCATCTTTCCAGGATCAGGACAGCCGCCCCTTCGGCAACTACAAACCCGTCCCGATCCCGATCGAAGGGACGGCAAGCCCTTGCCGGTGTCCGGTTCCTTTTCGAAAGAACACCCATCCGGGAAAAACCACCAATCGTTAAGGGAGTAATCGGAGCCTCCGCTCCTCCAGCCACCATGATATCGGCCTCACCGGAACGGATGATGCGGACCGCCTCCCCCACAGCATGAGCGCCGGAGCCACAGGCTGTGGAAACAGCCAGGCACGGTCCCCTGATTCCGTATTGAATTGAAATCATGGCTGGAGCCTGATTGACCAAGGAGGAAACCGCGAGATGGGGAGAGATCCCGTGTACCCCCCGTTTCGTGTATCCACTCCAGTTGGACTCAAGCGTTGTCATTCCGCCCCGGCTGGACCCAAGCACCACCCCGACACGGGCAGGATCCCAATCGTCCCGCTCGAGCCCGGCCTGAGACAGAGCTTCTCCTGAAGCGACAAGGGCGTACATCACGAACGGATCGAGATGATTCCGCCATTTTTTCGAGAGCCCCTCAATGGAAAGACTTTGCCGGATTTCCCCGGCCATGCGGCATGAAAATCCTGCGGGATCAAACCGGGTGATCGGTCCAATCCCTGAACGTCCCTGAACCAGGCCTTCCCACGTCTCTCCCACGGAAATTCCCAGAGGAGTCAGCGCTCCCAGGCCCGTGATGGCTATCCTTTGGACCATATCCCGCTCACCTGCTCAAAAAAACAGAACCGCAAGATGAAAGACCTGGCCCTCATTCTTCTCCTTATGATCCTCTAATTCACGAAAAATAGTCGGGCTCATTACTCCGCATCCATGCTGTCTTCAGATGCCCTATGGAGGCCAATATAACACATCTGCGATTATCAGACAATGGAACTTCATCAGGACTTCCCCCAATTTTTCAGGGTCAGCAAGTCCAAGACGAAAAGCAATTCACCCATTAAAAAACCCAACCTTTTTGACAGGATGAACCGGATCGTGCAACGGATTTTTCGAAGGATTCTTGTTCGGTTTTCCGGAATCTGCTCCAAACGCCCCAGACATTTTACAATGCGAAATTTTCATCTTTTTATCTGTGTGCTTCATGTGCTTTGTGATGACACGCAACCCTTTTTTTCGTACAAATTGTTAACGCAATTGACAATCAGTTCTATTCGTGCTATTGTCGGAGTATGATTGAACGTGAAGCAGCCGAAAAGGTCCTCTACTTTGCCCGGCATTACCCGGTGGTAACCATAACAGGCCCGCGACAATCCGGGAAAACGACCCTCTGCCGGATGGTCTTTCCCGAAAAACCTTACGTCAACCTGGAAGGAATCGAGGAAAGAATCTATGCAGCTTCCGACCCCAAAGGGTTCCTTGCAAGGTTCCCGGACGGGGCCGTCCTGGACGAGATCCAGCGTGTACCGGACCTCCTTTCCTATATCCAGGTGATCGTTGACGAACATCCCCGGACGGGGCGGTTCATCATTACGGGAAGTCACAACTTCGAGCTGATGAACAGTATCAACCAGTCTCTGGCAGGACGCACCGCCCTCGTCCATCTCCTCCCTTTCTCCCTGTCCGAGATGTTCCGGGGCGAAAAACCGAAATCACTCACCACGTTGCTCTATACCGGAGGATTTCCCCGGATCTACAATGAAAAGCTGAACCCCACCGAGGCGTTCTCCTTCTACCTGAGTACTTATATTGAACGGGACCTCCGTTCACTGATCCATATCCAAGACCTCTCCCGCTTCGAGATTTTCCTGAAACTGTGCGCAACCCGGTCGGCGCAAGTCCTGAACCTCTCCTCTCTCGGCAACGATTGCGGTGTCAACCACAACACCATAAAGAACTGGCTTTCCATTCTGGAAGCCAGTTATATCATCAAACTTCTTCACCCCTACTACGTCAACCAGGGCAAACGGCTCATCAAGTCACCGAAGCTCTATTTTCTCGATACAGGTCTGGCCTCTTTTCTTCTAGGGATTCAGAATGAAGGCCATCTCGATTCCCATCCACTCCGGGGCGCCCTTTTTGAAACCCTCGTTGTCTCCGAACTGCTGAAAAAACGTTTCAACCACGGGAAGACAGACAATCTCTTTTTCCTTCGGGACAGTAAAGGTCATGAGGTGGATATCCTGCTCGATTACGGATCCTTCATAGATCTCCTGGAAGTGAAGTTAAGCAATACGCTGAATCGCGAGATGTTCAAGGGAATTCACCATTACCGGAACCTGTACCCCGGAACCAGAAAGTGCATCCTGATCTACGGAGGCGATCAGTCACGAAAACAGTACAACGTCCAGACCGTCCCCTGGTCTCAACTCGGCACGATGAGACTCGACGCCCCATGATCCTCCCTTGATTGCACGAGCTGTCGGGCGGGGCTCAGGCGTCTTTTGGGGTCATGTGTCTTTTGGGGTCAGACTTCGCTAATTCTAT
>CAYZZU010000056.1:0-11290 GCA_964483105.1 uncultured Nitrospirota bacterium
CCGGGAAAGAATCGGCCCGAAAGAACCTCAGAACCTTTATATGATTATCAGGTCTCAACACTTGACATTGTGTCAAATGCCCCCCACTTTGTGTCAAATGTTGAGACCTGACCCCCAATCGCATGCTATTGTGCTTTTTTGCCTTGCAGCAGATCCTCCTTAAAATACTCATTCACCACGTGGCTGGCGCAGAACTTCCCGCACATGGTGCAGGACTCCTCGCATTCCGGCTGTCTCGCGGCACGGATTTTCCTGGGCGTGTCACCGGTGATGGCGAGTTCGAACTGCCGTTCCCAGTCGAGGTCCCGCCGGGCCTTTCCCATGGCCATGTCCCGGTCCCGCTTTTTCAGCTTGACCATATCCCCAATGTGGGCCGCCACCTTGGCCGCCATGACCCCCTCCCGGACATCATCCGGCATGGGAAGCCCCAGGTGCTCGGCAGGGGTAACGTAACAGATAAAATCGGCGCCGTAGGCCGAGGAAAGCGAGGCCCCCACGGCGGCGGTAATGTGATCATAGCCGGGAGTGATATCCGTGGGGAGCGGACCCAACACGTAAAAGGGCGCGCCGTTGCTCATCCGCTTCTGGATGATCACATTCGCCTCAATCTCGTCGATCGGAATATGACCCGGCCCTTCGACCATCATTTGGCACCCCATGTCCTGTCCGATCTCCGCCAGTTCACAGTTGATAATCAGTTCCTGCATCTGTACCCGGTCGGAGGAGTCATGGATCGCACCAGCCCGATAGCCGTTCCCCAGGGAAAGGACGGCGTCATATTTCTTCATGATCTCCACCACCCGGTCGAAGTGCTCATAGAGGGGATTCTCCTGATTGTTCTTCACCATCCAGGCGTTCATGAGCGCCCCACCCTTGGAAACAATCCCGCCGTAGCGGTATCCCTGCTTCCGAAGACGCTCCAGGGTGATCAGGTTGATCCCGCAATGGATCGCCATGAAAGAGACGCCGTCTTCACACTGCTCCTCAATGACATCAAAGATCATCTCAGCCGGCATCTTCTCGGCCGCTCCGTATTTCTCCATGGCCAGCGCGAAGGCCTGGTAGAGGGGAACCGTCCCCACGGGCAGGTTGACAGCGTCCAGTACTGCCTTCCGTGTCTTCCGGAAATCCCCCGCGGCTGAAAGTTCCATCAGGGTATCGGCACCGGTTTCTTCCGCGATCCGCGCCTTCTCGACCTCCAGCGCCACGTCATCAATATCGGAGGAGGTCCCGATGCTGGCGTTGATCTTGGTCTGGAGCCCCTTCCCGATCCCCACCACGTTGTGACGGCGGTTCTTGTTGCAGGGGATCACGATCTTCCCCTCCGCCACCCGCCGGAGGACCACCTCCGTATCGATCCCCTCCGCCTTCGCCACCGCCTCCATCTCGGCGGTGATGATCCCGTCTCTTGCCTTCTCGATCTGTGTACCCATCCTAACCTCCTTTTGTTTCAATCCTCAACCTACCGTGTGATAGATCTTGTCCTTCACCTGCTGCAGGATATAATCGTATCCCTACGCAAAACCCGCTACGATCGCAAAGAAAAATCAAAAGACAACCCTCTTTAGACAGGATTAACAGGATTTAAGAACCCCTTTTCTTTTCCTTCAAGACCTTCATGGTAAATACGTTCTTGTTTTTAATCCTGCCCATCCTGTTAATCCTGTCTAAAAGGCTTTTGTTTTTCTCGATCATGTGATGGGATCAGGTCTCAACATTTGACATTTTGTCCGGGGACATATTCATCCTGAAGACTGTGCAGTCTGTTGCGGTCAGAATCTTGTCAAATGTTGAGACCTGACCCCCAATCTGCTACCCCCGTAACTCCCCGTGTCCTCCGTGGTGATAAGCTTTTTTCTTTGTACCTCCGAATCACACCCACAAGATGTTCCGCAACCCCGGGGAAGGCGCCAAAATGGAGATGCACATAGCTTCCGAAGGTGTTTCGCACCATGAATCCTTCGGACTTCTCTACCTCCCCCGTCCGTTTCGAAAGCCGGGTCGTGCAATGAAAACCCCCTTCCCGATCCACAATCCGTGAGTAGTGAAATTCATGTCCCTTCAGCCCCCCCCCGGCCGGTCCGAGGAGGTTCTCCTCCGTGATCCTGACCGTAACGTACCCCAGGGCCTGCCGCCCCGGAAGCATCCCGGTGGCAAAGGGAAAGACAGAGGCGAGCGGAAAGAAGTTCCCCGACAGATCGTAAATACCACGGGAAAGGAGCATCATACCGCCGCATTCCGCGTAAACCGGCAGACCGGCCTCCGACCGTTCCCGTATTCCATCCAGGATCCCCCGGTTCCGGCTCAGTCGTTCCGCGTGCATCTCGGGATATCCTCCCCCGAGATAAAGTCCGTCCAGATCTCCAGGGAGACGGTCATCGTAAAGCGGGCTGAACGGAACCAGCTCAGCTCCCATCCCCCGGAGGAGTTCCAGATTGTCTTCGTAATAAAAACAGAAGGCCGGATCCATCGCCACACCGATACGGACCGGGGCGCCTTCCACACACCGTAAACCCCTGTCCCCGCCCGTACCCGAGATATCCACGGATCCCGCAAGTTCATACAACGCATCCAGGTCGATCCCCTCCCGGATCTTCCCGGAGAGACTCCGGATCCAGGCTGTGTCCATCCCTACCGCACGATCCGTGACAAGCCCAAGATGCCTCTCCGGGAGGATCAGCTCCGGGTCCCGGAAGAGCCCGCCCAGGAAGCGGGCCCGGCAATGATCCGAAACGGCATTGGAGAGCCACCCCATGTGGCGACGACTCCCCACGCGATTAAAGATCACACCGACCGGTGAAAGGTCCCGGTCGAAGCTCTCGAAACCCCTGACCAGGGCGGCTGCACTCTTTGACATGGCGTGTGCATCCACAACCAGGACGACCGGCGCACCCAACCATTTGGCAATCTCGGCCGTGGAGCCGGCATCGGACCTCGCGTCGTAACCGTCAAAGAGTCCCATGACCCCCTCGACGACCGCAAGATCGGAACCCTCGGCCCCGCGGAGGAACGAGGAACAGACCGCCTCCTTTCCCATCAGCCATCCATCCAGATTCCGTGAAGGGCGATTGCAGACCCTTCGGTGGAAGAGGGGGTCGATGTAATCCGGTCCCACTTTGAAGGGAGCAACCGTAAGCCCCCGATCCCGGAAGGCGGCCATCAGCCCGAGTGAGATCGTGGTCTTCCCCGTTCCGCTCGAGGTCCCGGCAATGATGAGTGTCTTCAAGTTCCCCCCTCATCCCCACCTTCTCCCCGACGGGGAGAAGGAGTATAGTTGATTGCTTTTCACTTTGGTCTCACTCCGTATTCTGGTGAATGCCTTTGATTTTGTCTTTCCCCGTGTTCCCCGTGGTTCATGCTTTTGCTTTTGATTCAGTCTTCTTCATTTCCTTCATCCCCTTCATGGGACAAAATGATTCACCCGTTGACCAGCTTCACCTGCGCAAAGCCGTCATCGTAGTAGTCGATGATGTTCAGGCAGCCGTAGGACTGGTCGATTCGGAAGATGTGTCGCATCTCGATCTTCAAGGCCTCGGCCAGGATCACACGGTTCACCCCTCCATGTGCCACAATCACGATCGCCTCCCCCCGGTGTTTCTCCACAAGACGGCCCAAGACCTTGAGAACCCGTTCGGAAACATCAAGGAGCGTTTCCCCCTCCGGAGGACGGACGGTGGTCACATCTTCTTTCCAGGTCTCATAAAGCTCCGGGTAGCGTTCCCGGATCCCGGCATCGGTCAACCCCTCCCATTCCCCGAAGTTTCTCTCCCGGATTTCCGGAAGTGTTTCATAATCCAACCCGAGAGCGGAAGAGATGAGTTCGGCTCCCTCCACGGTCCGGGAGAGAGTACTGCAGTAAACCGCGGAAATTCCCTGATCCCGGACCTTCTCCAGAACCGTCTTCATCTGCTCTCTTCCCTTCCGGGTGATCCCCACATCGGTCCGGCCGTTATAGACACCGGAGGCATGGTTTTCAACCTCCCCGTGGCGCGCCAGGAAAACCCGTGTTGCCATCATACCCCCCGGTCGTCCCTTAAAAGAACAACACCGCGAATATCAGAAAAAGGGCTTCACTCAACTCTCCGGCAAACCCCTGCGTATCGCCGGTCACGCCTCCCAGTCTTTTCCGTAAGTCCCTCCCTGTCCACCAGGTCACCCCTGTGAGTATGAACAGGATCAGGATACCTCTCGGACCTAAAAGCAGAAGAAGGGGAACCGCGGTAATCAAGAGCCCAATATTGTATTCACTCCATCCGGCATAGTCGGCAAAGGCCTTGCCGGTCCCTTCCCCCTCACGGGCGTAAGGGAAAAACGCCGCCTGCTGGAGCATGGCAAGGCGCCCCACGGCCGGCATGCAGAGAAGCAGGGCCGGTTTGAACTGTCCCGGAGATTCGATCAAGGCGGTCACCTTGATCAAAAGGAGCATCATGACCCCGACCACTCCGACGGCGCCGATCCGGCTGTCCCGCATGATCGAAAGGGTTGTCTTCCGGTCCCGGCCTCCCGCCAGTCCGTCACAGAGATCGGCGAAACCATCCAGGTGAAAGGCGCCGGTCATCCCGATCAAAACCGCGATCAACAACACGTCCTCCAGGGCACGTGGGAAAAACCGTTCCCCCAAAAGATGAAGCGAAAGCAGCACCCCGCCTAAAGCCAATCCCACGGCCGGAAACATGGACATGGATCGCCCCATCCTCTCCGGAGTGGTCTCCCCGTCCGTACCGATTGGGATAATCGTCAGGAACCGCCAGGCCGTTCCGAACAGGCCCGGCCAGCCACGGATCAGTTCAAAGCCGATCGGCATTCTCCCTCCGTCACTCCCGCCTCGGAAAAGGTCAGGACTTCGTTTAAGATCTTCACCCCCGCCTCCACGATTGGAAAGGCCAGGGCGGCTCCGGTCCCCTCGCCGAGTCTCAGATCCAGATCGAGCAGAGGGGAAAGCCCCATCGTCTCCACCATCACCTGCTGCCCGATTTCAACGGAGCGATGCCCGGCAATCAGGTACGCCCCCGCCCGCGGCGCCAGGGCATGCGCGATCAAAGCACCCGCCGTGGAGATCAGTCCGTCGATCACCACCGGAATCCGTTTTGCCGCCGCGCCGATGATCAGCCCCGCAATTCCGGCGATCTCGAATCCGCCGACCTTGGCGAGGACATCGACCGGATCTTCCGGATCGGGACGGTTGACCTCGATGGCTCTTTCGATCACCCGGATCTTCCGCCGCAACGCCTCGTCGCCGATTCCGGTGCCGCGACCGGTCACTTCCGCGACCTTACGTCCCGTCAGCACGGCGGCAATGGCACTGCTCGGCGTGGTGTTTCCGATCCCCATGTCGCCGGTCCCCACAAGATCGAGCCCCGCTCCATATTTTTCAATCAGCGAGATCCCGACGTGGATCGCCCGGATCGCCTCGTCCCGGCTCATCGCCGGGCCTTTCATCAGGTTCCGGGTCCCGCGCCCCACCTTGCAATGCTCAATCCCCTCGATCCCGTCCAGGTCTCCGTCCACGCCGATATCGATCACCACAACTTCGGCCCCGACATGCCGCGCGAGAACGTTGATCCCGGCTCCTCCCCGGACAAAGTTTTTCACCATTTCACGGGTGACCTCGGAAGGAAAGGCCGAAACCCCTTCCTCCACCACGCCGTGATCCCCGGCAAAGGTGAAGACCTTCCTCGTCCGGATGGAAGGATGCTCACTCCCCTGGATCAGGGCCACCTGCTTTCCGAGGGTCTGAAGACGACCCAACGCCCCTCGCGGAATCGCCTGGTCGTCAAGTCGGTCCTGCACCTTCTCCGCCAGAACGGGATCAAGGGGTTGAATGCCGGTGATCATTTCTTCGAGCTTTGGGTACTGGTTATTCATGACGTTACCTTATGCGGTTTTTCAATGAAAGCCTTTGCCTTTGGGTTCGATTTACCCGTGTTCCCCGTGGTTTCTGCTGTTACGTTGAGCACTTCTTCTTAATTCCCCCTTCAACCGGAGGGGGATCCCCATGGAAACCAGGTAGACCGCATCGGCCGACGCGGCGAGCTTCCGGTTAACCGTCCCCGCAAGATCCCGGAACCGCCTCCCCAGGGGGTCCGCGGGCACCAGCCCCATTCCCACCTCGTTGGATACTGCGATCACCGGACAGCAGGCGCCCCGAATCGAGGACACGATGCCGTCCACCTCATCCAGAATCTGGATATCACTCCACCGCTTCTCGATGATCAGGTTGGTCAAAAAAACCGTGATACAATCAACCACAACCACATCGGAATCCTCGGGAAGAGAACGGATCCGCGACAAAAGGGTCAACGGCTCCTCAAAGGTCTTCCACGCATCACCCCGCTCCGAACGATGCCTTTGGACACGTTCTTCCATCTCCGGATCCGTAATCCGTGCCGTGGCCACAAAAATCTTCCGTTCTCCAAAACCTTCTGCGATCTTCAGGGCGAATCCGCTTTTACCGCTTCGAGCGCCCCCTGTAATGAATATGAACTTGCTCATTTGTAAAAATCAATGAAAAATCAAAGGGATACACGCCAATAAAAAACCCCGGCTTTCCAAGAGGAAATCGGGGTTTGAATCCTGCGCATTTCACCTCCCTTACTCCTCGAAGTCCGGTGAACTCTTGATTTTCAGGCAGGTCTTCTGGCTTACGGGCTCATCGAGATCACTCTCGAAGAAATCATTGCACCTTCCCATCCGCTTTCAGCAGACAGTGGCATACGCAATGAACTAACCCGAACACAGCGGCGGGTCCGCGAGGGATTCTCACCCTCTTCCCTTTTCAGCAAATATGCACCTGAAAATTTTTGATCAATTTAACATCATCAACAATCAGAGTCAAGCAAAAAACAGTAACGCAAGCCGAGTCTATTTTTCTTCCTCCAGGGATACGAATCTGCAACTGTTCTTCTTCATCGCTTCGCACGTTTCATCCCCGGGAATCGCATCCAATGAACAGTCCATACCCTGAAGCATCTGGTAATCCTTCTCGGAGTAGAGAACCGGTGGAAGATTCGGAGGGAAATAAACACAACCCTTGCATGATTCCCGTTTCATAGAACCCTCAAAATTGCATAAACGTCTCTGCCTGATTACCCTTTTCCGTTAAAAACCACATCGCCCCCACAATCTCATTCATCTCCGGTATCGCATTTTCCCGGGTGACTCCAAAGATCTGAGCCGCAAGACTGCACAAATAAAAGTTCACTTTCCCGGTTTCCTTCAGGGCCTTGATGATCTCATACAGATCATCCGGAAGCCCGGCTGAGCGCACCTTCTCTTTTACCATTTCATCAGTCCCTACATGGTTTCCGCCTACCTTCGTCTCTTTGAGCCCCTCTTCCGTCATGAGTCTTGCAGCCCAGTTCACAAAGAGCAGATCCACCTCATCGTAGGATGCGACCCCGAGATAGGCAAAGGCCAGTGGAGTCAATACCTTATCATACTCATCGTCTCTGATAATGATGGCCATCTTTCCCATAAGAACCTCCCTTTCTGACCGGACGCGATCAGATCGAACGTTCGGTCGCTTGGTTGATAAAAAAAATTATACCTTCAGAGCCTTCCAGACAGACTCGAAGATCCCTTCAGCATAACGGGTCAGTTCGTCGTGTATGACACCATCCCATTTAAGCTGCATAAAACGTATCGGCATGGCGGTCAGACAAACCGTTGCCGTGAAAATATCCATTGGTCGAATCCTCTTCTGCTCCATTTCGTGCCGGATGAAATTTTTCAGGAACTCAAAGGGTTCGGAAGAGCAGATCGGTTTGCCCTGAGGGATGATTTCCCGGTGCTTGATATAAAGCGCATATTCCATCATTTCCCTGTTTTCATCAGCAAGCCGCAACAGGGTATGGATAATAGAAAAAAGTTTTCCCTGAACATCTTCCGCACGCGCAACGGATTTTTTAAATTCCTCAAGGAGAAAAGCGACCGTTCTTTGAAGATTCTCCCTGGCGATCTCCTCTTTACCTGCAAAGTGATGATAAATAGCCCCTGTGCTGAGGCCGGTCTCCCTGGAGATATCCCTCATGCTGGTATTAAAATACCCTTTCCGGGTATAAAGTCTCATGGAGGCCCTGATGATCGCTTCCCGCGTACTTTCCATCCGTCAGCTCCATTCCGAACGTTCGTTCTGTATATCCTACAGAAACCATGGCAAACTGTCAAGGGAAAACCGGGCCGGCACAAACGGGGGTTATTCTTTCATCCCGGCTAAACCAGAGAAGCCTTGCCGGCAATCCGGCAAGGCTTCTCTGTCATCTCATCCATCCACGTTAGACACCAAACGGTACGCTGAACGCTTCTCCCGGATCGCGTCCCAACCAGTCATTATCTAAGCGTGAGGGCCTTCCCTTCCTCGAGGTTCACCGTGCCCTGTGCGGCGATCACGGCCTGTCCCTCCGGGCTCATGGCGAAATCGAGAAATTTCTTCACCTCACCCGAAGGATTCTCCTGTGTCACCAGATAGAGGGGACGATAGAGAGGGTACTTTCCGCTCATGATGTTCTCCTTGGTGGGGGCGGCACCGTCAATCTTGAGCATCTTCAGGTGCTTCCTCTTCCTGGCGCTTGAGATTCCCGTCGCGCCGATGGCCAGAGGATCTCTCGAGATCGCGGCCTCGATCGGACCGGAACTCTTTTTCTGCTCCGCGCTGGAGGAAAACTTCTGGTCCGGGTTATGGAAAACCTTCTCCCTTAACATGAGTCCCACGCCGCTGATTTTCCCTTTCCTGATAAAAAGCTTGATCGGTGCATCAGACCCGCCGATCTCTTTCCAATTCCGGATCTTACCGGTAAACACCCCCCGCACCTGGTCCAGTGTGATACCGTCAACCGGATTGTTTTCGTTGACAACGATCACCAGTGCATCCCAGGCCACCGGATGGAGTACGGCCACCTTCTCCTCCGGCACGTCGATTTTGTGTCTGCAGCTTCCGCCGAGGTCGGACGCCCCCTTCGCAACAGCCCGGATCCCCTTGGTGGCGCCACCCCCCTTGATGAGAATCTTCACCCCGGTCTTCTGCTCATAGACTGAGGCCAGCTCTTTCATGAAGGCCTTTTTGGAAATCCCGCATCCGGTCCATTTCAGTTCCGTGGCACCCGCCTGTACGGCTGACAAAAACAGTACTACCACGCCGATCCAAAAAAATTTTTTCATTTCCTACCCCTCCCTTTTCCTGAAGATCGAACCATTGAATCCATGAACCACCCAAACCGGAAAGATCTTCCGAACCCTTCCGGATCCCCATGATGTCCTGATGGATTCCCATCCGGAATCAACTTGCATAACGGACCTTTTCTTCGAGAAAACCCTCCGGCGACGGACCGGGACTCCCCGCCGTATCCTGTCTCCTTCTCAAGGTTCCATCGGCAATTTTGAAGAGTCTCACCTGGTCCTGAAGTCCCACCGCGAGACGCGCCAGGTCCTCGGAAACCACCGCAATTTCTTTTGAGCCGCTCGCGTTTTCCGTTGTAATGCCGGCTACGGTTTCGATGTCCGAGCTGATCTGCTCCGAAACCGTGGACTGTTCTTCCGTGGCCACGGCGATCTGCGAGATCATAGAGGAGATCTGCTCCACCTTCTCCCCGATCTCCTGCAGGCGCTCCCCTGTCTCCCGGGCGCCTTCCACACCCGCCTTGACTTCCCTCACCTCGGTTTCCATGGTCTGCACCACATGTCCGGTCGCCTGTTCCATGGCTTGGGTGGACTGCGCGATTTCTCCGGTCAACTTGATGGTCCGTTCGGCCAGTTTGCGAACTTCATCGGCGACCACCGCAAAACCACGCCCCTGTTCACCTGCCCGGGCCGCCTCAATGGCCGCGTTCAGCGCGAGCAGATTGGTCTGGTCCGCAATATCATTGATGGATCCCACAATGCTGACGATCTCCGAAACTCTTTTGTTCAGATCGTGAATGGCCTGCGAGGACTTCGAAACGATCGTCTCGATTCCCTTCATCTTCTTCTGCAAATCATCCATCCGCTCTCTGCCGTTTCGCGCGATCCGCGTAGTCTCTTTTGCGGCCTCCGCCGAATCGGAGGCGTTCTTCGCCATATCGACGATGGTGGAGGACATCTCCTGCATCGCGGTGGAAACCTGGGTGATCCGGTTCGTCTGTTCATCCGTGCCTTTTACGGTATGATCGCATGTCGCGGACAATTCCTCGGAGGTCGAAGCGAGACGTTCCGAGACCGACAGGACGTCGCTCACAATCCGGCTCAGATGATCCATCACGGAATTGGTGATCTCCCCGATCTCTCCCAGTTCGTCCCGCTTTTCGATTTCGATCTTCTCGGTCAGGTCGGCATCGCGAAGCCGGAAGAGACCCTTCTGCATCTTGTTGAATCTCCTGACGATCCGTCTTGTCCCGAAAATGGCGAGAATCGAAATCGCCGCCGCGAACAGGGTAGCGCCGAAAAAGATCCAGAGAGTTCTCTGGTTCGCCCTGTCGGCCCTGTCGTTTAAGCCGTTGATCAGTTTCTCCAGTTCCGGTTCCACCGCTTTCTTGCTCGCGAGGATGTCACCGAGGAGCATCAGCTGGTCCCCGTCCTCGACCGTCACCTCCTCCCGCCGGATTTTCAGCAGTTCGCCAATCTTTTCCCGAAGGATGCGATACTTACTATCCACCTGCGTCAGGATCGACTCCTCGTGATCGGTCAGGCGAATCCGCCCTCCCTCGGCATCCTCTTTCACCCCGGAAAGGCTGGAAAAAATGCCGTCAATCCGGTGCAAAACCGATACAAGTTCCTCCTTGACATCTTTCTGCCCCTCCTGGATGACGTACTCAAGGGACTTGCTGGCGGCCTGAGCGATCAGTCCTTTCTGCTCGTGGGTCAAATCCACAAGTTCTTGAATCTTCTGGTTCTTTTTTTCCGCCATGTACCCCCCAAGGCTGCCAAAAACCAGGAGGAGCGTCACTACGGTAAAAGAGACCAGCACTCGGCCACGGATCGTCGATTTCATGACATTCAACAAAGACAAAATCATACCTTCCCCCATTTTAAATATTTTATTTTCACCATTTGCACCTCAAAGGAAGCCGGAAAGTTTGATTGTTGGGTTTTCAACCTTCCTGATCGGCGCTTTCTGAAAAAACTCTAGCAGGAACTTTCCGCTTCCTCCCCCGCCCCCCCACCATTCCGCGAAGAGGCCCCCGCTGAGGGCAAGCTCACCTCCCCGCCCTAAATGAGCGATAGGAGTTTTATCCAAGACAAAGGCCCCTCTGGGTTTAAAGGTTTATGGTGAGTATACGACTCACCTGTAAGGTGAAACCGAAGACCGGGAGGGGGGATG
>CAYZZU010000057.1:0-10074 GCA_964483105.1 uncultured Nitrospirota bacterium
TTGGAGTAATACATGCAGCCCCAGAGAATACTGATCGTGGATGATGATGCTCATATCCTGGAAATCCTGTCCATGAGACTGGAATCCAAAGGTTTTCAGCCGGTCGCTGCGGAAAGCGGCGAGACCGCCCTGAATATCCTGCAGTCCAGTCCCTGTGACCTGGTCCTGACCGATCTCAGGATGGCGGGGTTGGACGGTCTGGGGCTTCTGGAAGAGGTCTGCAAAAACTATCCCGATATTCCGGTAATCATTCTCACGGCCCACGGGAGTATTCCGAACGCCGTGGAAGCGATGCGGAAGGGTGCCGAGAGTTATCTGACCAAGCCTTTCGAAGATCGGGAGCTTTCCATTCATATCGAACGGGCTCTGGAAAAAAGGAGGATGCAGAAAAAGATCCATGATCTCGAAAGCCTGGTGGAGGAGCAGCTCAGTTTTAAGAATATTGTGGGCCGCTCCCGGGCCATGAAGGAGATTTTCAAAAAGGTGAGCCAAGTGGCGCCTTCGGATTCCACCATTCTTTTAACCGGAGAGAGCGGTACCGGTAAGGAGTTGTTCGCCCGGGCCATCCACGCGCACAGTCAGGTCGCAAACGGACCCTTTGTGGCGGTAAACTGCGGGGCCATCCCGGAGAATCTGTTGGAGAATGAACTGTTCGGTCATGTGCGTGGCGCCTATACCGGTGCCCATGCCGTTCAGAAAGGATATTTCGCGCGGGCCGACGGCGGAACAATCTTTCTCGATGAGATCGGGGAGACCCCCTTTCATCTTCAGGTCAAGCTTCTACGGGTACTGCAGGAGAAAGAGTTTTTCCCCGTGGGGTCGGACCATTCCATAAAAGTAGATGCCCGCGTGGTGGTTGCCACCAATCAGGATCTTGAAACAGCCGTACGGGAAGGGCGCTTCCGCGAGGACCTTTACTACCGGATCCATGTCATTCCGATCCATATCCCTCCGCTTCGGGAGCGGAAGGAGGATATCCCCTTTCTGGCCGACCATTTTATTCGGAAGATGGCGAAACGTATGGGCAAGAAGGTTTGCGGTATTGAACCGGGGATGGTCCAGAAGCTGATGCGTCGGAACTGGCCCGGGAATGTCCGTGAACTGAAGAACCGGATTGAGCAGGCCATGGTTCTGGCAAAAGGACCGCATCTCGGCGCGGAAGACTTTCTCTTCCTGGAACAGGAAGAGCCTTCGGACCGGTTCTTGACCTTTAAAGAGTCCCGGGATCTCTTTGAGAAGGAGTATATCACCCACGTGCTCAAGATAACCGGTGGGCATGTTACCAACGCCGCGCGCATGGCGGGAAAACAGCGGGCGGATTTTTATAATCTGATGAAGAAGCATGGAATCCAGCGATCCGATTTTCTGGACTCCTCTGAAGGGCCATGAAATCCATGCCACATGCAACCGGAAACCGGGACGAGACGCTGGATACCCTTTCTACCGGTGGGATCCGGATTTTTCAGTTGAGAGAGGGGTACCGTTTTTCGCTGGACTCTCTGATCCTCCCTTTCTTTCTGGAGGGGGTTTCTGGCAACTCATTGATTGAACTCGGTGCCGGGAGCGGGGTGATTTCCATGATTGTTGCCAGGCGGTTCCGGGAAGGGCGTCTTGTAGCTGTGGAGATCCAGAGACGTCTTTACGATCTTCTGACCAGGAATCTTTCGTTGAACGGCTTATCCGGACGAATCGAGGCGGTCCTGGGGGATGTCCGTGAAACCGGCAAGATGTTCGAACCGGGAGAGTTTGACCGGGTCTTTTCCAACCCTCCCTTTCGGAGGGTTCGTTCCGGAAGAATGAGTTCCGATCCTGAAAAGGCAATGGCCCGACACGAGGTTCTGCTGACTTTGGAGGAGCTGGTTCGGGCCGCGGAGTATCTTTTAGCATGGAAAGGAAAGTTTTCTCTCATCTATCTGCCGGAGCGGCTGGCTGAATTGATCGCAGAACTCCGGAGAAGGAAACTGGAACCGAAACGAATGCGGACGATTCATTCCTTTCCCGGATCCCCGCCGGTTCTGATCCTGATGGAGGCCGTGAAGGGGGCAAGGCCCGGTATGCTCATCGAGGCGCCCTTCGTGATTTATCGGGACCGATCCGGGCGGTATACTGATGAAATGCAGGCGATTTATGACTTTACGGGAGAGTGAACAGGATCAGGTTGGCGCTTTTCCCTTTTGCATCATCCGTACAAAAACGCGCGCCATCTCCGGATCGAACTGATGTCCCGCCTCCTCCCGGATTTCCCGGCACGCCTCATCAACGGATCGTTTCTTTTTGTAGTGTCTTCCGGAGATCATGGCATCGTAGGAGTCTCCCAGGGTAAGAATTCTTGCTCCCCGGCTGATGTCCTGACCTCTCCTGCCCGTCGGATATCCCTTGCCGTCAAACCGTTCATGATGCTGGAGGATAATCTGTTTTTCCTGATCCAGGAAGTTCAAAGGATCAATCATCTTCACGCTGAACTGAGGGTGAAGCTGCATGATCCTGAATTCCCGGTTTGTATAGGCCCCCTTTTTATAGAGAATTTCCGAATGGATGCCGGCCTTACCGATGTCGTGAAGCATGCCGGCGATCCGGATCGAGCGGATCTCTTCTTCCGGGAGTTTTAACTCCCTGGAAAGCGCTTCAGAGAGTCGCGTGACATTGCCGGAATGGTTGGCCGTCTTAATGTCTTTTCTTTCGATTCCCTCCACAACCTTCCTGCTGTATTGGAGGAATTGCTCAATCAGGTCCTGGGTGAATCCGAGAAAACGGTCCTGATAAAGCGCAATCTTTTTCAACTGATTCTTGTCGATCAGTTTTTCCAGGGAATGCTTGTCCTGCCAGCGGCACACATTGTTTTTCCCGCGATTTTTGGCTTCGTACAACGCCTCATCGGCATGACGAATCAGGTCCGCCTTGTTGTTGATTCCCGCCTCGGAAATGGAGGAGATTCCAATGCTGACAGTGATTGTAATGGAATGTTCGCCGTCATTCATTACCGTGCCGGCGAAGCACTCCCGAACGCGTTCGCAGAGAGAGACCACCCCCTGCATCTTGATATGAGAGCAGACGACAATGAACTCTTCTCCTCCATACCTGGCGATAATATCGATCTCCCTCATCTGATCCTTCAGAATCTTCGCGCTCTTCTTGAGAACGAAATCACCGAAGAGGTGTCCATGGCTGTCGTTGATTAATTTAAAATCGTCCAGGTCGAGAAGGATACAATAGAGAGGATAAGCGTAACGCCGGGCTCTTTTGAACTCCTTGCTCAGGAGCTGCTGGAAATGCCTGTGGTTGTATAGCCCGGTCAGGCCGTCCTGTGTCGCCTGTTCACGGATCCTGTCCCTGGCCTGGCGATTCCTCACTTCCAGGCGCCGTTGGGAGATCGCATTTTTAATGGCCGAACAGAGAACAGCGGGTTTCAGCTCATTCCGGGAAATGTAGTCATAGGCTCCCCGTTTCATCGCCTCCACCGCCGTTCGTTCATCTCCCTGTGCGGGGATCATGATCACGGCCGTATCGATCTTCTTTTTCCGGATGTCCTCCATCAGACGGAGGCCGTCCATTTTCCGGGCGTCATGTCCCACAAGCACCAGATCTACGGGATGTTGACGAAGATGATGAAGAGCGGACTTCCCGTTCTGGACAAAGGAAAAAGAAGCGTTTCCGAGGTCCTTTTCCAGGATCCCCTCGGCAGTTTTCAGAAAGCTCTGGTTTTCATCCACACATAGAATGGAGATTCCCGAATCGGGCATAACTCCTCCGTACCTGGATGAATGAGGCGAAAGGTCTTTGTCCGCAAGTTTTTGTATAATAACAAAGATATCTCTCCAGATCAAGCCGGATTTTTCCCCCTAAATGAGCGATAGGAGTCTCAGCCTAAACAAAAAGCCCCTCTTGGTTTAAAGGTTTATAGTGAGTATACGACTCACCTGTAAGGTGAAAGCAGAAACCGGGAGGGGTGATGCGCTCTCCACAACCCAACCTTTTTGACAGGATGAACCGGATCGACAGGATATGCAAACCCGACTCCCCCACAGGGGTAACGTGCCCCCTGTCACGTGGCTGAGCATCGCAGGAGGAGAGGGAAAAAGGGTGAGATCGTGTCGACCCGAAGGGGAGACCATGCGGAGCATGTTCAGTGGGGGAAAGACCTCAGCCCTTGTTGACGAAACGTATGAGGGGGCGCCATTCATTCCGGAGGTGCTGGGTCTGGCTTCTGGCCACGTCGTAGATTCCGAGGCCCAGGATTCCCGCGCGAACATAAATCTGCGAATCCGACAGGTTTCCCACGACGCGGACCGGAAACTTCCGGAGAGTCTTTTTCAGCATGCGGGCACTCACCGTATGGGAGCGGAGCCGGTTGGAGACCAGCCCGATTCTCTTCTTCCCTTTTTTCAGGTCTGTAACCTTCAGAATGGTTTCCAAAAAACGGTTCAAAGAGTCGAGATCGAAGATGGAAGGGAGGACTGGGATCAGGACGACATGCGCCCCGGCTACCAGCTTTTCCATCCTGGCCGGTTTGAGCCCGGCCGGACTGTCCATCACGACCACATCCGGATGATTCAGCGGCGATCGTCCGCCCCGGACGGCGTGCCACCCCAGGATCTCGGGATGGTGCTCGGATCTGCGTCTCAACCAACCCATGGAATTTCCCTGGTCATCCAGGTCGACCAACGCGGTTTTCTTTCCCCGCCTTGCGTAGTAGGATGCCAGATTGACCGCCAGTGTGGTCTTCCCGCAGCCGCCTTTTGGATTCAGTAGAAGAATTGATTTCATTCGAAGCTCCTTATTTGGGATGGGAGATGATCAGTGGATGGTTATAGCAGGAACCCCTCCGCCGCGTCAAGAGGTATCCGAAGAAAGGATTAGAGAATCTTTTCTTCGATCAGGTCGGCCACCCTCCGTATGTCGTCTAAGGCAAAAACCGGGAAAGGCTGGGCCGGGAAGGTCCGGTCCGTGATCAGGGCCAATGGATTTCCCATTCGGGGGAAGAGCGGCTCTGTCGGCCCGGTTCCGGAGCGGTGAATTTCGATAAAAGGAAGCCTTTCTCCCTTGTACCCTTCAATCAGGACCAGATCCACATCCCTGAAATAACCGAGAACCTCCCGGAGGGGAAGTTCCCGCTCCGGAGTCCGGATCAGGGCCATCTGGTTGGGTGCGTTCGCGACCACCTCAATGGCCCCGGCCTGCCGGAGTCGGAAGGAATCCTTGCCGGGTGTGTCGATCTCGATTTTGTGATGCGCGTGTTTGAGCACCCCGACGCGAAGGCCGCGCTCAACAAGGACCGGGATCAGACGTTCTAAAAAGGTGGTCTTGCCCGAGCCGGAGCGGCCCATGAAGGCGATGGCTGGAATCATGATTTCTCCTGAGAGTTTTTGCGTATCTTATGGGTTCAGGGAGGGGATGTCAAGATTCTTGCATGACTGAAAAAGGAGCTGGCTATCTGCATCAGCCGCCTGGCATTGCTCCTGAGTGGAAAACTTTTTCCGTTTTTGTGTAAACTATTTCCCTTTATGTGTAATGTTTTTCCACGTTGCCTCAATCGCAGAGTAAGCCCAAAAGAAAAGCTAAAAGAGAGTTTTCTGTAACCACATAAGAGCATATAGGATGATTGCAGAAAGAAAAAATCATAGCATCATTATGGAATGTTTTTTGCATAATCCATAATGATTATGGATTGATAAGTGCTTTTCCCGGAATTTACAGGATGTAAATTTGTATTCATTGGCGACAGGAGTGAGGAGGGGCATTGAATACACTGAAAGTCATATTCATTACTTGTGTTGTTTCCCATCTTGCCGTAGCCGACATTCAGGCCGTTGAGATTCAGCCCCGCCATTTGATCAGGCAGATTGAAAATAATGATGGGAAGGGCGGTCTCTGTGTTTATGATACTTCTCACCATCGATTCGTCATCACTCATCATTCCAACGATCCATTTCCTCCGGCTTCTCTCGAAAAACTGGTTATCACCATCCTGTCACTGGAAAAACTTGGGCCTGATTTCCGTTTTCAGACCCGAATACTCTCGGAAGGCAGGATGCGAGGGGGGGAGCTGATTGGGGATCTGATTCTCGTTGGATCCGGCGACCCGACCTTAGGCACAGTTTCACTTCAAAAATTAGCCCGGCGGATACGTGATTCCGGGATCGTACAAGTGAAGGGGGACCTGATCTTCGATGATTCCTTTTTCCCTCCATCCATTGCCGAAGGATGGCCCGCGAATCGTCATGCGGACCCCTACCTGGCGCCGGGCAGTGCATTGTCCTTGAATTACAATACCGTTTTGGTAATTCTCCGCGATGATGGAACGGGACGAAGGAGAATCAGTTTTTCTCCCCCGGATTCCATTCCTCATGTTATTGAGACCGACACCGGAATGCGAGGCCCCTCTTTCCATTGGACATCAAACGGCCGGTTGGTGGTTGACGGACAAAGCAAGCATCATCAATCCTATCGGCGCCGCATCTCAGTCGCCACCCCTTCCTTTTACACGGCAACGGTCCTGAAGCGGCAGCTCGAAAAAGCCGGCATCACACTTACAGGGTCCGTACACAAGGGACATGCAAAGCGGGGCATCCCGGTTGCGGAGATTGCTTCCGTTACCCTCCCTGAAATCCTGGCTCAAATGAATAAATACAGTAACAATTTCATCGCGGAACAACTGCGCCGCACGCTGGAAAAAAAGTTTGATGCCTCGATACAAGATCTGACGATATCCTTTCTCAGGGCTCATCACATTAAGTCGGAAGCGTTGAACCTCAAGGACGGCGCCGGACTGAGTCGTTTTGATTCCGTGACTCCTGAGATTTTGACGCGCATCCTCATCGCGGCGATTCAGGATGAATCCTGCGGCCCATACTTTATCCGGTCCATTTCCACGTTGGCGGAGAGTCCCATTTATCATGCCTGGGGGGTCAACATGCCCGCGAAGCCGGAAATCAGGATCAAAAGCGGGCATCTGCCGGACAGTTACAACATGGCAGGTCTTGTGGGAACCCCGGATAAAGGGCTGATTTTTGTTTTCATGATGGAGAAGCAGGCGATACAGCAGGGGACGATCAAGAGGGTCACGGAAGACGTGCTGAATCAATTGGTCGCATTACAACGAGATATGAAAGAATCAGAGGAGGTTGTCCATGACGAAAGGGATCCTGTCCGTCGGTTTGCTGATCATGATGCTCTTTGCGACACCAGCCTGTAATCGGCCGGAGGGCAGAGGAGCCTCCGGTCAGGCGGGAGCGGGGTTGAAACGTTCCGCTGAAGAGACAGTCCTGGCCGAGGTGAACGGAACCCCGATCTTCGAGAAGGATATCGAGGAAAGAATCGAATTACCCGGACACCCGGATCAGGCATATGCCCTGAATAAAACAGTGAGGCAACGGGTCCTTCGGAACCTGATCAACGAAACGCTCCTCCTGCAGGAGGCCGAGCGTCGCAAAATGGATCAGGATGCAGCCATTCAGGAGCGTGTGAAACGATATGAGAAAAAACTGATTCTTGAGAAACTTAAGAACAGCTTGAGAAATTCCGCGAGCCGGGTCGGCGGGGAGGAGATTGCGGCCTACTACAAGACCCATCAGGAACAGTTCAATATTCCTCCCGTGTTGAAACTCCGGCAGATTGTCGTCTCCGATCCGGTGACGGCGAAGAACCTCCATGACAAATTGACAAAAGACGACGGCAGCTTTGCGGAAATGGCGCGCAGGTATTCCGTCGATGCGGCGACCAAGGGACGGGGCGGTCTGATCGGTCTTTATCGGAAAGGAACGAGGGAAAAGAGCTTCGAGGACGCCGTGTACGGCATCAAAAAACCGATGCAGTTCGCGCCTGTATTTCAAACGGAGCAAGGCTATCACATCGTCCAGCTCCTCGAACGGAGGGAAGGGATCTCACGGTCCCTGGAACAGGTGAAGCCGATCATTGTCAGAAGAATCGCCGTAGAGAAAGAAAAGAAACTCCTGGATGACCTCCTTGTAAAGCTGAAAGAAAAGGCAAAAATACGGATCGTAAAAAAACCGGACGCCTGAGACACAGCGGTCGAGCCCCCTCCCCTTGATCCCCTCCCGCCAGGGGAGGGGAAAGATGATTTGGTCACTCATGGTTCCGGGTCAACCAGGCAAAACCCCTGATCTGTTTCATGCGGGAGCGGGGGCGCCATATTTTTTCAGAGGCTTCGCAGCCCAGCCCATAAGGCTGTAGGACCAATAGATGCGGGGTCCCCTCCCAGGCGGGAGAGGGGTGAGGGTAGACCGATTCGCTCAAGGGGGCACCATATTTTTTACCCCCAGGCAGGCAATCACAGTATTGCACCTCACCGGGAAGGGAAATCGCCATGTTTCCCATCACCCGGCCGGAGGGCTTGAGAGTATACCGATCCCCTCCAGGGCATTACCATATTCGCCACCCTGGACGGGAGGGGTTGAGAGAGCACAAACAGCTCAAAGGAATCGCCCTGTTTCCCCTCCCTTCGCAGGAGGGGATAAGAGTGTACAATCCGCCCTATTTCCCCTCCCCTGGTGGGAGGGGATCAAGGGGAGGGGGTTGATCGGAATCTTCGACAAGGAAAAGAGCCCTTGGAATCATTCGAGACCATCAATAAAACCAAACCCATGAGGGAGCTTATGAGGCACACCGCTGTCCGACACTTGAAGATGAAGTGCATGCTGTTTGTTTTCCTGGCGTTATGGCTGGCTGCATTCCAAGAAGCAAACGCCGCTTACATCACCACGGATATCAGCAGTGTCGTCAACGCCCAACTGATCAGCGATTATCTGTCGAAACCGGCCAGTCCCCTCGGCGGTGTTCCCTTTGATATCCCGGCCACGGGGAACGATGTCTTTATCTTTTCCGATAGCTGGATCGCAACAAACGGAAATACCCTGACATTGAGTACGAATGCAGCGGATGCAACCACGGCCTATCTCCTTGTCAACTCCAATTGGGGTGTCGCGGGTTTTGCCGCCGGCGATGTCACTTTCACAACCCAGGGGGGACAATCCTTCACGGTTCACCTTGTCGGCGGCGTAAATATCCGGGACTGGAATAACGGCGCCTTCGTGAACGCGGTTTCCGACCCGAATAGTACCCCCGTCTTTGAAGTTACATCCAATGTCGGCGGTCTGCCCGGCCGGATCGATATGCTGAAAGTCGCACTGCCCGCTTCCTTTATCGGGGATACGGTTACATCCATTACAGTCACGGATAATGGCTCGGATAATCAATCACATATCCGGTTGGCCGGCGTGTCGCTGGAGACCACTCCGTCCGGTATGACGAGCATCAGTGCAGACATTACGACGGATACCACCTGGTCCCTGACTGGAAGTCCCTATCTTGTTACAGCTCCCATCAAGGTGATGGGAGATTCTACGACGAATGTGACACTGACTATTGAGGCGGGCGTGGAGGTGCGATTCGACGCAGGGGCCTCCCTGACCATCGGAGACGGGACGAACAAGGGGTCTCTCGATGTGCAAGGGACTTCAGGCAATGAAGTCTTGTTTACTTCAAACGTGACGCCCAAGGCCAAAGGGAGCTGGGGGGGGATCAGTTACTATTTTACCCCGGGGAGCGCCTTCAACATCTCCTATGGAATCATTGAATACGGCACGTACGGGATCTATCTGCAGAGCGCAGACAGCAACGGCATCCCGAACATCTCCATCACGGACAGTATCATCCATCATACCTCCGGAAAAGGGGTTCAACTCGACGCAAGAGGAGGCTCCAAGCCGTCCCTCCATCTGTTGAGAAACACGATTGCCTATCATGACGGCAATGGTGTTTATACGGATACGCGGGACAATGCAAACACAGCGTCGACGGTGGAAATCGGCGAGAACCGGATCTACGCCAATGGGGATTCGGGGATCTATGTCTACACAAAAGACAACACGGCACAAACCGATCTGGTCATCCGGGACAATCCCGAAATCCGGGACAATGCGAACAATGGGATCTACACATACACCTACGATGGGACGCTGAATGCATCTATCCTCAATAATGAGGTCTATAACAGCGGCCGGGGGATTTATGTATACAACGACTATAAGGCGAATCCGAGCAATGTGGTGATCTCGG
>CAYZZU010000058.1:0-9621 GCA_964483105.1 uncultured Nitrospirota bacterium
AAGGTCTATCTTCTCCTGGATGAACTGCACTACTTCAGTGACTGGCAGGTCTTTGTCAAGGCGCACTATGAGAATGATGATATCAAGTTCATTATCACGGGCTCGAATTCGCAATTACTCTCCTCGGAATTGCTGACCCTGCTTTCCGGCCGCACGCTCCCGGTCGTTCTTTATCCGTTTGATTTTCCCGAGTATGCCGAGGCCCGGGGGTTGCATGCCTCGACGCTGCGGGAATTCCTGCGGAAACGAAACAAGCTCCGGAAACTCTGTGACGATTATCTGGTGGAAGGGGGATTCCCCGAGGTTGTACTCACGGACAACGGGCGCCTCAAAAAAGAGATTCTTGCAAATTACGCGAAGAATATCTTGTATCAGGATATCGTGCCCCGCTTTGAACTGAAAAGGCCCTACCTGGTGGAGAGATTGTTCTTCTATCTCGTCTCCAATGTGGGGTCTTTCTTTACTTTCAATAATCTTGCGAAAATCGTGGGGATCTCCGACAAAACGGCGAAGGACTATATCGACTTTTTCCGGGATGCCTTCCTGCTCTATTCTGTGGGGCAGTACAACAGTTCGGTGAAAAAGCAGTTGCGGTCGCCGCGGAAGATCTACTGCACGGATAACGGCATGATCGCCTCCGTCTCTTTTTCCTTCTCGGCCAATGTCGACCGATATTTGGAGAACATGGTCTTCTGCAAGCTGTTGCAGCAGGGGCGGGAGATCTATTATTACAAGACCTCCAATGGTTGGGAGGTCGATTTCTTCTGTCCCGGAGCAAACCGGGAGGCCCGACTCGTTCAGGTCTGTGCGGATCTGGAGAATCCGAAGACCCGGGAGAGAGAGATCCGGGCGCTTTGCAGGGCTGCGGAAGAGCTCAATCTGGAGGGGGGAATCATTGTGACCCGGGACGAAGAGGATTCGGTGACTGCCGGCGGCAAGACCGTCACGATGATTCCGGTATGGAAGTATCTGGCCGGTGTTCCCTCCGGCCGGAACCCCTCCCCCTTCGAGAAGGGGGACTGAGGGGGATTGCCGCCGGGGATAAACCCCGGCATTGCATTCTTCTTCGCCATTACTCAATGGTCCTTGAAAATTAAAGCGGTACGTGATATATTGTGCATTATGAATCGCATGATATAATGATTGCATGAATAACCGGAAACATAGGGTGCGAAGATGGGTACGACGATCAAGGTGGTCGGAAAGAGCGGGCAGATAACATTGGGGAAGAGATTTGCCGGGAAGAAGGTGATGGTGGAGGAGAGGTATCCCGGTTACTGGGTCATCCGTACCGGTGAATTCATCCCGGACGACGAGGCCTGGCTCCACCGCGCACCGGCGAAGGAGATCATCGAAAAAGGGTTGGAGTGGGCTGGTAAAAACGCCCCGGCGGAGACCGACCTGGAGAAACTGAGTGAGGCGATCCGGAAAGGATAGAAAGGTCCTGCTGGATCTCAACAACCCGGTCTTTCTCGCCGGCCTTTTCGAGCAAGGGAAAGACGACCGCCATGCGGTATTGAACACCTTGCGGAAGCTGTCCGCCATGACGTGGGACCAGGTCGTCAGGGATAAGGGGTTGCACTGGGAGGAGATCCGCTCACGGAGAACACCTGCGGGTCAGAAACTTTACACGATTCGGATTACCGGGAAACACCGGGCCGTCGTCCTTCGTTCCGGAGATTACATCCGTTTTATCTCCCTTCATCCAGATCACGATTCCGCCTATAGATGACCTGAGGAGTCTGCGCCGGGGTATATCCCCGGCGCTACATCGTATGGTAGCGTCACCCTTTACGGGTGACGATTCATTGCCTGGAAGATTGCATCCCCCCTTGCCCCCCTTCAGCGAAGGGGGGGGAATAAGAGGGCGCCCTTCACGAAGGGGAGCATAAGAGGGTGCCCTTCACGAAGGGGGGAATAAACCCCACCACCTTCTCGAAGGGGGAATGAGGGGGATTGCCGCCGGGGGGTAAACCCCGGCGCTACGTTTGAGGCCGGATCTCTTTCTCCTCCTTCGATCGGCTCGGGGCAGGCTTGATCCCCTCCCCGGGGAGGGGAATTAGGGGTTGACATATTGTCGCCATATATGGACTTGTAAGAAGTCTTCAGCGGAGGGTGGGTTTCCCTTTGCTCTCCCCTTGACAGCCATACCAGTGTGAGACATAATAAGGCTGGAACTTAATATGTGCATAAGGGGCATGTTCTGTGCGGAAGGGAGGCTGCGATGTCAAATATTACCCTGCGTGTTGATGATGAGGTGATCAGGAAGGTCCGCAAAATTGCCATCGACAAGAACACAACGCTGACGAAGATGGTCAGGGACTTTCTCGTTTCGGTGGCGGAACGTGATCTGGAGCAAAGACGGCAGGCCGTGGAACAACTTGAGCAGTCCATAGAGGAGTTCAGCCGCGACATGGGGGGGCGTACATGGAGGCGAGAGGATCTTTATGAGCGGCGATAAGGTGTTTTTGGACACCAACATTCTCGTCTATGCCTACGACAAACATGAACCGGAAAAGGCGGAAAAGGCGCAGGCGATCCTGAAGTCCGGCATTGCCGAAGAGAGCGCGGTATTGTCTTCGCAGGTCTTGGGGGAGTTTTTCGTTGTCGTCACCCGGCGGATCCCTCGGCCCTTGTCTGCGGATGAGGCAATGAGGATCATCGACATTCTCATGGTGCTGCCGGTCGCCGAGGTCGATCTGTCTCTGGTGAGGCGTGCCGTTGAAACGTGCAAACAATACGGGATTTCCTATTGGGATGCATTGATTGTCGCTGCCGCCGAACGGGCGGGGTGCCGCAGAATTCTGTCGGAAGATCTCGGCAACGGTCAGGAATACAATGGGGTCGTTGTTGAGAACCCCTTCCTGACGTGATGTCTTGACATCATATGCGATGATGCCATAATGACTGTTATGAGAACGACTTTGCGCCTGGATGATGATCTGTTACGCGAGCTCAAACAGCGTGCAGGTGAGGAAAACGCATCCTTAACCAGTCTGGTGAACAGGATATTACGGATAGGTTTGCGTGCCTTGAAGACAGAGCGTTCCCGCCCCCCCGCTTCAGAGAGAAGCCCTATGATCTTGGAGCGCCCTTAGCCGATCTGGACCGTGCCTTGCAACTTGTCGCCAAATTGGAGAACCGGGAGATTCTCCATAAGATCTCGTTGCGGAAATGAAGATCATTGATCTGAATATCCTGATCTATGCGATTAATTCTTCCAGCCCCCAGCATAAACCGGTCCGGAAATGGTGGGAGGATACCTCAATGGGGATGAACCGGTCGGTCTGGCTTGGGTGGTCCTGAAAGGTTTCCTGCGTCTCACAACCAATCCGAATATCTTTCCAACGCCGATGCCGTTAAGAACGGCGCTTAATCGAGTGGAGACGTGGGTAAAACATCCCGGTATCATTCTGGTCCAGGAGACGAAAAGACACTGGTTGATCCTGCGCACCCTGCTGGAAGAGGCGGGAACGGCCGGTAATCTTACAACCGATGCTCATCGGGAGGAAGTCCTGATCCAATTCCTGTTGACGGGAGCCGCGCGATCGTGCTCTTTTTTCTTCCTGGAGTTTTGTAACCTATTGTTTTTGTTCATTTTATTTGCTCACTCCAAAGAAGATGGTGTCGCTGGAAGTCTTATTTCCCCTTCCCTGGAGGGAGGGGATCAAGCCTGCTCTGAGTCTGTCGAAGAGGGGAGGGGGTGTAAGACTTTGGTTTGTCATCATATTTCACCCTCACCCTTCCCTCTCCCATCAAGGGAGAGGGTGTTTCAGTACTTTGGATTCCCGGGCATGGTGAGCTCAGTCGAACTACACGATCTCACTCTTTTCCCCGACCTTTCTGCGATGTTCAGCTGATGACAGGGGGTACGCCCCTCCTGCGGGGGAGTCTGATTTGCATATCCTGTCGATCCTCCGGTTCATCCTGTCAAAAAGGTTTGTTTTTTTGATGGGTGAACGGCTTTTCGCTTTGGACCTCATCACTCCGGAAAATTGGGGGAACTTCTGCGCGTGGTGCCTTGACATCACAGGGAGTGATGCTAAAATGGCTGCCATGAGAACCACCTTGCGGCACCCAGTTCTGAAGGTGCATCTCCCCTCAAACCCCAGGGAGAAAAAGCTCGAGAGCCTTTTTTCAGAGGGACGATGAGGCCGATCCGATTTCGGAAGAGCTTGAACCTTCCCCGAATGAATGGAGTGGGCTAAAATGAAAGGTATTTTGTCTAAAAGAACGACATTCAGGCGGACGGCGTTTTTTGTCCTGGGTGACGGGTTGCTGATTTCCCTGTCGCTGTATCTGGCTTTTCTGCTCCGTTTTGACGGGGAGCTTACGGAACGCGCGTTTCAGCAGTTGATCTGGTCCCTGCCGGTTTTCCTCCTGGTGAAGTATTCCGTTTTTTCTTTCTTCCGGCTTTACCGAATGAGTTGGTCCTATGTGGGGTTTTATGAACTGCTGGATATCCTCAAGGCGGTGACGATCAGTTTTCTCCTGCTTCTGGGCCTGATTCTCATGTTCTGGACCCACCGGACTTTTGAGGGGTATCCCCGTTCGGTCCCCTTTATTGATGTTGCCCTGACCCTTGTCCTGATCGTAATGTTCCGTGCCTCGAAGCGGGTGTACTGTCAGACCCGAAGCGGGAGAAGGCAGGGAGGCAAGAAACGAACGCTGATTATCGGCGCCGGGAACGCGGGGGAACAGATCGTCCGGGATATACGGAGGCAGAAGGAGTGTCCCTATACTCCCGTGGGATTCATCGACGATGATCCGGCGAAGGCGGGTGTCTATATCCAGGGAGTGGAGGTCTGCGGGGGGCGGGAGGAGATTGCCCCCATGGTAAAGAAACTAACTGTCGATCTTGTCCTGATCGCCATTCCTTCGGCCTCCTCGTTACAGGTGCGGGAGATCCTCGGCTTTGTAAGAAGGTCCGGGGTAGAGGAGGTCAAGATCATCCCGGGTTTGAATGAGCTGGTGCATGGCAATGTTTCCCTTTCCGACATCAAGGAGATCCGGATCGAGGATATCCTGGGACGGGAGCAGGCGTCGATCGATGAGCGGATGGTCACGGATTTCATCCGGGGAAAGCGGATCCTGGTGACCGGTGCCGGCGGCTCGATCGGTTCGGAATTGATACGGCGGTTGCTTGGGTTTGAGCCGGGAGAGATTGTCGCCCTCGATATCGATGAGACGGAGCTCCACCGGATGGAGCTGGAGACCGGCCGGAGGGATGGAAATGTTTCTTTTGTCCCTGTGGTGGCCGATGTCCGGGACCGGGCTAAGATAGAAATGGTTTTCCAGACCTATTCTCCGGATTTTGTCTTTCACGCGGCGGCGTACAAACATGTCCCCATGATGGAGCGGTATCCGGAGGAGGCGGTTTCCGTCAACATCCTGGGCACCCGGATTGTCGCGGAGGTCGCCCTTGCCAGCGGCGTGGAGAAGTTCGTCATGGTTTCGACGGACAAGGCAGTGAGGCCGACCAGCGTGATGGGCGCCACCAAGCGGGTGGCGGAGAAGGTGGTCCAGGCCTTGAACGATTCCGGATCGACCCGGTTTTTCTCCGTGCGGTTCGGGAATGTTGTGGGAAGCCGCGGCAGCGTGATCCCTATTTTCGAGGAACAGATCAAAAACGGCGGGCCGGTGACCGTGACGCACCGGGAAATGCAGCGCTATTTCATGAGCATCCCCGAGGCGTGTGTCCTGATCCTGCAGGCGGCGGCCATGGGAGTGGGGGGTGAGGTCTTCCTGTTGGATATGGGAGATCCGATCCGGATTGTGGACATGGCGAGGGAGATGATTCGTCTCCACGGCCTGGAACCGGACCTGGATATTCCGATTGTGTTTACCGGCGCCCGGCCGGGGGAAAAGCTGTACGAGGAGTTGCTGACTGCGGCGGAGGGGGCGCAGGCGACGGCGCATCCGAAGATCTTTGTCGGTATGGCCCCGTCCGGAAATGAAGAAGGAGTGCTGAAAAAAATTACCCTGTTCGAAGACCTGATTCGTCAACGGCAATGGGCCGCAATCCGGAATCTCCTGGTCGACCTGGTTCCTTCCTTTAATCCATCCCATCAAACCAGTGTTTCGCCCGGTCCTCAAAATCGTCAAGAGAAGATGGTTTACGCGAGAACGGAAGGGGAGCGTTAGGGGGCGCGTTTGGGGTCCCGGTTTGTTCCCAGTGCGGAGCAGGTTGGATTAACGATTCTGTGGCTTCAAAGATCGAGAAGATGGTTAAGAAAGCGCGGGAGAAGCGCAACAAGGTCGAGGTGCCGACATGGTCTGCTTAGGAGGCTGAAAAGGGTTTTGGCTTCAGGACGACCCGGGATGGTGAAGGACAACACCGGGAAGCGGGAAAGGCGGTCTTAAATCCATGAAAAATTATGATTCGGCGAAACGGATCCTGGTGACGGGGGGCGCCGGGTTCTTGGGCTCTCATCTGTGCGAAAGACTGCTGCGGGAGGGGCACGAGGTCCTCTGCGTGGACAATTTCTTCACGGGACGAAGGACGAACGTGGTGCATTTGGTTTCCAACCCCGCCTTTGAAATCATGCGCCATGATGTGACCTTTCCCCTTTACGTGGAGGTGGACGAGATCTACAACCTGGCCTGTCCGGCTTCTCCGGTTCACTACCAGTTCGACCCGGTCCAGACGACCAAGACTTCCGTTCATGGGGCGATCAATATGCTGGGGCTGGCCAAGCGGGTTCGGGCGAAGATCCTGCAGGCTTCGACGTCGGAGGTGTACGGCGATCCGGAGATCCATCCCCAGACCGAGGAGTATTGGGGCCACGTCAATCCCATCGGGATCCGGTCGTGTTACGATGAAAGTAAACGTTGTGCCGAGACGCTCTTTTTCGATTATCACCGTCAGCACGGGCTTCCGATCAAGGTCGCGAGGATTTTCAATACCTACGGCCCAAGGATGTATCCCAACGACGGTCGGGTGGTCAGCAATTTCATCATGCAGGCATTGAAAGGGGATCCGGTCACGATCTACGGAGATGGAAGCCAGACGCGGAGTTTCTGCTACGTGGATGACCTGATCGACGGGTTTCTTCGCTTGATGGAGAGTCCCGACGATTTTAGCGGCCCGGTGAATCTCGGCAATCCCGTTGAATGTACGATCCTGGAATTAGCGGAAAAGGTGATCGCGCTGGCGGGTTCGAAGTCGGAAATTGTCCATGAACCCCTTCCGAAAGACGACCCGGCGCGCCGCCGGCCCGATATTTCGCTGGCGAGGAAGCGTCTCGGGTGGGAACCGGCGGTTTCTCTTGAGGAAGGGCTCCAGAAGACGATCGAGTATTTCCGAAAGTTTGTGTAGCGTCACCCTTTACGGGCGGTGATCCATGAACCGGAGAACGGCAGGAACGGCCGTCCCGGATAAGCCGGGACACTACTGTCATGTCAACCTTGTAGTGTTTGTTGGTGCCCCCCTCATCCTCGCGCAGCGTGTGCGCCGCGTGAATCTTCTCCTCGTAGGGGAGAAAGGATACTTCCTCTCCCCCCGGGGATAGGATTGAGGTGAGGGGGGGAATGGGGTACGTCATTTTATACGTGACATGACGCTACCCTATATCGGCCATGTCGGTATCGTTGGTAGGCGATAACGGACAACTATGACATCCATTGACTTCATCCGAGAAGGTGGACTATGCGTCCATCCTGATTTTCTTGACCTCCTGAAACAACATGACCTGAATGGGTTCAGTGCTCTCTATGACCTGACAGAAGGGGAAATCTTCAAGAAAAACCGTTACCGTTCCGTTGTGCGGATCTACCTGAAGGAAGCGGGAGGGAAATCCCATATCCTGCATCTGAAGCGACATCATCCCCCTCTCTCGATGCGGTTGAAATCCATACTGACCGGCTTGAAGATCCGGGATGGGGCGGAGAACGAGTGGGATAAGATCTTGCGGCTGGAGGAGATCGGGATTCGGACGATGACCCCCGTCGCTTTCGGCTTTTCCCGTAAGTGGGGGCTTCCTTATCGGTCGTTGACCCTGACCGAGCATCTCTATGGCGCGGATAAGCTCGAGGAGTATTTGCCGGGCCGGTTCGGTAAAGGGCGGCTTTCCCCGGAGGATCTTGCCTGTAAAAGGAGGATCATCATCGAGACGGCCCGCTGGGCTCGACGATTTCACGATGCCGGGTTTCACCATCAGGACTTTTACCTGGGCCACATCTTTATCCGGCCGGACGACGGAGGGAATTTCACTCTCCACCTGATTGATCTCCAGCGGGTTCGGGAATACAGGAAGCTCCGGAAGTCGAGGAGGATCAAAGACCTGGCCCAGATCAATTTTTCCGCCACTCAACTGCATTGCCTTACACATACGGACAGGCTGCGGTTCATCAGAGCCTACTTAGGCAACCAACGGCTCACCGGACCGGACAAGGCCCTGATCCGTCGGATCGAGAGCAAGACCCGGCGGGTTGCCCTGCATACAGAGAAACTCCTTGGCCGAAGGCGCAGGAACGTGTCGGTCCGCCAATCGCCGGGGGACGGCGGGAAAAAGAGCGGGGTGTTGTTATGACTCTTCGTCCCTGCCGAAACCTTCCCCCGATCGTGATGGATCTGGCCAGAAAGATCAACGGCAGATTTGGCTCCTCAGCCCCCCTAAAAAAACCAAATCCCCTCTCCCATCAAGGGAGAGGGCAGTGGGTGAGGAAGAAGCCTGCAGAAGGGCCTGTCCTGAGCTCGTCGAGGGAAGCCGGACGAAGAGGTGAGGGGGAGATGGAGCCGGTTTGACAGCCCCCTGCCGTGAGGTGTATTATGACTCATAATGAGTCAGGAGGTGTGTCATGGGGCAGATTACGTTACGAGGGCTGGATCCGGAACTGGAGCGGGAAATCAGAAGAAGGGCGAAGGAATCGGGGAGGTCTTTAAATGGGGTGATCCTGGATCTCCTCTATCAGAGCGCCGGGTATTCAAAGGGGGAAAAAAGAGTAAAAAATACATTAGTTGACTTAGCAGGCGGTTGGTCTGAGCAGGAGGCGTCCGAATTTATGGAATCGATACAGTCTTGTGAGCAAATCGATGAAGAGATGTGGAAATGAAGATCCTGCTGGACACGAGCGCCTATGTTGGTTTCAAGCGCGGTATGTCTAAAGTAGTGGATATCATTGTCCGGTCGGAGACTGTTCTGGTCTCATCGATCGTCCTGGGAGAGTTGATGTTTGGTTTCAGAAACGGAACGAAGTTCAGGAAAAATATGGCGGACCTGGACCGTTTCCTTCAACATGAAGCCGTGAAGACGGTTCCGGTCGGTGAAGTGACCGCCGACCGGTATGCAAGGATCGCTGAGATGCTAAAGAAGAGCGGCACCCCGATTCCTATGAACGATATCTGGATCGCGGCGCAGACCATGGAACATGGTGCGGAATTGATCACGATGGATCATCATTTTGAGCAAATAGCCGGGTTGGTGACAACGATTCTTTAAATCGGGAGGTGAGCGATGCCTTACGCTAAAAAACTCAAAACCGGATACACCTATGCCGATTACTGCTCCTGGCCGGACGAGGAGCGGTGGGAGATCATCGACGGGACGGCTTACGACATGAGCCCCGCGCCGGGGGTGCGGCATCAGAATGTGGTGGGAACCTTCTTCACGCATCTGAAAC
>CAYZZU010000059.1:0-8377 GCA_964483105.1 uncultured Nitrospirota bacterium
GAGCCGGAGAGGAAATCCTCCTCCCCTTGCAGAATAGATAACTCTTTAGCAAAGTTACGCGAAACTGTCAAGGAAAAAATATGTTTGCCTGGCACCCAAAGCTCCCTTGAAAAAAAGGTTTGCCTGGCATCAAAGGGCACCGAGCATCAAAGACAAGGTCGGGAGAAAAGAGTGAGATCGTGTGGTTCGAATGAGCTCACCATGCTCAGAAATCCAAAGATATAGACCGTTCAGGGGCGACCATGCGGAGCATGTTCAGTGGTTCTTTTCGTAAACGGAGCACCACACCGAGAGGGATGCAGGACTGTCTCGTCAAGGCTTGCGAGTGAGACAATTCGCCCCAGGGATTTCCAGTTTACAACGCGATCTTTTTTACAGTACAATGTCATCTGAGTTACACCTAAAACAGAAACCGGCATACGCAGGAGAACGGACCATGAAAAAGAACAACCGGATTTGGATTACGGCGATATCGATCGCCGTGTTCCTCGTTCTCGGCGACATCCTCCCCGCCCCGGCTTTCATGAACCCGATGGAGGCCGTCCAGCAAACCGTGGACTCGGTGATCCGGACACTGAAGGACAAGACCCTCGACCGGGAGAACCTTCGTAAAAAAGTCCTGACGCTGATCGCAGAACGTTTCGATTTCGCACTGATGGCCCGGAAAACCCTGGCCCGGAGCTGGCGCAAGGCCACTCCGGAAGAACGCGAACGGTTTACCCATCTGTTCACCAAGCTGCTTGAGTTTACTTACATGGACCGGATCAGCGCCTATACCGGTGAACGCGTCCGGTATGTAAAAGAGAAAGTCAAAGGGAAACGCGCCCTGGTCGACACATTGATCGTGACAAAGAATAAGGAAATCCCGGTCCGCTACAAGCTGGTTTCAAACAAGGGCGAGTGGCGAGTCTATGACGTCGTGATTGAAGAAGTCAGCCTGATCCGAAACTATCGGAGCAGCTACAGAGAAATCGTGCAAAGGCATGGAATCGAAGAGCTGCTCGCAAGAATGGAAGACAAAATCAACGGATTGAAACTGAACCAGCAAGCAGGTGAATCCAAATGAAAGAGGTCTCGGAAAGTTTATGCCTATGGATGAAGAGCGAACTCAGTCTCTTCCCCTTCCTCGATGAGACCGATCTGGCCGACCTTCCCTGTTTCTTTAAACTGCGGAAAGTACCGGCCGGGAAGACCCTCTGCAAAGAAGGAGATCCCTGCGACGCCGTGGCCTTTATTCTATCCGGACGCCTGGAAATCCGCAAGACAACCGAATTCAAGGGGAAGGAAGTCGTCGTCGGCATTTACAGCAAGGGATCCGTTGTCGGAGAACTCTGTATCCTGGACGGACGCCCCAGGGCCACCACCGCCGTGGCTCTGGAAGACACCACCCTGGTGGTGCTCACACGCGACAACTTCGAAAAACTGATTGAAGAACATCCCAAGGTAGGCATCAAATTTCTCAAGGGACTGCTCCTGGCTGTTTCCATTCGTCTCAGAAAATCCTATGATCGCCTGGCGTCCATTTTTTGATGGCTTCCTAAAAAGTCCGCCTGCTACGTTACGCTTCATCCTTCGCCACTGCAGCGTACTGCTCAGTACGCCTCATTCCTCAGGATTCGCGTGCGGAGCTATCGGAGCTTTTTACTTTGCCATCCCAGACGAGGGCTTCTTACGAAGTCATCATCTTTTAAGACCGGAACCTTGATCTTCCCGGCCATGGATTCCGCTCCCCGGATCCGTTCTTTCATTTCCGCCTCAGCCTGAAATCCCATCCTTTCCATCGTTCCAGGCCCACGGGGCGATCAACGCTCTTTCCCTGAAAAAACATGCCTCCGGTTTGACAGAGATGAAATCAGGGGTTATAGTCTCCAAATACAAATCCCAAAGGGAAAAACCAGCGCGGCACTCGACGAGCAACCGGCAGATCCGTTTCCGGACCATCCCCAGGCACTTACTTCAGCAAGGCATGGTCTGCCGGCGGCGGCATCCGACAGGAAGGTTCGTAATCTTCCGGAAGAATCATAAAACGCATCCATCAAATATATCATTGAGGAGGGGCCTATGGAAATCTCAAGACGTGATTTTCTGAAACTCTCCGGCGGAGCGGTCGCGACCGGCGCGGCAGGACTTGAGCCGTTCTCACCGGAGGAGGCGGAAGCGACGGAGCTTCCGATCCGGGGCACGAAAACCACCACGACGATCTGCCCCTATTGCGCGGTGGGTTGCGGAATCATCGTTCATACAAAAAACGGCCGGGTCGTCCACTCCGAAGGAGACCCGGAACACCCCATTAATGAAGGGACCCTCTGTTCCAAGGGGGCATCCCTCTACCAGATGGTGAACAACCCGACCCGCCTCACCAGGCCACGTTACCGGGCGCCCGGAACGCACGAATGGAGAGAAGTCGAATGGGGTTGGGCGCTGGATCAAATCGCGATGAGAATCAAGAAAACACGGGACAAGACCTTTACGGCCCGGAACTCCGACGGACAAATCGTCAACCGCACGAACGGCATCGCCCACGTGGGAAGCGCCGCCCTGGACAATGAAGAGTGTTACCTCCTGCAGAAATGGCTCCGTTCCCTGGGCCTGATCTACATCGAACATCAGGCCCGAATATGACACTCCGCGACAGTAGCGGCTCTGGCAGAGTCGTTTGGACGCGGTGCCATGACCAATCACTGGATCGACATCAAAAACGCTGACGTCATCCTGATCATGGGAAGTAACGCCGCAGAGAACCACCCCATCAGCTTCAAGTGGATCATGGAGGCAAAGTCAAGGGGCGCAAAACTGATCAGTGTGGACCCAAGGTTTACCCGCACCTCGTCCAAAGCCGACCTTTACGCCCCCATTCGTTCCGGAAGCGATATCGCCTTCCTGAACGGTATGTTGAACTATATCATTCAAAACAACCTGTACGACGAATTCTATATCCGGAACTACACCAACGCCCCCTTTCTGGTGAACCCGGCGTTTAAAATGCCTGGAGATTTAGACGGTGTCTTCTCCGGTTATGATCCGGGAAAAAGGAGATACGATAAACGCGCCTGGGCCTTCCAGACCGACGAAAACGGCATCATCCGGAAAGACCGGAGCCTCAATGACCCGATGTGCGTCTTCCAGCTCTTAAAAAAACACGTGTCCCGTTATACACCCGAGCTGGTGGAAAGCATCACGGGGACTCCGAAAAAGACTCTCCTGGAAGTCTACCGGACTTACGCCGGAACCGGAGGCCCCCGAAAGGCCGGCACCATCCTCTATGCCATGGGATGGACTCAACACACGACCGGAACCCAGACCATCCGGAACATGGCCATCATTCAGCTCATGCTGGGAAACATGGGGATGGCGGGGGGAGGAGTCAACGCCCTGCGCGGCGAAAGCAACGTCCAGGGCTCCACGGACCACTGCCTGCTTTTTCATATCCTGCCGGGGTACCTGAAAACCCCAAGGGCATCGGACACGACCCTCGGACTCTACAATTCCCGTTATACCCCGACAACCCGTGAGCCGTACAGCGCCAACTGGTGGGGAAACTATCCAAAGTACTCGGTCAGCCTTTTGAAGGCCCATTACGGCGAAAACGCTGCCGCCGAGAACGAATTCGGATATTCATGGCTCCCGAAGCTTGACGACGCGCAGAACGCCTCCTGGCTCATGATCTTTGACGAAATGATGAAGGACCGGTTTCAGGGGTTCTTCGCATGGGGCCAGAACCCGGCCTGTTCCGGCTCCAATGCCGGGAAGGTACGCAAGGCCCTGAGCCACCTCGACTGGATGGTGAACGTGAACCTGTTCGATAACGAAACCGGATCCTTTTGGAGGGGACCGGGGATGAACCCCGAAGAGATCAGGACCGAAGTTTTTCAACTTCCCTGCGCGGCCTCCGTGGAAAAGGAGGGGAGCATTACCAACTCCGGACGGTGGGCCCAATGGCGGTACAAGGCCGCGGAACCTCCGGGAGAGGCAAGGGCCGACTCCTGGATCATCAACGAACTCTATTTCCGCGTGAAACAACTGTACGAGAAGGAGGGGGGCGCCTTTCCCGATCCGATCACGAAGCTTTCCTGGGATTACGGCTACAAAGACCCGAATGGAAAAATCCGGAATCTGGACATCCACGCCGTGGCCCGCGAAATCAACGGATATTTCTTAACCGATGTGGAAATCAAGGGAAAACGTTTCCGTAAAGGTTCCCTGGTCCCGAGTTTCGGTTATCTCCAGGACGACGGATCCACCTCTTCGGGGAACTGGCTTTACTGCGGCTCTTACACGGAGGCGGGAAACCGGATGGCGAGACGATCCGGGAAAGATCCGACCGGTCTGGGACTCTTCCCGGAATGGGCCTGGTGCTGGCCGGTTAACCGCAGAATCCTTTACAACCGCGCCTCCGTGGACCCGGAGGGGCGCCCACGGAATCCGGAGAAACCGGTGATCTACTGGAATGGACGCAAATGGGTGGGCGACGTACCCGACGGAGGCTGGCCGCCGCTGGCGGACCTGGAGAAAACGAAGCTTCCTTTCATCATGAAACCGGGCGGAGTGGCCCATATCTTCGGTCCGGGACGTGCCGACGGTCCCTTCCCGGAACATTATGAGCCGCTCGAATGTCCGATCCGGTCAAATCCCCTCTCGAAGACCCATCGCCTGAATCCGGCCGCCAGGCTCTTCTTCCCGGTCGAAGGGGGACACGAGACTCCCCGCAAGGAAGGGGGAACACCCGAAGATATCTTCGCCACCTGCGATCTCCGTTATCCCTACGTGGCCACCACCTACCGTGTCACGGAACACTGGCAGACCGGCGTGCTCACCCGGCACCAGCCTTGGCAGCTTGAACTTCAACCGCAGAACTTCGTGGAACTCAGCCGGGAACTCGCCGAAAAAAAGGGAATCCGGAAGGGGGATCCCGTGATCGTCAGCTCGGCCCGCGGCAGAGTCCGCGCCATCGCCATCGTCACCGGGCGGTTCAGGCCCTTCCGGATTCAGAATACAACCGTACACCAGGTTGGACTTCCCTGGTGTTTCGGCTGGCAATACCCCGAAGACGGCAGCGGCTTTGACAGCTCAAACCTGCTGACTCCCAGCATCGGGGACGCCAATACGATGATTCCGGAGACCAAGGCCTTCATGGTCAATATTGAAAAAGGGTAGGAGGTGAGGAGATGACCGGGAATATGGCGGAATTGAGTGGATTGGATCTTTTCGGGAAACGATGGGGCCTTCTCATCACGCCCGAACGCTGCACCGGCTGCCGGGGATGTCAAACAGCCTGCAAGGAATGGAACAAACTGCCGGCGGAGAAAACGGTGAACCGCGGCACCTACGAAAACCCGCCCGATCTGACACCGAATCTCTATAACAAGATCCGGTTCGTGGAGGTGGGAGACCGGGAACTGAAGTGGCTGTTCATCAGCCAGCGATGCATGCACTGCGGCCATGCCGGCTGCATGGAGATCTGCCCGGTCCCGGGCGCCATCACACGGAACCGCCTGGGAGCCGTGGTGTTTCATAAGGAAAGATGCATCGGATGCAAGCTCTGTCTGGCCGGATGTCCCTTCAACATCCCGCGCTATGATGCCGAGGGCAAGATCAGCAAGTGTCATCTCTGTCCCGACCGGACGGGGAACGGCCTTCCCCCCGCCTGCGCAAAAACCTGTCCGACAGGCGCAATCCGCTATGGGGAAAGGAACGAACTCATTGCAAGTGTGAAAGAAGCGGGATACAAAACCCTTTATGGAGAGGCTGACCTGGGCGGGCTCTCCACCCTGTATGCCTTCCGGGAATCACCCGGATTCTACGGATTCGATCCCTCTCCTCACATCCCGGCCAGCGTCGCCTTCTGGAAGACGATCCTGAAACCTCTCTCCCTGATCACGCTGGCGGCCTCGGTTGTCGCCGCCGGGGTGCACTACGTCGGTGTCGGTCCCCGGGAGGATGAGAATGAAAAAGGAGGTGAGGAAGAATGAAGATGGTACAGAAATCCACAACGGGTGAACGGATCAACCACTGGGTCATGATGTGCAGTGTGCTGGTCCTTCTGCTCACCGGACTGGGATTCACCTTCCGGTCCCTGAACTGGCTGAATACGATCTTCGGAGGGAATCCGCTCGCCTCGCAAATTCACAAGTGGGGAGGAATCCTCTTCGGCCTCTCCCTCCTTTACAGCGCCGGCAGCTACCTCGGCTGCGCTCTCCAATTCGGGGCGGAAGATCGCGCATGGATCCGGATGGGAGGAGGATACTTCTCCAACGTTGAGATCCCCCCTCAGGACCGCCTGAACGCGGGCCAGAAAATCTTTTATCTGCTGGTCTTCACCGGGGGTATCGTCATGCTGGGAACGGGACTGATCCTCTGGTTGAACAATGGATCCACCATCTGGATACAGGTTGCGCATCTCCTGCACAATCTCGCCTTCCTGATCTTCACCGTCCTGATCCCGCTCCACATCTATCTGGCCACGGCGGCGAACCCCGGGACGTTCCGGGTCATGACCCGGGGCACGGTTCCCCTGGGATGGGCGAGGAAACATCACGGAAAGTGGGCCCAGGAAGCTGAGAATCATGAATCAGGCTGATGCCATGACGCGGAGGATCGCGGAGGAGACAAGACCTTTGCTGCGCGATCATAACCGAGGGCAATCATCTCATCCGCCCGATAGAATTCAAAGATCCCACAGGCATTCACGGGTATCTGGATCAAAAAATCGGGGTTGTAAGAGGCCAGTTTGAAACGGGCGATCGTACCCTTCATCGACTCAATGGAGCGGGACACCACATCGAAGATATTGATTTTTTCCTCTTTCGCATCAGGAGCAAATCGATCCTGAAGACTTTCAATAAAACGGGTGATGGCGGTCTGGTACCTTTTTTCATTCCTCACTTTCGCATGTTCCCTTTCCGCAGGGGGAGCCATGGTTTCCTCTTTTCCGCTGAGACAGACCGCAATCACCATGTCCGTCATGTCATGCAGCGTGGGTGCGATGGGGACCGGATTTAAAATACCACCATCCACCAGGAGACGTCCCTCCTTCTTCACGGGGGTAAAGACCGTGGGAATGGCCATGGAGGCCCGGATGGCGCCAAACAGCGACCCCCGGTTCAACCAGACCTCACGTCCGGAAATCAGATCCGAGGCCACGGCGGTAAAGGAGATCTCCAGGTCTTCGATCCGGGTATCGCCCAGCATCCCCTTCAACTGATGCATGACTCGTTCGCCGCTGAAGATCCCGGAACGGCTGTAGGCGAAATCGAGAAGACGTAACACGTCCCGTTTCCGCAGGACCCTCACCCAGTCGGTATAAAGATCGAGTTTGCCCGCGGCATAGATCCCGCCGATGAGTGCCCCCATCGAAGCGCCGGCAATAGACCGGATGGCATAGCCATTCTCCTCCAGCCACCGGATGATCCCGATATGCGCCAGCCCCCGCGCGCCGCCGCTCCCGAGTACCAGCGAAACTGTCGGATATTTTTTTTTCACTTGAACACCCTGCGCTTGTCCGTATTCGATTCCTTGATATAGATCTCGTGATAAATCTCGCCGGAAGAGGAAACCGGTTCCGGAAGTTGATGCAGCAACCGGCCGGTAAATTCTCTCGGCTCAACCGTCATTTCCTTCCGGGACGTTCGATCGAGTATCTTATTCGACAAACTCTGCGATCGCCTTCAAGGAATTGCTCTGCGAAAGGGCAATGATCGTGATGGCATTCCAACTATTGCCTATACGCAACTTTCCGCTGTCAGGGGATCTTTTTTTCCGTTTCATTGCGGAATTACCATACAGAAAACAGGAAACAGGATGGTACAATCTCCACACCTGGTTTGAATGTAGTCTTTCAGAATGAAAAATGTCAAGGGCTTTCACCACGCTCAAACCATTCGGCGCGAACCTGAGAGTATGCCCATTCTCAACACGGGAAGTACGGCTGAAACGCCGGATCCAGCAATGGGCGTACTCCAATGTCCTGACCGCAGGTGGTGGATTCCGGTAATGATCTTTCATTGGAAACATCTATATATCTATGCTGTCGACAGGCATGCTATAAGTCCTAAAAACAGGCAAATAAAATGTCCCCCCGCTGAGTGTGGTATAACCATTCTGAAAAGCAGAATCGATGGAATCGAAAAAGCGGTCCTGACACAGGCTAAATTCCGGAAGGAATTTGAGATGCTGCAATCGATCCCCGGCATCGGCAAGATCCTTGCTTTGACCATCATGCTGGAGGTCGGGAACCTCAACCGTTTTTCACAAGTTGGAAATTATTCATCCTGCTGCCGGTGTGTCCGGAGCGAACGGCTCTCCAACGGCAAAAAGCAGGTCCCTTTTGATCGAGGAAAACTGTTTCGAGATTAAGGTTGGATCGGGCAGCGAGCCGGCC
>CAYZZU010000060.1:0-8292 GCA_964483105.1 uncultured Nitrospirota bacterium
GTGGTCTTGCCGGCGCCGATCTCTCCGGTAATGCAGACAAAACCGGAAGGGTCCCGAATGCCGTATTCCAGGTAGGCAAGAGCACGTTTGTGGGCCCGGCTCCGGTAAAGAAACTCCGGATCCGGAGTCAACGAGAACGGTTTTTCCCTGAAATGATAAAAGTCGTTATACATGTCCGATCACCAGGGGCCGTCGTCCGTCCGGATGGGGCTCCCCCCCTGTCAGGTGAAATTCCCTTCAGGAAACGCCGTAGCTGTAACTCTTCCCCGACCGGGAAAGATTGTTCATGACCACTCCCAGAATATTCCGTCCTTGCAGGAGTTCCAGCGCCTCCGCCACATCATTCCGGCTGGTGCGTTCCGCCTGGACCACAAAGATAATACCGTCCATGAACTGGGACAGCACGGTCGGGTCCGTGGTGGAAAGGAGAGGCGTCGAATCAAAGATGATATATCGATTCCGGTAACGTTCCTTGACCTCGCGGATCAGATCCCGCATCTTCCTGGATCGCAGAATCTCCGCTGAATTGGTCAGCGTGCCGCCGGCAGGCAGAAAGGTCAGTTTTTCCACACCGGTCCGGATCAGGGTCTCTTCCAGCGGGACATTGTCAAGCAGATACTGAACCAACCCCTTTTCCGGCGACAACCCAAAGTATTTATGAATGGAAGGACGTCTCAAATCCGTGTCCACGAGTAGCACGGTTGTATGAACCTCTTTGGCAATGGCAACGGCCAGGTTGATGGCGGTGGTGCTTTTCCCCTCTCCCTCGACGGAACTGGTCACCATCAGGCAGTTGTCCCCGTTCCCCTCGGTCTTCTGAAGGATCTGCGTCCGAAGCATCCGGAACTGTTCGGTCGCGTCCGGCACTTCCCCGGCAAGGGTGACGATCCGGTTGTCTTCCGCAAGATCCGGACTCACTTCCTGAAAGGCGGTCCGGAAATTCAGGCCGGATTCGGACTCATTCCCACCTCCCGCGGATTCTTTCCCGCTCCGGCCCCGTTTCGCCTTCGCCTTGGCCAAGGCCTCTTCAATCTTGCTCATATTGATGACCTCCCCGGGTGAAAGATGGGGGACATCCGGCGGATCCGCCCCTCCCCCCAAGACCCCTCAATTCGGATCGATCCCTGACAGGTTTCGATCCGGCAGTCCACTTCCGTTCATCTCGCCCCCCTGCCCAGCACCACCACCTTGAAGGTGTCGACCAGGATCTCCAGGTCGAGAAGCAGGGACATATGCTTGATATAATAGAGATCATACTGCAGTTTCTCCCTGGCGTCCTCAACCGACGCGCCGTAGGAGTACCGCACCTGCGCCCATCCGGTGATTCCCGGCTTCACGGAATGCCGCTGAGAATAGAAGGGAATCTCCCTGGAGAGCCGTTCCACGAAGACCGGCCGTTCCGGACGGGGACCCACGAAACTCATCTGCCCCAAAAACACATTGAAAAGCTGAGGGAGCTCATCGATCCGGAACTTCCGGAGAAATTTTCCCACCCGGGTGACGCGGTCGTCGCTGCTCCCCGCCCAGACCGGGCCGGTTTTCTCTTCCGCGTCCTCCCGCATGGAGCGGAACTTACAGACACGGAAGATCCGCCCTTTCTCCCCCACACGCTCCTGGCGGAAGAAGGCCGGCCCGGGACTCTCCACCCGGATCAGGAAGACGATCACCACGATCACCGGGATCAACAGCAGGATGAGCAGGGCGGAAAGGATGGCTTCCGAAATCCTCTTGGTGACCCGAGTGAACCTGGACTTTTCGAAACCGGAAGAGAAGATCAGAAAACTCGGACGCAACCGGTCCACCAGGATCTTGCCGGTAATCCGTTCATAGAAATCGACTCCCTCGCTGATTTCCACGCCCCCCATCTTGCATTCCAGAAGGGTATCCATGGGGAGTTTCCCTCTCCTTTCTCCGACGGTCACGACGATCCGGCTCACATGATGGTCCCGGACCACCTTCGGAATCTCCTCATAATTCCCAAGTACCGGCAACAAATGAGGATTGCCAACCTCCCTTTCGGTTTTCCTGCTGATGTAGCCGATCACCCGGTAACCAAAATTGCTGTGCTGCAGGATTTCTTCCGACAACATGATCGCAAGCGGATTGGTGCCGATGATCAGGATCGTCTCCTCCATCCCCCTGGACATCAGAAACCAGCGGTAAAGCAGTCGCCAGGATAAGATCAGGATCGGGATGATCCCCGCGGCAATCAGCGAAATTCCACGGCCGATCAGCAGATCCGGATAGAGATAATAAATCCCCGCCAGAAGGATTGAACCAACCCCCAACGCCTGCATCAACCGGATCAGAAGTTCCCGGATCTCCCTGATCACCTTCGGATTGTAAAGATCCGCATAGTAGAGACAGGCCAGACAGACCACGGTTGTCAGAACCGCCTTGGGGACCACCCAGGCGTAATGAAGATTGCCCAAACGCAGATAGACACTGGCCAGAACGGAGAGGTAGATCAGCGTCCCTTCGGAGAGAAACATCAGCATTTTTTTGAACTGAAAGGAAAACCGCAGAAACTTCATGCTTCATTCCACTCTTCCGTCTTTTCTTTTCCGCCTTATTGCACGGAGAGTTTTTGCGCCTGTCGGAAAAACTTGATCAGAAAGATATCAAACTTGAAAAAGAACACCTGGACGACAACGAGGACGCCGACCAGAACCAGCAGGGAGGAAACCAGGAGGATCCTCCGGCGTTTCCGGGAATTTCTCTCTTCCCGGGCCGTCACCACCTTCGGGATCACCGCCAGAACCGGCAATCCGGAAAAGGCCCGCAGGTCCTCCGGGGCGGTAAAGGACTGATCCAGATACTCGGATAGAAAACCCGCACCCGCAGCGGCACCGATTCCGAGGATGAACCCGATGAAAACAATGGCCAGACGGTTCGGTTTGTAGGGTTCCTCCGGAAGCTGGGCCGGATCGATAATGGTAAAACGTTCCCCCTGTTGCCGATTCTCCAGGCTCTCGGAGATTTTAGCCTGTGTCTCCTTATTGATCAGGTCCTGGTAATTGGCCCGTGCCACGTCGTAGTCACTCTGCATCGCCTCCAGGGTCTTTTCCACCACGGGGGAGTTGGCGATACGCTGCTGGTAATACTCGATCCCCTTCCTGTATTCCTTCTCCTGTTTCATCAAGGCCTTGATCTCCAGCTTTTTGGACTCAATCTGCGTCTGCAGGTTGATGTAGGCCGGATTGGTCGGGTTGGGAGCGTATTCAGTCTCCCGGGGTTGCTTCGCACGAATTTTTTCCTGCAGATCGGCGATTTCAGCCCGGGTACGAACCACATCCGGATGTTTGTCCGTAAATTTGGCGAGAAGTCTGTCCAGGTCGCTTTTCTTTTCGCTCAGGCGTTCCTCCAGAACCTTGATCGTATCGTCCGACGCCACCTCCTTTTCCAGAAGGGCGATCTGCTTTTTCAGCGCAATAATATCGGGGTGATTGTCGGAAAATTTCGCTTCCAAGGTAACCAACTGGGTCCGGTCCAGTTCCAGTTGTTCCTTGGGAGAGAGCACTCGCTTCCCCACGCTGGAGATCATGGTCGCGTCCGGATTGGTCATCGCGAGTTGTCCCTTCAGAAAAACCAGGTTCGCCTTGGCATTCTGAAGATCCCGATGATTGGTCTCAAGGTAACGCTCATACCGGTCCAGGTTGGCCATATTCACCTGCAACTGCTCCGGCAGTTCGTTCAGATGCTGCTGCTTGAAGGCCGCGATCTTCTGCCCGATCCGATCGATCTCACCCTTCATTTTCTCCATCTCATCCGAAACGAACCGGGTGGTCACCGCACTGGATTCGACCCGAACCTTCATGTTCTCCTCAATATAGAGGGACGCCAGCTCACTGGTCACAGCCTGCACTGTACGGGGATCCTTTCCTTCATACGAGAGCTTGAAGGCCACAGTGAAGGTGACCGGCCTTCCGCTCTTCTTGTCCACGCCCTCGGTGGAGACAATTTCCATGTGGATATCGTCCCGCATCTTGTCGACAATTTCCTCCCGGGTCCAGGAATCGCGATATTCGGGATAAAGATTGAACTTGTCAATGATCTGCTCCAGCCGGGTCCGGCTCATAATCCTCTGATTGATGATGTTCAGGCGTTCTTCCACCTGCGACGTCACCGTGGATTCGACGTAGTTGACGGGAATCTTCTGGTTCTCGATCAGAATCAGACTCTCCGACTTGTAGATCGCCGGAAGCAGATAGGCGATCAGGACAATCACCGAAAAGATGACAAGAAAAGGGATCAGGATCCTCCACTTCCGTTTCCGGAGAATCCTTCCCACATCCCGGATGGTGATCACTTTTGTCTGTTCCATTCACGACTCCCGTACTCAGTTCAATTTCATCCTCAAACCGGTTGATCCCCGCGGCTTACGGGAAGTTCCGTTCACGGAACGATAATGGTATCTCCCCGTCGTAACCGGATATTCTGTTCCAGTCTCTTGCCGTGCATCACTTCCTTGTAATTGAATCGCAGTTTTTCGCCGTTTTCCCGCAGAATGACAATAGAATCCCTGTCCGCGTAGGGAGTCAACCCACCGGCTAAGGCCAGGGCCTGGATCACGGTGAGATTCCCATTAAAAGGCTGGGGCCCCGGACGGGTCACTTCGCCCTGCACATAAATCTTGTTGCTGTTCATCTCCGTCACAATCACCGTGACGTCCACTCCGGGAATATACTCCTTGAGTTTCCCGGTAATCTCCTTCGTAAGCTGCATAACCGTCAAACCGCTGGCCTGAATATCATTGATCAATGGAACGGAAATCTTTCCGTCCGACCGGACCACGGCATCCGTGGTCAGGCTCTCATCCTTCCACACGGAGATGTGGAGGACATCCTCGGGCCCGATGATATATTCCGACCGTGGGGGCTGGGTCGTTGCAACCGTCTTCGAAACCTTGCTCTCCTGACGAACCCCGCCGCAACCGATTAGAATCAAACAGAAGGTGAAGCCCAAAAGGATCATTTTTTTCATGGTTGCCCGCTCCTTTCTAAGGATCGAATCAGCAGAAAGAATCATGGATTATACTTGTCTATTTTATTTTCTTTGATTTTGTAAAGCAAGGCCTTATAACTGACCTTCAGTGCCTCGGCCGTTTTCTTGCGGTTCCAGTTCGTCTGGTTCAGGATCTTGATGATCAATTCACGCTCGGCTTTCCGGGCGGCGGCCTTGCTGATCTCTTTCAATGTAAAATCCTTCCTGCCCCGCAGAAGTTCTTCCAGAAAGGCCCGGTCAGAAGGGTGGGCCGGAAAAACACCGTGACTGCCCGCGGCTGCAGTTTTCCTTTTCTTCTGCGACGCGCTCTCCTCATCCTTCAGCCTGAACTCCGTCAGGATCGGCTTTTCACTCTCAAGGACCACGACGCGCTTGATCATGTTCTCAAGTTCGCGGACATTCCCGGGCCAGTCATATTCCATAAACCTCCGCATGGTACTCTGCGAAATCTTTCTGTAATTCTTGTTGTATTTCTGATTGTATTTTTTCAGGAAATGTTCGGTCAGAATCGGCAGCTCCTCCATCCGCTCACGGAGCGGAGGGACGGTAATGGAAACCACATTGAGCCTGAAATAAAGATCTTCCCTGAACTTCCCCTGGGCGACCTCGGTTTCAAGATCCCGATTAGTCGCCGCAATGACGCGGGCGTCAACATGGATGTCTCTTTCACTGCCCAACGGGGAGAACTCCCCATCCTGCAATACCTGAAGAAGTTTGGCCTGCAAAGAGGGGTGAATTTCTCCGATTTCATCCAGAAAAATGGTCCCATGATTCGCGTATTCGAATTTTCCCGGCTTTTTCCTGTTGGCCCCGGTGAAGGCCCCCCGCTCATATCCAAAGAGTTCGCTCTCCAGCAGTTCATCCGGCAGCGCGGCACAATTCACATTCACAAAATGCTGATCCTTTCTGGAGGAATTCATGAAGATATAGCGGGCGATCAGTCCTTTCCCGGTACCACTCTCTCCCCGAACCAGAACGGTAATGTCGGTGTCAGAAACCTGATCGATAATCTCCTGAATCGCCGCCATCTTTTCGCTGTTGCCGAAGAGAATCCGGTTGCCGTTCTGTTCACTGACCTGCTTTTTGAGTCTCCTGACCTCCGAGACCAGTTCTCTTCTCGACAGAACTTTCCGGATAGTGATCTCCAGTTCATCGGGGTCGAAAGGCTTGTTCATGAAATCCACGGCGCCAAGCTTCATCGCTTCCACCACCGTGCTGGTCTGGCGATGCCCGGAAAGCATCACCACACTTGTGTCCAGGTGTTCCTCCTGGATTTGCCTTAGAACGGAAAGGCCGTCCATATCCGGCATGATCATATCCAGAATCACCAGGGCCGGTTGATACTTCCGGATCGCAGTCAGTCCGCTCTTTCCACTGGTCGCGATTTCAGCCCGATGACCAAATTGCAGGATCAAGGTCTTCACGTAGTTGCAGATTTCGATCTCGTCATCGATCACCAGGATAGTATGCATTTCAGACATGACGGTCTACGATCCCCCGGGAATACTTCAATTACCTCCAAGTTGCCTCATGTGAATTTTGCAATTTATATGCCAGAATGGGCAATTCATCCTGATCCAGGCTTCTTTCCGATCGATTTTTCATAAATTCGGAAAAACCGTTTCACAAATCATCCAAAATTTCATTTTCAAAAGGAGTGAATCTCAGACCGGTTCATACTATAAAGACGTGAAGATAGTTTCACTATACCACATTTTGTGATTTAATAACACACAATATAATGACAAAATAGATGGAAGCAAAAACAAGGAAAACAAGGTAATCTTTTGTGAAAACTTTTTCCATAGGATGGAAAAAAATGGGAAAAACTTTTCCACTATTGGGAAAAAAAATTCCCAATAGTGGAAAAATAGTTCCCATCAACCCAAAGGAAGTGGATCACTCTGGTCCAAAGGCAGGAGAAAAGAAAAACAACTTCCCTGTGCCGGACGGCTCTTCACCCAAAGCTTTCCATTGTGGCCATCAATGATTTTCTTACAGATGGAAAGACCGAGTCCGGCGCCTTTCCTGTCTCCGTATTGCCTCCCGACCTTATTGAATTCATCGAAGACACACCCCAGTTGATCCGGTTCAATCCCCAGGCCGGTATCGATCACCTCGGTCAGGACTCCCTGGTCGCTCATTTCGCACCGGATCGTAATCTCACCCGGAGGCGGAGTGAATTTCACGGCGTTCCCGATCAGGTTGAACAAGGTCTGTTCAATCGCTTTGGAGTCGAAAGTGAGAAGGATCTCCTCCGCGGGAAGTTCCAGGTTGACCGTCAGACCGTGAGCCTGGATGTGATCGCTCATCTGAGCGGTCACCTTCTTCAGGGTCTCCAGATAGGGCGCACGCTTGAGATCAAACTCCACAAACGCCGCCTCAAGCCTGCAGCGATCCAGAAGGGAATTAATCAGGTCTAGGAGACGGGAACAGTTTTTGCTCGACTCATCCAGCAGATGTTTCTGCTGCTCATTCAGTTTCCCGTAAGACTCGCCTAAAAGCAGTTTGATATAACCGTTGACGATGGTGATGGGCGTTCGAAGTTCGTGGGTGGCTACGGCAAGACAATCGGTTTTCTTCCTGTCCAGCTCCATCAGGCGAAGATTGGATTCCTGCAAGTCCTTGACCATAATCTGCGTCTTCTTCCGATTCTCCTTTTCCCGGTTCCACCTCCTGATGGTTCGCGACAACCCCTCAATAGTCATCTTCATGGCCCGGAGGGAAAAAGGCCCATGACCTTTTTCCTCCGTGACTGAATGGAGCACCTTCACGGCAGACTTCAAAACCGCGTACCAGGAGATGGGGATCATCAAGGTATCAGGACAGAACTGATTGATGAAGTCCATGACCTGGAACTGATCTTCTTCGTCCATGGCGGCGTCCAGCAGCACAAAGTGGAAGAGTTCCGCTTTCAGCGTCTGTATGGCCTCCCCTCCGTTGGAACAGGCATGGACTTCATACCCCTCCCCCAAAAGGGTGCTCTGGATATTTTCGGAAACCTTGACATCGGAATGTACGATCAAAACCCGGATGGTTGCGGTCATTTATAAAAAACCGGAAGCAGTTAAAGAAGAAAAGCAAAGAGAAAGAATCGTCCTTTTGAATGACGAGTTTATTTAAACAGAATCACCAATGATTGTCAATACAATTCTCTTCGGCATGCAGTGGTAAGTACATGAAAACATTTTCCATTTACTCTGTTCATTTTTGAAGCAGGCGCTGCCAGAGTGCCATGCCATGTTAGGTGTTAGGTGCCAGGCAAAATTTTTTCTTCCCTGGCTTCCG
>CAYZZU010000061.1:0-8281 GCA_964483105.1 uncultured Nitrospirota bacterium
GTTAATCTCTATGCCGGGGGGATGAAAACCGAAAAGATGGGTTCGGCTGCGGTCGGGATGCCTCAGGCCGATGCGGCGGCGCTCTGGGCCTTCATCCACAGTGTGTCTCCTTACTGGAATTGGGCGCAATGGCCTGGGAAATCAGGGCTTTATAAAGGCCGTGAGCCCCATGGGGCATTGCTTCAAACCTTCGTGAATCCAAAGGCTCAGCGTGGGGTGTATGGCAGGACCGGCCGGGTGCCTGACGAGGGGATTATTGTAAAAGAAAACTACATGCCCGGCAGGAGGCTTGCGGCGATTACGGTGATGTACAAGGTCAGGGGATACAATCCGTCGGATGGAGACTGGTTCTGGGTGAAGTATGCGCCGGATGGAAAGGTGTTGAAGGCCGGCAGGCCGAAGGGGTGCATCGGGTGTCATGGAGCGAAAAAGGACAACGACTACCTGATGACCAGTGATATCCGGTGAATCCCGCAGAAGAAGAAGCCTCCGGAGAGGGGACGGAAGGCCCAGGGGAGCTGGAGTGCTTCATCTTTTATTTCTCGCTGATGTTTTGCCCCTGATCATGAACTTGGGTGGGGAACCGTGTTGAAGACTCACGAAAAAGAAACTCTCCTGGCCGGGGATATCGGCGGAACCAAGACGCTCCTTGGGCTGTTTTCCCTGCGGGAGGGGAGGATCACCTTTCTGGAGAAAAAGAGATTTTCCAGCCGGGAATATCTTTCTCTTTCCGATATCATCGATGACTTTCTCCGGGAGTGCGATGTTCCGGTCCGGGGAACATCAGCCTCTTTTGCGATCGCCGGGCCCTGTGAAAACGGGATCTGCAAGACCAGGAACCTTCCATGGGTGGTGAGCGCCGAAAAAATCCGGCGCCGTTTCAAACTGGACCGGGTTTCTCTGATCAACGATTTCGAGGCGGTGATCTACGGGATCCCGTATCTTGCGGAGAAGGATCTCATGAATCTCAATCCGGGAGAGAGGAATCCTGTGGGGAATATCGCGGTTCTGGGTGCGGGTACCGGACTGGGGGAAGGGTTTGCGGTGTTCGAGCCTTCCAGGGAGGCGTACAGGATCTATCCTTCCGAGGGGGGACACGCTGATTTCTCTCCAAACGATGATGAGGAGATCGCCTTGCTCAGATTTCTCCGGAAGGAGTTCGGTCATGTCAGTTTTGAACGGGTTCTTTCGGGACCGGGACTGGTGAATATCTATCGTTTTCTGGTTTCGACGGGTGACTATGAGGTCTCCCGGACCATAGAAGAGGAGATCCGGAGGATTCAGAACCCCGCGAGTGTGATCACGCGGTTCGGCTTGAACGGAGATTCGGAAATCTGCAGCAGGAGCTTGGATCTTTTCGTCTCGATCTATGGAATGGAGTCGGGTAATCTTGCCCTGAAAATTCTCCCCACCGGCGGGCTTTATCTGGCAGGTGGGATTGCTGAAAAGATGAGGAAGAGATTAGCCGATGGCCGTTTTTTACGTTCTTTTCTGAATAAGGGACGATCCAGCGGACTCCTGAAAAGGATCCCTGTTTTTGTGATTTTGAATTCCGACGTGGGTTTGATCGGCGCGGCGGTCAAGGCGCTTGGATGACATCCCGGAAGGCTTTGTCTTGGCCGTTCCCCTGTCTTCTCCTTCAGGAATCTTTGCTTGTAAATTCAGGCCGGGTAGTTTATAGTCATCTCGTTTCCGGGCTCGGAAAAATACCAACCCCGGCTCGGCCGTTCGATCTTGTCAGCATCAATCAGATTCCAGTAAAAGAGGGAGAGAGCAGAAAGATGATGGGTCAGGAGAATCTGGATCAGTTGTGTATCAATACCATACGAATGTTGGCCGTGGACGGGGTGGAGAAAGCCGGGTCCGGTCATCCCGGGATGCCGATGGGAGACGCCGCCATGGCCTATGTCCTGTGGACCCGGTTCTTGAAGCATCATCCCGGTAATCCCCGCTGGCCGAACCGGGACCGTTTCGTCCTGTCCGCGGGGCATGGTTCCATGCTCCTCTATTCCCTTCTGCATCTGACCGGGTATCCTTTCACCCTGGAGGATCTCAAACAGTTCCGTCAGTGGGGGAGCCGGACTCCCGGTCATCCCGAATACAGTCCCGATCACGGAATCGAGACAACGACGGGCCCCCTCGGGCAGGGCTTCGGGAACGGAGTCGGGATGGCGATCGCCGAGGCCTACCTCGCGGAATATTTCAACCGTCCCGGTTATCCACTGGTGGATCATTATGTCTACGCCATCGTGAGTGATGGAGATCTGATGGAGGGAATTGCGTCGGAGGCGGCATCTCTTGCAGGGCACCTGGGGTTGGGCAAGCTGATTTATCTCTATTCGGACAATAAGATATCGATTGAGGGATCGACGGAACTGGCCTTTACCGAGGATGTGGAGGCCCGTTTTAGGGCCTATCACTGGCAGGTTCTCCGTGTGGAAGGAAACAACCTCCAGGAGATCGAAGAGGCCCTCCGGCGCGGGCAGGCCGAGAAGAATCGTCCGACCCTGATCATCTCCCGCACGCACATCGGCTTCGGCAGTCCCGGCAAACAGGATACCGCCGGCGCGCATGGGGCACCCCTCGGTCCGGACGAGATCAGACGAACGAAAGAAAATCTGGGGTGGCCGCTTGAGCCTCCCTTTTATATTCCCGATGCGGCATCCGCCCATCTCCGTGAGCCCCTGGAAAAAGGGGCCCGGTCCGAACAGGAATGGCTTCGCACGCTGGAGGCTTATTGCAGTGAGTACCCGGAGATGGCCGTGGAATGGAAGACCCTGCAGGAGGGGGGGCTTCCGGAATCCTGGGGGGAATCTTTGCCTCAGTTTCAACCCGGCGACGGTCTTATGGCCACGCGGTCCGCGTCGGGCAAGGTCTTAAACGCGATCGCCGGGAAACTTCCCCTGTTGATCGGAGGCTCCGCCGATCTGGCCCCCTCGAACAATACCTGTCTCAAGGAGTTCGGTGATTTTGGGAAAGAGGTGCGGGGAAGGAATCTTCATTTCGGGGTTCGGGAGCATGCTATGGGCGCGGTCTTAAACGGGATGGCCCTGAGCGGCTTGATCCCCTATGGCGGCACCTTTTTGATCTTTTCCGATTACATGCGACCTTCCATCCGTCTTGCGGCCCTGATGGGGCAGCGTGTGATCTATGTGTTTACACATGACTCCATCGGTCTGGGGGAAGACGGACCCACGCATCAGCCCGTGGAGCAATTGGCCGGTCTCCGGGCGATTCCGAATCTCATGGTGTTCCGCCCTGCGGACGCCAATGAGACGGTACAGGCCTGGAGGATCGCCCTTGAGAACAGGAAGGGGCCGTCGGTTCTTGCCCTGACCCGTCAGAAACTTCCCATCCTCGACCCGCGACGGTACGGCTTCCGGGACGGGGTGGAAAAAGGCGCCTATATCCTGTACGACCCCCCAGAAGGAACTCCGGATCTATTGATGATTGCGACAGGATCCGAGGTATGGGTCGTGCTGAAAGCGGCGGAAAAACTGTCCGGGGAAGGAATCAGGGCGCGTGTGATTTCCATGCCCTGCTGGGAGCTCTTTGATCGGCAGCCCGCGGAATACAGAGAGCGGGTGTTGCCGAAGTCGATTCGGGCGCGTATCGCGGTTGAAGCGGCGGCTTCCATGGGATGGCACAGGTATGTCGGCTCGGAAGGAGAAGTGATCGGAGTGGACCGTTTCGGCGCCTCGGCCCCGGGGGCGGTTAACATGGAGAAATTCGGATTCACGGCGGAAAACATTGCCGCGAGGGCCCGGAAACTGTTAGGGCGCCGGTAGGCGGCATCCGGATCAGACGGCTCCCTCGAAGTGGGCTGTGTGACCCAAGGAGGGTTTGAAAATGCAGATCGGCATGGTGGGACTCGGACGGATGGGGATGAACATGGCCCGGCGACTGGTTCAGGGGGGGCATGAAGTGGCCGGTTACAATCTGGAACCCGAGGCGGTCCGGGAGGCGGAAAGCCATGGGATCCGGGGGGCCTATTCCCTCTCCGAACTGACAGGGTGTCTTTCCACGCCCCGAACGGTTTGGATCATGGTCCCGGCCGGGAAACCTGTGGAGAATACGGTTCAGGAACTGGCCTCGCTGCTTCATGAGGGAGACATCGTGATCAACGGAGGGAATTCCTCTTATCAGGATGATTTGGGTTATGCCGAAACCTTGGGAAAAAGGGAGATCCATTTTCTGGATGTCGGAGTGAGCGGTGGAATCTGGGGATTGCGGGAAGGATATTGTCAGATGATCGGGGGCGAGAAAAAAATCTACGATTATCTGGAACCGGTTTTTAAAACCCTCGCTCCGGAGCAGGGCTACCTCTACTGCGGTAAGACAGGCGCGGGCCATTTTGTGAAGATGATCCATAACGGAATCGAATATGCCATGATGGCCGCTTATGGCGAAGGATTTGAGATCCTGAAGGCCTCGCCGTATTCCGCCGGTCTGGATTTTTCCCGGGTTGCCGGTCTCTGGAATCACGGCAGTGTGATCCGTTCCTGGTTGCTGGAGCTGATCGAAAAGGCTTTTTCCAAAGATCCTGATCTTGCCGGGATTGAAGGGTATGTGGAGGATTCGGGTGAGGGCCGGTGGACCGTTCAGCAGGCCGTGGAAACCGGTGTGCCGATACCTGTAATCGCCCTCTCCCTCTTCAGGCGATTCCGTTCCCGTCAGGAGGATTCCTTCGGGGACAGGGTCATCGCAGCGCTGCGCCGTGAATTCGGTGGACATGCCGTCAAAAGAACAGCAAGCGGCAACCGGACGGTTTCCGCGGGAGCGGGCCGGGTCCGTCCTGCCGCACCGGATCGGAAATCCTCCTGAGAAAGGATCTCAACATGCGATCTGAAACCGGTTCCGAGGGCCTGGGTCCTGAACCCCGTGCGCAGGTTCGCATCGGAATGCCGCCGCATGGAGAGCCGGAATGTGCTTCGAACCTGGTTCCGGATCCCTGTTCTCTCATTATCTTCGGCGCCTCCGGGGATCTCACCCGAAGAAAACTGGTCCCTTCTCTTTATTATCTTTTCAAACACGGTTTTCTGCCCGAATCGTTCTTTGTTCTGGGGACCGCCCGTACCCGGATGGATCCTTCCCGGTTCCGGGAATCGCTGAAGTCGAGCGTTCAGGCGGCCTACCCCGAGGATTTTGACCCCGATTCATGGACCCTTTTTTGTAAAAGGATCTATTACCATCCCACGGAATATGGAGATCCTTCCTCTTTCTCGAAGCTTTCTGAGACGATCAGCGGGCTGGAGAAGACCTATGAGACCGGAGGCAACCGCATCTTTTACCTGGCTGTGCCCCCGGCTCTCTATATGCGGATTAGCGAATCTCTGGGTGAGGGGGGGCTCTCAAAGCCGGCTTCAGGATATACCCGTGTGATCATCGAAAAACCCTTTGGGAGGGACCTTTCGAGCGCCCGGGAACTGAATGCACATCTGCACCGTTTCTTCAGGGAGGATCAGATCTTCCGGATTGATCACTACCTCGGCAAGGAGACGGTTCAGAATATTCTGTTCTTCCGATTCATGAACGCGATCTTCGAACCGGTCTGGAACCGTCGTTTTGTCGACCATGTCCAGATTACGGCGGCGGAGACGTTGGGAGTGGAGAATCGGGCGGGATATTATGAAACGGCCGGGGTGCTGCGGGACATGTTCCAGAACCATATGTTTCAGCTTCTCGCGCTGACCGCCATGGAACCCCCTTCCTTTTTTGACGCCGACCGGGTTCGTGAGGAGAAAATCAAGGTCTTTCGGTCCGTACGGGCCTTTCCGGAGGATCGCCTGGCGGAACACCTTGTTCTGGGGCAGTACGGGCCGGGGGTGATTCAGGGGAAAACGGTGCCGGGCTACCGTGAAGAGCGGGGTGTGGCCCCGGACTCGCGGACTCCAACCTTCGCGGCCGCAAAGGTCTATGTGGACAACTGGCGTTGGCAGGGGGTGCCGTTTTATCTCCGCTCCGGGAAGAGGATGCCGGCCAAGGTGACTGAGGTCGCCATTCAATTCAAACGGATTCCGCATCTGATGCTAAAGTCCGTGGAGGAGGAATTGATCGCTCCCAATGTACTGATTCTCCGGATCCAGCCGGACGAGCGGATCAAGCTGACCTTTCAGACCAAACGCCCGGGTTTTAAAAGTTGTCTTCGTCCGGTGGTTATGGATTTTTCCTATCGATCCGGGATGGAGGGGATTGAGCTCGATTCCTACGAACGGGTCCTGTTGGATGGCATGATCGGGGACCAGATGCTGTTTGTGAGAGAAGAAGGCGTGGACCTGACGTGGAAGGTCCTGACACCGGTCCTGGAGGCTGTCGAAGGGGGGCGTTTCGGTCTGGGTTTCCCGAATTACAGCGCCGGAACTCCGGGACCGGAGGAAGCGGACCTCCTGCTGGCGAAGGAGGAGGACCACTGGAGAAACCTCTGAATACGTTGACTTCCCCCGGATGATGAACCAGGTGGGCCATGTCCTGTAACGAATGTTCAACGATCCGGATCTTCCCTGATCCTGCCTCCCTTTCCCGAGGGGCGGCCGAACTTTTCGTGAAGTCCGCGTCGGCGGCGGTTCGGGCGAGAGGGGTTTTTACGGTCGCGTTGTGCGGTGGAACGACGCCGCGGAGGCTCTATCGTGATCTCGCCGCTCCGGAAGTCATGAAAAAAATCCCCTGGACGTCGGTCCATCTGTTCTGGGGGGATGAACGGTGTGTGTCCCCGGAGGATGAGGAAAGCAATTTCGGAATGGCCCGTGATCTCCTGCTTGGACATGTCCCGATCCCGGAGTCGAATATTCACCGGATGCGGGGGGAGATGGACCCCCGGGAAGGAGCCCGTTGCTACGAAGAGGATCTGCGAGCCTTCTTTCCCGATGTTTCCGTTCCGGTATTGGATCTGATCCTGCTGGGTGTCGGCCGGGATGGGCACGTGGCGTCTCTCTTCCCGGATTCTGAAACGCTGCGGGTGAAAAACCGGCTTGTGACTGTAGCGGCGGCACCCGGAAAGGGTCTCATTCGTTTAAGCCTGACCTTTCCGGTGATCAATCAGGCCAGAACCATTCTCTTCCTGGTGTCGGGTGAGCGTAAGTCTGAAGTTCTGGCCCGGGTGTTCAGCAATCGGGGTATATCCGATGACCTCCCGGTCCGGTTCGTCCGTCCGGTTTCCGGGGGATGTCTCTGGTTTGTGGACAAGGCGGCGGCCGGAAGACTGAAGCAGTGACCGGATTTTCAGAGTTTTCCCCCGATAGTCCGACCCGGTCTACCGCGCCGCCATGATGAGGCGGTCCCTGTCCAGAATGGTGACATGGCGCTCTTTCAGATCAATGATTCCTTCTTTCTGGAATCGTTTCAGGGTTCTCGAAACGGTTTCGCGGGCTGTGCCGATCAGGGAGGCGATTTCCTGGTGTGTCAATTCGAGAGGGAAGCGGATCTGGGAACTGGAAAGATGCTCGTATTCCCGGGCCTTCTCCAGAAGAAAACCCGCCAACCTGTGCGAGGCATCTTTCAGAGTCAGGTCCGTAATTTCCGCCGTGAAATGCCGCAGTCTTTTCCCTACCACCTCATAGATTTTCCCGCTGATTTCAGGGTATCTGGATAGAACTTTCAGAAAGTTTTCCCGACTCAGTTTCAAGAGTGTGGCGGGGCTGATGGTCTCCGCCGTTGCGGGATACTTTCCCCCATCCAGCAGCGGGAGTTCTGCGAAGAAATCACCGGGGCCGAACACCCGGAGGATCTTCTCTTTGCCGTCTTCGGACAGTTTATAGACCTTCACGTTTCCGGACCGGATCATATAAAGGTATCGTCCCGGTTCCTCTTCGTGAAAGATCACCTGGTTCTTCGGAAAGCTCTGTACCTGTAGAAAGGGGAGGATGTATCGGAGTTCCTCCTCTTCCAGGTTGTGGAAAAAAGAGACTTTTTTCAGAATGCGAAGGGCTTTTTCTTCTGACATGGGATTCCGGCCAAGTCCGATCATTCCAATTTTTCTCACAGTAACAGAATCGTCCTTTCCTGTAAAGGGTAATCATTCCAGCAAATCCAGCGATAGAAATGTTCAGATCGTTTTGTTGACAAAGCTCGTTTTGAAAAGTGTCCGGAGTGTTTTTTTACAATTCAGGGAAGTCCTGGCAAAACTTCAGTTGAAGGCAGGCAACACGATCCCGGACATTGCTCTTCCTGAAATTCTGTAACAAATTGTTTTTGTTCATTTTCTTTGCTCGCTCCAAAGAAGATGGCTTTGTAAGAAGTCTTATTTCCCCTCCCCTGGTGGGAGGGGATCAAGCCTGCTCTGAGT
>CAYZZU010000062.1:0-7763 GCA_964483105.1 uncultured Nitrospirota bacterium
AAAAAGTAGCCTGTCCCCTTTTATGCTTTTACTCACCATAAACCTTTCAACCAAGAGGGGTTTTTGTCTTTACTGATCTCCTTTCGCTCATTTAGGGGGGACGCCCGGGTCTTGCCGGGGTGGTTTAGGTTGTCCGGAGATCTTCTTGAGGGCGCCTCGCGTGACTTCTTCATCGGCAAGGTGTTTGGCCTTCTTCGCGGATTCATAGGATTCATCCACGAGAGTCAGGATCTCATGAAAATCGAAGGTGTGCCACCGGACCTCGGAGAGATGAAATTTTTCTTCCGCATTCTTGAGCGCGGCGGCGGCCTTCGTTACGGGAAACCCCTGCTTTCTGGCCATCCTCACAAACTCTTGACTCCATTTCACGGTATTCTTGGCGTAAAAGATCAGGTCCAGTGTGGCGTGGGCCTCTTCGGGAACGTTCGGGGAAATGCCGCTTTCGGCGTTATGACAGCGTCGACAGGTCTCCGCCACGTTGTGCGGCGCGAGGATGGTCGTATGCATGGAGCCGTGGCAGGTGATGCAGGTCGGTCCCCTGACCGTACCCTGTCCGGACAAAAAGACCTGATAATGTCTGCTCTGCTTGAACTCCTTCAACTGCGGTTGATGGCACCCTCCACAGAGGGCGGGGATCCGGGAATAATGGACACGGCTCGCGGGATCGGCCGGGCCGAGTACCCCACGATGGGCTCCATCCCTGTCCGGTTTGTCAGGGTTCCCCCCATGGCACCGGTCACAGGTTACGCCGGCCTGATCGTGCACTGAATCTTTCCAGTCCAGGTAGGCCATGCCGCCCGTGGTCTTTTGTCCGAGCCGGCTATGGCAGGCCAGACAGGCATTCTCCTTTGCCGCCGCTGTGGAGACCGGGAGCCAACGGATGAGAATCGTAAGAGAAACAAATAGACACAAGAGCCTCATGTCACTGCCTCACGAAAAATCGAAGTCCTTCATCTTCTTGCGCAGGGTGGTACGCGTGATCCCCAGCAGCTTGGACGCCCGCACCTGATTCCAGTTTGAGATCTCCAGCGCCTTTTTCACGAGGATCTTTTCGACATCGCCGATAATTGTCTCGTAGGGCGTCCGGGAGCAATCGATACAACGCTGCAGGGCATTTTCGACGAGGAAGGAAAACCCCCTGAGAAATTCATTCGTTCCGTTGATATGGATCGGCATTTCTTCCCGAATCCGGTCCAGGGAAAGGTAATCATATTTACACATGACCATGGCCTTTTGAATCATGTTCTCCAACTCACGGATGTTTCCAGGCCAGTCGTAATGCATCAGGTATTCAATCAGTCCCGGTTCAAACCCCTGGATGGTCCGCCGCAGCTCCACGTTGAAACGCTGAATGAAATAGTGCACAAGCTCCTGCAGATCTTCTTTGTGTTCCCGCAACGGAGGCATCTGGAGGGTCACCACGTTCAGACGATGGAACAAATCCTGACGGAAAAGACCGTCCTGAATCCTCTTCCTCAGGTTCTTGTTGGTGGCGGCAATGATCCGGACATCCGGTCGCAGGGTCTGTGTCCCTCCCACCCGCTGGAATCTGCCGTCCTGAAGCACCCGGAGCACCTTCGACTGTGTGGCCGGAGACATGTCTCCGATTTCGTCCAATAGAAGTGTTCCGCCTTCAGCCAGTTCAAACTTTCCGGCTTTTCCGGAGGCGTCGGCGCCGGTGAAGGCACCCTTTTCATACCCGAAGAGCTCGCTCTCCAGAAGGTTCTCGGGTATGGCGGCACAGTTCACGGCCACAAAGGGTTTCTCCGAGCGAAGGCTGTACCGGTGCAGGGTGCGGGCCGCCAGATCTTTCCCGGTTCCGGATTCGCCGAGTATCAGGACGGTTACATCGGATTTGGCCACCTGGCCGATCACCTTATAGACCTCTATCATCGGGGGGCTGTTTCCGATCAGCCGCTCCCCTTTGAGCCGCGTCCCCGCAGGGATTTTCTCCATGGTTTCACTTTGCAGCAAACGGCCGGTTTTAATGCCTCTCTGTATGACCTGGCGGACGGCGTCGACATCCAGCGGCTTGGTCAGATAATCAAAAGCGCCGGCCTCGATCGCCTGGATCGCCTTGTCCGTATCACCGAATGCCGTCATGAGAACCACCGGAAGATGCGGGCTTTTCCCCTGCATCCGTCTCAAGGTTTCCAGTCCGTCGATGCCCGGCAGTTTCAGATCCAGCAGAACAAGATCCGGTGCCGAGCGCTGTAACAGCGTCAGGGCCTCTTCTCCGTCGCCGACCGTGAGAACTTCGTATTCTCTTGAAAAGATCTTTTTCAGGAAGTGCCGGACACCCGGTTCATCGTCTACGATCAGAACTTTGCCCAGAGAATCGTTCATAAGCCTATATCGGAAGATGGATCGAAAAGGTGGTTCCTTTCCCTTTCCCGCTCTCAACGGAGATCTCTCCTCCGTGTTCCTGGATAATCTGGTGGACAATGGAGAGGCCTAATCCCGATCCGTCCTTGCGGGTGGTATAGAAGGGCTCGAAAAGATGGTCCCGGATCTTTTCGTCGATCCCCCGGCCGTTATCCTCCACATCGATGCGGATGGCCTCTCCCTCACTGTTCCGGGAAGTCCGTACCCTGATCTCCCCTCCCTCCGGGACGGCCTGCATGGCATTCACACAGAGGTTCTCCAGTGCCTCTTCCATTTTTCGCTCATCACAGAAGACTTCGGGGAGATCCTGATCCGGAAACATCGTGAAACGAACATGGGCCGCCTGCATCCTGGGGCGCAGTTTTCCGCATATAGCGCTCAACAATGCATTCATGTCCACGGATTTGAGCCGGATCCGGGGTGGGGCGCCATACTTGAGGAAACGGCTCACCACGTCATCCATGCGTTGAATATCCTTCAGAACCATTTCTCTTTCTTCCTTGTCCAACGTGGGTACGGCGCCGGGTTCGTTCATGGCCTGCATACTCAATTTGATGGAAGTCAGGGGATTCTTAAGTTCATGAGCCAGATTGGCGGAAAACTTGCCGATGGCATTCAGTTTTTCGCTCCGGACCAGCTTCTCATGAGTACGCTGCACCCGGTCGAAGGCTTCCTTCAATTTGATCGACATTTCGTTAAAGGTCGAGGCCAGTTCGCTGGTCTCATCGCGCCCGCGGACCCGGATCCGAGTCCCCCAGTTTCCCTCTCCGATCTTTCTGGCGCCTCGAATCACCTGAAGAAGGGGGAGGATATAACGTCGTGTCAGGGAAAGACTGATGAACATTCCCAGAACGGACAGAAGGATGGCGACCCCCCACAGTTGTTGATGCAGATGCCGAATCTGCACCTGATAGAAAGAGCGGGTAATGCCGACGCGGACCTTCCCCGCCGGGATCTTGTTGACCAGGATGGGCGCAATGACCTCGAAAACCTCACGGTTCCTGGGCAGAATCACGGCCTCTTTCCCGATCCGGTCCAGATCCGACGTGTGATCAAAAATCTCCGGTTTCTTCTCTCTCCCCACCGAGGCCAGCAATGTATTGTCGTGGCCGTAAATGGCGGCATATTCCACGATGCTTTCTTCGGTCCTCAGGAACCTGTCTTTTTCCTTAAAAGCATCCAGCAACTTGAACAAGGCGAAGCGGTCCTCATAAAGGAGGGGCTCCACAGCCTGCTGGGCAAGGGTCTTTGCAATGTAAATTCCCCTTTGGCGTAGTTCGGTTTCACTTTCTCTCTCCATATAGCGAAAGAAAAGAGTGCTCAGGATAAACACCAGGAAAAAGATCAGAAAAATGATCGTAACGGAAACCTTGAAGGCGATACTGTGATACCACCTGGTTTGTAAGCGGGTACCGGTTTCCATAGGGTTTTATTTCGCGGGTTCAGAGCTCATCCGTTTTTTTTTGTAGTCCTTGAGAAAATTTTCCATCGCCCGGACGGAGTCGTAAAGTCCTTTTTGCGGCAGGACGAACCGGTCGATCCTGAGGTGCGCCAGGATCTTCTTTCCTTCAGGATCCTTGTCCATGGCAAGTAAAATCTCCTGGAAGCGTTTCTTGAGATGAACATCCGTCTTGGGAGCGACCACAACCGGGGGGATGCCGAAGGGCGGAGAACGGAGAATAACACGGGTCTTTCCCACCATGGGATCGCCTGTGTCTTTCAGATAATCATAGACCAGGCTGTCTACCGCCGCCCCATCCGCAATGCCGCGGGCCACCGCCTCCACCGATTTGTCGTGACTGTGGGTATAGAAATAATAGGAATAAAAATTTTCCGGGGTCGAACCAAGTTTTCCGATCAGGTATTCGGGATAGAGCGCGCCGGTATTGGAGAGATCGTCGGTCAGCGCGAAGATTTTGCCTTGGAGGTCGTCAAAGACCTTCACAGGGCTATCTTTCGCCACGATAATGTAGGAATGATAGGTCTCCCTGCCGTGGACCTGCGGGACCGCCACAACCGGCAGTCCCAGGTTCTGATCCGCATGAATATAAGCGCCGGTGCAGATAAAGGCGCAATCCACGGTTCCCGATGCAAGCAGATCGTTCACTTCCTCATAGGTTCGCCTCTGTTTCAACAGCACCCGTTTCCCGAATTTTTTTGAGAGATACTCCAGGAAATCCTGATAATAGGAAAAGGTCTTCTCCGGAGATAACATGGCCGAGATGGCGAAGCAGATTTCCTGTTTTCCGGTTTTTTGTTCTGCAGCCCGTACCGGGCTGCAGAACAAAAAAACGATCAGCAACAGGTTGAGAAACAGGGAATTCTTTCCCATCGGCATTGTTCTTTCAGAATGTGGAATGGGATCATAAAACCCGGTGCGGAATTCAGCGTAACCCGAAGTTCCCCGAAAATCAACTCATAATTTACCAGCGGATTGCCTCACATAAAATCAGTCGCGCACCAAGCCCCATGTCCAATGTGTAGCTCCGACTCCTGGTCCCCTCACAGGATTATGATCTTTTGATAGATGGGATAAGCAATCGGCTCCTTGTTGTCATAATCGATTTCTTCCCTTCGTTTTTCATCAAGGAGATGATACCGGACGGTGATATCCAGTTTTGACGGAGGGTTTTCGGGATCCCGCCGGAATGGGAAGGTGAATGTTTTCGGTGATCGGTACGGAAGACGCGTATCCTTATAATCCATAATGAATGGCTGCCAGATAAAATATCTTTTCATTGTGTATATTTTTTCTTTGATCACCTTGCCCTTCTTGTCAAGCAGCCTCACTTCAAGGGTCAGGTGCCTGTCCGGCGTGCCGGTCGGAAGATCATGGAATGTGCCGGTATTTTCAAGGGTAATCAGGTATTTTACACGGTCTTTCTCCACCGCTTTCCTGATTGTTACCGTAAGGTCTTTTCCCACCATCTCCGGAGTATGCCCACCCTGGAACAGGTGTCTTCTTCCTTTCCTCTCGGCCATACCTTCGGCGGCCGGCCGCAAAACTTCCGGCATATGACAGCCGACACAATCCAACTTCTGCCCGCTTTCCTTGATCTCCGCCACGGTTCCGCAAGGGGGTATTCTGTAGAAGGTATCCCATCTCTTTCCTGAAACCACGTGGCATTTTTCACATGGTTTCAGCCCGGAAAAGATTTCCTTGTCCACGGTGACGGGATGAGGCGCGGAGTCCGTTTCAAAAGGCCCCACGATCCTTCCGTTTTTTACATGGCAGACTGCGCAGGTAACCCCCTCGTCGCGCAGTTTTGAGTCATAATGAGGATTCGTTTTCAGAACGGGATCGAGCTTTGCTTGATCTCTGAAACCGATCACAAGGTTTTCCTGTTGATTCTCAAGAGGAGTATGGCAATTCAGGCAAATTTGCTGTGAGCCGTCATAGCGGGTGTCCGCCTGGAAGTAGGGGTCCCCCCATGCCTTTGCGTGCATGCTTTCCGACCATTCCCGATAGATCGCTTGGTGACATTGGCCACACTCCTTTGCACTGACAGAGCTTAATCCGTGGGGCGTCTCTACATGCATCGGCCGTTCAAATTTCCGGTCGACCACAAATATGGTCTTGCGACCACATGCGAAGGAAACAATGCAAATGAATGATATGAGCAACAGCCTGAATAAAACGGCTCTCATGGATTCCCACGGTGAGTGATGATCAGACATCCGTTTTTTCCTTGAAGCCAAATGTCCAATGTTGAGACCCCGTCGATCTTTCGAGTCCCGCCATTCCGGGAATGATACAGGATAGGCGTTGAGGAAATCAACATCTATTTACTTCCGTGGGGTACCCCTCTTGGGGCTTTTATAATGATATATGAAGGGATGGGTACCCTCCGGAATGAAGGAAGTCGGATTAACGTTCCTCGATGGGCAGGTAGGTTCGATCGCGGGGACCCACGTAGACGGCCCGGGGCCGGAAGAGGCGGTTCTCTTCCAGGTATTCCAGTGTCCTGGCAACCCATCCTGCGATCCGGCTGACCGCGAAGATCGGCGTGAAGAGGTTGGTTTCAATTCCGAGGCAGTGGTAGACCAGACCGGAATAGAAATCGACATTGGGAAAGATCCCCTTGTCGGCATAGGCCTCGATTCCTTTCCTTTCGACGGCCTGCGCGATCAGGAAGAGCTTTTCCTGCCCGGTTTCCCGGGCGATTTCTTCGGCGTGACTGCGAAGGATCACGGCTCGGGGATCGTAGGTCTTGTAGACCCGGTGTCCGAAACCCATGATTTTTTCCTTCCCGGCGACTGCCTTTTCGATGTAGGCCTCGGCCTCCTCAACCGAGGAGAGATCCAGGAGCATCCGGATGACACGCTCGTTTGCGCCGCCGTGCAGCGGTCCCTTCAGTGTGGCGACACCGGCGGCGATCGCGGAGTGGAGATCGCTCAGAGTGGAGGCGACAACCATGGTGGCGAAGGTCGAGGCGTTCATGCCGTGATCGGCGTGGAGGATCAGGGCCAGATCCATGGTCTTCGCGGCCACCGGGTCCGGTCTGCGGCCCTGGAGCATGTAAAGAAAGTTTTCCGCGTGGCTGAGATCGGCGTCGGGAGGGATCGGGGCCAGGTTTTTCTCCATCCGGGCGATCGCCGCTGTGAGGGTTGCGGTCTGGGCGATCAGTTTAAGCCCCGCTTCTTTTTTGCTTTCGAGGGTGGTCGCGATTCGGCAGGTTTCGTCGATACACTCCAGAAGAGAGATGCCGGAACGAAGCATCGACATGGGATGACAGGGGCAGGGAAGCCGATCGAGCCTTCTCAGGACCTCATCGGAGATTTTTCTCTGATCGGCGAGGGCCCTCTGGAAGTCGTTTAATTCCGGTCCGGTGGGGAGCTTTCCATAGAGCAGAAGATATACGACTTCTTCGAAGCAGGACTGTTCCGCGAGATCCCGGATATCATAACCCCGGTAGGAGAGTTTCCCGGCGGGACCGTCCACGTATCCGATCCGCGTGATATTGGATATTACCCCCTCCAGGCCTTTCGCGAATTCCTGATTTTTCTTGTTTTTCATGTTCATAAAAGGCTCCCATCCATATTTTATCAGGGATCATCCGGCTTGTCACTCAGGGTCCCCCCGAATCCAGCGATAGCGATAGAGATGTTCAGATCGTTTTGTTGTGGAAGCTCGTTTTGAAAAGTGTCCGGAGTGTTTTTTTGTACCATTCAGGGAAGTCCTGATCAAATTCCTGTTGACGGGGGGCCACACAATCCCGGACGTTTCTCTTCCTGGAATTTTGTAACCAATTGTTTTTGTTCATTTTCTTTGCTCGTCCAAAGAAGATGGAGTCGTTGGAAGTCTTATTTCCCCTCCCCTGGCGGCTGTGTCGTAATTCGCAGCAGGGAGCGGTTAATTATTTTGATTTGAGGCCATG
>CAYZZU010000063.1:0-6958 GCA_964483105.1 uncultured Nitrospirota bacterium
ACCAGCGACAGGGTGGTTAACAGCCACCTGCTCTACCGACTGAGCTACCGGGGATCGGTATTACCTTATAACCAGTTGTTTTTTATTATTATATCACCCACAATCGAAAAAACAACCACGAAAAAGTGGGCAAAAAAACGTCCTGAAAATACAGTGACCGGGAAGAAAAGTCAAGAAAATATTGAGGAAAATCACCGGCAGATATGTGCGTAATCCCAGCTAAGAGAATTTGATCGAGAAAGATGAATTGGCGGTGATGGACCGGGCAGGAAATGGCCTGGCCAAGATGTTCCCAAAATTCAATCAACTTTTTTGCATGGCAGGAAAGTCAACTTTGTCCGAATCAAAGCAGGAATTAATAAGACCAGAAGCATCCCAAGATCGATTTCGGCCTTCCTGCCTTTCGGACCTCCTATCGAACAACCGCCCCCACCTCCACCATTCGCAGGAGGTGGTGTGGATTCCGAACCCGGATCACCACCCGAAGTGTCTTCGGGAAGAAGCGAAAACGCAGCGGTAAACTGATCCTGCAACATCTGCTGAACCGAGGATTCAATGACCAAACCGGGATATTCCTCCAATTTGTTGATCAGCTCGGTCAGTTCCGCTTCCGTAAAATAGTCGGAGAAATTGATGGTCGTTTCACCGCCCAATATATCACTGAGACTCAGGCCGCTCAAACCGTTGTTTGTGATCCGTGCATAGGCATCCGAAATATCCGATTGGGACGGACCGGAGGAGGAAGCAGAGACGGAAGCCGTGAGGCCGAAAGTGTCCAGAATATCCGAAATCGATCTGCCATCCAGCGCTGTCGCGCCTGCAACCTGGGACTCTATCGAAGAGATATCATTCCACGCACCTATTTCATTGTTCTTTCGACTCATATTGCTGTCATATAAAAAATCATACCGCACAAACGGGAAAAGGTTTTTGAGAAGGTTTTCGTCCTTTGAAGAAATAAGTCCTTTCTCCGGTACACCCACCAGCCGATTAAAGACGGTGGGTTCCGCCGTCATCCCCATCAACCAGTCCAGGAAGGGATTGTCCCCATCCGACAACTGGATTTCCATTGAAAGATTGCTCTGGTCGCCGACAACCTCCCTCACGGAAGCATTTTCATGCAGACCCAGATATTGTTCAGGAAGACTGAAAGATAATGTAGCCTGATATCTACCGGAAAGATTGAGAGAGGTAACATATCCGTTTATATCACAAGTCATCACCGGTGTTCCGTCCTGATTGGTACCATTGAAGAACCACTCCATCGCTTGCTGTGCCGCAACATCCCCCTGTGAGGCTGGGTAGTCGATCGTCCCCAGGAGGGCATTGAGGAATTTCGGAGCACGAAGAGTCGTTGCACCGCCACTGAGATAAGAAGCGCCGAATGTCGATGTGGTGAACTCGCCCAACTGGGCCGTGTCGTAGTACATCTTCCGGAACTGATCGGAGAAGGAGAAAACCAGGTTGTCCGTGGCAAAAATGAGATTAACGGCCGGCCGCAAGGTCACCCGATAGATCTCGGAGTCATCGCCGTTCGGCCGGTATTCCAGTTCCAGTAAGTGAATCATCGATGAATCAATCTCCTGAAAAGAATCGGTAAATCCATCACCATTTATATCCACTTCCTGAACCTGCAACCGGTTCAGGCCGGTATCCGGAATTTCGATTTGTGCGAGTAAATTTTCGTATCCCATGTGCACGAACCCCAGATTCGGGTCCGTCACAAATCCCGAAAGGAGTTCTCCATAGGTCCCTGCGGCAGCCTGGCCGTTGAAAAATATTCCTGTTCCGGAAAATATAGTTGGATCCATCTCCAACAAGAATCTTCCGGCCAGGCTCGCATTGTAATCCGTAAATGTCATGGAAAGGGTCCAGTTTGCATCCAGCCTGCGATGGATGGTCAGGCCGTCCATGGCCATGTTGAAATCCGTGTTCAACTCTTTTGCATCAAGACGAAGATCCACGGAAGGCGTTGTATAATTTTGAGCATCACTGAGCCCCTCAGCAGCCGTTGCACGAGAATAGGATTGCGATACTTCGGTGGTAATCAGGGGCACCTGAAAATCATCTCCCGGAATTGAAAGAGTATCGTTTGCATCATAAGGGAGGATAAAACTTGACGGAGATTCGTAGATAATAAACGAGTTTACACTATCGTATCCTTTCACCCACTCCGAAATATACACATTACTATTGATCACAGAGGTATTGCTGATGGAGAGAAGAGAGGTATCCGCTCCGGTCATGTTGTCCAGCAGGAAATAGTCCACGGGGATAAACCCGTCCGTTGCAGCTTTTCCGTTTTGGCCATTGCCCGGCTGCAGGTCACGCGAATAATACGCACTCCGGTTCGATGCAAAGTATAATTGTGACACCCCCTCACGATCAGGGCGGAAGACCATGGGATTCAGAAAAAGACCCAAAGTCAATTCTTCGCCGTCATTCATCCCGTCTTCATCCTCATCGGGATTGTGGATGTCCGTTCTAAAGATCGTCTCGTCCATATCGTTCAGCCCGTCACCGTCGGTGTCTACGGACCCGATTGCTGAATGATCGAAAACAAAAAAGATCAAAAGAAATGTTAAAACCAGTGTATTTCGTTTTGTTGCCATGCCCCCTCTTCTTCTTTGTGGATGAAAAGACAGGAACTTGTTTTCACAAGTATATCGGGAAAATACCCGATAATTGGCTGACTGTCAAGGTTTTATTGTGGTGTTGATATATTATATGGCATTCCCTTTAAATGTTTTTATCATTCGGGCAGTCCGGGTGATCTCCCGTGGCACACCTATTCGTTCCCGCGCGTGATGGCTTGACAGAAACATGGGAAGGGGATAAATAGAGAGTACTATTCTGCCGAAAAGTTCAGAATGTTTATAAAAAAAAGGGCTGAGCGGTCTCCGCTTGATTTTCAGTAGCCTTCGAGTTTCTTGCGCCCCACCCCACCGGGGGCAATCGTGCAGGAGTTCCATGGAAGATGAATACCAAACACGGATCCTGACGATCAACAGCGGTTCTTCCAGTATCAAGTTTTCCCTCTACCGGATGGGGGGCTCCGAGGAGTTGATCCTGTCCGGGGAGATCGAGGGGATCGGCTTTCCCGGCGGTTCTTTCCACGCGCGGGACGCAGACCGAAAGGCCTTGATGGAAGAACATCTCGATCTTCCGGATCACCGTGCAGGCTTGAAGGTCCTCCTGGAATGGCTGAGCGGGAATGCACTGGAGCGGAGCCTGAAGGCCGTCGGACACCGGGTGGTGCACGGAGGGAGCGAATACAGCCGACCCCGGCGCATTACCCCGGATTTGCTTGTGGGGCTGCGAAGGCTCAGCCCCTTCGTGCCGGAACATCTTCCCCATGAACTTGACAACATCGAGGCGATCGGCCGTGACTACCCCACCCTCCCGCAGGTCGCCTGCTTTGACACCATGTTTCACCGGCGGATGCCCCGTATAGCCCAGCGATACCCGCTTCCCGGAAATTTATTTGAGGAAGGAATCCTGCGGTACGGCTTTCACGGTCTTTCTTATGAATACATCATGGAGGAACTCCTGCGGGAGGCCGGCGAAGAGACGGCCCTCGGCCGCATCATTATCGCCCATTTGGGACACGGAGCCAGCATGGCCGCGGTGCACAAGGGGAGATGCCGGGACACCACCATGGGCTTCACCCCGGCCGGGGGACTGGTCATGAGCACCCGTTCCGGGGACCTCGACCCCGGCGTGATCCTCTATCTCCTGGAGCAAAAAGGGATGGCGCCGCAAGAATTGAATGACCTCGTCAACCGCAGGGCCGGACTCCTCGGGGTTTCGGGGATCACCGGCGACATGAAAGAACTGCTGGGAAGGGAAGAGAATGATCCTCGCGCCCGGGATGCCGTGGATCTCTTTTGCTATCAGGCCCGGAAATTCCTGGGGGGCCTGACCACAGTCCTGGGCGGGCTGGAGACTTTGATCTTTACCGGCGGGATCGGGGAGAACGCCGCCGAGGTGCGGCGGCGCATCTGCATGGGGATGACGTTTTTGGGGATCGACCTGGATTCGGAACGGAACGGGGCCCACGCCGCCGTCATCTCAACGGATTCAAGCCCGGTGACGGTCCGGGTCATCCCTACGAATGAAGAGCTGATGATCGCCCGGCACACGCATACTCTTCTTTGTCAGACCAACGCGTAAGAAAAGGAGTATGGGTTCGCAGGAACGAGTGAAAACTGCAGGGCTGAAGGGTTCGAGGGGCCAAGGGGTCAAGTGGCAGACGGCAAGGATAGAGAAAAGCGGGGCACGCGAAGCGTAACCCTTTTTACCCGGGAAATGGGATAAGAACCAACCAGAAGGAGTATACAATGGATCAATCTCTTTCCACAGATCAGCTAAAGCATATGGACGCCTACTGGCGGGCGGCGAACTATCTCTCCGTGGGGCAGATCTACCTCTACGACAATCCCCTGCTCAAGGAACCGTTGACACTTCCCCATGTCAAGCGCAGACTCCTGGGACACTGGGGGACCACTCCGGGACTCAACTTTATCTACGTTCATCTGAATCGCATCATCCGCGAGCAGGGTCTCAACATGATCTACATCGCCGGCCCCGGTCACGGCGGCCCCGGCCTGGTGGCCAACACCTATCTGGAGGGAACGTACAGCGAATTCTATCCCAACATCTCCCGGGACGCGGAGGGGATGAAGAAGCTCTTCCGCCAGTTCTCTTTCCCGGGCGGCATCCCCAGCCACGTGGCCCCCGAAACCCCCGGCTCCATCCACGAAGGGGGGGAACTGGGCTACTCGATCGCTCACGCCTTTGGTGCGGTCTTTGACAATCCCGACCTCATTGCCGCCTGCGTGGTGGGCGACGGGGAGGCCGAAACCGGCCCCTTGGCCGCGGCATGGCATTCGAACAAGTTTCTCAACCCGGTCCGTGACGGCGCCGTGCTTCCCATTCTACACCTGAACGGGTACAAGATCGCCAATCCCACGGTGCTGGCGCGGATCAGCCATGAGGAGTTGGACGATCTCTTCGCGGGTTACGGTTACAAGCCCTATTTCGTCGAGGGGGAGGATCCCGGGTTGATGCACCAAATCATGGCCGAAACCCTGGATACGGTGTTCGGCGAGATCAAGACGATTCAGGAAGAGGCCCGAACGAACGGTTTGACCGGACGCCCCCGCTGGCCCATGATCATCCTGCGAACACCCAAGGGATGGACCGGCCCCAAGGTGGTCGATGGACTCAAGACCGAGGGTTTCTGGCGTTCTCACCAGGTCCCCTTCGCCGAGATGGCAACCAAGCCCGAGCATGTAAAGCTGCTCGAAAAGTGGATGAAGAGCTACAAGCCTGAAGATCTCTTCGATGATCAGGGGACCCTGCGCCCCGAACTCGCCGAGCTTGCGCCCGAAGGTGAGCTCCGTATGGGGGCCAACCCCCATGCCAACGGAGGTCTCCTGCTCAAGGACCTGAAGCTTCCGGACTTTCGCGACTATGCCGTGGAGGTACCGGAGCCGGGGAAGGTCACGGCCGAAGCCACACGCATCATGGGCCGCTTCCTCCGGGATGTGATGAAGCATAACCAGGGGAATTTCCGCGTCTTCGGCCCGGATGAGACCGCCTCGAACCGCCTCGGCGCCCTCTTCGAGGTCACCGATCGAACCTGGATGGGGCCCACGATCCCCGAGGATGACCATCTTTCCCCGGACGGCCGTGTCATGGAGATCCTGAGTGAGCATACCTGCCAGGGCTGGCTGGAGGGATATCTTCTCACCGGACGGCACGGCCTCTTCTCCTGCTACGAGGCCTTTGTCCATATCATCGACTCCATGTTCAACCAGCACGCCAAGTGGCTCAAGGTGACGGAAAATGAAATCCCGTGGCGGCGTCCCATCGCCTCCCTCAACTACCTGCTGACTTCCCACGTCTGGCGACAGGACCACAACGGCTTCTCCCACCAGGACCCCGGCTTCATCGATCATGTCATGAACAAGAAGGCCGACATTGTCCGTGTTTACTTCCCCCCCGATGCAAACACCCTCCTCTCCGTCACGAATCATTGCCTCAGGAGCCGCAACTATGTGAATGTGATTGTGGCCGGGAAACAGCCTGCCCTCCAGTACCTGGATATGGATGCCGCCGTCAAGCACTGCTCCTCGGGGATCGGGATCTGGGAATGGGCAAGCAACGATCAGGGCGCCGACCCCGATGTGGTCATGGCCTGCGCCGGGGACATCCCTACGCTGGAGACCCTGGCCGCCGTGGACCTGCTGCGAGAACAGGCCCCGGACCTGAAAATCCGCGTGATCAATGTCGTGGATCTCATGACCCTCCAACCCCGGGAAGAACATCCCCATGGTCTTTCGGACCATGATTTCGACGACCTCTTCACCACGGACAAACCGATCATCTTCGCCTTCCACGGCTACCCCTGGCTGATCCACCGGCTGACCTACCGACGCACCAACCACAGGAACCTGCACGTACGAGGGTACAAGGAAGAGGGAACCACGACCACGCCCTTCGACATGACCGTCCTCAACGACCTGGATCGTTTCCATCTTGTGGCGGACGTGATCGACCGCGTGCCGAGACTCGGGACGATCGCAGCGTATACCAAACAGTTGATCCGTGACCGGTTGATCGAGCACAAGGAATATATCCAGCGGTACGGCGAGGACATGCCCGAAATCCTCGAATGGCAATGGAAGGGCGGCGATTAGGGAAGAAGGAAAGGCAAGGGTACAGAGAAACCCTCTATATCTTGCCACTACCTGATCACAGATGAGGAGCAAAACCATGGAGACGACACACTTTTTCCCACGAAAACTTCCCCCCGGTCTGGAACCCTGTGCAGACCTGGTGACCGACCTGCGCTGGATGTGGAGCCATGACGGGGATACCTTCTGGAATACCATGGATCCGGAAACCTGGGAGCGGACCCGGAACCCCTACGTGGTCCTTCAGAACCTTTCCA
>CAYZZU010000064.1:0-5862 GCA_964483105.1 uncultured Nitrospirota bacterium
TTAGGGGAAGTCCTGTAAAAATCTTCTTGCAATCTATTTGCCATTCTGTTATATGAGCTAAACTTTGGTGAATAAACGGAGACAGACTCATGTTATCAGCCGATCAGCGGGAAAAACTGGAAGACTCCATCCGGAACCGTTTAGCGGATGGTCGTCTCCCCTGTAGTAAGGCCTTTGAAATCGCAAAAACCTTGGGGATCCCCGTCCGAACCGTGGGGGATACCTGCAACCGGCTGGGCATCCGGATCAACCGGTGCCAGTTGGGCTGCTTCGATTGAGTCGAGAATTATCGCTTGACAAATCAGGAATAATCAAATATTTTTAGTATAGTTTGCTGAGGGCGATTCATTGAAACAAGGAGATTTTTGATGCGTGAAAGAGTTGAAAAGGCGCTGGATAAGATTCGTCCCGCTCTTCAACGAGACGGAGGGAATGTGGAGCTCGTTGATGTGGTGGACGGTGTTGTAAAGGTCCGTCTGACCGGTGCATGCGGTGGATGTCCCATGTCGCAGATGACTTTACGAAACGGCATCGAGCACACCTTAAAAAAAGAAATACCGGAAATTGTCGGAGTGGAATCTCTCTGAGGCTGGATTACATCCGGGGGCTGACCAGGTATTCAAGCGACCCGGTACAGAGAGGTGAGTATTTTTATTTTGATGTCAGTCAATGGGATCAATTCCGCCTCCGGAAGGAGATATACTACCCGATGTGGGAGCGGAATTGATGATGATTCTCACTGGAAAGGGGTGAAAAAAGATGGCGCATAAGATTACCGAAGAATGTGTAGCATGCGGATCCTGTCTTCCCGAATGTCCCGAAGAAGCAATCTCGGAGGGGGATATTTATGTCATTGATCCGGGGAAATGCTCAGACTGCGGAACCTGTGCCGAGGTCTGCCCGACCGAGGCAATCGAAGCAGAGTAGCTTTTACACCCCCCCGGTCCGCGCCGGGGGGGGTATCAGTCTCCTAAAACCTTTACATAACATTGCCGTTTTCTTGGCCCGTCAAATTCACAGAAAAAAATGGACTGCCACGTTCCAAGAATGAGGTGACCATTCTCAATGATCACCATTTCCGAAGATCCGGTCAAGCTGGTTTTGATGTGGGAGTCGGAGTTCCCCTCAAGATGCCGGAAGACGCTCTTCTGAGGAACCAGTGTCGACAAATGTTCCAGAAGATCGCGACTCACGTCCGGATCGGCATTTTCATTAATGGTAACCGAAGCCGTAGTATGGGGAACAAAGAGCACACAGATCCCATCCCGAATCCCCCTGCGTTCCAAAATTTCCTGGACCCGCTCCGTGATATCAATCATTTCAGTCCTGGTGTGAGTTTGAATCGGCAGGAGTTCCTTCATGCCTTCTCCCTCCATGCTCTATCCTCTATCTTCATCTTTCGGATTATAGCACACTCCTCCTTCGGTTTCCAGAAGTCACAGGCTAAAATTGTTTGACATGTATCCTCCGGAAATATATAATGAATTTCGAATGTTTAATGTTCTTTTCAGGTAGGAGGCACTTTGAAAACAAGAGACAAGAACAATCCGGGCACCACGGGAAAGAGGCGGGTGGGGGGGAGAGGCTTCTTCTCGAGCATTTATTACGCACTCAATTCAATCAAACTCGCCGTTTTCCTCTTTATCATTCTGGGACTCGTATCCATCATCGGCACCATCATCGAACAGGGAGGTGATCCGGCCGAATACGCGAAAAGATACAGTGAAGGCACCATACGTATCTTCAAGGCACTGGGCCTCTTCGATATGTATCACAGCGCCTGGTTCTTCACCCTGCTGATCCTTCTCATTTTAAATTTGATCGTATGCACGATCGAGCGACTTCCCAAAGTCTGGCGTTTCGCTCACCGGATCAAACCAATCCTGGATGAAGGCGATGAGAAGAGGTATCCTTTTTATGAAACCCTCGATGTTCCGGCAGGAGCGGAACGTGTTGAGCGGGAACTGAAACGTCTCACCAAAATTCCTTTCTGGATTCTCCTGTTGGATATAGCCGCTCTCTTCCTCGCTGCCTTTTTCATCCATACCTACCAATTAAATTTCATGGAGATCCTTTCTTTCATCATCTGTCCCCTTCTCTACGTTCTTCTGTTGAATCTCAGGGGAAAGGTGGTTAGAACTGAAAAGAACGGAGTCACCCACCTTTTCGTCAACCAGTGGTTGCTCAGTCGCTTTGGAGTCTATGTGACTCATGTCAGTATCCTCCTGATTTTTCTCGGGGCCATGATTGGAAACCTCTTCGGTTTCAAGGGATACATGGCCATAGGCGAAGGGCAGACGATCAACCGGATGTTCGTTCGCCAGGACAAATGGATCGACACAATCGCTACCGCCATGGCAAAGATGTTTTCCTCCAACAGCAGGGACCAATCCGATCACGAGAGGCATCAACAATTCAAGACACTTCCTTTCGCCATCCGCTGCGATGATTTTTCAATCAGCTACTATCCGAATTCAGGCCGTCCCAAGGACTACACCAGCGACCTCGTCGTGGTCCGCAACGGACAGGATAGTCTGAGAAAAACCATTCAGGTCAACGATCCGCTGGTGGTGGACAAGATCTATTTTTATCAATCCAACTATGGTAAGACCGGTCAACCCGGCAAAGTGGTCCTCCAGGTTGAAGCCCCGGGGCAACCACCGAAAGAATATCGCGCACCGGTCAACGGTTCCTTCCGGATTGACGGAACCGACACCGAGATCAAGATTATCAGTTTTGTACCCGATTTCACGGTTTCAGACGGCCGGATTATCCCCCGCTCCGAGGAAATGATCAATCCGGCCGTATATATTCTGGCCAAAAACAAGGGCAAAGAACTCTTCAGCGGATGGATCTTTGCGAACTATCCACAATACAGCGTGAAGACCGGCAATTACCATTTCAAATTCAAGGACTATTGGGGTTGGCAATACACGGGGCTCCAGGTCGCCTATGACCCCGGTGTGGATGTAGTCTGGCTGGGTTGCAGCCTTATGGTGATCGGGCTTTTGATCTCTTTTTTCCATTCACATCGGAGAATCTGGGCACGCGTTCAGGAAAAGAAAGTGGTTCTCGCCGGCACCGCGCACAAAAATCGTACGGCTTTTGAGACGCAAATGAATCAGCTTGTCAAATTGCTGAAGGAGTAAAGGAGGCAGCAGATGGGACTGTTCAGGATTAGCGAGACGATGTTCAATGTGGGAGGGATCGCCTTCCTGACTGCAACAGCGTTTTACGTAATCTTTCTTGCGGTAAGGAAAAGAACAATCGGAAATGTCGCATCCACGGCTTCCGTCATCGGCGTCCTGGCCATGACCCTGGGGTTGATCCTCCGGTGGGTGGTCGCAGGGCTGTCTCATCCCCCTTTCACCAATCTCTATGAAATCCTCCTGTTTTTCGCCTGGGCCATTGCCCTGGTATATATCGTGATCGAATTCAAATACAAAATCAAGATCGCCGGTGCCTTTGTGATCCCCATATCCCTGATCGCCATGGGAATCGCTTCACTCTCACCGAACAAGGAGATTGAGCCCCTGGTTCCTGCCCTGCAGAGCGCCTGGCTGCATTTTCATGTGGCGGTCTCTTCCATCGCCTATGGAGCCTTTGTCGTGGCCTTCGGGTTCAGCGTTCTTTACCTGTTGAAGGATAAGGTACGAATGGACGTCTTCGGGATTTGCGTCGCGATCATAGGTGGCTTCTCCATGAGCGTGAGCAAAATGTCGGTTCTGACCGAAGGGATCTTCCGGATGCAGAAAATGGTTGAACAAAACGGAAACCTCTATCCGGCTTATATCCCCGGAACCCGGACTCCGGCGGAAGTCATCATCCCGGACGTAGGAAAACTGTTCCTGATCCTCTTCGGGCTCTACCTTCTGACCCTGATTCTATACATTGCCTCCGTCTCGTTAAAACAACGGCCTCTCTCCCGGTATGCCCTCTGGTCCCTGATTCTGACCTTCATCGTGCAGAATGTCTCCCTTTTGCTCCTATTACAGAAGATCCAGGCCATGCCCGAGGTCACTCTTCAGTCGAATCCCTATGAATTGACCATGCTCTTCATCTCCTGGGGAGCCACCCTGATCTATCTCATCGTACACTTCAATTATGATCGAATCCTGGAGGCGCTGCCCGATAAAAAAATATTGGACAACCTCTCTTACAAGACTATTATGGCCGCCTTTCCCTTGATGAGTTTGGTCATCATAACCGGAGCCATTTGGGCCAACTACGCTTGGGGGACCTACTGGTCCTGGGACCCGAAGGAAACATGGTCCCTGATCACCTGGATCGTCTATGCCCTCTATCTTCATGCCCGAATCACCATCGGCTGGCATGGAAGACGCACGGCGTACATCTCCATCATCGGTTTCGTAGTGGTCCTGTTCACCTTCCTCGGGGTGAATATTGTACTCTCCGGATTGCACAGCTACGCTTCCAACATGTGAGGCAGTTGGAAAGAACCTGTTTCTACGATAGAGTGACTGGCACAGACCTCGTTGGGGGTCTGTGCCTTTTTTTCTGGACTGAGTGAGCTGTCATGGAGAACCTGTTACGGACACTTCAGAGCATTTCACAAAGATGTGTCCGTTGCGGCGCATGTCAGGCAGTCTGTCCGGTCTACACGGAAATCCTGGACGAAGCCCATGTCGCGCGCGGGAGAATGGCTCTCATCGCGGCACACCTTGCAGGCGAAATAGAAGAACCGGAAACGCTGAGAAAGATCCTCTCTACGTGTATCGGTTGCAAAGCCTGCACCTCGCACTGTCCATCCGGAGCCGAAGCCGACTTTGCCATCCTGATCGAAAAAGCAAAACTTGTCCGCGAAAGCGGCTTTCCTCTTCATGAAAGGTTCCTTTCAAGACAGGTCTTTTTGAAACCGAAGATTCTCTCCACGGTAACCCGCCTGCTGAATATCTTCGACCGGAGAATCTATATTCCCCTTTCACAGAGACGATTCATACGACATGCCCTTCCTTACATCCGGAATGGGCGGGAACGAAAGATTCCCGAAATCCCACCCTATTCTTTTCACGACCGTCTCCCCCATGTTGCAACCTCTCCCAAAACCGGGGAGCGAGTCGCGTTCTTTTATGGATGCGCAGTCAATCATCTCTTTCCCCGTTGGGGAGAAGATCTGTTACACATATTAACCTCTCGAAACATTGACGTGATTGTACCGGACGGACAGGTTTGCTGCGGTTCACCCGCTTTGGCAATGGGTGATTTCGAAACAGCGAAAATGATGATTCAAACCAACCTTTCCGTCTTCAATGCCCCGGAAATCCAGACGGTCATCACCCTCTGTGCCACATGCGGCTCAACATTACGGAATCTCTATCCCAGACTGTCGGACAGCGGGGAGGCTCACGCTTTGTCAAACAAAATCATAGATCTCCAGGAGTTCCTTGCCCAAAGAAATCTCCTTCCCAGGACCACGCCTCATGACTTATCCTGCCGCAAAATCCGCGTGACCTATCATGACCCTTGCCACTTAAACCACGGAATGGGCGTGCGTGAAGCCCCCAGAAGAATCCTCCAGAATCTGCCGGGTATCGAGTACATAGAAATGAGGGACGCGGATCGCTGCTGTGGAGGTGGAGGTCTTTTTTCCGTAACCCATTACGATCTCAGCCTGAAAATCGGTCGCCGCAAGGTAGAAAGGATCCTGGAGTCTGGAGCAGACGTAGTAGCCACGGCCTGCCCCTCCTGCCATATCCACCTCGAAGATCTTCTCCGAAGAGAAGGATCCCCGATCCGCGTCGTCCACATCTGTGAACTTTTTCATTAGAATGCCATTAGAATGCCAGGTGCCAGGCAAAATTTTTTCTTCCCTGGTTTCCGATTCTGCTTCCCGTCCGGCAA
>CAYZZU010000065.1:0-5502 GCA_964483105.1 uncultured Nitrospirota bacterium
TGACCCCGTTTGCGCGTTTGTGTGTGTTTGCCTCAGCCGTCCTTGTCGTCGGGAAGGTTGGGGAGGAATTTAGGCCGGCGGAGTGGGGGTGAGTGTTCTTCTTCCACCTCCCACATGTCCTCCAGTGCCCATTCGACCACCTTTCCCCGGGCATGGCGTTTCTTGCGATAGTAGACGTAGAGAAAAATGAGGGTCATGATGAACCAGAGGGCGGCCGTGGAGGTGATGACAGGGATCCAGGTGTAACGGAGCCGGAGTCGGCGGTGCCAACGCTTTTCCAGTTCATAGAAGGTCATCGCGAAGGCGGCCTGACTGCTTTGGCTGAGGGTTCTGCGCTCCTTCAGGTTGAAAATAAAGGTCTGGAAATCTTTCCGGCCGAAGCGGTTCATGAGCCAGGCGACCATGGAGAAGCTTTCGGCGTAGGCGACCTCTGCTTCGTGAAAGTCGAGGGGGAATGCCCGGTTCAGCGTCGCCAGGGGGATGAAGTTTTTTTTCAGGGTCACCGCGGATATGACAGCCGTCGTCCGGAAGGTCCATTCCTTCGCCTCGTACATGGCCAGCCCTTCGTCGAGCCAGCGGGGGATGGGGGCGCCCTCCATGGCCTGATGCAAGGTCAGGTGGGCGAGTTCGTGCCGGAAGGTCCGGTATGGATTGATCTTTCCGAAGAGGGCCGCCCGGGGGGCCTTGAGGATCATCAGATTCCGTTCGGGGTAAGCGAGCCCGGCCGCCCATTCCGGCGCACGGTCACCGTGGGGCTGTCGCTTCAGAAAATCTTCATGGCTTGCGGCGAGATAGATCTCAATGCCGGGTTGGGGAGGAACCCCCACATCGGCGACGATTTCGTCATAGACCGACTTGGAGACCCTGGCCAGCGACTCGGCCAATCTTCGGTCTCTTTCGGAGAAGATAATATGGAAATGGGCGGTCCACAGATCCCGCGTTGTCCCTGCATCAGGGCCTGCATCTGCTGTGGGGAGCACGTGGAAGAAGAGAAGGAAACAAATCAGGAAAGAAAGCGGCGAGGAGTAAAGATATTTTACGCGGAAACCGTCAGGAATCAGAGCCTCTCCTTGAGTAACTTATTCACCAACGCCGGGTTCGCCTTGCCGCGGCTTGCCTTCATCACCTGGCCGACGAAAAAACCGAAGACTTTCTCTTTGCCGCTCCGATACTGTTCCACCTGGGCAGGGTTGGAGGCCATCACCTCTTCAACGATCTTGACGATTTCCCCTTCATCTGTGATCTGGACGAGGTTCTTTTCTTTCACGATGGCAGCGGGGGACTTCCCTGATTGCATCATCTCGGCAAAGACCGTCTTGGCGATCTTTCCGCTGATGGTTCCCTTCTCGATCATCCGGATCATCTCCGCCAGCATCTCCGGACGGACGGGACAGCGCGGGATTTCCTGATCGTCGCCCTTGCATTCCCGAAGCAGATCTCCCATGATCCAGTTCGAAACCGTTTTGGGAGAAGATGCGAGTCGGTTGCAGGCCTCAAAGTAGTCGGCCAGTTCCCGGGATCCGACCAGGATCTCCGTGTCGTAACTCGGAAGTTTGTACTCTTCCACGAAACGCCTGAACTTCGCGTCGGGGAGTTCAGGAAGGGTCTTCGCAACCTCCTTGATCCAGGCGTCGTCCACCTGCAGCGGCGGTAAATCCGGCTCGGGGAAATATCTGTAGTCGTGGGCCTCTTCCTTGCTCCGCATGGAAAGGGTGATGCCGCGGTCGACGTCCCAGAGACGGGTTTCCTGGACCAGGGTTCCCCCCTGCCGCAGGACCCCGGTCTGCCGTTTGACCTCATATTCAAGGGCTTTCTGGACATGCTTGAAGGAATTCATATTTTTGAGCTCGGTTTTGACTCCGAAACCTTCCGTTCCGGCCGGCCTCAGGGAGATATTGGCATCGCAGCGGAGGGAGCCCTCCTCCATGTTGCCGTCGCAGACATCGAGGTACCGGAGGATCGTCCGAAGTTTCCGCATGTAGGCCGCCGCCTCTTCCGGGGAACGAAGATCCGGCTCGCTGACGATTTCCATGAGCGGAACGCCGGTCCGGTTCAGATCCACATAGCTTGCGGGATCGTTTTTCTCACCATGGATATTTTTCCCCGCATCTTCCTCCATGTGGATTCGGGTAATGCCGATCGTTTTTTCCACTCCATCCACGGCAATGGTAAGCGACCCCTGTTCGGCGATGGGCAGTTCATATTGAGAGATCTGGTATCCCTTGGGGAGATCGGGATAGAAATAGTTCTTGCGCGCAAACCGGGATAGTGGATTGATGGTGCAGTTCAAGGCCAGAGCTGTCCGAAGCGCGAAGTTCACTACTTCACGGTTCAGGACCGGAAGGACTCCAGGTAAACCGAGACAGACCGGACAGGTATGATGGTTCGGTGCGCCGCCGAATTCGGTGCTGCATCCACAAAAGATTTTAGAACGGGTTTTCAGTTGTGCGTGAACCTCCAACCCGATGATGGTCTCATATTTCATGGTGTTCTCCGCCGGGGATCAGCGGTCGGTAGTCAACGACAGGTCTTTGATTGTTTTTGATTTTCCAATTTCTTGTTTCTCATTCCCAATTCCTGTTTTCCCCGTGTTCTCCGTGCTCAAAGTCCATGCCGGGCAAAGGGAAACCCTACAGCGCCGGTCGCTTCAGATGCCAATCCGTCCGCTGTTCAAAGGCGTAGGCGACCTTCAGGATTGTTTCTTCATCAAAGTGTTTTCCCAGGATCTGCAGACCGATCGGAAGTTCCTCCCGATCCAGGCCGCAGGGGATGGAAATCCCGGGTATTCCGGCCAGGTTGACCGACAGGGTATAGATATCCGAGAGATACATCCGGAGGGGATCATCCGTTCTCTCTCCGATTCGAAAAGCCGTGGTCGGGGATGTCGGCGTCAGGAGCACGTCACAGCTTTGAAAGGCCTGATCAAAGTCTGCCCGAATCAAAGTCCGGACCTGCTGCGCTTTCCGGTAATAGGCGTCGTAATATCCGGAGGAGAGAACATAGGTCCCCAACATGATCCGCCGCTTGACCTCGCTTCCGAAACCTTCGGCACGGGTCTTTTGGTACATCTCCAGCAGGTCTGCGGCATCATCACTCCGAAAACCGTATTTGACGCCATCATAACGAGCCAGGTTCGATGAGGCTTCGGCCGTGGCCAGGATGTAATAGGTGGCCAGGGCATAGTGGGTATGGGGAAGCGAAAGCTCCCGGATTTCCGCCCCTTCTTCTTCAAGAAGAGTAATGGCTGCGCGAACGGCCTCTTCCACTTCGGGTTGCATTCCCTTGCCGAAGAATTCTTTTGGAACACCGATTGTGGTTCCCCGGATTTCCCCGGTCAGGGAGGCCGGAAAGTCCGGTACCGGCATATCGGCCGATGTGGCGTCCTTCGGATCCCGTCCGGAAATCGCTTGAAGCAGAATCGCGCAATCAGTGACGTCCTTGGTGATGGGACCGATCTGATCGAGGGAGGAAGCGAAAGCCACCAGACCGAATCGGGAAACCCTTCCGTAGGTCGGTTTCAGCCCCACAACTCCACAGAGGGACGCGGGTTGACGGATCGATCCGCCTGTGTCGGAGCCCAAGGCCGCGATGCATTCATCGGCGGCCACGGCCGCCGCCGAACCGCCGCTTGATCCTCCGGGGATTCTCTCCGGGTTCCAGGGGTTTCGGGTTGTGCCCATGTAGGAGGTCTCCGTGGAGGAACCCATGGCAAACTCGTCCAGGTTGGTTTTCCCGGGAAAGATTGTTCCGAGATTTTGGAGATGTTTCACCACCGTGGCGTTGTAAGGTGGATGAAAATTGTTCAGGATTCGGGATGCACAGGTTGTGCGGATCCCCCGGGTGACGATGTTGTCCTTGAGGGCGATCGGAACCCCGAAAAGGGGGGACGGGTTATCAGGGACAGACAGGGCGCGGGCACTCCGGAGGGACTCCTCGCCTTGCGTGGTGATATAGGCATGGATCCTTCCTTCCACCTCTTCGATCCGCCGGTTCACGGAACGGATCAGCTCTTCCGGGGTGATTTGTCCCCCCTTGAGTTCGGATGCGGCCTCATGAATGGTCAATCGGCATAAGCTCATCGGGTTTCACTGCCTTGATCTGTCCGGTCTGCGCGCATCCCGCCTCTTTTCGCGCAGTGTTTGTCGATATCACATCCCGGTGATGCGGTTCTTCTCATCCACATGTACAATCCGGGGTCGGTGGGATTTCACCTCTTCAGGGTCAAGATAGACATACTGGAAAAGGATCACCAGATCCCCCGGGGCGGCCTTGTGAGCGGCGGCTCCATTGACGCAAATGGTTCCGCTTCCGGGTTCGCCCGGAATCACATAGGTTTCGAATCGATCCCCGGTCCTCAGATTCGCGATCCGGAGCTGCTCGAAAGGCAGAATCCCGGCGGCCTGCATCAAGGTCTCGTCCACGGTGATGCTTCCCTCATAATCCAGGTTGGTTTCCGTTACGGTCACCCGGTGGATCTTGGATTTCAGTATTTTTCGAAGCATCGGAAATATCCATTTGTATGTCGGAGAGGGCGGGAGGCCGGCCGCTGAGGGTTTCTTTCAAAGAATTCGGGGAACCTTGAAAAAACCCTGATCCCGGTCCGGGGCATTTGCAAGTGTTATCTCTTCCGGCAGGGAAGCCTTTACCTCATCTTCCCGGATCACGTTTCCAAGACGGATCACGTGGGAGGTTGCTTCCACCTCTTCGGTCGCAAGTCCATTCAGTTGGTCCATATAGTCCAGAATGGCGTTGATCTGTCCCGTAAATTGCTCGATCTCTTTCTCTTCGAGACGGAGACGGGCCAGCAGGGCGACATGTTCCACCTCATCCCGGCTGATCTTCATGAAATCTCTCGTAAATGATCTTTCGACTTTCGCACCTTATCCCGCCGGACCGGTTCTAACCGGACCGAAAATAACTTATAACATATTTTCCCCGGATGTGACAACCGGAATTTCCACAACTGGAGTTCGTAGTCCGATGGATGGGCTTGGAGGTAAGCGAGGCGGTTCTTATCCGGATCCATCTAATAACAAGTTCGCAGAAAGCTTCATCCATAGCAGAACCGGATGAAAACGATTGGATAGTACGCTCGGAATTCTTAGAACCCTTTTGCATTCAGTGTATGATCAGTCCGGAAGAGGATCCTGCTCAGACATGTTCAAAAACCGAAGTTGTCTGAGGCGTGTTGCAATGTTGCAAGTTTTCAGCCTTCCGTCTCATTTGCGAACCAGTCGCTCGTGCGGACCGCCGACCCGAGCGTTGATTTTCGGAATTGCCGACCGGAAGTTTTCGGTTTCTTATTCCCGTGCGGCAACGTCGGCGGCCGCACACCTCAACCGATAAGCGGGCGCTGCGCGCCCACTTATCGGCGTGCGATCTGAGCTCCGCCCCAGTTCGTTGCGGCGTTGCACAGCGCCGCCTATCAACTCACTGGAGCGGTCATGCAGTCTGACCACCGAGCAAGCTCGGCGTCAGCCCTGCATGCCGCTCAGATCGCAC
>CAYZZU010000066.1:0-4872 GCA_964483105.1 uncultured Nitrospirota bacterium
TGGGCGTCGGTCACGCTGATGCATTTCATGCGGGAAGGGGACCAGAAACTCTCGGTTCAGGAACTGGTCCGGAAGTATCCCTACGAAAAGCTACGGAAGATCGTGGCGGATTCCTGGAAGTGACCTCCCCCCCCCCGATGCAGGAAGCCCCGGCCCCTTGGCGATGAGGGGCTTCCTGCATCTTCTTCACAAAGGAGAGTTTTTTGATGCGGATCTCAGAAATTTTGAAACAGAGAGGAAAAGGAATCGGGATCCCGATTTTGCCGGGAATTATGCCGGTCGCCGATTTGCGAAAGATCCGGAAGTTCGCTTCGTTCTGCGGGGCGACCATCCCGTCCTGGATGGATGAGAAGCTGGCTCCCTATCTCAACCAGCCCGGTGAAATGGAAAAGATCGGGATCGATATGGCGCTCCGCCAGTGTCAAGAACTCCTGGATCAGGGAGTTTCCTATCTTCATTTTTATACCCTGAACCGTTCGGATGCGGTGAAGAAAATCCTGGATGCCCTGAAGGGGAGGCTTGGTTGATGACACCATGCGGATGGGTTGAGGGGGATTCTTGAAAAAGCCCTTGACACTGTCCGCCTCCCTGTGCCAGGGTAAGAACAATCAGTCCTGCGAAAATCTGCGGCATCCCGGGTGGATGGCGGGTGCTGTCTCAAAATCAGGATCCTTATTTTCAAGAATGAAAGTAGTCCTTTATGACCCTCCTGTTCGAAGGAGTACGGAGCGGTGTGACGATGTTGTGAACACCCCTCTTTCTTCCTGTCTGTTGGCGGGATATGGCGCCGCTTCCCTCCGGGCGGCCGGTTTCGATGTTGCCCTGGTGGATTCGCCGGACCTTACCTCTCTTCCGGAAACGCCGCTTCTTGCCTGTCACCTTGTCTATCAATGGGAGTATACTCCGCCTCTTCTCCGCCGGTTGGAGGCCCTGAAGAAGAGGGGACGGGTCGGTGCTCTGTTTGTCTTCGGGTTTTATCCAAGCGCTTCTTACAGAGAACTGCTGCGACGGTATCCCGGGATTGACGGAGTGATCGTGGGCGAGCCGGAGGTGACCCTGGTCCGGCTGGCCGAAAGGATCTCGATCGGCGCGGACTGGCGTTCCACAAAGGGCCTGGCCTTCCGGAAGGAGAGAGATCTGTTCTTGAACCCGAGGCCTGAAATTATGGAACTGGATCGTCTTCCCTTCCCGATCCGGACGGGGTTGAGTCGGGGCACGGCCTACATCCTGGGAAGCCGGGGCTGTTACGGGCAATGCCGGTTTTGCACCATCCATTTCCTGTCTGGAGGGCGGTCCCGGTGGCGGGGACGCTCCCCGGAGAACATTGTGGATGAAATGGTCCGGATCCGGGAAGAACTGGACGCCCGGTACTATTATTTCGCCGATCCCAATTTCTTCGGTCCCGGGAAAAAAGGGGTGGAGAGGATCCAAAGATTATCCCGCCTGATTCAGGAACGTCTCCCCGGCATTGGCTTCGGGATGGAGTGCCGGTCCGATAATGTGGAGGAATCCCTTTTTACCGAATTGAAGGCGGCGGGGCTGGAAGAGGTTTTCCTCGGGGTGGAAAGTTTTTCGGAACCGATGCTTGCGCGTTTCCGGAAAGGGGTGCCGGTGGAGCAGAATCTCCGGGCCGTTAAGATCCTGCAGACATTGGGCATCCATCTGTCGCTCGGGTTTATCATGTTTGAAAAAAGAACGACCTTAAAAGACATCCGGACCAATCTGGACGTCCTCAAGAGGTTGAACCTCCTGACCTATCCCTCGAATACGGCCCATCTTTTGAGCCATCGGGTTTTTCTGTTGCAGGGGACCTCTTTTTCACAGGAAATATCGTTGCAGGATTATGATCCGGTCTATGCCTTTGAAGAGAGTTCCGTTCAGGCTCTCTACGACACGGTCTATCCTCTCTGCCGAAAGGTTATGCGCGATATGGACGGTGCGGATTTCGAGGATTCCGGGAACCCTGATTATCGGCCAGTCAACGCGAGGCTGATCCGGGATTTTGAAGAAGCCCTCTCCGCTCAGGAAAACCTGGAGAGGCGGATCGTAGAGGGGAGTGAAGTCCCATGCGAGGGATGATCCACATCTATACCGGTGATGGAAAGGGGAAAACCACCGCCGCCTTCGGACTTGCCGTCCGTGCGGTGGGACATGGGAAGAAGGTTCTGTTCATCCAGTTCCTCAAGGGAGGGCGGAAGGATTCCGGAGAGATCCGGGTGGGAAAAAACCTCCTTCCGATGGAGGTGATTCGTTTTCAGGAGGTTCACCCCCGTTTCGATCCGATGGTGAATCTTCATGAGCTTTCCAGGAATGTCCAGCGTGATTTTGAATCGGTGCGGGAACTGGTTTTGAAGGGGGAATTTGACCTGGTGGTTCTGGATGAGATTGATAACTGCATCTCCCAGCATCTGCTGCCGGTCGAATCTCTTCTTTCGTTGATGGATCAGAAACCGGAGTCCCTGGAGCTGATTCTCACGGGACGAGGAGCCGATTCCCGGGTCATCGAGAGAGCGGACTATGTCACGGAACTGAGAAAGGTCAAGCATCCCGCTGAAACCAGCGGTACACCGGCCAGAGAAGGGATCGAATACTGACCCCTGCCCCCCTCCGGTCGGCCGGGTTCGGGAAAGAAATCATGAAGATTCGGGAAGGAATGCAGGCGGAATGACTTCGGGAGGGGACAGGTTCTGGAGAGGTGCCCTGATTGCGGGCTATGGGCTCTTTTTTTTATGCGGCGTTTTGGTCCAGATTGATTCCTACGATGTATGGTGGCATCTCCACATCGGGCGATACATCGTTTCCACTCACACGATTCCGACTGTGGATCACTTCACCCGTCTTGGAGACGGGCGCCCTTATCTCGATTCGCACTGGCTCTTTCAGGTTCTGCTTTATCTGTTGACCCGACTTTTCGGAACAGTCGGCCTTTCAGTCTATCAGGCTGTTGTCTACGGACTCCTGTTTCTCTCCTATCTTTTGATTCCCCGCAGAGGAAGGGATCGTCTTTCCGGTTTGGTCATCACCCTTTCGATCGGAGCGATTGGGATCTGCGCCATTTCCTCCCGTTTCCTTCCCAGGCCGGAAGCGATTACCTATCTTATGATCACTTCCATCATCCTGATCTTTGAACTGTACCGGAGGCGGAAGACACGCCTGGTCTATTTCATTCCTTTTCTGATGCTCCTCTGGGAGAACTGTCATGCCCTCTTTGTGATCGGTTATTTCCTGATCGGAGCCTACCTAATCGATTCCGTCCTCGCTCGTTTCCGTCCGGAACGCTTTTCCGGGAACCCCTCCTCGGGCCTCTGACTTTCGTTCTCCTTCTTTCCCTGGCAGTTTCCGTCATCAATCCTCATGGGTTCGGCCTGTTTCGCTATTCTCTCCTTCTGGCCGGCGAGGTGGGAGCCCAGGCGCATCCCCTGATGAGGAATCTTGGAGAGTTGACTCCTACCTTTTCCACGGCGAATATCCGTTCGTTTCCCTTTCCCTTTTATCTTCTTCTGATTCTATTATCGATTGTGGTTTTTTTACCGAAAAGGGGAAAGGTCCGTGTTGCGCCGATTCTGATCCTTCCCGTTTGCTTCCTTTTATCACTGACCGGTAATCGGAATATGGCGATTTTCGCCGCCGCCGCCGCGCCCCTTACGATTCAGGGTTTCCAGGATTGGAAGTGGAGTTTCTCCCCTAACTGGGCGAGGGTTCTTTCGGTTGTGCTGTTGTTCCTTCTGCTTCTTCAATCCGTAAGATGGTCTTCCAACCTGCAATATCGGGAAGAGGGACTCTCAAGACGATTCGGACTCGGGATTCTGGATCTGAGTTATCCGAAAGGGGTGGTGGAGTTCATCCAGCGGTATAAACCCGCGGGAAACCTGGGACACTTCGATCCCTATGGGGGGTACTATATGTATTTCCTGAATTCCGAATCCTACCGTCCCTTTCTGGACGGCCGATGGGAGATTTACGACCAGAATTTGATTTACGGGCTTTACTCGGCTCTTTCGCACCCCTCCTCCTATTTTGAGATGATCGATCCTTACCATATCAACCTCTATGTAGTCGATTACAAGAGGAAATTTAATCGAAGACTTCTGGTCTATCTTGATCGTTCCCCGGAGTGGGTTCTCCTTTATTTTGATCAGAATTCAGCCCTTTTTGTCCGGAATATTCCTCAAAACCGGGGACTCATACAAAAGACACAGTTCGATCTTTCCGGACGGATTGATGCGCTGGAGGTGAATCGAAGGAGTTTTGAAAATCAGATTCCCCAATCGGTTATGAACCTCATGGTTTATCTGGGGAAACAGAACGAGGCGATGAAGATCGCAGAACGGATTCTTGAGAAGATCCCCGGCGAACCCCGGACCACTGAACTGCTGGTGAACAACCTGGTGAAAAAGGGGCGTTTGTCCGAGGCGAAAGATCGGATTGATGCGGCCCTCTCGCATGACGGGAATCTGCCCGCGCTCCTTTCGCAAAAGGCCTTTATCCTTTATACGGAAAGAAAGATCCCGGAAGCAATCGAGGCGATGCGGCGGGTGATCAAGTTGAGGCCGAAGAGCTCCGGGGACCACTACAACTTGGCTCTTTTGTATGTTCAGGCCGGGGAGTTGGATCGTGCAGCCCGGGAAGCGAGTGAAGTGGAACGTTTGGAGCCCGGATACAAGGGGCTTTCCTTGCTGAAGAGGCGCATCAGGTCCGGTAGAAATTACCTCCCGGACAGCGGATAGTACTGTCAGGAAGAGAGTCTTCATCGTAAAAATCTTAAAAATCCCTTGACTTTGAAGTATCGGTTTCCTAATATACGGTGAAATCAATGACGCGGGGTGGAGCAGTCTGGTAGCTCGTTGGGCTCATAACCCAAAGGTCGGAGGT
>CAYZZU010000067.1:0-4143 GCA_964483105.1 uncultured Nitrospirota bacterium
ACGATTCTACGCCAAATCAGAAGGTCACTTTCCACCCCGTCGTGCCCGTCGACTCTCTTCCGGGAAAGAATCGACCCGGAAGAACCTCGGAACCTTTATATGATTATCAAGTCTGCCGTTGACCTTTCTCACCCGGTCCATCACGACACTCTCAAATTTAAGGAGGGTATCCACCGGCGGAATGGGGTTTAGCCTCGGGATAACTTCAGAATGAGCCGGAAGGGTCCAAAACGACACCCGGTCTCCGGACCCCCCCCATTTCCCAGTGGCACCAGGTCCAAAACGAAAAGCAATTCACCCATCAAAAACCAAACCTTTTTGACAGGATGAACCGGATCGACAGGATAGGCAAACCCGACTCCCCCGCAGGGGGAGCATCACCCCCTGCCACGCGGCCTAACATCGCAGGAAGGTCGGGAGAAAGAGTAAGGTCGTGTGGTTCGACTGAGCTCACCATGCTCGGAAATCCAAAGAGATAGACCCTTCAGGGAAATACCATGCGGAGCATGTTCAGTGGTCCTTTTCGTAAACGGAGTGCCGCACAGAGGGGACGCGGGGCGGTCTCGATATTTGACATATTCGAATAACATGATATTGTATTCACTACAACCTTTTATTCTTATCCATTACAGAGGAGGAAACCCATGGGTAAAATCTATGGAAAGGCTACGGCTTGTCTTCTCTCCTGCGCGCTTCTTATCATGAGTTCCACGGCTTTCGCCCAAACCTTCGGAGTCAAGAAAAGGCCCCCGAAGCCGGATCAATTCGGAAACGTTGTCATGAACAATGTTTCCCAAAAAAACAAGATCGCGCCCGTCGTGTTCAGCCATTGGCTTCATCGAGCGGAATACACATGCAGGGTTTGTCATGTGGATCTGGGGTTTGCCATGACGGCCGAAGAAACGGGGGTCCGGGAAGCGGATAACAGGAACGGACTTTACTGTGGAGCCTGTCACAATGGGAAGGAGGCCTTCGGCCCCACAAAAAAGGATCTTCTGGGACATGTTACCAGGAATTGTGACCGTTGCCATTCCTACGGAAAGAAGGTCAAGCTGAAAAAGAATTTCTACGAATTCACAAAAGGCTTTCCGAGGGCCCGGTTCGGGAACAAGGTGGACTGGCTGGCGGCGGAGGAAAAAGGTTTCATCAAGCTGAAAGACCAGGTCCCGGGCGTCACCCTGAAACCCAAGACCATCAAGGCTTCCATCCGGGACCGAGAGATCAAACCGCGGGTGACCGGGATGCCGGATATCATTTTTTCGCATACAAAGCACGCTGTCTGGAATGGGTGTGAACTTTGCCACCCCGAACTCTTCGGAATTAAAAACGGTTCCACGAAGTTTTCCATGCAGGATATTTTCGACGGCAAGTTCTGCGGTGTCTGTCACGGCAAGGTGTCCTTTTCCACAATGAACTGCCAGCGATGTCATGCCAAGGCGGTCTATTAACATGCGACAACGGTTGATGGAAAAAAATGATAAGGCCTCCACGACAAAAAGGAGGAGCTTCATGCTGCTGAAATGTTCCGTCCTGTTGTGTTGTCTGTTCATGGCCGGATCGGCCGATGCCGGATCGCTCTGGGACCTTCCGCCGGTTCCTTCTCCGCAACTCTACGGTAACGTCCTGATTAATCGTATTTCCAAGAAAAACGGCCGGCTCCCCGTGACCTTTTCCCACTGGTCTCACCGTCTCAAATATACTTGTCGTGTCTGCCACATGGAATTAGAGTTCAACATGAAGAGGAATACCACGGAGATCACGGAGGAGGCGAATCGGGAGGGGAGGTTTTGCGGCGCCTGTCATGACGGCAAGACGGCTTTCGGACACACGAAAGAAAACTGCAACAAATGCCACAACGGAAATCTTGCTTACGGAATGGAAAAATTCAAGAAATTGGACAACCTCCCTAAAGCCAAGACAGGGAACAAGGTGGATTGGGTGAAGGCGGTAGAGAATGGACTGATCCAGCCAAAGCTCAGCATTCTGGAAAAAGATTACTCCCCCATCCCTTATAGAAAGGAACTGCGGCTCGACGCGGGATGGACTATGGTCCCCCCCGCGTTTTTCCCTCATCGGAAACATATCCGGTGGCTCGACTGTTCCAACTGTCACCCCGACATCTTCAACATCAAAAAGAAAACGACAAAGCATTTTTCCATGACCAACAACCTGAAGGGAAAATTCTGCGGAGTCTGTCATTTGAAGGTGGCTTTCCCCATGAACGACTGCGAACGCTGCCATCCCGGAATCAAATACTGATCGCTGTTTGAAATCTCTCTTCTTCATTAAACCGTCCAAACAGCTTGACCGCTCAAGCTGTTTGGACGGGGAAAGAAAAAATTCCGGAAACTTCTTCCAAAATCGTGTCACATACTATATGATAGGTTTTTGACCGGTGTGATGCCCCGTCATACTGAAGGCGGGATTCGGCGGATAATGAACCGATCAGCCAGGATGGACAATACACAATATGAGCGACACGAAAATCAAATTCACCGCCCTGGGGGGCTGCGGCGAGATTGGGGCCAACGCCTATTACCTCGAACTGGATGGAACCGGCATCCTGCTGGACGCCGGAGTTCATCCAAAGAAATACGGCCGGGAGAGCCTCCCAATGCTGGAGGCCCTGCGAAGAAAAGAGATCCACGCCATTCTGGTCAGTCATTGCCATATCGATCATCTGGGCGCAGTTCCGGTCTTTCTGAAATATTTCCCCGCTCCTCGCATCTTTATGGCCCCACCCTCCTATCCGATTGCCATCCGGATGCTCCATAATACGGTGACGGTAATGGAACGGCTCAAAGAAGAGAAACAGGTGGCCGATTATCCCTTTTACACCCATGAGGAGATCGATATGATCTCTCACCTCTTCCAGGGCATGGAGTACGACAGACCCTTCCCGATCCCATCCGGGAACGGAAATCATCGTTCGGACCTGGAAGGAGTCTTTCTGGATGCGGGTCATATCCTCGGTTCCGCTGGGATCCTCATCCGGGGGAAAACAAAGACTGTTTTTTACACAGGGGACACATGCCGTCATGATCAGACCGTGATCAAGGGTGCGATCTATCCCAAGGAAAAGGTGGATCTACTGATCATGGAAAACACGCTCTGCTCCAGCGCGGAGGCGGAGAAGAAGAGAAGGGGGAACGAGGTTCAACGGCTCGCGGCGGAGATACGTCGCGTCCTGGGCCGGGGGGGGTCGGTGTTACTTCCGACTTTTGCCTTGGGGCGAACCCAGGAGATCCTCGCGATCCTGGATCGGCTCAAGAAACGAAACCGGATCCCGGATGTCCCGGTCCTGGTTTCCGGGATGGGCCGGGTCTTTTCAAAAATCTACGACCGGTTCGCCCTCCAGACCCGGAGGAAGGACCAGGAACTTCTTTTCAAAAACATCCAGGTCAAACAGATCAAGCCTAAGACCCCCCTAACCCCAAAACTGTTGAAAACACCTTCGATCCTGGTCGCAACATCCGGCATGCTGAATGAGAAGACCCCCGCCAATCGGATCGCCCAATGGATGGTGGAGGACCCGAAGCACGGAATTTTTTTTGTAGGATACCTGGATGAGGAGACAAGGGGATATCATCTTCTGACCGCCGGACAGGGTGATGAAGTCATCCTGGATGAAGCCGCCCCTCCCAGAATGAAAAAATGTGATGTGCTCACCTTCCGTTTCTCGGCCCATTCACACCGGGGAGAAATCCTCAGTGTAGTCGAAGATACGCGGCCGAAGAAGGTGGTCCTGGTCCATGGAGAAAGAGGATCGGTAGGGTGGACCGCCGAGATGATCCATAAAATGGACCGGAGGATCCAGGTCATCATCCCGGAGGCGGGGAAGGAGATATCCTTGTAGGAACAAAAAATCGTCTCTCGCAAAGATCGCTATTGATATGATTCCATACCCACATGAGTTCGTAACATATTGTTTTTATTCATTTTATCTGCTTACCCGAAGAAAACAAACCAAAGCAAAAGGCGCCCGACCGGTCCCGCCGAAGGGCCTGTCCTCTTAACCCCCTGGAGAGAGGCTCAGCCCTCGCAATTCTCCACTCTCCCCTCGAGGAGAGGGTCAGGGTGAGGGGAGACTTTTAATTCCAATAGATTCAAGTGGCAGCGGTGGAAGAAAGGTCAACGGCAGAC
>CAYZZU010000068.1:0-4139 GCA_964483105.1 uncultured Nitrospirota bacterium
AGGATGAACCGGATCGACAGGATACGCGAACCCGACTCCCCCGCGGGGGGAGCATCCCCCCTGTCACGCGGCCCAACATCGTAGAAGGAGAGGGGTAAAGGGCGAGATCGTGTGGTTCGACTGAGCTCACCATGCCCGGAAATCCAAAGTACTGAAACACCCTCTCCCTCTGATGGGAGAGGGGAGGGTGAGGGTGAAATAGGATGACAAACCAAAGTCTTACCCCCCCTCCCCTCTTCGACGGACTCAGAGCAGGCTTGATCCCCTCCCACCAGGGGAGGGGAAATAAGACTTCTTACGAAGCCATCTTCTTTGAAGCGAGCAAAAAAATGAACAAAAACAATTCGTCACCTAATTTCAGGAAGAGCAATGTCCGGGATCGTGTTGCCTACCTTCAACTGGGATTCTGTCAGGACTTCCCTGAATGGTACAAGAAAACACTCCGGACACTTTACAAAACGAGCTTTCTCAACAAAACGATCTGAACATTTCTATCGCTGGATTTGGGCAGGAATCCACCATTGAAATCGGTCGGGTATTGGTATAGGATACCCAATCCTTGAATGTTCCTTCCGATTCCATGAAAATGATTTTAGCGGTTGCGGAATCGGATCAATATCGGAGGGAAAAACCACATTGTCCGAAATGGCTCAGAGCGTTGGAATCGACCGGCTCCGGCGGATTGTCACTGAAAAAATCAAACTCCTGAAGATTTCGGATCAGACCTTTCTGGTTGTTACCTCTCTGGTCGTCGGGGTGTTAAGCGGCACGGCCTATGTCCTGCTCCGAAAAACCGTCGAAGGCGTCCATTGGCTGATCGTGGATCAGGGAGGACATTTGCTCGGGATTGCTTGGAACCACTGGACCCTTTTCCTGGTTCCCCTTCTTCCGATGGCCGGCGCTCTTCTCCTGATCCCGCTCTCCAAGCTTTTTCCGGGAGAGATTAACGGATACGGATTCCCGAATTTTTTGGAGGAGGTGAACATCCGGGGGGGGATTATCAAGACCCGGACCATCTTCCTGAAAATCCTGGCGCCTGCGCTGACAATCGGCAGTGGTGGATCCGCGGGGCTGGAAGGACCGATCGCCCAGGTCGGTGGGGCCATCGGTTCCAATATCGGACAGTTCCTGAAGGTTTCCGGAAACCGGATGAAAGTCCTGATCGCCTGCGGTACGGCCGGTGGAATCGCCGCCACCTTCAATGCCCCGATCGCGGGAGTCCTGTTTGCGTTGGAGATCGTCCTCCTGGGGGATTTCAGCCTGACCAACTTCGCTCCGATTGTCATTTCCTCGGGGATCGCCACAGTGGTCTCGCGGGGATATTTCGGCGCGAATCCGATTTTCCTGGTTCGGGAATATTCGATGGTCAGCAACTGGGAGCTTTTCCTGTATGTTCTGCTGGGGATTCAGGTCGGCGTATCCGCCGTGATCTATATCCTCATGTTCTACAAAACCGCGGACTTCTTCGAACGGCTCCGCTTTCATCCCCTCTTCAAACCGGTCCTGGGCGCCTTTCTGGTCGGGAGCGTCGGAATCTTCTATCCTCAGATCATGGGACACGGGTATGAAGTGATCAATCAGGCCCTGCGGGGGGAGGTCTTCTTCGGGTTGATGATCCTGCTCGTTTTTCTGAAGATGGCCGTTACTTCTCTGACCCTTGGATCAGGCGGCGCCGGAGGAATGTTCGGCCCCGCTCTTTATATCGGAGTGATGATCGGAGGCGGGTTCGGCGGGGTGGTACACCATTTCTTCCCGGCGCACACCGCGCCGGTGGGGGCCTACGCCCTGGTCGGCATGGGGGCCTTCCTGTCCGCGGTGACTCACGCGCCGATGACATCGATCTTTCTTCTGTTTGAACTGACCCAGGATTACCGCATCATCCTTCCCGTCATGTTCGCCAGCGTTGTGGGGACCACAATCGCCAGGGCGTTGAAACATGACTCCATCGATACCGAAGCACTGACCCGCAGGGGGATTAATCTCCATGCCGGGAGGGAGGTCAATACCCTCCGTTCCATCCGGGTGAAAGATGTGATGAGCCGGGAAGTGACCCGGATTCCCGAGCACATGCCCTTTGACGTGATTCTGGAGGTGGCCACCACCAGCGAGATTCTCTACTTTCCCGTGGTAGACGACGACGGTCTGATGTCTGGAATTCTCTCCTTTCAGGATCTGAAGGAGTCGATCTTTGAGGAGGATCTGAAGAAGTTCATCGTGGCCAAAGACCTTGCCTACTCCCACGTGATCACGGTCACGCCTGAGGACAATCTCGATGATGTCATGGAACAATTCGGGATGATCGATATAGAGGTCCTTCCCGTGGTTGACCCGGAGAACCGCAGAAAGATCCTCGGAGTCATCAGTCGACGGGATGTGATTACCGCATACAATCAGGCCCTGCTGAAAAGGAAAATGTCCCATGGAGCGTGATTTCCATTTTCTTCTTTCGAGTCTGAATCCCGAACAGCGGGAGGCGGTACTTCATGCCGGCGGGCCTCTCCTGATCCTGGCGGGCGCCGGCAGCGGGAAAACCAGGGTGATTACCCACCGGATTGCCTATCTGATCCGGGAGAGGGGGGTTTCTCCCCAGCAGATCCTGGCGGTGACCTTTACCAACAAAGCGGCCCGGGAGATGCGGGAACGGGTGGAGCGTCTCCTCGGCCGGGACTGCCGGGGGCTCTGGATCTCTACCTTTCACTCGGCATGTGCCCGGCTGCTCAGGAGTCATATCTCGCTCCTCGGTTTTGCATCCAACTTCGTTATCTACGACACGGCCGATCAGAAGGCGATGATCCGGTCCTGTATGAAAGAGCTCAATATCAATGAAAAAATGTATTCACCCGATTCCATCCTCGGCAGGATCAGCCGGGCCAAGAATGATCTGATCGGTCCGGATGACTATGCCGCATCGGCACAGGAATTCGGGGCCGAGGCGAAGACCGCCCAGGTTTATGAACACTATCAGCATGCACTGAAGCAGAACAACGCCCTCGATTTCGACGACCTTCTTTTCCTCACCGTCCGGCTTTTCGAAAAAGATGCCGAGATCCGCGCCCGATACCAGGAGCGTTTCCGCCACATCCTTGTCGATGAATACCAGGACACCAACCATGCCCAGTACCGCCTGATCCGGATTCTTGCGTCGGGGCATAGCAATCTCTGCGTCGTCGGCGACGATGACCAGGGGATCTACAGTTGGCGTGGGGCCGACATACGGAACATCCTCTCCTTCCGGGAAGATTATCCCGATTTGAAAGTCATCCAGTTGGAACAGAACTATCGTTCCACGCAGAATATCCTGACCGCCGCCTGGCACGTAGTGGAACGGAACCGGGACCGCGAGCCGAAAAAGCTCTGGACCGAAAATGGAGCGGGGGAACAGCTCGATTATTTCGAAGCACTCGATGAGATGGAAGAGGCGGATTTCGTCTGCAAAAAGGTCCTCTCCCACCAGAAAGAAGGGGTGCGCCTTTCGGACATGGCCGTCTTCTACCGGACCAATGCACAGTCCCGGGTCCTGGAAGAGGGGATGCGCCGATCCCGGCTCCCCTACCGGGTGGTGGGGGGTCTCCGGTTCTATGACAGAAGAGAGGTCCGTGACCTGCTGGCCTATCTCCGTGTCATCGCCAATCCGAGGGACTCCGTCAATCTGAAGCGGATCTTGAACGTTCCGCCCCGGGGGATCGGTGCTACCACCCTTGCGCGGCTCGAACAACTGTCCTTTGAAAACCGTATTCCCCTCTATGATGCCCTGGAAAGGTCGCAGGTACTTGATCTCATTTCCAAACGACCCCGCCGGGAGATCGGCGCCTTTCTGCGGATCATGAGAGAACTGATCGAAAGCAAAGAATCGCAGCCCCCTTCCACCCTTTTAGAGGAACTCGACCGACGGATCGGCTACTCCCGGAAACTGCAGGAGTCCAAGGATCCCACGGACAGTACACGGTTGGAGAACATCCGGGAACTCTACTCCGCCCTCAAGGAATTTGAAGAGAGCTCTGAGGATAACCGCCTCGAGGCCTTTTTAGAGAGCGTGGCCCTCATCTCCGATGCGGACACGGTCCAGACCGATGCCGGGGTAATCACCCTCATGACCCTCCACAGCGCCAAGGGGTTGGAATTCCCCATCGTCTTTCTCA
>CAYZZU010000069.1:0-3853 GCA_964483105.1 uncultured Nitrospirota bacterium
TTGATCGCCGTGGTCACGACCGGCCTGACCGAAGTCAAAGGGGACCCGGTTTCTTTCCTGGTCCGTACACTCCGGCAGGAAAACAGGGATGTGATCGCCGTCTCCGCGCCGGACTACGAGGGAGGGCTGGAATGGGGATATGGTGAGGCACTCCGCGGAATCGTGGAACTTGCGGTTCCGGGGCGACCCGTCTCCCGGCAGGTCAATGTTCTCGCCGGTTCCCACCTGACGCCGGCGGATTGCGGCATTCTGCGGGAATGGTTCGGCATGTTCGGACTCTCCCCCGTGATCCTGCCCGACCTCTCCGCCCTGGACGGCAGCCGGGAGGGATTCTCCGCCACGGCTTGCGGTGGGACCTCCATCTCCTCGATACGTTCCATGGGGAGATCGGAGATGACGGTTGCCCTCGGTCTTGCCACGGTGCCGGCGGCGGAGTCTCTCCGCTCGCGTTGCGGGATTCCGTACCGGGTCTTCGAATGTCTGAGCGGACTTTCCGACGCGGACCGTTTTTTTGCGTTCCTTTGCGAGATCAGCGGGCGGGCGATTCCGCCCCTCCTGAAACGCAACCGGAGAATCCTGGTGGATGGGATGCGGGACGCCCGTTTCGCCTTCGGCGGGAAACGGATCGTTGTGGCGCAGGAACCGGATCATGCCCTGGGGACGGTTCGATGGCTGCGGGAGATGGGCGCGTGGATTCCCCGGGTGGTGGTCCCGACTTTCGGTCCCGCCGTGGATCGGATCCCGGTTCCGGAGGTGATTGTGGGTGATTTCGGATCCGTCGGGGATGGATTCGATCTGCTGATTTCCAATTCCCATGGGGCCGCGGTCGCGAGACGTCATGGAGCCGGTCATCACCCGATGGGGTTTCCCGTGTTTGAACGGTTGGGTGTGAATACGCGATGTACCATCGGCTACCGCGGGACGCTGGATCAGGTCAACGATGTGGGCAATGCTTTTTGATTCTGCAGGAGGTGCGTGATGAAGGTCGCCTTTGCCACCACGGACGGAGTGCATGTGGATGAACATTTCGGAAGGGCCGGGAGATTCGTCGTGTTCCGGTTCACGCGGGACGGCTACACCGGTTTGGAGGATATTGTCCTCTCGCCGGGACGGGACGAGGCGGTCGAAGGGTCCCGCGGGCGGGGTACGCTTCATGAAGAGGCCGTCATGCGCAAGATAGACCTGCTGTCGGACTGCGATGTAATCTACATGACCCGGATCGGGGGTCCGTCGGCGGCGCGGCTGGTGCGTAGGGGGATCATGCCGGTGAAGGTTCGTGAACCCGTCCGGATCGAGGAGGAGGCCGTCAAGTTGATGGAGGTGATCCGGAAGGATCCCCCGCCGTGGATCCGGAAGGCATTGGAGAAAGAAAAACAGGAGGGGTAAAACCATGAAAATGATTCGTGCGATCATCAGGCCGGAGAAGGAGAATGACGTCGTCCTGGCGCTGGAGGGGGCGGGATTCCCCGCCATGACCAAGGCCCATGTTTTCGGGCGTGGAAAACAGAAGGGGTTGCAGGTCGGGCCGGTTCATTACGACCTGCTGGCCAAGGTCCTGCTTCTTCTCGTGGTGGAAGACGAAGACGTGGAGAAGGTCATGTCGGTCATCTCGGATCGTTCCAAGACCGGCTTCATCGGGGACGGAAAGATCTTTCTCTCCGATGTGGAAGAGGCCTATACCATCCGGACGGGGGGCGGATTATGAAGGAGATCATGGCGGTCATACGGAGGACCAGACTGACGGAAACGCTCGAGGCCCTGGATGAGATCGGGGTGGTTTCGGTCACGGTCCACAGTCTCAATGGAAGGGGGAGACAGGGCGGCAATATCATGGAGAATGTGGATCCGTTGATGAAGGAGCCCATGGAATACGTTTCCAGGATCTATACCTCTCCCACCCCTTCTTCCCTGGCCGGGGATTCCACGCTGACCAAGCCGGTTTTCTGGATTCCCAAGAATCTCCTGGACATCGTGGTTTCCAGGGTTCCGGTCCGTAAGGTGGTGGAGACGTTGATTCGCGTGAACCGGACCGGGAATCCCGGAGACGGTAAGATCTTTGTCCTGCCGATCCGGGACGCCGCGAGGATCCGTACCGGGGAGAGAGGAGATCCGGCCATTGTCTGAAGGAAACAAACAGAGTGAATGATTTCCGCTATTCAGCGGCAAACATGCCGGAACCCGTGAACACGGAGTCTGCCGCCGCGAGTTCATCCCGTTCCAGCAGGGAAGCGGGGAACTTCTGGTGACGCAGCTCTTCCTTCAGCAGGGTGCGCACCTCGTCCGCACCGACGGCACCCCGGAGGCGCGGCGCCAGCGCCTTCATCTTTCCGAGATCAACCATCTGGATCAGGCGTCGGATGTTCGGGAGAGATCCGGGACTGACCGAAAGTGTACGGATCCCCATGCTCATGAGGGCGGACGCGCCCAGGATCCGGCTTGCCATTTCACCGCACACGCTTACGGGGCGGTCCAGGCTTTCAGCCGATTCCACGACACGGGCGATGAGGTCGAGGACCGACGGATGTAGGGGGTCGTAGAGGTGAGCCACCCTTCGGTTGGCCCGGTCCACGGCCAGAAGGTACTGGATCAGGTCATTCGTCCCGATGGAAAAAAAGTCGGCCTGGGGTGCGAGCCGGTCGATGGCAAGGGCGGCGGACGGGACTTCCACCATGGCGCCTACCGGTACGTGGGGAAGCCGTATCCCCTGATCAAGGAGCGCCTGACGCTCCTCCTCTGCAATCGAGCGAGCCGCCTTCATTTCCTCGACTGTAGAGATCATGGGGAACATGATCCGCACCGGTCCTTCACAACTTGCCCGCAGCAGGGCGCGAATCTGGATCCGGAACGGTTCTTCCATCGCGAGACTCATCCGGATCGACCGCCAGCCGAGGTGGGGGTTCTCATCTTTGGGCATGGATAGATAGGGAAGCGTTTTGTCTCCCCCCACGTCGAGGGTCCTGAGAGTGGCCGGGAGACCCTTGAGCGCCTTGATGATCTTTGTGTAGATCTCGACCTGCTGAGTCTCGTCAGGGAAATCCGATCGGATCAGGAAGGGAAACTCCGTGCGGTACAATCCCACCCCTTCGCCTCCGGCCTCAAGAATTCTGGGGATGTCGCTCAGGAGGGCGGCGTTGCCGAGCAGTTCGATTCTTCGGCCGTCCCGCGTGACGGGAGGGGCCGAAAGATGGGCCCGCAGTTCCTCATCCAGCTCCGCCTTGTCCCTGGCCAGCCGTTCATACTCTTCCAGGATCGGTTTGCCGGGAGAAAGATAGACCAGACCTGTGTTGCCATCCAGGATCACCGGCTGACCCCGATCCACGTGCGGCAGATCAGATTCCAGTCCCACGACCGCGGGAATGCCGGATGAGCGGCAGAGGATGGCGGTATGAGAGTTTCTGCCTCCCCGTGCAAGTACCACCCCCGCGAGATTGGGCTGAATCAACGGGACGATTTGAGACGGCGTCAGGTCCTGCGCGATGACGATGGTGGGGCGTTGGAATTCCGGTTGTTCCGCACCGTCTTCTTCCCGGAGGTGACGGAGGAGTCTTTGTGCCACATCCCGCACGTCCGCCGCCCGTTCCCGGATATAGGGGTCCTCCAGGGCAAGAAAGGCCTGGATATAATTCTTGGCCACGAAAGAGACTCCCTGCGCGGCGCCTTCGCCACTCCGGATCCGTTTCCGGATCTTTTCCAGCATTCCCTGTTCCTGCAGAATCATCAGGTGTGCGTGAAAGATGGCCCCATCCTCCTCAGAGAGGGTCCGGACCACATAATGACGAAGCCCCTCGATATCGGCCCTGCTCCGGGAAAGTGCCGTTTCAAATTTTTCGAGTTCCTTTTCCGGTTTTTCTGC
>CAYZZU010000070.1:0-2884 GCA_964483105.1 uncultured Nitrospirota bacterium
GTCCTACGGGGAAGTGGATGGAGACAGCGCTTCCGCCGGGGAACTGGTGGCGCTCCTCTCGAGTATTGCCGATCTCCCCGTCAACCAGTCCCTGGCGATCACCGGATCGATGAATCAGCATGGGGAGATCCAGCCGATTGGAGGGGTGAACGAAAAGATCGAAGGGTTTTTCCAGACCTGCATAAATCGAGGCCTCACGGGAGATCAGGGGGTTCTCATCCCCGACCAGAATGTCAAACACCTCCACCTGAACCGGGAGGTTGTGACGGCGGTTGAGGCGGGGCGGTTTCATATTTACCGGATCCACCACGTCGAGGAGGCACTGGAACTCCTGACCGGGATGGAGGCCGGTGTCCGGCAGGAAGATGGGACCTTCCCTGCGGGCACGCTGAATGCCCGCATTGCCGGGGCACTCGAAGAGATGTACGAAAAGATGGAAGAAAACCATGATGAGGAAGAGGAGGAAAATGGTTGAATCCTTGACTTTTCTCCGAAGCCTTTGATACCTTGCAACTCTACGAAATCATTCACCCGGACGCCCTCTCCCGGAGGCTTCATTGCGCAATCCGATCAAAAAACTGAAAGTCTCACTGCTGATCCTTGCAGGGATCATGGCCTTTGGAATCGTGGGGTACATGGTGATCGAGGGATGGGGAGTTGCCGATTCGCTCTATATGACGGTGATTACTCTCTCGACGATCGGTTTCATGGAAGTCCATCGAATGGACATGGCCGGGAGGATCTTTACGGTTGTTCTGATCCTTGTCGGGGTTGGGACGGTTGCCTATGTTTTCAAAACGGCCATCGGGATCCTTCTGGAAGGGGAAATCCGGGAAGTGCTGGGGAGGAAGAGGGTGAACGAAAAAATCAAGCGGTTGAAGGAACACTACATCATCTGTGGGTACGGCCGGATGGGGAAACATATCTGTTCGGAATTTGCCGCTGCCGGCTCTCCCTTTCTGGTGATTGAGAAGGACCCTGAGGTGGTGACCGAGATTCATGAGAAGGGGTACATCGTCATCCAGGGGGATGCCACGCTGGATGAGAGCATCCTGGCGGCAGGGATTGAACGGGCGACCGGGTTGATTTCGGTCCTGACTTCCGATGCGGAAAATCTCTATGTGGTTTTGAGCGCCCGTGAGATTAATGAGAAACTGAAGATCATTACCCGTGCCGGAGGAGAGGGGTCGGAGAAGAAGTTTCAACGGGCCGGCGCCGACATGGTCGTCTCCCCTTACCTGATTGGCGCCTCCAAAATTGCCCAGTCGATCTTCCGACCCCATGTCTCCAGTTTCCTGGAGACCATGGTCAGCCGCGACGCCAAGATGGGATTCCGTCTCGATGCCGTCCGAATTTCCGGCACGTCTTTTTTGAAGGGGGTGCGGATTATGGACTCCCGGATTCGCGAGGAATTAGGGGTCCTGATCGTTGCCGTCAAGAAAGAGGATGGTACCCTGAATACCAGCCTGGCTCCCTCGACCGTTCTGGAGACGGGAGACCTGCTGATCTGTGTGGGAAAACCGGAACAGTTGGTGGAGTTAGCGCGTCTCGCCGGAGGGGGAAAAAGGACGGAAACCTCTTCCTGAGCCTTCTCTTCATCGGACATCGTCTTCTCTCGCTTCAGAACCGGACCCTTGAAAGTCGATAGCCCGCCGCCGTCCCGAAGAGGAGGTTGGCCACCCAGGCGGCAAGGAGCGGAGGTATCAGACCCCCGTGCCCGAAGGAGAGCCCGATGGAAAAGGCCAGCCAATAGATGAATCCCACGACCAGACTGATCCCGATACTGAAGGCGAGGCCCCCCTTGCGGTTGGTGTGGAGCGCAAAGGGAATTCCCAGGAGGACCATGATGAGGCTGATCATAGTATAAGAGATCTTCGCATGGAGGTCGACCTCATAGCCGGCCGTGGGGTAACCATCTTTCTTCAGGATTGTGATATACTTTCGGAGTTCCTTGTAGCCCATTGCACTGGAAGACTTTTCTACCTTGACGATCTCCTGGAGCGGTTCCTCCAAGGGGAATCCTCCCCGAAAGGCCCGTTCCTGGAGAATTTCCCCGGTCCCGGAGAAGATCCATTCCGTACCTTTCCGGGTAATCCAACCAGAATCTTTCCAGAGGACCACCTTTGCATCAAAGCGGTGCTGTAGTCTGAAGTTCCGGTCGAAATCATAGAGGGTGACATCGTGCAGGACCCGTCGGTCCGGGTCGACCTTTCGAATGTTGCAGAACCCGTGTGTGCCGGTGCGGAACCAGATCCGGTTGTTCTTCAGGGCGAGGAGGTGGGGCTTTTTTTTCAGGGCGACGTCGTCAAGCCAGCTAAGCCGCTGATTGGCGTAGGGGACGATCCATTCCCCGTCGGCCAGCGCCATCATGGAGAGGAGGAATGTGACGAAGAGGATTGGCACAAGGAGCCGGTTCAGATGGATTCCGCAGGAACGCATGGCGATGATTTCATTGTGGCGGGAAAGAATACTCAGGGTAATCAGGGTGGCCAGAAGGGAGACGATGGGTAGGACCTCGTAGAAAATCCGGGGGATCTTCAGAAGAATCATCCGGAAGATCAGCGGCAGGGAGGCCTTGAATTCAATAAACTCATCCAGCTTTCCCAGAAAATGGACCAGCAGGTAGACCGTCGTGACGGCGCTGAGACAGATCAGAAGGACCTTGATATATTCATGAGCTACATATTTTGACAGGGTTTTCATACTGGTTTCCAATCACTTCCCGGATGAATTCTGCAAGATCCTTCGCAGGGTGTGCCGGACGGTCTGCCACAGGTCGTAGGTCCCGTCCAGAAGGCCCCGGTCTTCCGGGATTCTTCGTGAGGTCCGGACCAAAGCCATGATCCCGATCCCGCCGAAAACAAGGTTCGGAAGCCAGACCGCC